>JBELZL010000042.1:0-24921 GCA_040274025.1 Arthrobacter sp. | reverse complement strand
TTGTAGCGGCGCGTTAGTCCGCGGGTTTCTATGACGTTCATGGTGCCGGGGTCCCTTCATGTTCAGCGGCACTGCGTTGGATAAGGGTGGTGAGTTCCTCCATGCCGATCCCGAGCTTCCGGGCTTCCAGGTGGAGGGGCTGGACAAACTGGCGGTAGAACTGGTCCCGGCGCTTGGCCAGGACTGTTTCCCGGGCGCCGGGCGCGACGAACATGCCAATGCCCCGGCGCTTGTAGAGGAGTCCTTGGTCAACCAGAAGGTTCACTCCCTTGGCAGCTGTGGCCGGGTTGATCCGGTAGAACGCCGCGAACTCATTGGTTGAGGGCACCTGTCCCTCTTCCGGGAGCATCCCGTCCAGGATGTCCCCTTCGATCCGTTCGGCGATCTGCTGGAAGATCGGCTTGCTGTCATCGATCACTGGATCCCGCTTCAGCTTGGTGGGTTCGTTACTTGACTAACTAACCACAGAACCACACCCCGGTCAAGGGCGCGGCAAAACAATCCGGGAAACTGTCCCTGGACACAAAAAG
The DNA here is from genome assembly GCA_040274025.1 of Arthrobacter sp. Lineage (GTDB taxonomy): Bacteria > Actinomycetota > Actinomycetes > Actinomycetales > Micrococcaceae > Arthrobacter_B. The sequence continues at coordinate 24,391 of JBELZL010000042.1, read as the reverse complement.
AGCCCGCCTGCATCAGCAGGCGGGCTCGGGCTCCGCAGGGCTCAAAGGAACTAGCTGGACTTAGCGTCTTTCGTTCCCTGAACTGCGGCAGGGTCCACGGCAGCGGATCCGGACTCAACGACGCTAAGTGGAATAGCCGACGTCGCCGGTTCGGCTGCCGGTCTCCTGCCTGGCGCCGGATCGGCCGGCTTCCCGTCCTCAGCCTTGTCCTGGATCTCGCCGGCCTGCACGGTGCCCGCCGGCTCGGCTTCCGCCTCGGCGGCATCCGTTGGAGCGGGAGTTTTCGGTGCATCCGGCTTGGATGCGGATCCCGGAGCCGGAGCCGGGGGTTCGGAAGCAGGTTCTGTCCCGGGCGCAGCGGCAGGCGGGGTGGCCGGTGCTGCTGCAGGTGAGGTGGCCGGGATCGGCATCACGCTTACCTTGCCGGTACTGCCGTCCGCGGCAGGGCTGGTCCGTACGGTGCCGGTGCCCGCAGCAGGCGACGGCGCAGACGAAGCCGGGTGGACGGGGGCTGCGGCCGGTTCGGCCTGGGCTGCTGCCAACTCCTGCTCGAGGATGTCCGCTTCCAGCGTGGCCAGCATTTCTTCGGCTTCCTGCACCATCGACTGGTTCTCGGCGGCGAGCCCGCGCACCAGCCACTGGGCCAGTGCGAACTCGGCAGAGAGTGCTGCACGCCGGATCAGGTGCGGGTCAACCGCATCCGGCCGGGCGGCCACGTAGGCACTGTGCACCGTGTCCGTGAAATCAGAATTGTTCGCCGCGATCAGCCAGGCAAAGTCGTCCGCCGGGTCGCCAATGCGCAGATCGGTCCAGCCGTTCACTGCGCTGACCCGCTCGCCCGAAATCAGCAGGTTGTCTTCGTGAAGGTCTCCGTGAACCACCGTGGGGCTGAACCGCCAGAGGCCAACGTCTTCCAGTGCGTGTTCCCAGCGGCGCAGCAGGGTGGCCGGGATTTTGCCGGTAGTGGCAGCCTGGTCCAGTTCGTTGAGCTTGCGCTGGCGGAACTCATTGGCCGTGTAGCTGGGCAGGTCAGCATTGTTCACCAGAGACTGCGGCAGTGCGTGAATGGCTGCCATGGTGCGGCCAATGTCCGCGGCCAGGTCTTTTCCGGCGGCGGCGAGTTCGTCTATGTCCCGGGTGGACCCGGGCAGATGCGAATACACAAAAGTGCACAGCTGGCCCAGCCGGACGGTGCCGGCGACGTAGGGCAGGGCGAAGGGCAGCTCAGCCCGCACCGCAGGCACAAACGCGCGCAGCACCAGCAGCTCGGTTTCCAGGCGCATGCTGGCTTCCACATGCTTGGGGGAACGCACCCGCCACTGCTTGCCGGCGTCGTCCACCAGCAGGGCGGAGTCGAAGTCCGCGGCGTCGTCGGGCGAACCGGCCACGCCGGTAAGCGCCAGCGCCGGTACGGCGGCGCTGGCCAGGGCTGCCAATTCCATGGGTGTGCGTTTCACACCTTCAACCGTAGGGGCAGATGTGTCGGGAGTAACCCATAGGCACCCGGCGAGTCGGAAGAGCGTGAGGAAAAACTCAGGGTTCTGCGCTCAGGTATCCACCGGCAGCGGACGGCTTTCTGATTGGGGTCCCGAAGTAAGTACGGTAGGGGTATGAGCAGTCCGTTACGCACGCCAGACTCCCCGCAGCTTGGGCGGCTACCGCTTGCCCGCGGCGCCATTGACCGCGGCAGTGAGCGCAGGACCTCCGGGGATCTCTTCGAGACGGTCCGGGCCCTGGAAACCACCCGCGTTATGTACTTCTCCCGGGGCAAGGCGCTTGTCCGGGACGAGGCCCTGGTGCTGGACCCTGTTGGGCCGGACGGGTTCGGCGAGGAACCGGTGTACCTCGGCCGTACGTTGGAGGACGGCACGGTGCCCGAGGGCACGGACATCGTCTTGGTTACCCTGGCCGAAACCGACCCCGGAATGGAACGCGGCGGTGCCCGGTGGGCAGGGCTGCGCGACGTCGCTGTCACCCTTGGTTCGCTGGATGCGGGATTGTTCGTTGAGGCATGCGCCGTCGCCAACTGGCACGCCACGCACACCCACTGCCCGCGCTGCGGTGCCCCCACCCGGATGGAACAGGGAGGCTGGGTCCGCCGCTGCACCGAAGACGGCAGCCAGCACTTCCCGCGCACAGACCCCGCCATCATCGTGGCGGTTACGGATCCCGCTGACCGGATCCTGCTGGGCCGTGCCGCCGCCTGGCCGGGCAACCGCTACTCAACCCTCGCCGGTTTCGTCGAACCGGGGGAGTCACTTGAAGCAGCAGTGATACGCGAAGTAGCGGAGGAATCCGCCGTCGTGGTCCGGAACCCGCAGTACCTCGGTTCCCAGCCCTGGCCGTTCCCCTGCTCACTGATGCTCGGTTTCTGCGCGGAAGCCGACGGGACTGAACCTCAGGCCGACGGCGTCGAGATGGCCGATGTGCGGTGGTTTACCCGCAAGGAGCTCACCGACGCCGTGGCCGCCGGGGAAATCGGCATTCCCTCCTCCATCTCCATCGCCCGGAACCTGATCGACCGCTGGTACGGCGGACCCGTGCCGGAACCGGAGGGTGGCCAGTGACCACGGATACCCTCGAAGCGCGCATCCTGGCCGGACTCGACGACGAGCAGCGTGAGGTAGCCACCACACTGACCGGCCCGCTCTGCGTCCTGGCGGGCGCAGGCACCGGCAAGACCCGGGCCATCACGCACCGTATGGCCTACGGAGTCCATTCCGGTCTCTACAAGCCGCAGCAGGTGCTCGCGGTAACCTTCACCGCCCGTGCAGCGGCGGAAATGCGCACCAGGCTGCGGGACCTTGGGGCCGGGGGAGTGCAGGCAAAGACCTTCCACGCCGCTGCCCTGAAGCAGCTGCAGTACTTCTGGCCGCAGACCGTTGGCGGGCCCCTTCCCGGGCTGCTGGACCACAAAGCCCAGCTCATCGCCGAAGCCGCCCGCCGGCTGCGCCTCTCCACGGACCGCGCTGCGATCCGCGACGTCGCTGCCGAAATCGAATGGGCCAAGGTTTCGATGCTGACTCCGGACAGCTACGTCCGTGCCGCGGCCGGCCGTGATGCTCCAGCCGGCTTCGACCTCACCACCGTGTCCCGCATCTTTCAGTCCTATGAGGATGTGAAGGTGGACCGCAACGTCATCGACTTCGAGGACGTCCTGCTGATCATTGTGGGCATCCTGCAGGAGGACGCCCGGGTGGCAGCCACCGTCCGCGACCAGTACCGCCACTTTGTGGTTGACGAATACCAGGACGTTTCCCCGCTGCAGCAGCGCCTGCTGGACCTGTGGCTGGGGGAGCGGGACGAACTCTGCGTAGTGGGAGACGCCAGCCAGACCATCTATTCCTTCACCGGCGCTACCTCCCGGCACCTGCTGGAGTTCACCCACCGCTTCCCGGGAGCCGAAGTCGTCAAACTGGTGCGCGACTACCGTTCCACTCCGCAGGTGGTGAACCTGGCCAACCGGATCCTGGCCGCCCGCACAGCAGAGGGAGAACGTTCACGGAACGCCCCGCCGTGGCCGGAACCCCTCGAACTCATCGCCCAGCGCCCCGCCGGCCCGGAGCCCGTCTTCACCGAATGTTCCGATGACGAAGCGGAAGCCGCGCACGTTGCCGGGCGTATCCGCAAACTGCTCGATGACGGCGTCGAGGCCAGCCAGATCGCCGTCCTGTTCCGGACCAACGGGCAGTCGGAGGCCTACGAGCAGGCACTCGCAAGCGCAGGAATCGGCTACCAGCTGCGCGGCGGCGAACGGTTCTTCGCCCGCCGCGAAGTGCGTGACGCGATGCTGCAGCTGCGCGCTGCCGCCCGCTCGGTGGGCAATGAGCCGGTGCCGCAGCTGGTGCGGGATATCCTGGCCAACCTCGGCTACACGGCAGACCCGCCCTCCGGCGGAGGGGCCACACGTGAGAAGTGGGAGTCCCTGGCAGCGCTCGTGGCGCTGGCCGACGAGCTGCATGCCAACCGCACGCTGGACCCGGACAGCATCTTCACCCTGGCTGACTTCACCGCGGAGCTGGAGGAACGTGCCGCAGCCCAGCACGCGCCGAAGGTCCAGGGCGTGACCCTGGCCAGCCTGCACTCTGCCAAGGGCCTGGAATGGGACGCCGTGTTCCTGGTGGGGCTGAGCGAAGGCCTGATGCCGATTTCCTTTGCGGACACCCCCGGGGCGGTCGACGAAGAGCGGCGCCTGCTTTATGTGGGCATCACCCGCGCACGGGTGCACCTGTCTCTGTCCTGGTCAACGGCCCGCACCCCCGGCGGCCGGGCCAACCGCAAGCCCTCCAGGTTCCTGGACGGGCTGCGGCCGAACACAGCCCGCGACGCCGGCTCGCCCCGGCCGGCGCGGCCGGCCCGGAAGAAAGTCACGGGCCCTGCAAAGTGCCGGGTCTGCGGCAGCCTCCTCACTTCCGGGGCGGAGCGGAAAATGGGCCGCTGCGGGGACTGCCCTGCGACCTACGACGAAGCAACGTTCGAGGCGCTGCGTGAGTGGCGGCGTGAAGCCGCCAGCGAAGCGGGGGTTCCGGCCTTCGTTGTGTTCACCGATGCAACCCTTGTGGCAATAGCGGAGGACAAGCCGCCTACGCTGAACCGGCTGGCAACGATCCCCGGGGTGGGGCCGTCAAAGCTGGAACGCTACGGAGAGGCAGTCCTGCAGGTACTGGCGCACAGCCCGCAGCTATAGGCGGTGTGTGCCGGCGCCGGCAATGGCTCAGGCTGCCTCGGCTGACTGCAGCCGGCACCCGCATTCCGGGTGGAAGTCCAGCGGCTCCACGCCAACGTGGCCGTCCGCGGCACGCAGCTGCAGGACGGCAGACCAGGTTACCGGCTGCGCGACGCCGTCAAGAAAGGACAGCGCCTGCCCTGCCGCTGCGGCAGCCGCCAGCGTGGCCGACGCAGTTTCCTCACCGCCGGGACCAGCCGGCGGATCCGGTGCAGGCTCCGTGGAAGCCAGCGCGGCCGCCGGGGCGTACCAGCCCGGATCCGTGTCCCCGCGGTGCCGGTCCAGGCAGCCCAGGCACGGCGTAGAGCCGGGAACAACCAGGGGACCCACCTGGTAGCCGTACTGCTGCACGGAAACGGCCAAATGCGGCTGCTCAAGCCTCTCTCCGGGCAGCGACCGCAGCGGCGCAGGCTTTTCTGAGGCGAGGATCGCCAGGTCCACGGCCGCAGTCCTCATTCCGTCCGCCGGCCAGGGGACCTGCAGGACACGCACCGTCGGATCAATCCGGTAAATCTGGCGCTTCACCGCCTGGTAACGCGGCATTCCGATGTCCGTCAGCGCATAAGCCGGCCCGACGTCGCTGGGGGACACCGCGGCGCCGTCGCCGAGCAGCACAGTGCCCACCCCCGCAGCGGCGAGAATCCGTGCAGCAAGGGCGCCGCACCGGCCCAGGCCCAGGACTTCCACGACGGCACCGCCGCGCATGGCCAGGGCATCCAGCGCATCCCGGCCGTAGACAGCCGAAAGCCGTTCGCCGTCGGGCCGGAGGCGTTCTTCCCGCAGCGGCGGAAGCAGCGGCCGGCTGCCCGGATGGGCCAGCAGGACCGGAGCCAGCGCCTGGAGCAGCTGCTCCACCCTGCGGCTCTCGAGCCCGGCAGCGGCACCTGCGGCTGCCTCCTCACCATCCGGTACCCCGCCCCGCAGGGCACCGATGAAGGCAAGGTCCCCGGCGGTGAGCCCGGCCAGGAGCAGGGCGCCTTCGCCCAGTCCAAACTGGCGGCGGTCGGTGCCGAGGTCCAGGACGTAGATGCCCGGGTTGATCCGCATGCCGGTCTCCTCTGGTCTGGGATGTGCGCGTGCCGGGGCACCATGTAAGCACGTACGGAACAGTCCGGTCCGGGTTTTCCACAGGTTTCGAAAGCTGGAGCCGGGCAGAATACTGTGGAGATATGCCTTCCGCGTCCGTGCCAGCCACTACCCGAGCCGGGTTGCCCATCGAAGTGCGGCGTTCGGCGCGCCGGAAGAGGACGGTGAACGCCGTGTTCCGGGACGGAGTCGCCGTCGTGTCCATTCCTGCACACTTCACCAAAGCCCAGGAAGCCGAATGGGTGCAGCGCATGGTGGACAAACTCGAGACCAGGACCGCGGCGGCGCCGGCCGCTGATCCGGCAGAGGCCGACTCAGGGCTCGCCGAGCGAGCTGCAGAACTGTCGAGGCGTTACCTCAAAGGTGCAGCCCGGCCCGTGTCAGTGCGCTGGGTGGGAAACCAGAATTCGCGCTGGGGCTCGGCAACACCGGCGCGGGGGACCATCCGGCTCTCGGACAAGCTGATCGGCATGCCGGCCTGGGTGGTTGACTACGTGCTGCTGCATGAGCTGGCGCACCTGCTTGAGCCGTCCCACGGACCGAAGTTCTGGCGGCTCCTCGAGTCCTACCCGCACACGGAAACAGCGAAGGCGTATCTGTCCGGGGCTGCCTACGCCAGCGCCCGCGGACTCAAGGGCGAAATGTCCGAAGGCTAGGCCTGCGGTCCGCCCTTGCCGGGTTCCTGGCCGTTTTCACCGGATCCGCCGTCTTCACCGGAGTCGTCCTGCGCTCCGGTGCCTTCCCCCGGGCCGGAAGACGAATCGCCGTCTTCCTTCCCCTCCGCTGCCGGTTCGTTGAAGCCACCTTCAAGCAGTCGCCGCAGCGCAGCGTCCACGTCGGAATCGGACGCGTCGAGCAGTTCCCTCCGCTTGCTGAAACCTGCCGGGTCATCCAGGTCCTCGGAGGTGGGCATCAGGTCCGGGTGCTGCCAAATGGCGTCCCTGCCGTCGATGCCGCGCTCTTCGCGCAGCCGGGACCAAAGCGCCGAGGCATCCCGAAGCCGGCGCGGGCGCAGCTCCAGTCCCACCAGGGAGGCGAAGGTATGCTCGGCCGGTCCGCCGCTTGCACGGCGCCGGCGGATCATTTCCCGCAGCGCTGCCGCGGACGGAAGGTTCGATGTCGCAGCCGCGGTGACCTCGTCCACCCATCCTTCAACCAGGGCCAGGGCGGTTTCCAGACGCTCCAGCGCAGCCTCCTGGGCGGTGGTGCGTTCCGGCTGGAAGACGCCTCCGGCCAGAGCTTCCTGGATTGACTCCGGGTTAGCGGGATCAATGTCCCGCGCCACTTCTTCGATCTTGGACATATCGATGTGGATGCCGCGCGCGTAGCTTTCGATGATGCCGAACAGGTGCGGTGCCAGCCAGGGCGCGTGCGCGAACAGCCGGGCATGGGCGGCTTCGCGGACGGCGAGATACAGCCGTACCTCGGTGTCGGGGACGTCCAGGCCTTCGCCGAAAGCTGCGACGTTGGAGGGCAGGAGTGCCATGGTGCCTTCGGATAGGGGCAGGCCGATGTCAGTGGAGCTCAGCACCTCACGCGAGAGCGCGCCGACAGCCTGGCCGAGCTGGATCCCGAACATGGCCCCGCCCATATTTGCCAGCATGGAGGAGGCGCCGCCCATCATGGACTTCATCTCTTCCGGCATCTGGGTGGTGATCGCATTGGACAGGGCCTGGGAGATGCTCACTGCCACCGGTTCGGTAAGCCTGCGCCACGAGTCCATAGTGGCCTCGACCCACTCCGCACGGGACCAGGCTCTGCCAAGCGTGGTGGTGGACGGGAAGTCCGTCACCGGGTCAAGCCACATCTGAGCCACGTGGAGGGCTTCATCGACCTCGCGTGCCTGTCCGGAGGTCACTGATGGATCTCCGCCTGCAGCGGCGACGCGCCGGGCGTTGTCCTTGGCCAGCTGCCAGTTGACCGGTCCCTCGGACGGGGCGCTAAACATGGCCTGGACCTGCTGGAAAATCATCGCCATGGCATTCGGATCCGACGGCAGGCCCGCTGCCTTGGCCAGCTCCTGCGGATCAAGGCCGCCCGCCGCCCCGCCGCCGCCAAAGAGACGGGCCAGCATCTCGGACAGCGGATCCTGGGGAGTGTCTCCGTGGTCAGAGGGATTTGAGCTCATGGGTACCACCGGTCCTGTGGAAGTTCTAGTGCATAAGCAGCCAGTGGGTCACCGGCTGCGTGGATTCCCACGTTACCGGCACCGGCAGTGCACTGTCCCGCATTCTCGGGATACGTTCGCTGTTGGCAAAGGAGCACGTGGGAGAATGTCCCAAGACTCCGTGTGTGCCCGGCCAGCCGGTGCTGCCGCGGGGCACATGCATCTTCCACCGTCCGGCCGCTGCCGGGCTCCGGCCGTGCGCCGCAGGAAAGGACAGCCGATTGCGTTCCCCGAACGACGAACCCGCCGCAGGAAACAACCCCACGGGTGTGCCCGCCGGAAGGCCGGCTGCGCCGCAGCGCCCTGAGCGGCGTTCCCCCCGCAGGCGTGCGCTGCTTTTCTCCGGCGGGACAGCCCTGGTTCTTGGCGCTGCCGGATTGGTGATCCCGGCGCCGTATGTCCTGGAATCGCCTGGCCCCACCTTCAACACCATCGGGGAAATCGGCGAGAGTCCCCTCATCGCCATCAGCGGCGAGCAGACCTACCCCACGGCGGGCGAGCTGGCCCTGACCACCGTGTTTGTCTCCGGCGGGCCCAACGGTGCAGTGAACATGGGTGAAGTCCTCGCCTCCTGGCTCAACCCGGAGGACGCGGTGCTGCCCGTGGACTTCGTCTACCCGCCCGGGACCACCCGCGGTGAAATCCAGGAAGGCAACGCAGCCGCGATGACCTCTTCCCAGGAGTCCGCGGTTGCTGCCGCCCTGGACCAGCTGGAGATACCCTTCACGGAAGAACTCTCCGTCGCCGGGGTCATGGAAGACGCGCCGGCAGAAGGGATCCTCGAGACCGGTGACCTCCTGCTCTCCGTGGACGGCACGGAGGTGACGGACGTGGAGTCCCTCCGCGAAGCCCTGAATGAGACAGAGGGTGCACCGGCCAGGATCACCGTGCGGCGGGAAGGGCAGGAGCAGACGCTGGAGGTGACGCCGGTGCTGGGGGAGAACGGTACCTACCAGATGGGCGCCTACCTCAGCATTGATTTCACCTTCCCCTTCGAGGTGGAGATTGCCCTCGAGAATGTCGGGGGCGCGTCTGCGGGCATGATGTTCGCTTTGGGGATTATCGACAAGCTGACTCCCGGGGAGCTCACTGAAGGACGGAATTTCGCCGGCACCGGAACCATCGACGCTGACGGCCAGGTGGGACCGATTGGCGGGATCGAACAGAAGATGGTCGGAGCTGCTGCCGCCGGCGCCGAGTTCTTCCTGGCGCCTGAAGCGAACTGCGATGAAGTCGCGGGGAACATCCCGGAGGGTCTGGAGGTTGTCAGCGTAGAAACCCTGGATCAGGCACTGAACGCCGTCGAAACCCTCGCAGCGGGAAAAAATGCTGACGGACTTGGGCGCTGCTGAAGGGAGTAACCGGGAGACGGCGGTCTGAGGGCAGGATCGAATCACGATCCTGATAAGGTTCGGGTCCCGTTGCCTTATAAGTGGCCCTGCGCGGGACTAACAGGGCAGAATAAAGAACCACGGCAAGAAACGGGCAGGCCGTCGGACGCAGGGGTCGTAAGTTGCTTCGACAACGAGGCAGCGGAGAATCCGGACTCGCCGAGCTGTTCGCAGGTGCCGTGAGCCGACGTACCGAACGATGAGGTAACTGTGACTTCCGGACCTAATGGCCCATTCTCCCAACCGAGCCCCAGCACCACCCGTCGGCGGCGCAGCCCGCTGATTGCCACCCTGATCGTCGTAGCCGTACTGGTGATCGGGTTTGTCTACTTCTCCCAGGTGTACGCTGACGTGCTCTGGTACAACCAGCTTGGCTTCCTTGAGGTCTTCGTCAAGGAGAACCTGACCCGGATCGCCCTGTTCGCTGCCGCCTTTGTGATCATGGCAGCGTGTGTGTACCTCAGCATCCGCGCAGCGTACTCTTCGCGGCCGATCTACGCCCCGGACAGCGCGCTTCAGGACAACCTGAACCGCTACCAGGCCCAGCTTGAGCCCGTGCGGAAGCTCCTGATGATTGGCATTCCCGTAGTCGTCGGCGGTTTCGCCGGTACGGCGGCCATGGCTATGTGGGAACAGGCACTGCTGTTCTTCAACCGCAAGGACTTCGGGCAGACTGACCCCGAGTTCAACATGGACTTCAGCTTCTACCTGAACACGCTGCCGTTCATTGGCTTCATCGTGGGCTTCCTGATTTCCGTCGTCGTGATCAGCGGCATCGCGGGCCTGCTCACGCACTACCTGTACGGCGGCATCCGCCTCGAAGAAAAGGGCGTCTTTGTCAGCCGCCCGGCGCGCATCCACATTGCCGTCATCGCCGCTTCCTTCCTGCTGCTGCAGGCCGCGAATTTCTGGCTGGACCGCTACAACACACTGCTGAGCACCTCAGGCTCCTGGACCGGCGCCCTGTACACCGACGTCAACGCCGTGATCCCCACCAAGGCGATCCTCGCCGTGGCGTCTGTGATTGTGGCCCTGCTGTTCATCCTCTCGGCCATCATTGGCCGCTGGCGCCTGCCCATCATCGGCACCGCGATGCTGGTCATCACCGCCATCGTTGCCGGCGGCGTGTACCCCTGGATCGTCCAGCGCTACCAGGTGGTCCCTTCCGAGCAGACCCTTGAACGGGAGTACATCCAGCGCAACATCGACCTGACCCGCGAAGCCTACGGGCTTGCCGACACCGAAGTGATCGACTACGACGCAACGGTTGATGCCAACGCCGGGGCGCTGGCTGCCGACGCCGGAACAACTGCGAACATCCGCCTGCTGGACCCGAACGTCGTCTCGGACGCTTTCGGCCAGCTCCAGCAGTTCCGCCAGTACTACCAGTTCCCCGAAACCCTGAACGTTGACCGCTACGACGTAGAGGGCGACATCCAGGACACCGTCATCGCGGTCCGTGAACTCAACATCAACGGCGTTCCGGACGGCTGGGTGAACGAGCACATCCTCTACACCCACGGCTACGGCGTGGTTGCTGCCCGCGGCTCCACCGTCCAGCCTGACGGCAAGCCCAGCTTCATGGAATCCGGAATCCCCTCCACGGGTGTACTGGGAGACTACGAGCCGCGCATCTACTTCGGTGAGTCCTCCCCGGACTACTCCGTAGTCGGTGCGCCTGAAGGCTCCGCTCCGGTGGAGATTGACCGTCCGCAGACCGGCAACGCCGAGGACGACACACAGACCACCTTCTCCGGTGACGGCGGTCCGAGCGTGGGAAACCTGTTCAACCAGCTTGTCTACGCCATCAAGTTCCAGTCCACGGAGCTGCTGCTCTCCGACTTCGTTAACGAAGAGTCCCAGATCCTCTATGACCGCGATCCCCGTGAACGTGTGGAGAAGGTCGCTCCGTACCTGACGGTCGACGGAAACGCCTACCCCGCCGTTGTTGACGGGCGCGTGAAGTGGATCGTGGACGGCTACACCACCAGCCGCTACTTCCCGTACTCCACCCAGCAGGAACTGGCTTCGGCCACAACCGATTCCCTGACCGGCGGCGCAGCTGCAGCCTTGCCGGCAGACCGGGTGAACTACATCCGCAACGCGGTCAAGGCGACCGTGGATGCCTACGACGGCTCCGTCACCCTGTACGCCTGGGACGACGAGGATCCGCTGCTGAAGGCTTGGCAGGATGTCTTCCCGTCCACGCTGAAGCCTTACAGCGACATGTCGGCAGACCTCATGTCACACGTCCGCTACCCGGAGGACCAGTTCAAGGTCCAGCGTGAGCTTATGGGCCGCTACCACGTCACCGATGCCGAGTCCTTCTACCAGAATGACGACGCGTGGTCCGTTCCGTCCGACCCGACCCGGACGAACTCCGACGTCAAGCAGCCGCCGTACTACCTCTCACTGCAGATGCCCGGCCAGGACAGCCCCGCATTCTCCCTGACGACTCCGTTTATTCCGTTCAATGACCAGAACAGCGAAGCCCGGAACGTGCTCTATGGATTCCTGGCGGCTGATGCTGACGCAGGGACAGGCAACGACGGCGAGAAATCGGAGTCGTATGGAACGCTGCGGCTGCTCGAACTGCCGACTGACACCGCAGTGCCTGGCCCCGGACAGGCACAGAACCGGTTCAACTCCGATCCGACCGTTTCGAACGCGCTGAACCTGCTGCGCCAGGGTGCCTCCGAAGTCATCAACGGCAACCTGCTCAGCCTGCCCGTGGGCGGCGGCATGCTTTACGTGCAGCCGGTCTACGTGCAGTCCTCCGGTGCGTCCTCCTACCCGACGCTGCAGCGCGTCCTGGTGAACTTCGGTGAAAAGGTGGGCTTCGCTCCTACCCTGGACGAAGCACTTGACCAGGTCTTCGGCGGCGACTCGGGAGCCGTCACCGGCGACGAGGAGAACGTCGGAGAGACCCCGGTTGATCCTGCTGCCCCTCCGGTGGAGACCACAGCCCAGGCAGACCTCGAAACTGCACTGTCCGACGCAGGTGCTGCAATCCAGGAAGGCCAGGAGGCCCTGGCCAGTGGTGACTTCGCAGCCTATGGTGCAGCGCAGGACAAGCTGAACGCCGCGATCCAGCGTGCCATCGCTGCGCAGGACAAGATGGCCGGCGCAGCAGCGGATGCCGATTCGGGTGACGCCGGTGCAGAGGATGGCGGGAACGAGGGCTCAGGAGAGTAGCCGGTTTGCAGCTCAACCCCGCGGCGGGTAACATGGATAACACGCCGCGGGGTGGAGCAGTTCGGTAGCTCGCTGGGCTCATAACCCAGAGGTCGCAAGTTCAAATCTTGCCCCCGCAACCAAGAGAATCCCCGTCCGGGTACCGGACGGGGATTTTGTTTGCCGACCGCGTACCCATCGGCCTGCAAGTGCCGGCCGTGCCGTCTTTGGGGGACTGGTTCCAACTAACCCGGGCTCCACTACACTGCGGGAATGAGCGCCCGCCAGTACTCCGGCCTAAACGGAAGACCAGAGCCTCGTCTCCAGAACGACCCGGACCGCGGTGAGAATGCGCTGCAGAAACTGGACCGGAACTGGACGGACCTGCTGCAGGAACTCCGGGTACTGCAGACGGGCATTCAGATCCTTACCGGCTTCCTGCTGACGCTGCCTTTCCAGGAGCGGTTTACCACCCTTTCACCCATGCAGGTGGGAATCTACCTGGCGCTGGTGGTGCTCTCCGTGCTGGTCACCGCTGTCCTGATGTCCACCGTGGTGATGCACCGGTCCTTCTTCCAGCGGCGGATCAAGTACCAGCTGGTGCGCAACAGCGACCTTCTGCTGCGCTGGACACTGGTCCTGGTGGGGCTGATCCTGATTGGCACGCTTGGACTCGTTTTCGACCTCGTGCTGGGCGGCTCGGCAGGAGCTGTGGCCGCCGGGGCAGCCGCCCTGGTGCTGCTGCTCCTCTGGATCGTAGTTCCGCAGCGCAGCAGGAGGCTTGCGCTTCGCAGGAAACTCGGCAGCAGCACCTGATACGGCAGCAGGCCGGCACCCGGATAGGGTGCCGGCCTGCTGCCGTAAGGAGAAAACTAGTTCTGTTCGATTGCCGACTGGTTGGCTGCAGAGGCCTTCAGCGCGGCAAGCCGGGCTTCTACCTCCGTCTGCTCGCCCAGGTCCTCCAGTGACTCGAACTGAGCGTCGAGGCTGGAAGCTGCCAGCTCGTTCGCACCGCGCACCCGTGCTTCTTCGCGGCGGATCTTCTCTTCGAAGCGTCCGACCTCGGAAGTGGGGTCCATGACGTCGATGCTCTTGATGGCATCGTGCATCTGGTTCTGTGCCGCGGCATTGCGGGAACGGGCAATGAGCTCATTGCGCTTGGACTGCAGCTGCTGCAGCTTGTCCTTCATCTGGTTCAGCCCGGTCTTGAGCCGCTCGACGATTTCCTCCTGGGAAGCGATCGTCGGCTCAGCTCCGCGGGCTTCGTTCTCCGACGCCATCTGGCGCTGGATGGCGACCTTCGCCAGGTTGTCGAACTTCTCGGCATCCGCGGTGTTGCCGCTGGCACGGAACTCGTCAGCCTTCCGCGAAGCAGCCAGTGCCTTGTTGCCCCAGCTGCGGGCGTTCTCCAGATCCTCGTTGTAGTCGTCCTGCAGCATGCGCAGGTTGCCGATAGTCTGTGCAACAGCGCTTTCGGCCTCGGCGATGTTGTTGCTGTAGTCGCGGACCATCTGGTCAAGCATCTTCTGGGGGTCTTCCGCCTGGTCCAGAAGCGCGTTGATGTTGGCCTTGGCCAGTTGGGCGATCCGCCCGAATATGGACTGCTTTACCATCTGTCTGCCTTTCGCGTGTGTTCACGTAGTGCGTTGTTGTGCTGTTGCCAGCCTGTCAAAATCCCGGTCCGGCAGTAACCCGTCCCGGCAAAATCCGCGGATGCCCGTTGGCTAGAAGTTTCCTCCGGAAGACCCAAAGCCGCCTCCGCCGCCAAAGCCCCCGCCGCCGCCAAAGCCGCCGAACCCTCCGCCGCCCCAGCCCCCGCCGCCGCCGGAGCCGCCGCGCAGAATCGAATCAATCAGGATGCCGCCCAGAATGGCACCGCCCAGGCCGCTGCCGCCGCCGCGGCCGCCGTACATGCCGCCGCCCCCGCCCCAGCCGCCCATGCCGCCGAAGCCGTCCACGTCCTGCTGTGCCATCTGTGAAGCCTGTGCGGCCAGGGCATTGGCCTGCTGTGCGTACGCCAGTGCACTGACCGGGTCCGAGGACTGCAGGGCGATTGCCTGCTGCAGGTTCCGCTCTGCTTCGGCCAGCCGGGTGCGGGCTTCGCTGCCCACACCGCCGCGGCGGGCACGGATGTAGTCCGAGGTTCCGGCGATCTGCGCCTGCGCGGACATGATGGTGTGCTGAAGAGCGTCCCGGGCCCGGCGTTCCTGTTCCTGGCGGTCCCGAAGCCCTTCCAGGGAGGCATCAAGCTGCGCATTGGCGGCCTCGAGCCGGCCCAGCAGGTCCACCGGGTCGTAACGGCTCCCGCGGGCAGCGGCGACGGCTTCCAGCGCCTGTTCGACGCCGGCGATCGGGCCGGCCAGTGCAGGCTGAGCCCCGCCCTGGGAGAAGGCCCGCGCCTGGGCCAGGTCCTGGCGTGCGTCCGCGACGGCGCGGTCGAGCTCCGCTGCGGCAGCGTCCAGGCCGGAACCCGTCCGGTCGATGGCATCAAGGAGGACGTTGGCCTGGTGCACGCTTTCCTCAGCGGCGCGGACGGCCAGTACCGCGGCCGAGGTATCTGAGGCCTGCAGCTTTTCCTGCGCGGTGTCTGCGGCGTTCTCCACAAAGGCAAGCCGCTCCCGGGCCTGCTCGATGTTGTCCCGCACCTTCACCAGCGCAGCGTCGCTGTAGCGGGTTTCCAGCTGGTCCAGGGAAGCACGTGCAGAGTCCAGCCGGGCCGAAGCCGCACGTGCTGAGTCCTGGGCGGAAGCCAGGGCCGACGGCGCGTTGCGCTCCAGCTCCCGAAGCGCATCGAAGTCTTCCTTGTGGGCCTGAAGCGAGTCGTTGACGGCTTCGCACCGGCGGATGATGTCCTTGAGCCAGGTCCGCTGCTGTTCTTCGGTGTCCGGGATTTCGTCGTCGAGCTGCTGCTGCATCTTGAAGGACTCACCCATGTGGGCCCGGGCAACGGCGAGGTCGTCCGTAAAGGTGGAGACGGCGTCGTCGCCGTACTGGGCCGCCGCGAAGGCGAGTTCCTGTTCGCTGGACTTGATGGCATCATCTGCGGCGACCAGCAGGCTGCCTGCGCGCTTGCGCAGGTCTGCGACGCTCATGGCATCCAGCGGGTCCTTGGGGGCGGTCTCTTCCCGGCTGGCTACGGCGCGCTGCCTGCCCTTTCGACTGCGGACCAGATAGAACACCGTGAAAGCACCGACGAGGACGACGGCAGCGACAACGAACGCCGGAACCAGGCTGCTGCCGCCGGTGGAAACCTCCCCGCTTCCGCCTCCTGCGATGTCTTCCAGCGACTCGGCGGCATTGACCGCCGCTGCGGTCCAGTCCTGGGAGCTGATGTTCTGGTTTCCCAGCAGCGGCTCGGTTGCGGCGTCAATCATGGCGTTACGCCGGGCCTCGGTCAGGACCGACTGGTCACCGGTGGCGACTTCAATCTTGCGTTCCTCGGTGGCGATGCTCAGGAGCGCTTCCCGTGAACCCATGTCCTTGGACGTGACTACGTCCTGTGCCCACGCCGTGGGATCACTGGGATCCGTGAAACTGTCAACGAACACCACATAAAGTGTGTAGCCTGTGCTTTCCTGGACATCGCTGATGGCCTGCTGTACTTCCGAGGTGCCGGCGCCCAGCGAATCATTCGCGTCTACCAGGTACTGTCCCGGGGGGATTGTCACCGGAGGATCGGCGTGCGCCGCCGACGGGGTGAACACCGCCAGCGCGCTCAGAGCCAGTACGGCTGCAAACCGCTTCGTCCTCAACCGCATAAAAAAATCCTTCGTCTGTCCGTAATCTGCACTGGGTCACGGGTTCGTGGGCTGCCGGGCGGATATGGATTTGATTCTATGGGGGCCCACACCGCCAGTCCACAACGAAACCGTATCCCACAAGTCTGTGCGTTCCCTTGGACTAAGCGCCGTTTGACGTGGGCAGACAACTACCCTCCGAAATCATTTCCCCGCCTGCATCCCATTCGGGAAATTCCCAGCAGACATTCAGAAACCTCGCGCCTCGGACACAGACTCACCTGCGATAGTTGATGGGTCGATACTTGTGGGTACACCGAATTTCGAAAGGACGGCCCATATGAGTGAGCACTTCGGGGGCACTGAAGGCCCGCAGCGGCCGTTGCCTCCCCGCCCGCCGGTCCCGCCGGCGTCGTCCGCTCCGGAGGCGGAGAACCCTAACCATGACTCGCCCGAGACCACGCGCCTTCCGGCAGGCGGGGCCCACCCCGCCGCTGCGCCGGAGGCAGAGACGCCCATGAACGGACGCCGGGAAGCCGGCCGTTCCGCGGACGGCTCCGGTCCTGCCGGGCAGCAGACTCCTGCCGGCGCTTTCCCCGCCGGCGGCTACCACAACAGTGCCGCCGGCCCCGCGCCGCAGACACCTCCGACCGGTTCCTATCAACCGGGCGCGTACGGCGGCGGCTACGGGGGACACTACGCAGGCCCTGCCTCCCAGCAGCCGGCTGCCGGAGGACGCAGGCGGTATGGAACGGGAACCATCGTCACGGCCATGCTCATCGCCGGGCTCCTTGGCGGCGGCGTGGCTGTCGCGGCAGACGCTGTGCTGGATAACGGCAGGGCTGAGGCCGGGACAACCGGACAGTCCAATACGGTGGTCGTCAATGACACGGAGAGTGTCAACGCCATCACCGCTGCTGCCGTAAAGGCATCGCCCAGCGTGGTGACCATCGAAGTCTCCGGATCCGGTTCCTCCGGAAGCGGATCCGGCATCATCCTGGACGATGACGGCCACATTCTGACCAACACCCACGTGGTGACCCTCGGCGGCACGGTTGCCGACCCGAGCATCGAGGTCCAGACCGAGGACGGCCGGGTGCTCTCGGCTACCGTCGTGGGCACCGACCCCCTCTCAGACCTGGCCGTGATCCAGGTGGATGCCGACAACCTGACGCCGGCAACGCTCGGCGATTCGGACAACCTGAACGTCGGCGATTCAGTGCTTGCCATTGGTGCACCGCTTGGGCTTTCCGGAACCGTGACGGACGGAATCGTGTCCACCCTGAACCGCACCATCAGCGTGCAGTCCTCCGCCGCTCCGGAATCCAATTCGGACTCCGCTCCGGAAGATGACGGCTTCGGTTTCCGTTTCGCCCCGCCGGACGGCTCCTCGCAGAACCAGAGCTCGGCGTCGAACTCGATCTACCTGAACGTGATCCAGACTGACGCGGCGATCAACCACGGCAACTCCGGCGGCGCCCTGGTCAACACCGACGGTGAAGTCATCGGCGTCAACGTGGCCATCGCATCCGCGTCCTCAACCTCCAGCGGCGAGGACAGCGGCAGCATCGGGGTCGGGTTCGCAGTGCCGGCAAGCTATGCCCAGCGCGTGGCTGATGAGATCATCGACACCGGCTCCGCCACCCACGGGTTCCTCGGAGTCTCGGTAACCCCGGCAACCGGTTCCGGATCCTCATCCTCCTTCACAATCGGGGCGGAGATCGCCGACAACCCGGCGAGCGGCACTCCCGCGGCCCGGGCCGGCCTGCAGAAGGGCGACATCGTTACTTCCGTGGACGGTATTCCAATCACCGACGCGCAGTCCCTGACTGCTGCCATCCGGATGCAGGCGGCCGGCAGCAAGGTCACCATCGACTATGTGCGGGACGGCCAGAGCGAAAGCACCGAGGCCACTCTTGGGGATTCGGCGGACCAGTAACCAGCCGAAGGTCTGCTCAGGCTCCGCCCCGCTGCCGGACCGGCAGGCGGGGCGGAGCCTTTTTCACAGCCGATACGTTCGGGCCCGGGGGCCGTGTGTGATTAGCTTTAAGCTGTCGCCGCCGACGGGCGGGGGATGCCGGAACTAGAACCGGCGGAATCTTCCTACAGGAAAGGCCGGAATGCAGGAGTCAGCCAACAGGCCGCTGAACATTGTTGTTTTGGTGAAGCACGTCCCGGACACCCAGTTTGACCGCCGACTCGACGGACCGGACCACACCCTGGACCGCTCCGAGAGCATCCTCTCCGAACTCGACGAATACGCGCTCGAAGCCGCCCTCCAGCTGGCGGAGGAACGCGGGGGAGAGAAGGGCGGAAACACAGTCACAGCCCTCACCATGGGCCCCTCTGCCGCAGTAAATGCCGTAAAGAAGTCCCTCCAGATTGGGGCGTACAAAGGCGTGCACCTTTCCGACGATGCACTGGAAGGCTCCGACGCCGCTGCCACCTCGCTGGCACTCGCCGCGGCCGTCCGGCAGCTGGAAGCCACACAGGGGCCGGTGGACCTGGTGATCACCGGCATGGCATCGACCGACGGCGAAACGTCGCTGGTTCCCGCGCAGCTTGCCGAACGCCTCGGTTTTGCCCAGCTGACCTTCGCATCGGAGCTGGAGACCGTGGCCGGCGAAGCAGGTCCGGTGCTGCGGGCCCGGCGCGACGGGGACTCCTACTCCGAGATTATTGAGGCTCCGCTGCCGGCAGTCGTCTCCGTTACCGACCAGGCGAACGAACCGCGCTATCCGAACTTCCGCGGCATCATGGCCGCCAAGAAAAAGCCGGTCACCGTGCTCTCGCTCCAGGACATCGGGGTGGATCCGGCCCAGGTGGGCAAGGAGGGTTCCTGGACGTCCGTGGCGGCTTCCGCGCCCCGGCCCGCACGCGGTGCCGGCACCATCATCACCGACGAGGGTGATGCCGGCATCAAGCTGGTGGATTACCTCGCTTCCCAGAAACTCATCTAGCACGTCCCTTACGGCGCCGCCGCGCCCGCACACCTAGGAGAGCACCCCATGGGCTCCGTACTGGTCTTCATCGACGTTCCCTCCCTTCCCCTTCCCCGTGCCGCCCGTGAACTGCTGGCCATTGCCGCCACGCTCGGCACTCCTGAGGTGGCCGCACCCCGGCCGCTCAACGACGACGCCGCCGCGGCACTGGGTGCCTGCGGCGTCGCCCGTATCTACGAACCCGGCCAGGACCTGCCGGACGTACTCGTGGCGGCCAAGGCCGCCTTCCTCGCCGAAGCGGTCCGTGCCGCGGACCCCGTCGCCGTGCTGCTGGGCAATTCGTTTGAGGACCGGGAAGTGGCTGCCCGGGCAGGCATCAAACTCGGCTCCGGAGTCATCACCGACGCGGTGGCCGTGGCCCCGGACCTATCCGTGACTAAGTCCGTACTTGCCGGTTCCTATACCTCAACCTGCCGGGTCCAGACCGGAACCCCCATCATCACCGTCAAAGCCAATTCCGTGGAACCGGCAGAGCCCGGCGACGCCGGAACTCCGGAGCGCAGCCTGGTAACAGTCCCGGAAGCCGGCCCGGCCGCCGCTGTGGCCGAGCGATCCGAGAAGCGGGTGAGCGGACGCCCGGAGCTCTCCGAAGCCCGTGTCATCGTGGCCGGCGGCCGCGGGGTGGACGGAGACTTCGGTCCGGTCGAAGAGCTCGCCGATCTGCTCGGCGGAGCTGTTGGAGCCTCCCGTGCAGCAACCGACGCGGGCTGGATCGAGCACTCGGCGCAGGTAGGCCAGACCGGCAAGACTGTCTCCCCGCAGCTGTACATCTCCGCCGGAATCTCCGGTGCCATCCAGCAGAAGGCCGGAATGCAGACCGCCAAGGTGATCGTGGCCGTGAACAAGGACCCCGACGCACCCGTCTTTGAGATTGCCGACTTCGGCGTGGTGGGCGACCTGGCGTCCGTGTTGCCGCAGGCTGCCGAGGAAATCCGGAAGCGGCGCGCGTGAGCGGTTTCCCCGCCACCGCGCCCGCACGTGTCCTGGCGTTTGCAGCGCACCCGGACGACATCGACTTCGGTGCCGCCGGCACCCTGGCCAAGTGGGCAGCCCAGGGGACTGAGATCACCTACTGCATTATGACCTCAGGGGATGCCGGCGGTTTCGAAGCCGGCGGCCGCGAGGACATCACGTCCCGCCGCAACGCGGAACAGCGCGCAGCGGCGGACATCGTCGGAGCAGGAGAAATCCACTTCCTGGGGGAGCGGGACGGTTTCCTTGCCGTCAGCCATGAGGTGGTCGGCAAAGCCGTGGAGCTGATCCGCCGGGTGCGTCCCGACGTCGTGCTGTCAATGCATCCGGAGCGCAACTGGTCCCGCATCCAGGCCAGCCACCCGGACCACCTGGCCTGCGGGGAAATTGTGACCCGCGCGGTTTACCCGGCAGCAGAGAACCCCTTTGCCTATCCCGCGCTCGAAGAGGCCGGGCTGCACGCCTGGAAGGTGCCGTGGCTGCTGTTCTACGGCGCGCCCCGGGAACGCGAAAACCACGCCGTGGACATTACTGCTCAGGTGGAGACCAAACTGGCAGCCGTGCGGGTCCATGCGAGCCAGCACCCGGACCTGGCCGGCATGGAGTCGGCGGTGCGTTCCTTCCTGCAGGAGAACGCGCAGCGGCACGGTCTGCCCGCGGGCACCAGCGCAGAAGTCTTCCACGTGGTGGGAGTCAACACTCCCGTCACGATCGCCGGCTTCTAGGGCTTTACGGCCGTCACCAGCAGCGTGTCGGCGTTCAGAGTGTACTCCTCGCCCAGCTCGGCGAGGAATGCATCCCGGACCCGGCCTGCAGCTGCCGCATCGGCGGGCAGCAGCAGGCGCAGCGGGCTGCCCATCACCAGGGGCCAGGCCAGGTCCGGGCTCAGCAGCACCGGAAGGGAAGTCTGCACGGCGTGAACGTCCTTCAGGCCCAGCTCCGACAGCCAGTCCGAGGCCTTCTGCGGGGTGTTGATGCGGAGCATGTTCTCCCGTGATGACTCGCTGGCGGCCGGCAGCTCCACTCCTTCGGCAGCGCAGTGCCGGAACAGGGCGGAGGAGAACTCCGTCAGCGCCCCCTCTGCCCAGGTGCTGAAGGCGAGCCTGCCGCCGCTGCGCAGCAGCGAGGCCAGGTGGCGGACACCGGCGTCCATGTCCGGCAGGAAGAAGAGAGCGTAACCGCACAGGACGACGTCGTACTCCGTGTCCGGGCGGAACCCCAGAATGTCCGACTGCGTAAAGACAACATTCTCCAGCGAGAGTGTCTCCGCCTTGGCCGCAGCGATCTCCAGCAGCTCCGCTGAGAGGTCAACGGCATCCACGACGGCACCCGGACCGGCGCTCTGGGCAGCAGGAACAGTGATGGATCCGCCGCCGCAGCAGGCATCCAGGACACTTTCACCCAGCTTGACGTCCGCAGCGGCAACCAGGGCGTTGCCCATGGGGTTCCACAGCGAGGGTGCCATGCGCTCAAAGTCGCCGGCGCCGGCGTCGAAAATTTCGGCAAGGGGCTGCTGCTCGGGCATGGGGGTCCTTTGGCTTAGAGCTGGGCACCTGCGAAGCCGTGCTGGCGCCAGGCTTCGTAGACTGCGATGGAGGCGGAGTTCGCAAGGTTCAGCGACCGCAGGGACGGGAGCATGGGCAGCCGCAGCCGCGCGGTAACCCGGGGATCATGCTTGACTTCCTCCGGCAGGCCAACGGACTCGGGACCGAAGAGCAGGACGTCGCCGGGCTGGTACGCCACGTCCGTGTAGGAGCTCTCGCCGTCGGAGGTGAAGGCGTAGACGCGCTCCGGCTTCAGCGCCTCAAAGGCAGCCTCAAGGTTCGGATGCACATGCATCACGGCGAGGTCGTGGTAATCCAGACCTGCCCGCCGCAGCTTTGAATCCTCAAAGTCGAAGCCCAGGGGCTCCACCAGATGGAGCTCGGCGCCGGTGATCGCGGCAAGGCGGATGGCGTTTCCCGTGTTGCCCGGGATTTCAGGGGTGTAGAAGAGGATGCGGAACACGTCTTTATCCTATGCCCGAGCCGCTACTGCTGCGTCGCATCGAGCAGGGCACCCAGCACGGGAAGCAGGACCGTGTTTGGCTGCGGGCCGGTGCTGAAGAACCGGCGAAGGTCCCGGGCCAGCGTTCCCGGATTGACGACGTCGACCATTGCCGATTCGGGCAGGTTCGGCGGGGAATCGATAATCGGCTCAAACGGGTTCTGGTTCGGACTGTGCAGGACCAGCCAGCCCGAGACGCGCACGTCCGGGAACCGGTCCTGCAGGGTGCGGACAGCATCTGCCAGGCGCAGGGAACCCACGGCCCGTCCACGGTGGCGCAGCTGCGTGCCGTCCCAGTACCAGGCGCCCGGAGACGCCATGATCGAATCGATGACTGCCATCCGGTGGCCGCCGAGCAGGACGTGTCCTATTTCAAGGTTTCCGCCGCGGGGACCGCTGTCCGGGATGCGGAGACTGTTAACAAGCCGGCCGGCCGGGTAGTCCGGCAGCAGGGAGTTGGCCAGCAGGCCAATGGTGAGATTCTCCGCGTCGAAGCGTGATCCGGCGGAGGAACCCATCCGCTTGAAGAGCCCGGGGCGTTCGGGTTCGCCGTTGACCTGCCGCCCGATCATGGCCAGCGGAATCGCCGGCGGACGCTGCGGAGAGAAATCCGGCTCAAAGACCGGGGGCTTGCCGAAGTCCGGGTTCGGGGCTGGCCGGCCGGACGGGGTGCCGGCGGCTCCACCGGATCCTGCCGTTCCCGCCGGGCGTGCGGGGGATGCTCCGGCCACCGGGCCGGCGGCACCGGAACGGCCCAGCCTGCGGTCGTAGGCACTCCGCTGCTCGGGGTCGGAGAGGACCTGGTAGGCCTCGGAGATTAGGTGGAAGTGCTCGCTGCTGCCCCCGTGGTCGGGATGGGTCCGTCGTGCAGCGCGCCGGTAGGCGGCCTTGATCTCGTCAACGGTGGCCGACGGCGTGAGCCCCAGTACCTCATAAAGCGATTGGGCTGGGGGAGTCACTGCTGGTCCTTTCGGTAGCACCGCGGCGCTGCTCAGGCGGCGGCACGGACGAACACTTGCGCCTGCATTAACCGGCACAGGCACCGGTATAACGCAGCAGGGCCCGGATTAGTTCACCGTCTGGGTCCCTGTTCGCTCCCGGTGGAGCCCCAATTCTAGCCGCTGGGATCCGCGCAGCGGCGCGCCTGTCCGGGCGCGGCGGCGTGCCCCGGCGCCGCCGAATCCCATTGCCCGTCCGGAAGCGGACCGGAGCCCGGGGACCGGGCGCTAGAATTGTCTGGTGCCCGTGTACCTCGACCACGCGGCGACCACGCCGATTTCGGCTTCGGCCCTCGCCGCACTCACCTCCGAACTGAGCCGCAGCGGCAACCCATCCTCGCTGCACGGCTCCGGCAGACGTGCCCGGATGGTGGTGGAAGATTCCCGCGAGGCCCTCGCAGCTGCGCTTGACTGCCACTCGTCCGAGGTCATCTTCACCTCCGGGGGAACCGAGGCGGACAACCTGGCGGTCAAGGGACTGTACTGGTCCCGGCGGGACGCTGATCCGCGCCGCACCCGCATCCTGTGCTCACCAATCGAACACCACGCCGTGCTGGACACCGTGGAGTGGCTTCAGAAGCACGAGGGCGCCGAAGTCTCCTGGCTGCCGGTGGATTCCGACGGCGTGCTCAGCCTCGACGCGGTGCGCCGCGAACTGGACGAACACGGTGCCGAAACAGCCCTGGTCACGCTGATGTGGGCGAACAATGAGGTAGGCACCCTCCAGGACATCCCGGCGCTGGTGGAACTGGCGCACTCCTACGGGGTTCCCGTTCATTCCGATGCCGTGCAGGCCTTTGGTGCCGTACCCGTGAGCTTCCGCGAATCCGGCCTGGACACCATGGCCGTGAGCGGACACAAGATCGGCGGACCGGTGGGCGTTGGAGCCCTGGTGGTCGGACGCGCCGTAAAACTCACTCCGGTGCTCCACGGCGGGGGACAGGAGCGCGATATCCGCTCCGGCACCCTGGACAAGCCCGGCATCGCCGCGTTTGCCGCCGCAGCACGCGAAGCCACCGAGAACCTCGCCGAAGAAGGTGCGCGCCTGCGCACCCTGCGCAACTACCTGATTGCCGCCGTCGAACGCACCGT
>JBELZL010000041.1:0-26827 GCA_040274025.1 Arthrobacter sp. | reverse complement strand
AGTACTCCCAGCCGAGGATTTCCCGCAGGATGGTCGAGTTCCGGTAAGCAGCCATTCCCAGGTCGGGGGAGGTGTGGCCGTGGGTGTGCAGTTCGGCATTCTGTACGAAGATTTCCCCGGGTTCCACGCCGATGCCGTAGCTGCGGTCCACATCGAGCCGGCCGCGGCTATCCCGCCGAATGCGGTCGCCGATGCCCTGCAGGAAACCGGGTTCGCGGTAGGAATACCCGGTGGCCAGCACCACGGCGCTGGTCGCCAGTTCGCCGCTGGTTCCTTGTTCCGGATGGTGCAGTTCCAGTCGGTGCAGTCCGGCGGCGCGGTCGTAGCTGCTGCCGGTGACTTCCGTTCCGGTGAGCAGCCGGACCGGCAGAGGCCCGGAAAGGCTGCGCGCGTACAGGGCGTCATAGATTTCGTTGATCAGCGCGGCGTCGATGCCCTTGTACAGGTTTTTCTGTGACCCGATGAGCCGGTCACGCGTTCCGGCGGGCAGTGCATGGAAGTAATCCACGTAGTCCGGGGAGGTCATTTCCAGGGTGAGCTTAGTGTATTCCAGCGGGAAGAAGCGGCCTGAGCGTGTCACCCAGTTGAGCTCGTAGCTGCCCGGACCGCAGTCCTGAAGCAGGTCGAGGAAGACTTCGGCAGCGCTCTGCCCGCTCCCGACCACGGTGATGCTCCGTTGCGCCTGGAGGGTGGCTTTGGAATCCAGATAGTCGCTGATGTGGACGGCGGTCCCTCCGCCGACCAGGATTCCGGTGCACGACGGCGGGATTTCGGGCTGGGTGCCGGTGCCCAGTACCAGCCGGCGGGCAGCGTGAACCTGAGTGCCGCCGTCGTGCCTTGTGTGCACGAGATATCTGCTGCCGCCGTGCTCGGTCTGTTCATAGCGGACGTCCGTGACCTCGTGGCCGAACCGGACGCTGGGCAGCTGTTCCGCCACCCACTGGCAGTAGGCGTTGAATTCGGCGCGCAGCGGGTAGAAGTCTTCGCGGATGTAGAACCGGTACAGCCTGCCCGTGGCCTTGAGGAAGTTCAGGAACGAGTAACGGGACGTGGGGTCCGCCAGCGATACCAGATCCGCCATAAACGGTACCTGCAGGTGCGCGGTCTCGAGCATCATTCCCGGGTGCCAGTCGAAGCCGGGCCGGGCATCGAAGAACACCGCGCCCAGCTCGGTGATGGGTTCAGTAAGCGCCGCCAGGCCAAGGTTGAAGGGCCCGACGCCGATGCCGATAACATCGTGGACGGCCAGGCCGGCGGTGGTTTCGGTCAGGCCCGGGTCGGCGCCCCTGCTGGTGCCGTTGCCGGGCTCCGGCTGGTGCTGTGGGCGGCGGCTCATGCTGCTGCTCCTGCCCGGGCGCAGGCTCCGGCGCCGTCCGCCGTGCCAGACAGCCAGTCGGCGGCGTGCATGCGGATTAGATCCAGGATCCGTTCGATGTCTGCCAGCTTTGCGGTGGGGTTCAACAGCGTGAACTTCAGGAAGTTCCGTCCGTCCACGGTGGTGGCGGCGATGACGGCCTCACCCGAAGCGGAAAGGGTTGAACGGATCCAGCGGTTCAGCGCATCGCAGGCCTCCCCCTCCAGTCCCCGGGGCCGGAACCGGAATACGACGGTGCTCAGCTGGACGCGGGCGGCGAGTTCGAAGTCCGGATCGGCCTCGAGCAGGCGGGCGGTCTCCTCCGCGAGGTCAATGACGGCGTCGAGCATGGCGCCTATGCCATCGGCTCCGGTGACACGCAGCGTGAGCCACAGCTTGAGGGCGTCAAACCGACGGGTGGTCTGGATGCTGTGATCCACCTGGTTCGGGACCTCGGGGTCTGCCGCGTCCTTCGGATTAAGGTAGTCCGAGTAGTGAAGGATGTGGCGCAGTTCGGCGGCGTCGCGCACCAGGACGGCACTGGAGGAGACCGGCTGGAAGAACGTCTTGTGATAGTCGACGGTGACGGAATCGGCCGCGCCGATTCCGTCGAGCCGGCGCCGGTACTTGTGGGAAGTGAGAAGACCGCCGCCGTACGCGGCGTCCACGTGAAGCCAGGAACCGAACTCGGAGCTCAGTGCCGCGCATTCCAGCAGCGGGTCGATGCTGCCAAAGTCCGTCGTCCCCGCGGTGGCCACAATGGCCATTGGAACCTCCCCGCGGCTGCGGGACTCAGCCAGAGCGTTCCGCAGCGCCTGGGACCGAAGTCTCCGGTCTGCGTCGCACTCAACCAGTCGGACTGCGTCTTCTCCCAGACCCAGCAGTGCCGCGGACTTGCGGATGCTGAAGTGGCTGACTTCGGAGGCGAAGATGCGCAGCCGTCCCAAAAGCTCCGGAAGCCGTTCGCTGCCCTCCTGCGCGGCGGGGTCCCGCCGGAGCTCAGCCACCGCACGGTTGCGGGCGATGAGCAGCGCCTGGAGGTTTGAGGTGGTGCCTCCGCTGGTGAAGACCCCGCTTGCCCCGGCGCCAAGTCCCAGCCGGTCTGCGGTCCAGCGGAGCAGGCGCCGCTCTATCAGTGTGGCTCCGGCGCTCTGGTCCCAGGTGTCCATGGAGGAGTTCACGGCACTGAGAATGGTTTCGCCGACAAGGGCGGGAATGGATACCGGGCAGTTCAGATGTGCGGCGTAGGCGGGATTGTGGAAGTAGACGGCGTCCCGCAGGTACAGCGGGTGGAGTTCCTCCAGCGCCGCGGTTGTGGTGCCCAGCGGCTGATCCAGGTCCACGGCGTCAATCTCGGGGGCGAGGTCCCGGGGATGCCGCCCCGTGAACGGCCGGCTGGCGGAGCCGATGGAGCGGGTCACGGCCGACATGCCCAGCAGGTTCTCGGACAGGTAGTGCCCGGTGGATGCACCGGTCATCAGCGTGTCTGCCGGGTGCCCGCCTGCCTTGTCTGCGGAGCCAAGCTCCGGCTTCTGCAAAGTACTCACTGCGTTCTCCCTGGAAGGTCTCAAGACGATAACGGAGGTTAGCCTCTCCTTACTTGAGCCATTACGTCAAACTTTTATGTCTTAATTCGCCGCGATGGGGATAAAGCCTTCTTTCAGGTGCAAAATGACGCGCGATGTGCGCGCGCGTATGGCTGGGGTCCGCTTGTGCAATCGGATATCAGTAGGCTTAGTATCTATTGGAAGGACACGTTGCGATCGGAAGGCGAGCTGCAGATGACTGAACAGAACCCGGACCACAGCGACAACCCGGCCCTGGCCGACGACCTCGCGGAGGTTGTGACGCCGGATGAGCTGAGCGTCGTATCCGGTGAGGAACTCCTGGACGAAGATGAACTCACGGACGCGGAAGACCTCTCCTACCCGGGCGCCGCAGAAGACAATCCGGACAACTGGCAGGAAGATCCGCTGATTAACGAAGAACCGCTTGCCGGTGAACCCGGCGCCGAGTCCGACCAGACGCTCCGTGATGAAACGGCAGAAGAGCGCTACGAAGAGGGCGATTCGCAGATTCCGCCTGAAGAACCCACCATCGGTGAAGCGGCACGCGACGTCGATTTTGGTGACTCATCGGTGGACCCGCTTGAGGACGGCAGCGATGACCCTGCCCATGCCGGCGGCGACCCGCTCTCATCCTTCAACCCGGACGACGAGCCGCTCTAGGCCTTAGCCCGAGAGAAGGCATCCTCCGCCGGGGTTACGGTGGACGGATGCCTTCTTTTCGCGTCCAGCTCAACATTCTTGGCCTGCGGCCCGGCAACCAGCCCAAGGCGGTGATGGATGCTGCGGTCGAGGCCCTGGAAGCCAGCCACCACGTGGAAGCAAACCAGCTGGACATTATCTCCGGCGTCCCGCGCATCACGCTGAGGTTTATGGTTCCGGCCAATGAGTATGGGGTGGAAAACTCCCAGGCACGGCGTGCCGCCATGAATATGCGGCACGCGGTGGAGCAGGTAGCTAGGTGCGAACAACTTCGGGTGCTTCGCCGGCAGCGGGGGCGCTGGCTTCCGCTTTGAGCCGTTCCCGCTCCCGACGGCGCTGCGCATGATCCACCTGGTGGCGCCGGGATCCGGCGGAGACCAGGATCAGGAAGCCCCCGATGAAGGCTCCGGCCGCGGCTGGCCCTGAGGTCTCTCCTGTGAGAATCCGTGCGAAGCCGATTCCGGTCAGGCCCGCGACGACGGTAAGCGCCGCTGCGAGATGGCCCCGGTCCGTCATGGAGACCGTAGTGATCCCGATGACCGTCGCAGCGAGGCCTATCAGTGACCATGCCTCTGCGCCCCATCCGGCTACATCTGCGTCCATCCCGGTAAGCCAGCTGCCCAGCCCGGCGAGCAGTGCAATGGTGGACACGCCCAGGAGGACGGACGCAGGCACGTCTGCCGCAGCCGTTTCACCGCGTGATCCAGCTGCCCAGGTATTCGACAGATGAACGGCTGCCAGACCGATTCCTATTCCAAGGGCAGCGATCCCGGTGGCCGCAGCGGGGTTCCCGGCGTGCACAGCCCAGAGCCACATCGCGCCTACCGCAGCGGATCCGGAGCTGATCGGTCCGGTCCAGGCCTGTCTCGGGTTGGTTCGCTGGGCGGGAATCCACTGCCAGAGGGCATAACCGGCGGCGCCTGCCAGAACGGGAACCCAGGCCAGCCAGATCCAGGCGTATGCACCGAGCAAGGATATCGATGGGTCAAGAACGCTTCCGGGGGAGTTGTTGATTTGCGGCCATCCCGAAACGGTGCGTGTCAGGGCGTATGCCGTGGCAAGGGCAGCGGCCGTGCAGACGGTGACCGCGATGCGGCGGATTCCGTCCGCACGTGAGAGGTCGTGTTGGTGCGGGTGTCCGTCTTCCGGGGGATAAACGCCTGTTTGACCCTGGGTTTCTGCGTGCTGGGCAGTCGAATGCTGCTCTGACGTGTAGGTGCCTTCGAGATGCGGGCGTTCTTGAAGCACCTCCTCCTGAGCGTCCCGTGAGGCTCTCGTGGGAACCAGTCGTAGGGCACTGCGCATCGGGTTGAAGGATCTCCTGAGGCGATAGGCCCGCCCGGATGAATCCATGGTTGCCTCGCCGGACAGGATACGGCCGAAGGATCCGGGCTCGAGCTCTGTGGTCTCCTGCTCGGCACTGGCGGTTGAACTTGTGGAATTGCTGCTGCCTGATTCCGAACGGGTGTGCACTGTAGGAGGCGTCCCCGGCGGGGGTGATGGAGCGAGCGGAGGCACAAAGGCTGGGGAACTGGTGGTGGCTGTGCCGCGCGCGCCCTTGATGCGGCCGCCGTTGCTGTTCCCACCGTCATGCCTGCCGTTGTCGGCCCCACCCTTGCCGCGCTCGCCGTCCTCGCGCTTTGATGCAGTCGTTTGCGCGTCCTCGGCCGCCTCAGCGGGCTGTGCGGGATAGGGAAGCATGCCTGTTTCCTTTGCCTCAGGGGTTCCTTCGGGCGCCTAACCCGGGATGGATCCACCAAAGCGTAACGGCACGCGCCTGACTCGGGAAGAGGGAATTTGCAGGTCAGCGGGTGATTGACGGGACGGGAAAGGCATCCAGGGACAGTTCGCTGCGGTACTGGACAGGCTTTTTGGTCAGCGGGTCGGTGAACTCGACCGAGCGGGCAAGCAACTGCAGCGGCTTGCTGTAGTCGTCCGGTGCCTGTTCCTGCAGGACCGGATAGAACGGGTCATTGAGGATGCCGATTCCCAGCGACGCCATGTGCACACGGAGCTGGTGGGTCTTCCCTGTGTGCGGGAGCAGACGGTAGCGTCCAAGTCCACCCGCTGCTTCGAGCAGCTCCACCCGTGTTTCCGCATTCGGTTCGCCGGGGACTTCCTGGGCGAGCAGGTACGTCCTGGATTTGATCATGCGGCTGCGGATGACTGCAGGAAGGGCAAGCTCCGGGCGGACCGGGGCTACAGCCTCGTATTCCTTTTCGATGCGGCGCTTTTCAAAGAGAACCTGGTACTTTCCGCGGGTTTCCGGGTTCGTTGAGAACAGGAGCACACCTGCGGTCATGCGGTCCAAGCGGTGCATCGGGATAAGGTCCGGAATATCGAGTGCGACCCGCAGCCGCACCAGAGCTGATTCGGCAACGTACATTCCTCCCGGTGTGGTTGGAAGGAAATGCGGTTTGTCCACGACCAGCAGGTTTTCATCCTGGTGAAGGATATTGATTTCCACGGGCAAACGCTCTTCCGGCGGCAGCTCACGGTAGTACCAGATGAACGTGTGCTCGGTCAGCGGAGTTGTCCGGTCCAGCGGCACACCGCCGATCCCTACCACTTCGCCGCGGTCAAACCGATCGGCTATGCCTTGCGGGTTCACATGGCCGAACCGTTCAAGGACGTACTCGAAGGCGGTACCCCAGGGGCCCTCGGCGGGCAGCCGCAGACGTGTGGCATTCACGCCGTTGCGGACCGGAAGAGGGGATTGCATCACCCTTCAAGGGTACCGGCGGTCCGGATTGCAGTTCCGCAGCGTGGCTGCACCGGTGGATTACCTTTGGTCCATGACTGATGGGGACGAGGATGGGGCAGGCCTGGGTTCCGGGGCTCGACTGAGCGTCACGGCGCGGCTACCGGCGGGAGCGGGCGCAGGCCTACCGCTTCGATCCAGTGGCTCCTGGCGGCAGGATTGGTGCCGCTGCTGTTTCCAATCGCGGGGTGCACCAACGCCTGCACCGCCATCGGCTGGTTTGATGAACTGGAGGTTGAAATAACCGGTGGCAGTGCCGGAGCGGTGGAGCGCCTGGAAGTCTGCTTTGACGGTTCTTGCTATTCCGGCGGCGCCAACGAGCCTGAGGAAGCTGGCCCGCAGCTCGATATCGTAGCGGTAGCGAAAACCGGGACGGGCTGGAGGGTTGCGACGTCGATGCTGACCCCCGAGACCGTCCAGCTCCGGGCGTCTTCGGCGAGCGGTGAAGTTCTCGCAGAGCACGAGGTTGATCTCAGCTGGAAACGTGTTGGCGGTTCGGCACGCTGTGGGGGACCGCACGAGGCCAAGACGAGCGTCTCGCTGGGCCCGTGATGATCGGGTTGAACCACCGCTGGTTCTGTAATACGTACGGCGGCCGAACTGCGCCCGCTCCCGTTAGGCAGCCGTGTTTGGGCGCGGGCGGTGGAGTGGGACCACAGGGGAGTGCACACCGCTCACGGTGCTCTAAAACGGCGGCGGGTCCTCCCCTGCGGAAGGAGGCCGGGACGGTTTGTTCCGTTGGCGGGCGCCGTCGGACTTTGCCACAGAGGCCGCTGTCACCTGCGCCATGCCGAACTCCAGTTGGGCCGCGGTACTGTATCGACGACCCAGGGGCGAGACCCACTCCAGGTTCCCAGGCTGGGGCTGGCGGGCTTCCCACAGCCCAAGAGTCTTGAGCCGGTGATGTTTCGGACAGAGGTTGCTCAGGTTGCCGTGTTCCGTCTCTCCGCCTTGGCCCCAGGGGACGGTGTGATCGATTTCTGTTCGGAAAGTGCTGACCCGGCACCCTGGAAACCGGCATGTCCCGTCCCGTGCCTGCAACCAGCGTTTGAGACCAGCAGGAACCTTTCGCCGTCGTCCTACGGCCAGGATCTCGCCGGACGAGTCGTCTCTCATGATCCCAGTCCAGTGCAGCGCTTGGAATGCCAGCCTGCGTGCAGCGTCCGCGGCGATTGGTCCGTAACCGTTCAGTTCTGCCGGTTTGTCGTCCACCCCAATGAGGGTGTCTGCATCAATGAGAACCATGATCTCCGTCTGGATTCCGCCGGGGTCTTCGGCTGGAGGCGGGACCGGAGCCGCAGCAGCCAGTTCAGCGGAATTCGGCAAACCTGTGGGCGATGAGCCGGACGATGATGGAACCTTCAGGAGCAGGGAGGTGAGCGTGTCTGTTCGGAGCTGGTCGAGCGTCCGTTGATCTCCGGCAGAACGGGCAGCGCGTGCGGAGGCAGTCAGGGAATTGAAGATCGCCTGGCCTTTCTCTGCGGCTACAAGAGCACAAAGTTCCGTCATGCCGTCCGGTTTGGGGTCCAGGCTTACGCGTCTCAGTTCGAGCGCCTGCCGGTGCCGGACGGTTATGGTCTCAGGCCAGCGGGATTCACGGAGCCGGCGTGCTTTCACTGTGAACTGTGCGCAGGTCCGTCCTTCGGCCAGCTGGATCAGCTCGTCCTCAAACCTAGGTGCCGCATGCGGCGGCACTGTCTGAACTTCATCCATGATCCGTTGAGCGTGTCGGTAACTAATGGAGCCACGGGAGAGCCGGGCATGGGTGGAACGGTTCACAGTGCAGAGCGTGCTCGACTCGCTGACAAGTGCCAGCGCACTCATGTGAGGCAGGTTCAGGGCTGAGCCGACCTCCGCGGCAGCTGCGGAAAGCGCCAGGGAACCTTCAACAGGACCCAGGTTCTCCTCGACGTCGCGCCGTAGGTCTGTTTCTATCCGGTGGATGATCAGTGCCTGCTGAGCCTGAGCCCAGGAGACAAGGGCTGCCAGTTGCTTCAGGACCGGCACTGTATCTGCTGCGGGAATCGAATCTGCTTGGGCGAGCTCCAGGCGTCCTCTGAAGCCGGGCCCAGGGGTTGTCTCTGCGGCCGTCTGGGCGTTGGGCTGTCCTTTGGCTACGCAGGGTGCATCGTTTGCCGTCTCGGCGACGGTGAACGTATCCAGAAAAGCAACAGTGCCAGGGGCAGGCGGGATGCCGGATCCGATGTCCCGTTCCCTGCTGCTGTCTGGCCTCATGCGACTAGTGTCACGGCCGAGAGAGCGGGACCTTAGCGAAGACGTGCCAATTGTGGAGAACGTCTGTGGTTGGTGCGCGTATCGAATGTTGGGGAGGAACAGTGGGAGGGGACAAGCGCAGCCGGGTCAGCTCGCGAAAAGCGCGGGCAGATCTTGGTGGAGGAACAGTGGGAGGGACTAATGCCGGGTCAGCCCACGGGTGGCTGGCAATGCGGGCAGTAGTACAGATCCCGCAGCTCCAGTTCGTTATCCCCTACTAGCTCCTGAATCACTTTGGTTCCGCAGCGCAGGCAGCCACGCTTCTCCCGGTTATAGACCCAGAGCGGGTCCCGTCCGGCCAGACCGGTAGTGATGCGCCGGGAACGGGTCTTGTTCGCCTCCAGCAACCGCTTCGACAGGTCCACAAGCCGTTCCAGGTTAGGCACATCCTGCACGGGAGTGAGCGGATGGACACCAGCGAGAAAACACAATTCGCACCGGTAGACATTGCCGATGCCTGCCAGATTCCGCTGGTCGAGCAGCGCCAGCCCAACCGGACGTTCCGGCACGGATGCAATCCGGCGCAGCGCCTCCGCGGCATCCCAATCCGGACCCAGCAGATCAGGGCCGAGGTAGCCGACCGCTTCCTCCTCGCCGCTGCGGGGGAATACCCGCAGGATCCCGAGCTCGAACCCCACGGCCTGTTTCTCCGCGGTTTCCAGCACGGCCCGTGCCTTGAAAGCCGGACGGCGCCAGCGCTCTCCGCGGTCGTAGACGTGCCACAGCCCTTCCATCTTCAGGTGGGAGTGGATGCTCCAGCCCTCTTCATCTTCGGGCCCAGGAACAACCCGGATCAGCAGGTGCTTGCCCCGGGAAACCACCTCTTCGACCATTCGTCCACTTAGATCGGTAGTGGCAAACCGAGGCACCCGGAAATCGGTCCGGGTCAGTTCGGCACCGGCCAGCGCAGTGTTCAGCCCGCGGGCAGCACGCCAGACGGTATCTCCCTCAGGCACCGTGCACCTCTACGATCTGGCCGGCGAGGACGTCAGGCGCGGAAAGAGGGTTCGACGCCGTAGGGAGATGAGGCGTGGCGCGGACGTCCGCCACCGCAGCGACGTGCGATTCAGGGCGGATCCTGGTAACAGCCTCAGACACGGTAGCGAAGTCCCTTCGGCGTTGAATAGAACCCTGCAGCCAGCAGGGCAGTAGCCACGGGGGTGTCCAGCACATCGACGCCGTTGGCCTTCTCCACTGCCATCTTCTCGGCTGCACCACGGCGAATGATTCCCACCAGCGCGGCACCGGCAAGCAGCAGAATCTCCGCATCGTCCGTATACGTCAGCAGCGTCTTGCCGCCGCGCTCCACGTACAGCACCAGTTCGCCGTCGACCATCACCACTAAAGCCCCCGCCTTCCGCCCGGGCCGGTGTCCGCCGTCGGACGACGGCCACGGCAGGGCCGCACCATACGGGTTCGCCGGATCCGTTGCTGCCAGCGCCACCGCCTCGGGTTTGGGCACGGCGAGCTGGCTCTCCCGGGAGAAGGACCGCAGCCGGTCAACAGTGGCCGGCACCGCGAACTGCGCCGCACCCAGCTGCTCAATGAAGTAGCCGCGCCGGCAGCGGCCCATCTCCTCGAGCCGGGCCAGCACCTTATAGAGCAGGCCGAACCCGCCGGGAACACCCTCGCTGGCCACGGATCCACGCGTCACCACACCGTACCGGTCCATCAGCAGCTCGGCGGTGGCATGGGCGTGGACGGTGGTGTCCGTTTCAACCGCTGGCAGCAGGCTCCAGCGCCCGGCGACCAGCGGCTGGGGACCGCGCGCCGGAACATCACCGGGACCACCGGCAAGCCGCAGCGAGGAACTGCTCAGCGAACCGCGGCCCATCCGCCCCAGCCGGGCAGTGCGCGCCCGCGGAGTCGAAGCCCGCTGCTTGTGCGCGGTCTTCCCGCCGGCGAGCAGCGACCGCACGGGAGTGAACGTGTCATTAGTGATCCTGCCGGCCCAAACCAGCTCCCATAGGGCCGTGATGATCTCCGAGTCGGGAAGCAGCGGGCTGCCGTCCTGCAGCGGCGCACTGTTTACCGCTTCGGCGAGCTGCCGGAAGAAATACGCACCGGAACCGGAGAGCAGATCCAGCAGCCGGGACTGCAGCTCCGAGGGCACAAAGCCGGCCTCGGGGTTGAGAGTCAGCGCCGCGTTCTCCGCCAAATGCAGCGAAATCCAGCCGTCATTTCCAGGCAGCGAACCGGTGCCGGACCAGATCACCTCGCCCGTCGCGGTGAGC
This sequence comes from Arthrobacter sp., assembly GCA_040274025.1. Taxonomy (GTDB): domain Bacteria; phylum Actinomycetota; class Actinomycetes; order Actinomycetales; family Micrococcaceae; genus Arthrobacter_B. The sequence continues at coordinate 15,937 of JBELZL010000041.1, read as the reverse complement.
TCGTCGAGCATGGCAGGTGCGTAGTCGCGCACCCGTGACCCCAGGATCAGCGGTTCCCACGCGGACGCCGGGATCGGCACCCCGGAGAGCTGGTCGATCACGGTCGCGACGCCGTCGAGCCCCCGCAGCGAGGACCCCACGTTCTGCCAGACCGGCAGGAAACGCCCGTAGGTGGGTGGATCCACGGGTTCGACGTCGGAGCGCAGAGCAGCCAGGGAGCGGCGCCGCAGCCGGCGCAGCACCTCCGCGTCGCACCATTCCGAGCCGGCTGGAACCCCCGGCATCGTGATGACCGCCGGAGGGAACTGGTCCACGCCTGACGCCGCATCCAGCACCTGCGCCTCCGTGGGCCGGAACTCACCCTCGGCAACGCGGCCCTCACCGGCCAGCCGCTGCAGGGTTGTGGTGACGACGGCGACGCCGAGCCCCAGCCGGGCGGCCGCTTCCGCCGCCGTGAAGGGACCGTGGGTGCGGGCATAGCGTCCCACCAAGTCGCCGAGCGGATCGGGCACCGGCTCGATGAAGGCCAGCGGAACACCCATGGGCAGCGGAACGCCAAGAGCATCGCGCAGCCGGGCAGCGTCCTCGATAGCGGCATAACGCTGGGTTCCGGCGATTCCAGCCTGCAGGGCACGGTTCGCCCGGACCAGTTCGCGCAGCAGCTGCTCCGCGTCGGCCTCGGCCGCGTGCTCTGGGGTATTCGGACGAGGATCGGAACCGGCCTCAGAATCCGGTTCGGGATTGTGTGCAGCAGGCTCAGGGGTAACCGGCTCCAAGCGCGCAGCCACCTCGGCAGCAGTCAGCGGTCCCAGCAGGCGCAGCAGGTCCGCGACGCCTTCCAGCCCGCGGGCACGCCGGTCCGGAGCCAGACGCTGCAGCTCAGCTTCGGTCTGCGCGATGATCCTGGCGTCCAGCAGCTCGCGCAGCTCGGCCCGTCCCAGCAATTCGTTCAGGAGTGTGGGATCCAGGGACAGGGCCGCCGCACGGCGCTCGGCCAGCGGGGAATCGCCCTCGTAGAGAAAGGCACCCACGTAGCCAAAGAGCAGTGACCGGGCGAACGGTGAAGGCTGCGGGGTGGTGGTTTCCACCAGCCGGATTTCGCGCCGCTCGACGGCGGCGGCAAGGTCCTTGAGCGCCGGAAGATCGTAGACGTCCTGCAGGCATTCCCGCACCGTTTCGAGCACGATTGGGAACGTGGGGAACTTGCGGGCCACATCCAGGAGCTGGGCGGATCGCTGGCGCTGCTGCCACAGCGGGGTCCGCTTGGCCGGGTTCTGCCGCGGCAGCAGCAGCGCCCGGGCGGCACACTCCCGGAAACGCGAGGCAAACAGCGCCGATCCGCCCACCTCAGCGGTGACGATGGCTTCGAGTTCATCCGGCTCGAACAGGAACAGTTCCGCACCGGGCGGCTCATCCTCCATCAGCGGCACCCGCAGCACAATGCCGTCGTCGGAGGCCATGGCGGAACCGTCCAGGCCGTAGCGCTGCTGCAACCGGGCACCCACGGCCAGCGCCCATGGGGCGTGGACCGGCATGCCGAACGGGCTGTGGAGGACTACACGCCAGTCGCCCAGCTCATCGTGGAACCGCTCAATGACCAGGGTCCTGTCGCTCGGCACCACCTCGGTGGCCTGCTGCTGTTCGCGCAGGTACGCCAGCAGGTTCCCCGACGCCCACTCATCGAGCCCGACGGCGGCGAGCCGCTCACGCGCTTCCACCTCGCCGGTGCCCGCCATCTCGCGGACAAACCTGCCCAGCGCGCGGCCCAGTTCAACCGGGCGGCCCTGCGAATCTCCGCGCCAGAACGGCAGTTTTCCCGGCTGTCCGAACGCAGGGGAGACCAGGACCCGGTCGTGGGTGATGTCCTCAATCCGCCAGCTGGTGGCGCCCAGGGCGAAGATGTCCCCAACCCGGGACTCGTAGACCATCTCCTCGTCGAGTTCACCGACCCGGCGGCTGTTTTTCCCCTCCGAATCGCCCACGAGGTACACCCCGAAAAGGCCGCGGTCCGGAATAGTGCCGCCGGAAGTCACCGCCAGGCGCTGGGCCCCCGGACGTCCGGTGATCGTGTTCTCGTTCCGGTCCCAGATGATGCGCGGCCGCAGCTCGGCGAACTCGTCGGACGGATAGCGTCCGGAAAGCAGATCCAGGGTGGCATCAAACGCGGAACGGGGAAGCCCGGCGAACGGCGCGGAACTGCGCACGACGTCGAACCATTCCTCCACATCGATGCTCCCCAGCGCGGCGGCAGCGACGGTCTGCTGCGCAAGGATGTCCAGCGGGTTCGCGGGAATGAACAACGGCTCGATCTGACCGGCGAGCATCCGTTCCACCGTTACCGCGGAGTTCAGCAGGTCACCGCGGTGCTTCGGGAACATCACGCCCTGCGAGATCTCGCCAACCTGGTGGCCGGCACGTCCCACGCGCTGCAGGCCGCTGGCCACCGACGGCGGGGATTCAACCTGGACCACCAGGTCTACGGCGCCCATGTCGATGCCCAGTTCCAGCGAGCTCGTCGCCACTACACAGCGCAGCCGCCCGGACTTCAGGTCATCCTCGATCATGGCCCGCTGGTCCTTGGATACGGACCCGTGATGGGCGCGCGCCAGGACCGGAGCGTCGTCGTCGGCGGTGTCCTCCTGCCGGGCGCGGATGGAGATGCCTGCCTGCGCCATGAGCTGTGCCGGCGCGCGGCCCGCGGGAACGGCAGGTACAGGTTCGCCGTCCGTCCCGGTGGCGGTCCCCGCGGCCTGCGCCGCTTCGAGCCGGTAGGCGTGGATCTCATTCAGCCGGGCAGTGAGCCGTTCAGCAAGGCGCCGGGAGTTGGCAAAGACGATGGTGGAGCGGTTGGCCTCGATCAGGTCCGCGATCTTCTCCTCCACGTGCGGCCAGATACTGGCCTGCGGAGCAAACCCGCCCTCCACAGTGTCCTCGGCGGGAGCCTGCCCGAGGTCCGTCATGTCCTCCACAGGAACGGTGACGGTCAGGTTCCAGTTCTTCCGCGACTCGGGCGAGACAATCCGCACGGGAGCGTTGCCGCCCAGGAACCGTGCCACCGTCTCCTGCGGTTCAACCGTGGCGGAGAGGCCGATGCGCTGCACCGGCTTCTCCAGCATGGCGTCCAGCCGTGCCAGGGAGACGGCAAGATGGGCGCCGCGCTTGGTGCCGGCCACGGCGTGGACCTCGTCCACAATCACCGTGTCCACTTCGGAAAGTGTCTCCCGGGCCTGCGATGTAAGCATCAGGAACAGGGACTCCGGGGTGGTGATCAGGATGTCCGGCGGCCGCGTCAGCAGCGCGCGGCGTTCGTTCTGCGCAGTGTCTCCGGACCTTACGCCCACGGTGATGGACGGCGCCGGCAGCCCCAGCCGTTTGGCCGTCTGCGTGATGCCGATCAGCGGAGCCCGCAGGTTGCGCTCCACGTCCACGCCCAGTGCCTTCAGCGGGGAGATGTAGAGGACCTTGGTCTTACGCTTGGGTACCTTCGCGGACGACTGCGCCCGCCCGCGCTTGGCTGGCGTACCGGAGCCAGCCACCGTTGCTGCGTCGTGGGCGGATGGCGAGCCAGCCCTTGAAACCGCGCCAGCAGCGTCAGCAATAAAGCGGTCCAGGGACCAAAGGAAGGCCGCGAGTGTCTTACCGGACCCGGTAGGCGCGATGACCAGGGCGTTCGAGCCCTCTGAGATGGCGTCCCAGGCGCCGATCTGGGCAGCAGTCGGCTCCGTGAATGCACCCGTGAACCATTCCCGGGTGGCGGGGGTGAACTTCTGGAGCACCGAACCTGCCGACGTCATGCACCCATTGTTCACCACCGCACTGACATTGGGCGGCCGTCACCGGAGGGTTCGGCTCCCGGCTAAAAGCGCGCCCGTTAGGACACAGCCGAAAGCACCTGCCAGGTGTGGGAGTCCGCCTCCGTGGGCGCACCGGGAGAAACCCGCAGGTGAGCCGAGTGCGGATCAATCAGGGCGGTTGCCAGCGTGCGCCAGCGGTCACCCAACCGCGCGCCGGCTGCCGGAACACAGCACAGGTCCGCGCCGTCTCCGGGACGCGAACACAGGTACGGCACCAGGTCGGCGGTCGTCACCGGGTCAAAATGCCCGCTGCTCCTCCGCTGCAGCAGCTTCATCCGCTGGTCCGAATCCGGCTGATAGAGCTCCGTCCGCTCTCCGGCAGCGGGCACCGGGGAAAGGAAATGGTTGGTGTGCAGCAGGTAGTTCCCGGAGCCGCCGAGCACCTGTGCGCCGGCAGGGCTGAGTTCCACCATCCGGGCACCCTGCGGGGTCACCACCGAAATGCAGCTGGAGGTCGTCACCGGTGCTGCGGTGAGCAGGTCCACGGCTTCCTCCAGGGTCCGGGCGAAATACAGCACCGCTGCCGCGGCCACATGGACGGGAACGGCACCCGGCGCGTCCTCACGGTGACCCAGAACGTTCAGGTGGACCCCCACGCCAAAACTGTTGACGCCGATCTTGCCCAGGATTCCGTATTCGGTCATCCCGACGAACCGGCCGCCCGGATGGGTCACGGACTGCAGATGCCAGGCACCGGCCAGCTCCTCGTGCCAGTCCCAGGTCTGGGCGGAAAAGACGCGCCCGGGAATTGTACTGATAACGGTCGAACACTCCCCGGGCAGCTGGCTTTTGGCGAGCGACAGGATTTCAGTGCGGGCGTTGAGCGCAGCAATCTGCCAGACCGGCAGCCCGGCACCGGCAGCCGTGCCGTGAATCTCGGCCGCCAGATCCGGGAGCCAGCCCTGCACCGCCGCCAGCGAGGCGAGCGCCTCGCGTTCAACCCGTTCAGCGCCGATGCCGCCGGCCGTGAACAGGTCCGCATACACCTCCCAGGCAGAGGCCAGGGCAACACTCGAGGCCTGCCCCCGCTGGACGCCGCGCTCGCGGGCGCTTTCCGCGGCAATGGTCATCAGGGCAGGGGAAGGGTGCGGAAATCCGCTCATGAAACAGCTCCGGTTGTGTCGCGGCGCCGCGGGACCCACCCGGGCCGGGGCGCGCTTTCCATCAGTTGGCGGGTGTAGGGGTGCCGGGGTGCATCAAGCACCCCATCGGCGGTTCCGTGTTCGACGACGGAGCCCAGCTGCATGACCATGACCGTGTCTGCGACCTGCCGCGCCACTGCCAGATCATGGGTGATGAACAGATAGGTCAGCTGCTTCTCGGCCCGCAGCCGTTCCAGCAGGGCCAGGATCTGGGCCTGGACGGTGACGTCCAGTGCGGAGACAGCCTCATCCAGGACAATGACGGACGGTTCCGCGGCCAGCGCGCGGGCAATCGCCACACGCTGCTTCTGCCCGCCGGAGAGCTGGTCAGGGTACGACGACGCGTGCCCGGCTTCCAGCCCCACTTCCGCAAAGAGTTCCAGGCACCGCCCGCGCCGGGCAGCGGCGTCGAGGGTGGTGTGGGCCTGCAGGATTTCGGTGACCGCAGTGGAAACGGGCAGCCGCCGGTTCAGGCTGCCCTGCGGGTCCTGGAACACCATCTGGATGTCCTTTGACCGCTGCCGCCGGATCCGCCGCCCGGAGCCGGCCGTGACCTCCCTGCCATCCACGGTGATGGTGCCGCTGTCCGCGGACTCCAAGCCCACGAGCATGCGTGCCACCGTGGTCTTCCCGGAGCCGGATTCGCCAACGACGGCGAGGCAGGTGCCGCGTTCAATGCTGAAGCTGACGTCCTTCACGGCCTGGACGGAGCGCTTCGAGCGTCCGGATCCGGTGGTGAAGGTCCGGTTCAGTTTGTCGGCCGTGACCATGGTGCTCATTAGGCGTCCTTCCCATGGGCAGGCGCTGAGGCGCGGCGGGTGAGGCTGGGCTTGGAGGCGACCAGCATCTGCGTGTACTCATGCTGCGGGGACCCCAGCACGGACTGGGCCGGACCGGCTTCCACAATGCGTCCTTTCTTCATCACCGCGATTTGCTGGCAGGCAGCCGCTGCGAGGTCGAGGTCATGGGTCACGAAGATCATCGCCATTCCGGCGTCGGCGCGGGCCTCGTTGAGGATCGCGACGACGTCGGACTGGGTGGTGACGTCCAGCGCCGTCGTGGGTTCATCCGCGAGCAGCAGGGAGCTGCCCCGCGCCACGGAACCGGCAATGACCACGCGCTGGAGCATGCCGCCGGAGAGCTGGTGCGGGTAGGAGCGCAGGCAGCGCTCCGGGTCGTGGATTCCGACGTCGGCGAGCAGTGTGAGCGCGGTTTTCCGAGCTTCCGCCGTGGAAACCCGCGGTTTCGCAGCCAGGATGCCTTCGATGAGGAACCGCTCCACCCGCAGGACCGGGTTCAGCGCCGCCATGGGGTTCTGCGAAATCATTGAAACCTCGGCTGCCCGGAAGCGCCGGAGCTCCTCGCGGGACATGGAGGTGACGTCCTTGTCCCGGTAACGGACGGTTCCGCTGGACGTGCTGCCCTCGGGCAGGGTGCGCAGGATACTGCGCAGGGTCATGGACTTGCCGGACCCGGATTCACCCACCAGGCCCAGCGACTCTCCGGGGCCGACCTGCAGGTTAATGTCCTCCAGCAGGGTCTTGGCGTCCGGGCCGGACCCGATGGCCAGGCCAACGTTTTCGAGTGTGAGCATTATGCCCTCCCTGCGGCGCGGCGGCCGCCGAGCTGCTCGCCCAGGTAACCCAGGGCAGCGACGGTCAGGACAATACAGGTGCCTGCATAGATGCTCTCCTGCGGATAGCCGGCGAGCAGCGAGGCCTGGCCGGAGGAGATCATCAGGCCCCAGTCGGCATCCGGCGGCTGGACGCCGAAACCAAGGTAGGACAGTGCCGCCAGGTCGATCATCGCGTAGCCGAAGTTGATGCTCGCGCCGGTCAGGATCTGCTGCTTCACGTTCGGCAGCAGGTGCCGGAAGGTGATGACCAGCCCGGAGATGCCCTGCAGCTCGGCGGATTTCACATAGGGCAGGTTCCGTTCGCGCAGGGCCACGGAGCGGATCACTCGGGCGGTGTAGGGCGAAAACCCGATGGCCAGGGCAACCACAGCCGTTTCCACCCCGGCCCCGAACACGGCCACGGCCAGCACGGCGAGCAGCAGGTTGGGAAAGGCGAAGAGGAAGTCCAGGAAGCGCGTGATTGCGCCGTCTACCCGCCCGCCGAACCAGACGGCAACCAGTGCCAGGGTGCCGCCGATCAGCACCGTCAGTCCGGCCACGGCCAGCGCGGCCAGGATGGTGGACCGGGCGCCCACCGCCAGGCGGGTGAACAGGTCCCGTCCGGCCTGGTCGGTGCCTAGCCAGTGCTCGGCGCCGGGGGAGAGGTAGCGGCTGGTGATGTTGCCTTCAGTGGCATCGAACGGACTGATAACCGGACCGAGGACGGCGAGCAGCAGCACGAAGGCCAGCCAGCCGAGGCAGATCTTTGCCAGCGGACCGCTGAACACGCCGCCGGTGCGCCGCCGTCGTGCCTTGCGGGGATTCAGTGCGGGGGCGCTCATGCTGCCCCTCCCACCCGGACGCGGGGATCAATGACGGCGTACAGCAGATCGACCAGGAGGTTGATGACGCCGAACGCCACCACCATGATCAGGGCGACGGCCTGCACCACGGCAAAGTCCTTCTGCTGGATGGAGGTCACCAGCAGTGCACCGATGCCGTCGAGTGTGAAGACGGATTCAACCACGAACGCGCCGGCCAGCAGGCCCGCAATATGCACACCGGACACGGTGGTGACCGGCAGCAGGGCGTTGCGGATGACATGGCGCGGAATCAGTATGCGCTCGGGAACGCCGCGGGAGCGGGCGGTCTGCGCGTGCTCGGATGCGCGTTCCTCCCGCACCGCGGTGCGGGTGATTCGGGCGACGACGGCGATGGACGGCAGTGCCAGAGCCAGCGCCGGGAGGGTGAGGTGGGTCAGCCGGGACGCTAGGCCTTCTCCGCTGCCGGAACCGAAGACCGGGAACCAGCCCAGCTGCACGCTGAACAGGCTCATCAGCAGCAGCCCCGCGAAGAAGGTCGGAACGGCGAAGCCGAGGTTGGAGGCGAACAGGATGGTGTTGTCCAGGGCGCCCGGCCGCAGCCCGGCCACCGTACCCAGGCCTACGCCCAGGACGATGATCAGGACCGCGGCCAGGCCGGTGAGCCACAGGGTGGTGGGCAGCCGGCTGGCCAGCAGGTCGGCAACTTCCTGCCGGTTGGCCAGCGACTGTCCGAAATCACCCTGCAGGGCGTTGCCCACCCAGGACACGTACCGCGTGAGGAACGGATCGTCGAGGTTGTACTGCTCGCGGATGGATGCGAGCACTTCGGCACTGACGGTCCGTCCCTGCACCAGGAACTGTTCGGGGCTTCCTGGTGCAAGGTACAGGCCGCCAAAGACTGCGAAGCTCGAAGCCAGCAGGATGCCGGCCAAGGCAAGAAGCCGTTTGGCGATGTATTTCATGGTGCCTGCTTATCCTGCCGCGCCGAGGTCAGCTGCCCACGGGTAGTACAGGTAGGCGAACGACGCCGGAACGCCGGTGACGCGGTCGCTCATGAACAGCCGCACGGACGGGTCGAGGATCGGCAGCCACGGCATGTCTGCCATGGCCAGGGCCTCGATCTCGGCGGTCAGCTCAGCACGCTCGGTCTCCGAGGAGGTGGCTTCGGCCTTGGTGATCAGCTCTTCGATTTCCGGGTTGGAGTAGCCGGAGAAGTTCTGCGAGCCGCCGTCCTGCACGATGGTGCGCATAAAGACCAGCGGGTCCGGAACGTCCATGTAGTTGGTGGTCACAAAAGCACCGTGGCCGGCGCGGGCCTCCGGGTCGGAGAAGAAGGCGCCGAACTGGGCGCTCGGAACGCCTGCGGGCTGTACGTCCAGGCCGATTTCCTTGCCGGCGCGGCTGAGCTCGGAGATCATGTCTGCGTAGAAGGACCGCTCAGTGGGGTAGACGATGGTGATCGTCTCCGACAGGTCTGCCGTGGCGTCGGCCAGGATCTCCTTGGCCTTCTCGATGTCGGCTTCGGCAGAGGGCAGTTCGGCGCGGGCAGCTGAGAAGACGTCGTCGGCGAAGGACCATCCGCCGTCGGGAACCACTGAGACCGAGGGGCGGGCGGTGCCTTCATAGACGGTGGCGGCCAGTGCTTCCTGGTCAGTGGCAGTCCAGAGCGCCTTGCGGACCGCCGGGTCCGCCAGGGGGCCGTCGCCGGTAGCGATGATGGCAAGCATCTGCAGGGACTTGCCCAGGATCAGTTCGCCGTTGTCAGCTGCTTCGAGCTGGGACACGGCGCTCAGCGGAACGTCGTAGGAGCCGTCGATCGCGCCGGAAACCAGGGCGTTGGTGATGGCGGCCGGGTCCACGATGAACTGGATTTCCAGGCTTTCCACCTTGGGGGTGCGCTCCGTGTTCCAGTAGGACTCGTTCTTGGCCAGCGTGATGCTCTGGCCGCTCTGCCATTCCTCGACGGAGAACGGGCCGGTGCACATTACGCCGCCCTGCGGGGTGCCGTAGGACTCGCCGGCAGCCTTGCGGTGCTCTTCACTGACAACCACCCCCATGGGAGTGGCCATGTAGGAGTTGTAGGTCCAGTCAGGGTTCTTGAGCGTGACGGTGACTTCCGATTCTGAGGTCGCTTCGATTGATTCGACGTTGCCGCTGACGGCATCGGAGGCCCAGTAGCTGCCCTCTGCAGGGTCCAGGTGCCGGTTCAGGCTGTAGGCCACATCCTGTGCGGTCATGGGACTGCCGTCCCAGAACGTCACGCCTTCGCGCAGCTTGTAGACGTAGGTCTGGCCGTCTTCGGTTTCGAAGGACTCGGCCAGGTTAGGGGTCACGGTGAAGTCCGGCTGGATCATCATCAGGCCTTCGCAGATGTTCGCGACCACCGTGTTCTCCGGGTAGTTGAACGCCAGGATGGGATCCAGGGACGCCGGTTCGCCGAAGGGCAGGTTCCAGCTCGCTGATTCCAGCTCGCCGGTTGCTGCGTCGGTGGTTACGGCAAGTTCCGCCAGGCGGTCCTGGCCGTCTGCTGCGGATTCACCGCTGCCCGAACCGCTGCTGCAGGACGTCATGGCCAACAGGGCTGACAGTGCCAGCGCTGTGGGGAGTACAGCCTTTTTCATACGCACCCTTCCAAAAAGAGGACCTAGCCGGGCGATTCGTGCCCGCTCCTTTCCAGATATAGGTGTATAAAACGTTTTATATACCGATCTGCCCCTACCGTTACGCAACCGTTACCCGGAGCTGAATGAACGGAGAAATATTGCAGTCAAAAACCACGATCCGTGACGTAGCCCGCGCCGCGGATGTCTCGATCACCGCTGTATCGCATGCCCTTAACGGAAAAGGGACGCTGTCTGCTGCCACCCGGCAGCGGATCATTGAGACGGCGGACCGGCTTGGCTATCAGCCCGATCCGCTGGCCCGCGGCATGCGCAGCGGACCGCTGGGCGTGATCGGGCTGATGCTGCGTCCGCTGGACACGCTGGGCACCTACCGGCCCTCCGGCGTCGACTATTTCACCCGGCTGACCGGCGCCGTGGCGGTGGAATGCCTTGAACGGAACCTGAGCGTGATGCTGGTGCGGGACCTCTCCAAGCTCCCGCGCCCGCCGCTGGCTTTGACCCTGGACGGCTATATCATTGCCGACCCGCTGGAAGCGGACCCGGTCCTGGACCTGCTTCAGGAAGCATCCCTGCCATTCATCACCATTGGTCGGGTTCCGGACCGTCCCGCCTTTACGAACTGGGTCGGCTCCCGGGACGAGGACGACGCCGTCCGGATCCTGCGCCTGCTCCGGGACCGCGGTGCGGAACGGATCGCCCTGGTGACCGGCTGTGACCGGAACTCCTGGAACCTGGACTCCACAGCCGCCTACCTCCAGTGGACCCGGGAGCACGGCGGACAGCCGCGGGTTGTGGCGCGGCCGGAAGCGGAAGGGATGGACGGCGGCCGCTCCGCTGCACGGGAGCTGCTCGAAGGCGGCGAACTGCCGGACGCGGTCTACTGTCTGACCGGCCGGCATGCCCGCGGCATCCTGGACGAATTCACGGACCACGGGATCGACGTGCCCGGGCAGGTCCAGCTGGTGGCCGGTGCCGACTCGGAGCAGACCCGCTCCTCCTCGCCGGCCATCACCGCCATTGACCTGGATCCGGAGCTCGTTGCCGCGCAGGCCGTGGAGCAGCTGATTTCCCGGGTCATGTCCGGGAAGCCGGCAGAACCGGTGCCGTTGTCCACACGCGTGATCCTGCGCGCGACTACCGTTGGCCCGGTGCATAGCTGAGGAAGTGCTTCGTTCAGTCGAGGTATCCGCCCTGCCGTAGCACCGCTCGCCCTGGCACGGCGCAGGGCCGCGGCAGTTCAGTGACTCAGGCTGACCCGCTGGGGCCTGCTTAGGGTCTGCTAGCGGGCCGGAGCAGTTTCCGGTTCCTCGGCACCGCGCCGGGCGAGATCCCGCGCGTCGTCGAAGTCGCTGTCCAGCCCTGCCGGAGCCCGGGTGAGCAGGCTGACAACGACGGCGAGGAGCAGGTTCACCGCGAAGCCGGGGATGATCTCGTACAGGGTGGCGGAGAGCTCAGAGCTGCCCCATGCGAACGCGGTGACTGCCCCGGCGGCCATGCCGGTCAGGGCACCGGCCGTGGTAAGGCGGCGCCAGAACAGGCACAGCAGGATGGTGGGACCGAAGGCAGCTCCGAAGCCTGCCCAGGCGAAGCCCACCAGGTCGAGGATCGAGTTGCTGCGGTCCAGCGCCAGGAGAATGGAGACCACGGAGACAACCAGCACGGCACCGCGGCCGAGCATCACCAGCATCCGCTGGGACGCGTCCTTCTTGACCACGATCTTGTACAGGTCCTCCACCAGGGCGGAGGACGTGACGATCAGCTGGGAGGAAATGGTGCTCATGATCGCGGCCAGGACGGCGGCCAGCACAAACCCGGCAACCAGCGGGTGGAACAGGGCCTGCGCCATGCTCAGGAACACGGCCTCGGGATCGCTGAGCGTCAGGTCATTCTGCTGGAAATAAGCCGCGCCTACCAGGGCCGTGAACACGGCGCCGATCACGCTCAGCAGCATCCAGCCCACGCCAATGCGGCGGCCGGCAACGGCGTCGGCGGGGGAGCGCAGAGCCATAAAGCGGACAATGATGTGGGGCTGCCCGAAGTAGCCAAGGCCCCAGGCGAGGGCCGAGATCACGGCCAGCGCCGTCGTACCGGCAACCGGGTTGAGCATGGCCGGATCGATTTCGCGCAGGGACTCGGCCATGCCGGACGGCCCGCCCACCAGGAAGATGCCCACCAGCGGGACGGCGATGAGGGCCAGCAGCATCATCAGGCCCTGCACCACGTCCGTGTAGCTGGCGCCCAGGAACCCGCCAAAGAGGGTGTACGCGATGGTCACCCCGCCCACGATCAGCATGCCGGTGGTGTAGCTGGACCCGAAGGAGCTCTCAAAGAAGACGCCGCCGGCCACCATGCCGGAGGAAACGTAGAAGGTGAAGAAGACCAGGATGATGATGCCGGAAACCACGCGCAGCATCCGGCTGCGGTCCTTGAGGCGGTTTTCCAGGAAGCTCGGCACGGTGATCGAGTTGTTGGCTACCAGTGTGTAGGAGCGCAGCCTCGGAGCCACGAACTTCCAGTTCAGCCACGCACCGACGGTCAGCCCGACGGCGATCCAGGCCTCAGTGAGTCCGGAGAGGTAGATGGCACCGGGCAGGCCCATCAGTAGCCACCCGGACATGTCTGAGGCACCTGCGCTGAGTGCTGCGACACCTGGCTTCAGGCCCCGTCCGGCCAGCATGTAGTCATCCAGGTTTGAGGTGCGGCGGTAGGCCCACCACCCGATGCCCAGCATGGCAGCCATGTAAATGATCAGGGCAATCAGCTTGTACGTTTCGTCAGTCATGTAGCCGTTCCGGTCAGTTGCGTATCACGTTGGTCAGGGTCAGGACGGACTGCGCACAGCTGAAAAAGCGGTGTCGCAGGCCACAAGTGCCCATCAGTATGTCAACTGGAGAACGGGACGGCCAATTTGCCAGCGGCCGGTTTTGGCTGTCGGAAGATTCCTGCGCTAGCGCGGGCCAGCCAGTGGACCGACCTGCAAAAGCTCGGCTTCCTCGCTGCTGCAGCCGTATCCGGCCCGGGCGATATTGAGGTAGGCGGTGTCGTCCGGGGGGAAGATACGAAGCCCGGAAACCGGCACCATGCTGCATCGCTCGCCGTAGTTCTCCGGGCGGGTTTCACGCAGTGAAGCAACAGCGGACTGCCCCGGCTCCAGGATCACAGTGACGGTATCCGTTCCGCCGGAACGGGTAGCCGGAGCGCCGACCTGCGTTCCGGATTGTCCAAGGTAGGAGACACCGGGGTATCCGAAAGTGGTGCACGGTTCGGCAGAGGTATTTGTGAGCACCAGGTCCCGGTAGACGCTGCCGGCAGCGCCGCCGCCGGGGGTGTCTTCGATCGTGGCGGAGAGTTTGTCCGCTGTGCAGGGAACCGTGCCCTCATCAGGGGAAGGGGCAGAGGTTTCCGGTTCGGCCGTGGCACTGGTGGAAGGGTCCGCGCTCGGCGAAGCAGTCGCCGTGGCGCTGGCAGAAGTGGTGGGGGACACCGGAGACGGGGACCCTTCTGCATCGTTGCCGCCGCCGCAGCCCGTCAGCACAAGCCCGGCTGCGAGCAGCCCGGCACAGAGGAAGGACGGGGAAGTGGAAACTTTGGTTCTCATGGACTTACCCTGAACCCGCGGCGGAACGTGGTCAAACCGCACCGCGGTGCGGCACATAAGCACACCGAATTGTTACGGACGGGACACTATTCGTGGTGGTATGGGCGGCCCGCTGCGATCTCCTGGGCACGGTAGACCTGCTCCGCCAGAATGAGCCGGACCAGCTGGTGCGGGAACACCAGCGGAGAAAGAGACCAGACGAAGTCCGCGCGGTCGTGCACACTCTGGTCCACGCCGTACGCGCCGCCGATGATCAGCGTGACGTTGCGCGAATTATCGAGCGGCTTCTGCAGCGTCCGGGCCAGCTGCGGCGAGGTGATGGCCTTGCCGCGCTCATCAAGCAGGATCACGTAGTCGCTGCCGAGCTTGGCGAGCAGCCGCTCCGACTCCTCCCTGCGTGCGGCGTCGTTTTCCCGGGCGGAGTGCGGAATTGAAACCCAGGACAGGTCGAAGGGCTTCTTGAGCCGCTTTTCGTAGCGGCGGATCCCGTCAACCACCCAGTCCTCGTGCTTGCGGCCGACCATCAGAACGCGTAATGCCATGACTCTATTCAATACCGGTGGCGGGCATGGCAGAAACACACTGCGCGGCTGCCCCGAGAGGGCCGGCGGGTCTAGACTCCCGGGCATTGGGCCGTAAACGAACGGAGTGCGCAGCATGAGCCAGACACGTGCAGTTGTCCTCGGCGGCGGGGGAGTAGCCGGGATCGCATGGGAGATGGGCGTGCTGGCGGCGCTGATGGAGGAGGGCATTGACCTCAATGCGGCGGATCTGGTGGTGGGGACCTCCGCTGGGTCGATGGTGGGCGCTGCGCTGCGCTCCGGCCTCCTGCAGCAGGTCCTGAAGGCACAGCTCGACGACGCCGGGGAGGCACTGGCCGCACAGGGAACCGACGTGCCGTACCAGGATCCCAGCGGATTCAGCAGTGAGGCGTTCGTTGAGCTCACGGCGGCGGCGGGGCGCGGGGACGGCGATGAGAAGGCCGCCCGGGCGCGGGTAGGCCACCTGGCGCGTACCACTCCGGCGGTGATGACCGAAGGGGAGTGGGTCTCCAGCATCCGTTCGCTGCTGCCGCAGCCGGAGTGGCCGGACAAACCATTTGGAATTGCGGTGGTGGATGCGCAGGACGGATCGTTTACGGTTCTGGACGCCACGTCCGGCGTCGAACTGGCCCGCGCGGTTGCCGCCAGCTGCGCGGTGCCAACGGTGTGGCCACCGGTCACCATCCTCGGCAGGCCCTACATGGACGGCGGGATGCGCTCGGCTACCAATGCCGACGTCGCCGAGGGATACGGCAAGGTGCTGGTGCTGGCCTGCGGGCCGGAGGCGCCGGTAAGCCCGTTTGGTCCCAGCCTGCCGCAGGCACTGGCAAAGCTGCAGCAGCACAGCAGCACCTTTGTCATAGACGCTGATGAAGCAGCCCTGCGTGATTTTGGGGCTAACCCGCTGCTGCGCTCCACCCGGATTCCCGCGACGGCGGCCGGCCGGCGCCAGGGCGCCGCAGCAGCTGCGGCGCTGCGGGACTTCTGGGCCGCCTGAGTTCCGCGCGGAGCCTAGGGCGGAGGCAGCTTCGTGGACTTGGGCCGGCCGTCGGCCTTGCCACCCTCAATCCCGCCGGCGCCGGTCACATCACCGATATACCGGCGCCCGGAAACTTCGTTCCAGCGGTTGGCAGAGACTTCCTTGCGCACCAGCCACTTGCCGTCGTCCGGGCATTCCATGACCACGAGGACTCCCCCGGGTGCAACCTGGTAGGCATAGCGGGTACCGTTCTCTTCGTCGTCGAGTTCCTCCACCGGGCCGTCCGCCCGCAGAATCCTTACGCTCACGGAGTTCTCCTGGGTACTTGGTGCCATGCCGGGGCTTCCGGAGCTACGGAGGCTAGCAGTTCTACGGCGGCCGGGACAGAGTGCCGCGGCAACGGGAATGACCATGGCGGAGCGGCAGCGCGGACCTATAATCCCGGTATGGCAATTCCGCACCTGAATGGCGCTACCCACGAACAGTTGTCCGCCCCCACCCAGCCCGGCGGCGGGCTGTGAGCGGCGGACTCGTCGCCCTGCTGGACGACGTCGCTGCCCTGGCCCGCATCGCGGCCGCCTCGGTGGATGACATCGCCGCAGGCGCAGCGAAAGCGGGAGCCAAGGCCGCCGGCGTCGTTATTGATGACGCAGCCGTCACCCCGCAGTATGTCTCCGGCGCGGACCCGTCACGTGAACTCCCCATGATCAAGAAGATCTTCTGGGGTTCGCTGCGCAACAAGCTGCTCATCATCCTGCC
>JBELZL010000040.1:0-29106 GCA_040274025.1 Arthrobacter sp. | reverse complement strand
CCGAGGCCCTGGTTGAGGGTACCTGCGCCGTTGGCGAGCTTGGCGTTGCCTTCGGAGAGCGTGTAGGCACCGTTTTCGAGGGTGCCGAGGCCCTGGTTGAGGGTACCTGCGCCGTTGGCGAGCTTGGCGTTGCCTTCGGAGAGCGTGTAGGCACCGTTTTCGAGGGTGCCGAGGCCCTGGTTGAGGGTACCTGCGCCGTTGGCGAGCTTGGCGTTGCCCTCGGAGAGTGTGTAGGCGCCGCCTCGCAGGGTATCGATACCGGCGGCGAGTTCACTGACGCCGGACTTTACTCTTTCGGTTCCCCGGCGATCTGGTGAGCGCCGCCCTGGAGTTCCTTGGAACCCGCAGCGAGGTCCTGAATTCCTGCGTGGAGCCTGGTGGCTCCCGGTACCAGCCCGGGCTTGAGCTCAGTGCCTTCGCCGCGGTCAATGCCGATCTTGACCTGCTGAATTCCGCCATTGACCGTTGCGGCACCCTCGGCCACGTCGGTTGCCCCGGCCTTGATCAGCGTCAGGCCCTGGCTGTAGGCGCCGGCTCCGGCGGCGAATCCCTCGGCGCCCGTGGCAAACTTCCTGGCTCCCGCCGAGAAGTCATTGGCTCCGGCGACGAAGTTTGCGATCCCCGGCTGGAGACCTTCGTTGCCCGCCGAGAGCCCGGCCGTGTATGGCGATACTGCTGAAGATGCGCGCTGCGCAGCCGTGGCATTCCCCAGCGCCCGTTCGATAGCGGCATTTAGCTCATTCGCAGTCATGGTCCCGGCCTGTCCACGGATGGCAGTGAGCTCATTCACAGCGCCCTGCGAAGCCTGCGCAGCTCCGTCGAAGGCACCGACCAGCCCCTGGGCGCCCGCTGCGAAATTCGTCATGCCCGTGGTCAATGGCCCGGCGCCGGTCTCGAGACGGACGGCCCCGGCAACGAGAGTCCCCTGACCGGACGCGAGTTCGCCTGCGCCGGCCTGGAGCGCCTCGGGTGCAGCGATAATCATGTTCACGCCGTCCCGCAGACCCGCAGCACCCTGGGCAAGCTTGGGAGCACCCTCGCTGCCTGCCAGCTGGTCTACGCCGGACTGGAGGTCCAGGGCGCCGTTCTTCAGACGCAAAGCGCCCGCGGTCAGATCTTCAGTTCCCTTGACTGCACGGTCTGTGCCGGCGGCAAGGCTCTGGGCTCCGCCGGCAAGGAACGGAACGCCGGTCTTGGGGTCATTGAGCTGGCTCACGCCCTGGGCAAGGCGATCAGTACCTGCAGCCAGAGTGCCGGCGCCTTCGGAAGCGGACGCAGCACCGCTGGCCAGTGCGGAGGCGCCTTCACGGGCACCGGTCGCACCCGTAGCGAGCTTGTTTGCACCTTCGGAAGCGGAGAAGGCTCCGTTGGCAAGCGTGGATGCGCCGGTGTAGGCATTTGTGGCGCCGGTGGCGAGCTTGTTGGCACCCTCAGATGCGGCAGCAGCGCCGTCGTTCAGGGTGACTGCGCCCTCGTTCAGTGACGTGGCGCCGGTCTTGGCGGTACCGATGCCCTGCGCCAGGGTTTGGGCCCCGGTATCGACCTTTTCGCTGCCGGCGGCAACCTTGTCCGCGCCTTCCTTCGCGGTGGCGGCACCTTCCTTCAGGTCACCGGCTCCGGCGGACGCACGGTGGGCACCCTCGGAAAGCTGAGTGGCACCGTTGGCCACCTGGTTCGTGAAGAGGACAAAGAAGGCCAGCAGCAAGACCAGGAACAAGGCCAGGAGGCCGGTCAGGATGCTGAGCGGCCGGGTAGTGGACCGGCCGGTCGTGGAACTCGTCATTGAATTTCCCTTTTCTGATTCAACTGCGGTCGCGTGGACTGCGGGAGTAACGCCTTAGGCTCCGCCTTCGTGGTGCGCCGGGCCGGCTGTCCGCCCCGTGAAGTGCCACGTCACAGCGGGTTACCGGCCGGTAGGAATGTGATGTCCGTTACATCTAACTTACTGAGTGGTAACAAAGCAAGGCTTTTTCCAAATTAGTTACCCGCCGGTAGGTTGCCGCGGCCGGCAAGGTGATCCTCCGAATTACGGCGTGTCGCTGACCGCCGGAGGCCACGGATCGATAAGGCTGGGGCGCACAGGCCGGTGTCGCCCTGGCGGCACCGGCCGGCCAATGACTTTGCTGGGTGACCCTTGGGAGTACACATGAGCTGGCTGGACCGAGAACGCATCATTGCACCGCCAGGATTCAACCGCTGGCTTATCCCTCCCGCAGCGCTCGCGGTTCATCTGTGCATCGGGCAGGCATACGCGACCAGCGTGTACAAGACTGCGCTGGTTGAGTACTTCGATGCGAGCCTGACCCAGATCGGCGTGATTTTCTCCGTCGCAATCGTGATGCTCGGACTCTCGGCAGCTGTCATGGGAACCTGGGTGGACCGCAACGGCCCGCGCAAGGCCATGTTCGTCTCGGCGCTGTTCTGGTCCGGCGGCTTTATGGTCGGCGCACTGGGGATCTTCACCGGGCAGCTGTGGCTGGTTTACATCGGGTACGGGTTCCTGGGCGGCATTGGTTTGGGCATCGGCTATATCTCCCCGGTCTCCACGCTGATCAAGTGGTTTCCAGACCGCCCGGGCCTGGCCACCGGCATGGCAATCATGGGCTTCGGCGGCGGCGCACTGATCGCAAGCCCGCTGTCTTCAGCCCTGCTGGCCTTCTATGACCCGGACTCCGGAACGCCCGGCTGGGTAGCCAGCGGCGATGCCGTTGGAAAGCTCTTCGTCACCCTCGGCGCCGTCTACCTCGTCTATATGCTCTACGGGGCATGGACCATCCGGGTGCCCGCGGACGACTGGAAGCCCAAGGGGTTCGACCCGGCCAACGTTGCCAAGAAGCCTCTGGTCACCACCGCCAATGTCTCGGCGTCGAACGCCATCAAAACGCGGCAGTTCTGGCTTGTCTGGATAGTCCTGTTCTGCAACGTGACGGCAGGTATCGGCATCCTGGAACAGGCTGCTCCGATGATCCAGGATTTCTTCCGCGAACCCGACGGCGCGTCGGTGATCACCGCCGCGGTGGCCGGCGGATTCGTTGGGCTGCTTTCGATCGGCAACATGGGCGGCCGGTTTGTCTGGTCGGCCACTTCGGACGTGATCGGCCGCAAGCGCATCTATATGGTCTACCTTGGTGCCGGCGCGGCCTGCTATGTCCTGCTGGCCCTGTTCGGATCCTCATCCACCGTCCTGTATGTACTGCTGGCTTTTATCATTCTTTCTTTCTACGGCGGCGGATTCGCCACGGTGCCGGCTTACCTTCGGGATCTGTTCGGCACGTTCCAGGTCGGTGCCATCCACGGACGGCTGCTCACGGCCTGGTCCGCGGCAGGCATCGCAGGCCCACTGATCGTCAACTCTTTCCTGGACGCGCAGGGCACTCCCGGAGAACTGAGCGCCCAAGCCTACCAGCCTGCGCTGCTGACCATGGTCGGACTGCTGGTCGTCGGGTTCATCGCCAACCTGCTGATCAAGCCCGTGGCCTCGAAGTACCATGAGCCCGGAAAAGGAAAAAACGCCAAACGCTCTCCGGGCGAGCGGGACTCCGCGGAGAACACCGGTGCAAACACAACCCTTGAGGAAGGCACCCGATGAGCAACCTGAAACTCACTTTCAGCTGGCTGCTGGTGGGAATCCCCCTGGCATACGGTGTCTTCCAGACCCTGACCAAGGCGGCGGCACTCTTCGGCTAAGGCCGGCACCGGGAGGCCGGGCTCAGAACGCCTGCTCTCTGTACGGCCGTGCTCTCTGTACAGCCGTGATCTCTGCACAGCCCCGCAGGGCTGTGCAATTCGGTCATCGGTGCAAGGATTAAGGAGCAAATCCATCCACCCGTGCGGGCGGGATCTGCCGGCGCGGAGACAGGAGCATGCCATGAAGGCCCTTCAATACCGCAGCATCGGCCAAGCACCCGAAGTCGTTGAAATCGACACCCCGGAGCCGGGTCCGGGACAGGTGCGGCTCAAGGTTACTGCCGCCGGAGTGTGCCACTCGGACGAATACATCATGTCCCTTCCGGAAAGCGAGTTCGTCTACGGGCTGCCGCTGACCCTGGGCCATGAAGGTGCCGGAATCGTGGACAAAGTCGGTGCCGGGGTGAAGTACGTCGAAGAGGGTGAGTCCATGGCCGTCTACGGTCCGTGGGGCTGCGGACTCTGCTACGAGTGCTCCTCCGGACGGGAAAACTACTGCCGCAACGCCGGCAAATACGGCATTGCCCCTCCCGGGCTGGGTGCACCCGGGGCAATGGCGGAATATCTGATTGTGGACAGCGCCAGGCACCTGCTGCCGCTTGGAGACCTGGACCCGGTCAAGAACGTGTCCCTGACCGATGCCGGGCTTACGCCGTACCACGGGATCAAGGGCTCACTGGAGAAGCTGCACTCCGGAGCCACCGCTGTGGTCATTGGAGTGGGTGGCCTGGGGCATGTGGCGATCCAGATCCTCCGCGCACTCACCAGTGCCACCGTTGTGGCCCTGGACATTGACGAGGCAAAACTGAACCTTGCCAGCGACGTCGGGGCCCAGTACACCTTCCCCTCGGAGGCCGGCGCCGCAACGATGGTCAGCGACCTCACCAACGGGCTGGGCGTGGACGCGGTATTCGACTTCGTCGCCAACCAGGCCACCTTGGACCTGGGCCAGGCAATGGTGCGTCCGCAGGGCGACCACGTTCTGCTCGGCGCCGGTGCCGGAACCCTGAAGGTGGGCCTGGTGTCGGGGGCGGCCTGGGATGTGTCAGTGCGCTCGCCTTACTGGGGTTCACGCCCCGAGCTGTTTGAGGTGCTTGAT
The DNA here is from genome assembly GCA_040274025.1 of Arthrobacter sp. Taxonomy (GTDB): domain Bacteria; phylum Actinomycetota; class Actinomycetes; order Actinomycetales; family Micrococcaceae; genus Arthrobacter_B. The sequence continues at coordinate 24,320 of JBELZL010000040.1, read as the reverse complement.
CTGGCCCGCGGCGGCCACATCAATGTGCACACCGAGGTCTTTTCCCTCGACGATGCCCCGGCAGCTTACGAAAAGCTGAAGAACAACCAGCTCCTCGGCCGCGCCGTCATCGTGCCTTAACCGCAAAGGCGCGCATCCGGCTAACCGCCGGCCAGCAGTCCGCCGTCGACGGTCAGCACCTGCCCCGGTGACCCAGGCGGCGTCGGCCAGGAACGCGGCGTCGGCCACGACGTCTTCCGGAACGCCCAGCCGCCCCAGCGGATACGCTGCGGCATGCTCCACGGTGAGGGACCGGGTCAGGTGCTCGAGCGCGGCCTTGCTGATGCCATAGAACGCGATGCCAGCGCCGCAGGATCCCTGCCGGTGACTGCCCGAAGCGGATCCCGGATAGGTAAGGGCAGCTTGCGGAAAGCCCAAACCATTGACCTTTATCAGGGAATTTTATTAGGGTGTAAAACAATGGCGCGGCGTTATTCAACCCCTTTCGTTTGCACCTTTCAGGGTCAGCCGAAATATGGCCGTCTGTGATTTGCCGTGCTGGAATCGCAGACGGAGAAAGGTGTCCAATGCCGCTTTACGCCTACCGGTGCGCTGACTGCAGAGACTTTGAAGTCCAGCTGCCCATGAGCGAGGTCCGGGAAGCCGCGTCCTGCCCGGAATGCGGCGCCCAGGCGCCCCGGCGGTTCACGTCACCGAATCTTTCGCTTTCATCTTCCGGCGCCTACAAGCTCATCGAGAGCACCGAACGCACGGCGTCTGAACCTGCTGTCGTGTCCTCGCCAGGCCCACGGCAAACGCGGGCCGGCACGGGAGTCACCCGGAATCCGCTCCATCAGAAACTTCCCCGCCCCGACTAGAGAGCGTGTCCGGTTTCCCTAAGGAGGAATAGTGCCAAAAAACCTGTTTCCACTCGATTCGTCGAAAGAATTTGAAGACCAGGAAAAGCTGGGGCATAACCGCTGGCACCCAGAAATTCCCCCAGTCGCCGTCGTAAAGCCGGGCGAGTCCTTTCGGGTGGACTGCCGTGAATGGTTTGACGGAGCTATTGTCAATGACGATTCCGCAGAGGACATTCTCAACGCACCGCTGTTGACCGTGCATAAACTCAGCGGTCCCTTCGCGGTGGAAGGAGCCAAACCCGGAGACCTCCTGGTGGTGGACATCCTGGACGTGGGCCCCATTCCGCAGGAAGACTCCGGTCCGCTGGCCGGGCAGGGCTGGGGATATACCGGCATTTTCGCCAAGGAGAATGGCGGCGGGTTCCTCACTGACCAGTTCCCCGACGCCTATAAGGCGATCTGGGACTTCACCGGCCAGACAGCGACGTCACGGCACGTCCCCGGCGTCTCCTTTACCGGGCTGATCCACCCCGGCCTGATGGGAACTGCTCCCTCCGCGGCGCTGCTGGCCAAGTGGAACAAGCGCGAGGGAGACCTCATTGCCACGGACCCGCACCGGGTGCCGCCGCTGGCGCTGCCGCCGGAAGCTGAGCACGCCGTCCTCGGAGGCCTGCCGCGCCAGGACTGGGCCAGGGTCGGGTCAGAGGCCGCCCGCACCGCCCCTCCGCGGGAAAACGGCGGCAACCAGGACATCAAGAACCTCTCCAAGGGCTCCCGGATCTTCTACCCGGTGTTCGTGGACGGCGCCAACCTCTCCGTGGGGGACCTGCACTTCTCCCAGGGAGACGGAGAAATCACGTTCTGTGGAGCCATTGAAATGGGTGGTTTCATCGACCTGCGGGTGGACATCATCAAGGACGGCATGGACACCTACGGCGTCCATGAGAACGCCATCTTTATGCCCGGGAACGTGGACCCGCAGTTCAGCGAATGGATCGCGTTCTCCGGGACATCGGTAACGCTCGACGGCGAGCAGCGCTACCTGGACTCGCACCTGTCCTACCAGCGGGCCTGTCTGCATGCCATCGACTACCTGACCAAGTTCGGGTACAGCCCGGAGCAGGCCTACCTGCTGCTCGGCGCCGCGCCGATTGAGGGCCGGCTATCGGGCGTTGTGGATATCCCGAACTCCTGTTCCACGGTCTACATTCCGACGTCGATCTTCGACTTCGACGTGCGGCCCTCAGCGTCCGGGCCGTTCCAGATCGATCCCGGCATCGGAGCTCCACGCGCCTCGAACGGCTGAAAACAGCTGACAGCCGAACTGCCCCGGAAACATTCCCGGGGCAGTTCGGACGTCTTCCTCAGCGGTACTTGCGGTGCAGATTCTCCTTGGGTTTGCCGTCGGACGCCGTCGGCGAGATCCACGGGCCGGTCCCCTCGGACTGGTCCAGCACACCTTCCTCCAGCCAGGTGTACTGCCCGTCCAAGATCTTCTTGGAGAGCTTGTGGTCCTCGGCATCCGAGTTGCTCCACAGCTCGGTGAACAGTGCGTCAACCCGGACCTTCGACTGGGCACAGAAGGCATCGGCCAGCTCATACGCCCCGGCACCCTCCGCTGCGTCCCTGCGCCGGATGGTCTCTGCCTTCATGCAGGAGGCAGACATGGCGAACAGCTCCGCTCCGATATCCACGATCCGGCCCAGGAACGCCTGGTGTTGCTCAAGCCCGGCCTGCCAGCGGGCCATGCCGTAGAACGTTGAACGTGCGAGCTTCCGGGAGGCCCGCTCGGCGTAGCGCAGGTGCCTGGCAAGCCTGCCGAACTCCGCGTACGACGTCGGTACGTTACCGTTTCCTACCGCCAGGGTGGGCAGCCACTTGCCGTAGAAGCCGCTGGCCTTGGCTCCTGCCTTTACCTTGCGGGAGAGCGAGGCGTCGGCAACCGCCAGGTCTCCGGCAGCTTTCAGATGGGCGTCCACGGCTTCGCGGGCGATGAGCAGGTGCATGATTTCCGTTGAGCCCTCGAATACCCGGTTGATCCGCAGGTCCCGCAGCTGCTGCTCCGCTGCGACCGCGCGCTCCCCGCGGGCGGCCAGGGAGGCTGCGGTCTCGAAGCCGCGTCCGCCGCGCACCTGGACCAGCTCATCGGCGATGTTGTACGCCATTTCGCTGGCCCACAGCTTGGCCAGCGCCGCCTCGATGCGGATGTCCTTGGTGCCGGCGTCGGCCATTTCGGCAGAGAGCTCAAACACTGACTCAAGGGCGAAGGTGGTGGCGGCAATAAACGCCAGCTTCTTTCCCACCGCCTCATGCCGGCCGATGGGCCGGCCCCACTGTTCACGGGCGTTGGACCAGCCGCGGGCGATCTTCAGGGACCACTTGCCGCCGGCGGCGCACATGGCCGGGATGGAGAGGCGGCCGGTGTTCAAGGTGGTCAGCGCGATCTTGAGGCCCTGGCCTTCACGTCCCACGCGGTTGGCAGCGGGAACCCGGACGCCCTGCAGCCGGGTCACACCGTTTTCGATACCGCGCAACCCCATAAAGTTGTTGCGGTTCTCTACGCTGATCCCGGGGGAGTCCATTTCCACGATGAACGCGCTGATTCCGCCTTTTTGCCCGTCGTGCGGCGGAACGGCGGCCATCACCACCACCAGTTCGGCGATCACTCCGTTGGTGGTCCAGAGCTTGACGCCCTCCAGTACGTATTCACTCCCGTCTGGGGAAGGAACCGCGGTGGTGCGCATGCGGGCCGGGTCGGAGCCGACATCGGGTTCGGTGAGCAGGAACGCAGTGATGGCCCCTGCCGCGCACCGCGGCAGGTACTCCCGGCGCTGTTCTTCGCTGCCGAAGACCTTTACCGGCTCCGGAACCCCGATGGAAAGATCCGCCGAAACCAGGGCGCCGAGACTCGGATGGACCGTTCCCAGGATCATCAGGGCCCGCCCGTAGTAGAGGAGGGACAGTCCCAGACCGCCGTACTCCTGCGGAATCTTGATGCCGAAGACCCCCAGTTCGGCGAGACCGGCCAGGTATTCATCGGGGATGACACCGGTGCGCTCGATCAGTTGGCCGTCCATGGTGGAGCAGTACCCGGTTAACTCAGCCAGGAACCGTTCCGAGCGGGCAACCTCCTCCGGAGCCGGGGCGGGATGCGGGCGGATCAACGAGAGGTCAAAGTCGCCCAGGTAAATGCCCTTGGCGAAGCTGGGCCGCTGCTCGTCGGTAATGCGGGACGCTTCGGCAACTTCGCGGGCGTCTTTTTCGCTGACCTTGCGCTCCCGGAGCCGGCGGACTGAATCATCTTCACCGGTGTTTTGGGCATCCTGCAGATTAGTGGAGCTCATGTGTTTTCCCCTAGGTCCGGGCCGCTCCCCATGCAGCCTCCGCTGGCTGTGCCGACCATGCTACGCGTTCCTACTGGCCGGTAAAGGGGTAGCCGGACAACCGGTACCGGCCAGTAGCCAATCCCTTCGGAGGCACATCTCCTGGGCGGTCCGGGGCAACCATGTAGGGTACCGGGCATGGCATGGATGGAAACCGAACGCGAGGCAATGGTCCGGACGCTGCACGCCACGGACCCGCAGGCAACCACGCTGTGTGAGGGGTGGAATGTGAGCCGGCTGCTGGCCCACCTGATCATGCGCGAGGAACGGCCCTGGAAGATGCTTGGGGACAGGATCAGGCGCGGGGAGGCCGGGCAGGAACACAGCCTGAACCCGCTGGTGGCGCAGGCAGGCACTGAACTCGGCTACCGGCAGCTGGTAGACCGCTTTGCCGCCGGGGCACAGGGCATCTCGCCCGTGCGCTGGGGAGGCGACGCCGTGAACCTCCTTGAATTCTTCGTGCACCACGAAGACATCCGCAGGGGACCCGGCGAAGCGGAACCCCGGGAACTGCCGGAGAGCCAGGAGCGCGAACTGCGCCGGCGGCTTCCTGTGACGGCCCGGATGGGCTATCTCCGCAGCCCCGTGGGCGTGGTGCTGGAGCTGCCCAGCGGAGAACAGGCGCGGGTGCGCCGAGGCGATTCGGCGGTGACCATAACCGGACCCGTGTCAGAGCTTGCACTGCATGCCATGGGCCGGCGTTCGGCGGCCCGGGTGGAGGTTTCCGGCGCGCCCGGGGCCGTGGACAGATTCAGGAGCTTTACCGGCTCCTGACGGACGCCGAGCTTGACATGCACCCCCTGACTGCGGTTTGGATAGTAAGTATACTGAGGAAATTGGAACACGGGCCACAGCTATCTCAGGGGGACCAAGGTATGCAGAACGAGGGGGATTGGGAAGCCGTCCGGCTGCTGTCAACGGCGGCGCGGATGCTGCGCCGGGAGATGGACAACCGGCTGCGGGCGATGGGGCTGACCCAGGAAAGGGTCACGGCGTTGAAGGTGCTGCGGGACTTTGGGCCGATGCGCCGGGCAGAACTGGCACGCCGGCTCCGGGTAACCGCCCAGACTCTGGGAACCACACTGGTCAGCATGCGCTCGCAGGGGCTGGTCTACGAGGTGGGCGACGGCGCTGATGTGCCCAAACGGGCAGTGCACATTTCCGAGTACGGCCGCGAAGCGCTGGGACAGGCAATCCGCCTGGAGGACCAGAGCCTTACGGCTGAACTGCGGCCAGCGCTGCGCCAGGAGCTGATCTCGCTGATTTCCGAGCTTGAAGGCAACCGCCAGTACGGTACGGCGGGGTCCGCCGGTGCCTAGCCGGGGGCACCTCCGCCCCGGCGTGCGGGCGCGGTAACGTGGGAGCCATGAGTGAAGGTATCCGCGTAGCTGCAGCAGATGAAATCGATGAGGGTGAAGCGCTGACGGTGGACTCCACCACCGCCGGGACCACGGATGACATAGCGGTCTTCCACAGTGACGACGGCGGGTTCTACGCGCTCAATGACACCTGCACCCACGAAGAGGCATCGCTGGCCGAAGGCTGGATCGAAGACGGGGAAGTGGAGTGCCCGGTCCACTCCGCCCGCTTCTGCCTCAAGACCGGCGCTGCCCTTTGCCTGCCCGCAACAGTGAATGCAGTGGCCCACAAGGTGGAGGTCGTTGACGGAGACGTTATCCTCTACCCGGGCGTAGCCCCCGCAGGGTCCTAGGGGATGTCCGACGCCGAACCGCGCTCCGTTGCCGTCATCGGCGCCGGGCCAGCGGGCTTCAGCGCTGCTGCCGAACTGCGCCGGCGCGGATTTGCCGGCCGGATCCAGCTGCTGGACCCTGCAGGTTCACCCTACGACCGGCCTCCGCTCAGCAAGGGCTACCTAGCCGGAGACCCCGGTGCGTCCCTGGCGCTGGCAGAAGAGTCCTGGTACCGGGATAACTTCGTCTCCGTCACAGCCGGGACTGCTGCCGGAATCAATCCGGATTCCGGATCCGTGCTTCTGGAAGGCGGTGGAGAACTTGAGGCCGACGTCCTTCTTCTGGCCACCGGCGGTAAAGCACGCAGCCTGCCCTTCCCTGGTGCCGGCCTGCTGCATACCCTCCGCGGCCGAGCCGACGCCGATGCGCTCCGCAGCAGGCTTGGTACAGGCAAACGGCTGGTGATCATCGGCGCCGGCCTTATTGGAGCGGAAGTTGCCGCCACGGCTGCCGCCGCCGGCACCGCCGTCGTCCTCATCGATCCCGTTCCGGTGCCGCTGGTTCCTGCCGTTGGCCCGGAACTCGCCGCATACCTGCATTCCCTCCATGCCCAGGGCGGAGTTAGGGCCCTTACTGCGCTGCCCGTGGATGTGGTGTCCGACGGCGGTGCGCTGGCGGTGCTGCTGGAAGACGGGACCACGGTGCCAGCTGATACCGTGCTCGCGGCGGTGGGCATGGTGCCGGACACCGCGCTTGCCGAGGCTGCGGGCCTGGCGGTGGACGACGGTGTGCTGGTGGATGGTGCCGGGCGTACCAGCCACCCCCGCGTCTTCGCGGCCGGTGACGCCGTCCGCCGCAGCATCAACGGAGTGCTCGAGAGACGCCGCGAGCACTGGGACGCCGCAGTCCGTTCCGGCCAGGCGGCCGCGGCGGGAATCCTGGGCCAGGAGCCGCCGCAGGAAGCGGTGCCGTGGTTCTGGACCGACCGCTACGGGATCCATGCCGAAGCCGTTGGCGATATGTCCGCCGCCGGCGTCAGCGTAGAACGCGGGAAACCTGGCCCGGGCTACGTAGTTTTCCGGGTGTCGCCGGACGGAACGATGGCGGGCGCGGCCGGCGCCGGCGCCGGGAATACCCTCCGCGCTGCCCGCCGGCTGATCGCGCTGGGGAGGCCCGTCGAGGCCGCCGTCCTTGAAGATCCGGCAGTGGATCTGCGGCGCCTGCTGCGCTCCCGGCCCGCTGTGTGACCATTAGGGCACATTGGTTTTGCGTATTTCGGGTTTGGATAGGTTAGCCTTACTTTGGCGGTCAACTCAGGCCGGCCTCACCGTCCACATTGCACTATCAAGGAGCCCAAAAATGGCCCTGTCCCGCATGCGCAGCCTTGCGGCCGCTGCAGCCGTTGCCGCGCTGTCCCTTTCCGCCTGCTCCACCGGGTCCACCGGATCCACCGCGGGCACCGAAAGCACCGCAGGTTCCAGCGACCAGTTCCCCGTCACCATCGAGCACGCCTTCGGTGAGACCACACTCGACTCCGTTCCGGAGCGCGTGGCAACGGTCTCCTGGGTCAATACCGACACGGCACTGGCACTGGGCGTAGTGCCGGTGGGAATGCCGGAGTACGAGTGGGGCGGAAATGAGAACGGCACCACGCCGTGGATTGATGAAGCGCTCGAAGAGCTCGGGGCACCCATTGGATCGGACAATGCCCCCGTCCAGTACTCCGAGACGGACGGCATCAACTTCGACGCGATTGCTGCCACCACTCCGGACGTCATCCTCGCCGCCTACTCCGGCATCACCGAGGAAGAATATGACAAGCTCAGCGCCATCGCTCCGGTTATCGCCTACCCCGAGACCCCGTACTACACCTCGTGGCAGGACTCCGCTGGGATGATCGGCGAAGCCCTTGGCAAGAGCGAGGAAGCTGCGAAGCTCGTCGAGGACACCGAGAAGGCCATCGCGGACAAGGCTGCGGAGTACCCCGAGCTTGCCGGCACCAGCTTCATTTACGGCAATCTGGACACCACCGCCGGTGCAGACCAGATTTCCATCTACACCTCCGGCGACAACCGTCCGAAGTTCCTGAAGGAACTCGGCATGGTCCAGGCTCCAATCGTGGACGAGAACGCTCCCGCCGACGCTTTCTACCTGACCTGGTCCCCGGAACGCGCCAACGAGCTCGATGCGGACCTGTTCGTCAGCTGGGTGGCGGATGAGGCCGCCAAGGAATCGATCATGTCTGATCCGCTGCTGAGCCAGATCCCGGCCCTGAAGAACGGCGGACTGGTAGCCGACTCGGACAACACCCTGACGCTGTCCATTTCAGCAGCCAACGTACTGAGCATCCCTTACGCACTGGATAACTTTGTGCCGATGCTGGGCGAGGCTGCCGCGCAGGTCAAGTAACTTTCCGGCTTCTGCCGCGCAGGTGCCCCTCCGGTCCAGCCGGAGGGGCACTTCGCGTTAAGGATCACAGAATTGGACAGGCCCCCCGGGGTGTTTGCCATGATCGGCACCATGCAGGAATTCCTAGACGCCCTGGAGCCGCTCCGTCCGCTAATAGCCGTGCTCGTGGCTGTGACCGCCGCGCTGATCGCAGCCCGGATCGTGCGCGGTTCCGCCACCCGGATCTTCCGTAAGGTCCCGCATATCCGCGAAGTTACGGCGCTGGGGAGAAATCCGCTGCGGCTGGTCCTTGCCCTGATCGGCACCCGGATCGCGCTGGGAGCCACGGCCCGGGCGGAATCCTGGTACGGGACCCTGGACTATGTGCTGGTGATCAGCCTGATCGCCGCGATCTGTTGGCTCGCCGTCGTCGCCCTGCTGATCGTCGAGGCAGTTATCCTGACGAAATACAGCACGGACACTAAGGACAACCGGAGGCTGCGGCGCCTCAAGACGCAGGTCATCCTGGGACGCCGCGTAGCCGTCGCGCTGATCATTACCGTGGCCGTAGCCTGCGTCCTCCTGACCATCGAAGAGGTCCGGGCCCTCGGCGCCGGCCTGCTGGCCTCTGCCGGCCTGCTCTCGATCGTTGCCGGCCTGGCCGTGCAGAGCACGCTGGGGAACGTTTTTGCCGGGCTGCAGCTTGCCTTCACCGACGCCATCCGCGTGGACGACGTCGTAGTGGTGGAGGGGCAGTGGGGAACCATCGAGGAGATCACCATGACCTACGTGGTGGTCCATATCTGGGATGACCGCCGGCTGATCCTGCCCTCCACATACTTCACGTCCACGCCGTTTGAGAACTGGACGCGCAAACAGTCCGCGATCCTTGGCACCGTTGAGCTGGACCTGGACTGGGAGGCCCCGGTGGCAGCCATGCGCGAGGAGCTGAAGCGGATCCTGGCCGGCACCGACCTGTGGGACGGCCGGACCGGCGTCCTGCAGATCACCGACGCCGTCCAAGGCCTGATCCGGGTCCGCATCCTGGTCAGTGCCCCCGATTCCGGCACCCTTTTTGACCTGCGCTGCGTTGTCCGCGAATCCATGATCTCCTTCCTGCAGGAAGAGCACCCTGCGGCGCTGCCCCGCCAGCGCTTCGAGCAGCTCCGCGACCCGGGCACCGCGGCTGCCAACCGCCCCGAACCACCGCTCCGCCGCGGCGGAGACCCGGAGGATACAAGCACCTCACAGCTGTTTACCGGCAGCATCGGCGCCGTCGAGCGGAACCGCAGTTTCGCCGGTCCGGGACAGGACGCCTGGGAGGACCGGGATGAGAACACTGACCGCTAGGTGTTGACAAGCCGGGGGTCCAGCGGGCTGGAATGATACCCACGGCGCTGCTGCCCGGACTCCCGGACGGCCACGCAAAGCATGCAGACTAAGGAGCGGGAAGCCATGGTTGACCAGTACGTGATCCACGAATTGCAGGGTTCGAACGTGTGGGCGAAGGACGGTGAGCGGCTGGGCGTGGTAGGCGACGTCCATCTGGACCGGGCAACGGGACAGCCTGCCTGGGTCACCGTGGCGTTGGGCCTGTTTGAAGGCCGGCAGTACTTTGTGCCGCTCCAGGGATCCCGGCGGGACGAGGACGACCTGTACGTCAATTATTCCCGCAAGGCCATCGAAGACTCACCGGACATGGACCACCAGGGCGGGTTGAGCCCGGATGAGGAAGCCCAGCTGGAGGATTACTACAAGGGCTGGTGATACCCGCGGGGCTGCTTGGACATAAGCCTGCTTAGCAATACGATGGGTATCCCGGACCCGACCAGCGCCAGGAGGGGCCTTATGGCTCAGCAGGAGAACTCCGACCAGAAGGACGGAGCATCGCTCGGATCGGCTTCAAAGCCGGATACCCCGGCGGAAGTGGCCAAGCCCAGCTGGATGTACATCTTCAAGAAGACAGTCCGGGAGTTCTCCAAGGACCAATGCACGGACCTGGCTGCCGCTCTGACGTATTACACGGTGCTGTCCTTGTTCCCCGGGCTGCTTGCCATGGTTTCAATCCTGGGCCTGGTGGGCCAGGCAGAGAACACCACAAATGCCATGATCGATTACCTGGAGGGCTTTGCTCCCGCCGCGGCCGTGGAAGTACTGAAAGGTCCGATCGAACAGCTCACGTCCTCCCGCGGCGCGGGCCTGGCTCTGTTCGTTGGTATTGCCGGTGCGCTGTGGTCTGCCTCCGGATACGTGGGCGCGTTTGGCCGAGCCATGAACCGCATTTATGAGGTCCAGGAAGGCCGGCCTATCTGGAAGCTGCGGCCGATCCAGCTGCTGGTCACCCTCATCATGATCCTCCTGGCAGCCAGCCTGCTCATCATGCTGGTGGTCAGCGGCCCCATAGCGGAATCGATCGGCAACTTCATCGGGCTGGGAAGCCAAGCCCTGCTGGTGTGGAACATCGCCAAGTGGCCGGTCATGGTGCTTTTCGCCGTGATCCTGATTGCCCTGCTCTACTACGCCACCCCCAACGTGCAGCAGCCCAAGTTCCGCTGGATGAGCATGGGAGGATTCCTGGCCCTGATTGTGCTGGCAATTGCCACGCTGGGCTTTGCGTTCTACGTCGGCAACTTCGGAAGCTACAACGCCACCTATGGTGCCATCGGCGGCGTCATCGTGCTGCTGCTGTGGATCTGGCTGGCAAACATCTCCCTGCTGTTCGGCGCCGAGTTCGACGCCGAGGTGGAACGCGGCCGGGAGCTGCAGGCCGGTATCCAGGCCGAGCACTCCATCCAGCTGCCCCCGCGGGACACCCGCCAGATCGACAAGCGGGCGGAACAGGAGGAAAAGGACGTCAAGCAGGGCCGCGAGCTGCGCCAGCAGCACGCGGGCAAGGATTACGACGACGACCTGTAGTTCCGGTTCCCGGCCCGCCGCTGCGGCCGGGCGGGACGGATGCCGCCGGTCCTAGCGGCCGGGACCCAGCAGCGGAGACGCCGGCACGCCGGCCTGTTCGCTTAGTCCGTCCAGCACATCCTGGAACGCACGCAGCGAACTGCGCTTCGGCTCCCAGCCCAGGACTTCCCGGGCACGGGTAGTGTCCATCAGCGGGGCTCCGGCAGCCATGTCGATCCATCCGGGATCAGTGGCCTGCAGCCCGGCAGCCCAGGTCAGGCCCACGACCGCGCGGATCACGCCTACCGGAATATTGATGATCCGGCGCGCCCCGAGCATCCCTGCCAGAAGCTCGGGGGTGAACACAGGATCCGCCGCAATATTGAAGGCGCCCTCCGCCCGCTGATCCACCACACGCCAGTACGCGTCGGCAATGTCGTCCGCGTGGACCACCTGGAAGGAGAACTCCGGTGGCAGCGGGATGATCGGCAGGCTGAGCTTGTTGAGGATGGAGCGGGGGACCAGCGGACCCAAAAAGTACCTGCCAATCTCGCTGCCGGCATCGGACTGGAAGATCAGTCCCGGGCGCAGCCGTGCCACCCGGATTTCCGGATAGCGCCGCTCGAAGTCATCCAGCAGTTCCTCCTGCTCACCTTTGTGCCGGCTGTAGTGGGAGGTGGCGATTCCGCGGGCCGGCCAGGACTCATCGGTCAGCCGGTCCTTGGGTGCGGGCGAGTAGGCACCCACCGAGGAAGCGCACACGACCTGCCGGACGCCGGCCTCAGCGGCTGCCGCCAGCATGTTCTGCGTGCCGCGGACGTTGATCCGGTGCAGATGTGCCTCATCCCGGTTCGGCTGGATGGCCCACACCAGGTGGATCACGGCATCCACTCCACGCAGCACCTCAGTGAGCTCCTCGGTTCCAGACCGGGACGCCACATCAATGCTGTGCCACTCAACGCCCTCGTACGGTCCGGCGGGCTGTGCCGGGACCCGGCGGGCGACGCCGATGATCTCCAGTCCGTCGGGGCGCTCAGCCCGTGCGGCCTGCAATCGCCGCAGGACGGCGGTCCCGACGTTTCCGGTGGCTCCGAGGACGGCTACGCGCATCAAGAAAGTCCCTTCGTTCGTAGAACCCGCGGTTCGGCAGTGCTGTTGGTCCCCGACTCTACAGCTCAACCTGCCCCGCGGGCAGAGCGATAGGGTGGAGGCCAGAGCAGGTACGCGGCTGAGGGATGGAGCGAACATGGCGAAGACAGCATCAGGTGCGGACTACAGCACCAAGGGGGCTTATGTGTCCGGCGGGCAGGAATACACCCGGGACACCAACTACATCGAAACCCGCATCACCCGTGACGGGCGGGACGGCTACCCGGTGGAAGCGGGCCGATACCGGCTGATCGCGGCGCGCGCCTGCCCCTGGGCCAATCGCACCATCATCGTGCGGCGCCTGCTCGGCCTGGAAGACGCGATTTCCCTCGGTACTCCCGGCCCCACGCACGACTCCCGGAGCTGGACCTTCGACCTCGACCCGGACGGCAAGGATCCGGTCCTGGGCATCGAGCGGCTCCAGGAGGCGTTCTTCCGCCGTACTCCCGGCTACACGCGGGGAATCACTGTTCCCGCCGTCGTCGACATCCCCACCGGGGCTGTGGTGACCAACAACTTCCCGCAGATCACCGAGGACTTCTGCACCGAGTGGGCCGAGTTCCACCGCGAAGGCGCCCCGGACCTTTGGCCTGCTGAGCACCTTGAGGAGATGCGCGAGGTCAACAAGCGCGTCTTCACCGAGGTGAATAACGGCGTGTACCGCTGCGGTTTCGCCGGCTCGCAGGAAGCGTACGACGCCGCGTACGACCGGCTCTGGGCCGCGATGGACTGGCTGGAGGACCGGCTGTCGAAGCAGCGGTACCTGGTTGGCGACACCATCACCGAGGCCGATGTCCGGCTGTTCACCACCCTCGTCCGCTTTGACGCCGTCTACCACGGCCACTTCAAGTGCAACCGGAACAAGCTGAGCGAAATGCCGAACCTCTGGGGCTACGCGCGGGACCTGTTCCAGACCCCCGGCTTTGGCGACACGGTGGATTTTGTGCAGATCAAGCAGCACTACTACATCGTCCACGAGGACATTAACCCCACTGGGATCGTTCCGAAGGGCCCGGACAACTCCGTTTGGCTGACCACACACGGACGGGAAGCACTCGGCGGCCGTCCGTTCGGCAACGGAACTGCACCCGGACCGGTCCGTCCCGGGGAGGAAGTTATCCCCGGACACGGCGCCGAGTAGCGGACTTCTTCCGTCTGCCGCGAATACTCGCACGGGAGTAATACGGCACAGAACTGTTTCTTAATCTGACCAGCCGTAGGTTAGCCTTACTTAAGTCAAATACCGCTGGCTTCAGGAGGTGCCGCCGTGTCCTCAACGGCCGTGGTCCGCACCCCCGTTTCCGGTCCCCGGCCGTCCCTTCCGAACGCCCGCCGAATCTCCCCGGTGCTCCTTCTGGCCATCTCCCTCACCATCCTGGCCGCAGCCGCTTTCGCCTCCGTGGCACTCGGCGCCCGGCCCCTCTCTTTGGAGACCGTCTGGCAGGCGCTGACCAGCGCCGATCCCGCCAACGGAGACCACGCCGTTGTCCTGAGCCGGCTTCCGCGCACCGTGGCAGCGCTTCTCATCGGCGCCGCTCTGGGACTGGCCGGCACTGCCCTGCAGGGCATGACCCGCAATCCGCTGGCGGATCCGGGCATCATGGGCCTGAACGCGGGGGCTGCCTTCGCCGTCGTCACGGCCATTTACGTCTTTGGCATCACCTCCTTCACCGGCTACGTCTGGTTCGCCCTCGCCGGCACGGCACTGGCTGCCCTGCTGGTCTACGCCGTCGCTTCCCTCGGCAGGGAGGGTGCAACTCCGGTGAAGCTGGCGCTGGCTGGTGCCGCGCTGACCGCCGGGCTGACCAGCCTGCTCTCGGCAGTGCTCGTCTCCAGCCAGCAGACCCTGAATACTTTCCGTTTCTGGCAGGTCGGCACCGTCTCCGGCCGTGGCTGGGATGTCCTGTTTCCGCTCATTCCCTTCCTGGCCGTGGGCGCCGTGATCCTCCTTGCCTCCGGGCGGGCGCTGAACGGCCTTAGCCTGGGCGACGACGTCGCCCGCGGACTCGGGCAGAACGTCGCCCTGTCGCGCGGAGTCATGGCGGTCGGCGTGGTGCTGCTCTGCGGTGCAGCCACCGCCGCCGCAGGCCCCATCGCGTTCCTTGGCCTGGTGATCCCGCACCTGGTGCGCGGACTGGCAGGTCCGGACTACCGCTGGATCCTGGTGCTTTCCGCTGTCCTGGCGCCCGTCCTGCTGCTGGTGGCGGACGTCGTCGGCCGCCTCATTCTGCCGCCCGGAGAGGTCCCGGTCGGCATTATGACCGCCGTCATCGGCGCGCCCGTCTTCATTGCCATTATCCGCCGGCGGAAGCTGGCCGAGCTGTGAGCGCCGCACCCCTGCTCCGGGAGAACGGTTCAGCTGCCGCTGCCGTCCGCGGAGTCCGCCGCCGCGCCGGGCTTCGCCGCCGTGCAGTCCTGGCCGCGCTGGCCGCCGGTGTTGTTGTGCTCTTCTTCGCCGGGGTACTGCTGGGCAGCTACACCGTCACCATCCCGGATTTTGTCCGCATCCTGGCGGGGGAGAGGATCCCCGGCGCCTCCTTCATCGTTATGGAGAGCAAACTGCCCCGCGCCGTGACCGCCCTCCTGATCGGCGCTGCCTTCGGCGTCTCCGGACACCTGTTCCAGACCATGCTGCGCAATCCGCTTGCCAGTCCGGACATCATCGGCATCAGCTACGGTGCCAGCGCCGCAGCTGTCACGGCAATGGTGGTTTTCGGCGCTTCGGGGGCCGGCGTCTCCCTGGCCGCCCTCGCCGGGGCCTGCGTCATCGCAGTGTCCCTGCACCTGCTCAGCCGCCGCGGCGGCGCCTCCGGTGCTCGGCTTGTGCTGATGGGAATCGGCTTCGCTGCCGTGCTGCAGGCTGTGGTGAACTTCCTGCTCACCCGCACGGATGTGCGCACGGCTTCGGAGTCCCTCGTGTGGCTGACCGGGTCCCTGAACTCCGCATCCTGGGAACGGGCCGGCATCGTCGCCGTTGCCCTGGCGGTGCTGCTTCCTGCTGCAGTCCTGCTGGGACGGCGCCTGCGGGTGCTGGAACTTGGCGACGACTTCGCCGCCGGCCTGGGCCTGCCGGTGGAGGGAACCCGCGCCGGGCTGCTGTTCACGGGCGTCGCGCTGGCGGCAGTGGCCACGGCTGCGGCCGGGCCGGTGGCTTTTGTGGCCTTCCTTGCCGGACCCATTTCCCGCCGGCTGATTGGCGGACGCGCCTCGCTTGCCGCCGCCGGTCTCACCGGCGCGGTTATTCTGCTTGCCGCGGACTTCGTTGCCGGCAACCTGCTTCCGGGTGCCCTGCCCGTCGGCGTTGTGACCGGTGCCCTGGGTGCGCCGTTCCTGCTGTGGCTGCTCGTCAGCTCCAACCGCGTAGGCCAAGGAGGCTAAAGCATGCAGAACAAACTCGAGGCACGGGACCTGGTGCTCTCCTACGCAGACCGGACGGTGGTTGACGGCCTCAGCGTCGAGCTGCCCGCAGGCCGGATCACCGTGATCGTCGGAGCCAACGCGTGCGGCAAATCGACCCTGCTGCGCGGCCTGGCCCGGCTGCTCAAGCCGGCCTCCGGCGTCGTTGAACTTAATGGCCGGGACATCAACTCAATGCCCAGCAGGGAAGTGGCCCGCACCCTGGGGCTGCTGCCGCAGACCCCCAATGCACCCGACGGCATCACGGTGGCCGATCTGGTTGGCCGCGGCCGCTACCCGCACCAGGGCTGGTTCCGCCAGTGGAGTGCCCAGGACGACGACGCCGTCGCCGCTGCCCTGGAAGCCACCGGCACACTGGAACTGGCCGGGCGCGACATCGACGAGCTTTCCGGCGGCCAGCGCCAGCGGGTCTGGATCGCCATGGCCCTGGCCCAGCAGACGGACATCCTGCTGCTGGACGAACCCACCACCTTCCTGGACGTCACCCACCAGGTGGAGGTCCTGGACCTGGTCACGGACCTGAACCGGCGCGCCGGCACCACCGTGGTAATCGTGCTCCATGACCTGAACCTGGCAGCACGGTACGCCGACCACCTCATTGCCATGAAGGACGGACGGATCGCCGCCCAGGGCTCACCTGCCGAGGTGGTCACGGAGGAACTGGTCCAGGACGTCTTTGGCCTGGAAGCCGCCGTCATTCCGGACCCGGTATCCGGGACGCCTATGGTGGTGCCCGTGGGACGGCACCACGCCCGCCCCGCCCCGGCCCGCAAGACTCCCAACGTGGGCTACCTGCCCAACCCACACGATTCCCGCCTTGAGAACCGCAACCCGATGGAGGCAGCTTCATGACCGCTACCCGCACCACCCCAACGGCAGCGGCCCCTGCGCGGCGCACGGGTGCCAACGCCGCAGTGCTGGCCTTCGACGTCGAGGTCCGGTCCGTGCAGCGGCTCAGCGCGAACTTCCAGCGCATCACCTTCGGCGGCGAGTGCCTGCGCGGTTTCGGTGTCCAGGGAAGCACTGATGACCTGCGGATCAAGGTGGTCATCCCGCCGCAGGCAGCCGACGGCACCCGGGCACCGCTGCCTCCCATCGACTGCGAAGACGCAGGCTGGTACCGCAACTGGCTGGCCATGGCCCCCCAGGCACGCGGATCGATGCGCACCTACACGGTCCGCGCTTCCCGCTGCTCCGCACCGGAACCGGAGATCGACGTCGACTTCGTCCTGCACTTCGACAGCGAAGGCGCGGGCGGCCCGGCTTCAACCTGGGCTGCAGCCGCCAAGCCCGGAGACCGTGTCACGGTTATCGGCCCCAACGCCGTGCACTGCGTCACGGCAGAGTCCTACGGCGGCATCGAATGGCGACCGGGCCTGGCCCAGCATGCGCTGCTGGCAGGGGACGAGACAGCAGTGCCGGCCATCGCCTCGATCCTGGCGAACCTGCCGGAGGACTTCACCGGCCACGCACTGCTGGAAGTACCCGACGCCGCTGACGTCCAGGCCCTGTCCACCCCGTCCAAGGTGAGCATCACCTGGCTGCCCCGAAACGGCCGCCCCCACGGCGAAGCGCTTGAGGCCGCCGTCCGGAACGCCGTCGCGGTCCCGGGGTATGCCACCGTGGAACGCACCGCCGCTGCCGCGCCGGCACCGGCCCGCCGGCAGGAACTCGAAGACGTGGACATCGACTCCGTGATCCTCTGGGAAACTCCGGGCCGGCTGGCGCCGGAAGTCGTGGAGAACTCTCCCAATCCCAATACGCCCGCCGGTGCGCTGCCGTTCTACGCGTGGATTGCCGGTGAAGCTGCCGTGGTCCGCGGACTGCGCCGGTACCTGGTGCGCGACGCCGGGATCGACCGCAAACAGGTGGCCTTTATGGGTTACTGGCGGCAGGGCCGGGCCGAAGCCTCATAGGCTTTGAGTGGCCGCCGCACTGTGACCGGGTGCGGCCGGCGCGGCTGTAGGACCGGCCACGGCCGCCTGTTTTAATGCGCACAAAAGCTCTCACTGTCAAGGGCGCCTGCCTAAACTGGAGGAAATCGCTTCCACTTATCCCTGGCTCTCGCACGTCCGGATGAGGCATCCGCAGTACCGACAGAACTGTTGTCTATCCACAGTGGAGTATGCGTGACCCCAAAAATAAACGAGACTGCCCGCACCTTGGCTGACGCTCTTCGCCGGTACGTCACAGAAACGGCGGCCCGGTACCGGACATCCGGCAGGCACGCCGGCCCGGACAGGGAACACCGGGGACTTTCCCTCTCCCTTCCTCCACAACTCCAGGACCTGGCGCTGCAGGCCAAAAAATACAGCACCCCCGCCCGCAAGACCGCGGCGCTGGGAACCGGTGCTTCGCTGCTGCTTAGCGGAATGGTTTTCGGTGTGGCAGAAGCCGCAACCGTCGCCGCTCCCGAGACTGTTGCCGAACGGCAGCTGGTAAATACGCAGCCTCTTCCCGAACTGGAGGATCCTGCTCCGGCCCCGCCGGCTGAAGAAGGAACCGGTTCAACCGCGCCGGTGGCGGAGGCGCCCCCTGCCAAGCCGTCCGTTCCAGTGGATAACCTGACCATTACCTCAGCGTTTGGCTGGCGGATCAACCCCATGACCGGCTACGGCCAGGAATGGCACACCGGTACCGATTTCCGCGGCGCGCTCGGCACCGAAGTGCGCTCGGCCCGGGCCGGTACTGTGGTCGAAGCGGGCTGGCACACCAACGGAGGCGGCGGGCTGCGCATCGTCGTCGACCACGGCGGCGGCGTCCAGACCACCTACAACCACCTGAATGACATTTGGGTCGAACCCGGCCAGCCGGTCGGCGAGGGCCAGGTGATCGGCGGCGTAGGCAGCACCGGTAATTCCACCGGCCCGCACCTGCACTTTGAAGTGCTGGTCAACGGCGAATACATCGACCCGATGACCTGGCTCTAGGCCAAGACGCCTCAGCCCCCGCATGGCGGGGGCTGAGGAGTCTAATCCCCGGGCCGGGCTAGGGCTCGGGATTCGTCAGGATCGCCGGGTCCTTCTTCCCGTACGGCATCCGGATCCGCAGGGCCTCGGGGTCCACCCGAAGCGAGAGGCGGGTGGCGCTGCCCAGATGGTCACCGTCCATCTCGAAATCCTGCGGGGCATCAGCCCAGATATCAGCGCTGCGGCACTGGAAGTACTCCACCGCGGTTCCCCGGCCCTTGCCGCGGCGCAGCAGGCCCGCCACGACTGAGAGCCAGCCCAGGCGTCCCTTGGGAGCCATGGTCATGATGTCCAGGAGCCCGTCATCGATCTTCGCGCCGGGAAAAACCTCCAGGCCGCCCATGATCTTGCCGCAGTTGCCACCCATGACACTGCGCAGGCGGCGGGAAATGGGCTTGCCGCCGTCGATCGAAATCATCGTTCTCACCGGTTTCCCGGGCAGGTTACGGATGCCTGCGTCCACATAGGCAAGCCACCCGACGCGGTCCTTCAGTGCGGTATTCGTGTCCCCCATCATCACGGCGTCGTATCCCAGTCCGGCCATGACCAGGAAGATCTCGCTGTCCACGGCCTCGTCCACCTTGACGTGGACTACGTCAATGCGCCGCTCCGTCCCGGTCAGGGCGGTGCGGACAGCACCTGCGGGATCATCAACCGGGACGTCCAGGTTCCGGGCCAGCAGGTTGCCCGTACCCAGCGGCAGCAGTCCCAGCGGCGTGTCCGTGCCGGTCAGTTCTGCTGCCACGCAGCGCACGGTGCCGTCACCGCCGGCAGCAATGACGACGTCGGCGCCCTCCTCCAGCGCCTGGCGCGCCATCCCACGGCCCGGGTCATCCGCCTCCGTCTCCAGCCAAAGCGGCGCGGCCCAGCCTTCGCGGGCGCATTCCTCCTCCACCAGTGCGCGGATGTCCACGTCGGTTTTCTTGGTGGGGTTGATGACGACGGCGGCGCGCCGCCCGGAGGCGTTCGGGCCCGGAGCAGGGGAGGTCTGCGTCTGAGGCTGGCTGGACATGGTGCCCTTCGATTGACGGTGGGTATTCCGGCTCCGAGTCTAGACTGCCGGCCGGCCGCAGTGCTGAGATTGGCTTGTAGGCTGTGGGGGTGACTTTCTCGCAGCGATACGTGGCCCTTGGAGATTCTTTTACTGAAGGCGTGGGGGACTGGGATCCGTCCCGTCCGAACGGCGTCCGCGGCTGGGCGGACCGCGTCGCTGAACAGCTTGCCCTGGCGGATGAGTCCTGGGGGTACGCCAACCTGGCTATCCGCGGCAAGAAACTGCGCCAGGTCATCGATGAGCAGATCGAGCCGGCGCTGGCGCTGGAACCCACGCTGGTCAGCATCTACGCCGGGGGCAACGACATCCTGCGTCCCAAGGTGGACATTGACGCGATTGTCCAGACCTACGATTCAGCGATAGGCCGTCTGCGCGCTTCCGGCGCCGCCGTGCTGGTCTTTACCGGACTCGATTCGGGCCAGTCGCCGATCTTCGGCCGGACCAGGGGCCGCACGGCGCTCTATAACGAACTGGTGCGCGAGGCAGCTGACGCGCACGGGGCGATCCTGGTCGACTACTGGAGGCTGAAAGTCCTTCAGGACGAGCGGTACTGGGACGTGGACCGGCTGCACATGTCTCCTGCAGGGCACATCCTCACGGCCAAGAAGGTCCTGGAAGTCCTGCGTGCCACGGATGCCCTCGACGTTCCCGAGCTGGACACGCTTCCCGCACGCGACCGTATCCAGCGGCTCAAGCACGACGCTCGGTGGGCCCGGGAGTACCTCGGCCCGTGGGTTAGCCGGCGCCTCCGCGGTGTCTCTTCAGGCGACAACCTCAGCGCCAGGTTCCCCTCCCCGGTGCAGCTGACACCACAGGGCTGACTATTTCCGGGGCAGGCCGGAATGCCGCGGTGCAGGGAACCCAAAACTGCCCGTTGTGACACAATTCACACCACCGCCGGATCCCGTGTGCTTACTGGGAACTGCCGGTGCCTCCATAAGCGCACGGATGGATAAGTGCCCTTACGATTCGGGAAATGGGGCCGTTTTTTCTAAACTTGTGGGTCTGCCGGCTCAGTGCCGGTGCAGGGATGCAATTGCCCTTTCGCAGATGACCTCTAGAGAAGAAGGCCCAAATGCAGCAAGAAGCACCTGATTCGAGCACTGCTCCGCCCGGTTCACTCCCGGGTGCCGCGGCACGCAGGCAGAAGCGGAACCCGCTCCGCCGGCGCCGCCTTGAGGTGGAAGACGTCAACGTCGTTGACCACGCCATGATGAAAAAAGCAGTCGGCGGCACCGTCGTCGGCAACACCATGGAATGGTTCGACATTGGTGTCTACGGCTACCTCGCCGTCACCATGGGTGCGGTCTTCCTGTCCGACGCCGACCCCGCCTCCCAGCTGCTGTTCAGCCTGGGCGTGTTCGCGGCAACCTTCGTTGCCCGGCCGCTGGGCGGAGTGATCTTCGGCCGCATCGGGGACAGGATCGGCCGCCAGAAGACGCTGGCCACGACGCTGATCCTCATGGCGGCGTCCACTTTCGCGATCGGCCTGCTTCCCGGCTACGCGCAGATCGGCATGGCCGCTCCTGTGCTGCTGGTCCTTATGAAGCTCCTGCAGGGCTTCAGCACCGGCGGCGAATATGCAGGCGCCACCACCTTCGTCTCGGAATACGCCCCGGACAAGCGCCGCGGCTTCCTGGCCAGCATCCTGGACCTCGGCAGCTACATGGGCTTCGCTCTGGGCGCCCTGACGGTCTCCACCCTCCAGCTGACCCTCAGCGAAGAAACCATGCTCGACTGGGGCTGGCGGATTCCGTTCCTGATCGCCGGACCGCTTGGTGCCGTTGCGATCTACTTCCGCCTCAAGATCGAAGAATCCCCGGCATTCCAGGCGACCCTGGATGCACAGGAGGAACAGGCTGCCTCCGCAGCAGGTAAGGACATGGACAAGGATGCCGTCGCGCAGGGAACGCTCGGCATCTTCCGGACCTACTGGCGCCCGATCGTGCTGGCCATGGTCCTCGTGGCTGCCGCGAACACCGTCGGCTACGCGCTGACGTCCTACATGCCTTCCTACCTCACGGACTCAAAGGGCTACGACCCGCTTCACGGCACCCTGCTGACCATTCCCGTGCTGGTGATCATGGCACTGTGCATCCCGCTTACCGGCCGCCTTTCGGACCGGATCGGCCGCCGGCCGGTGCTCTGGATGGGCGCAGCGTCCACGATCGCGCTGGCCATCCCGGCCTTCGTCCTCATCGACCAGGGGCCCATCTGGACCACCCTGCTGGGTCTTGGGCTGCTGGCGGTACCGGTCACGTTCTATGTCGCCAATCTGGCCTCGGCTCTGCCGGCGCTCTTTCCCACGGCCAGCCGCTATGGAGCCATGGGCATCGCGTACAACTTTGCCGTGGCAATCTTCGGCGGCACCGCTCCGCTGATTATGCAGGGCCTGATCACGCTGACCGGCAATGACATGATGCCGGCCTACTACCTGATGGTCACCTCTGCCATCGGCGCCGTCGCCATCGGCATCATGAAGGAGTCGGCCCGGCGCCCCATGCCCGGGTCCATGCCGAGTGTCGCAACCGAGGAGGAGGCCCGTGAGCTGGTCGAAACCCAGGATGAGAACCCGCTGCTGGATGTGGATTCCCTGCCGTTCGAACCGGCTCAGCCGGCCGGACCAGCGGCGGCTGGGAACCGCTGAGGGCCGGGGAAGGACTCAACTGGCCTTTCGGCGGACAGGCTTGAAGGCTCAAGTGACGTGAGAGAATTGCCCCCATGACCGAACAGCAGCCCGGCCGATGGCTTACCCCGCAGGAGCGCAGCGCGTGGCTGGCGCTCTATGCTGTGGCCACGCGGCTGCCGGGAACCCTGGACGCCGATCTTTTCCGCCGGGCGCGGATCACGCTCTTCGATTACCACGTGCTGGCCATGACGTCGGAGGCTGAGGACCAGCAGCTGGCCATGAGCGAACTGGCATCACGCTCCAACGCTTCCCTCTCCCGGCTTTCCCACGTTGTGAAGAAACTCGAACAGCGCGGCTGGATGCGCCGCTTCCCGTCGCCCACTGATGCCCGGGTGACGACGGCGGCACTCACCGAAGAAGGCATGAAGGCCCTCGTCGAACTCGCCCCAGGGCATGTCGACGCAGTCCGCGGAGCCGTCTTTGATGCCCTGGATGGCCAGGACGTTGCAGACCTGACCCGGATTGGCAC
Organism: Arthrobacter sp.; assembly: GCA_040274025.1. GTDB lineage: Bacteria > Actinomycetota > Actinomycetes > Actinomycetales > Micrococcaceae > Arthrobacter_B. The sequence continues at coordinate 1,377 of JBELZL010000040.1, read as the reverse complement.
GAAAATACTTACCCTGCTCGATCCGGCCTCGGACCGTCCGGGCGCCCCAACCAAAGGAACCTGAATGCGCCAGCCGCGGATACTGACCATCATCCTTGCCGGAGGAGCCGGGGGGAGGCTCGGGAGCCTCACGGACACCCGTGCCAAACCGGCCATGCCGGTGGGTGGCTCCTACCGGCTGATCGACATCCCGCTTTCGAACCTGCATAACTCCGGACTCAGTGACGTCTGGATCGTCGAGCAGTATGAACCGAAGTCCCTGAACGACCACCTGGTCAGCGGCCGGCCGTGGGACCTTGACCGCACCAACGGCGGGCTGCGCGTGCTGCCGCCCTACCAGGGTTCTGACGGGGAGGGGTTCGCCGAGGGCAACGCAGACGCCCTGTACCGCCAGGTGGACTACATCCGCGAATACGATCCGGACCTCATCCTCGTACTCAGTGCCGACCACCTCTACCGGCTGGACTACCGCGATGTTATTGCCGCGCACACTTCCGCCGGAGCAGCGCTGACGGTAGTGAGCTACCGAATCAGCCACGACCCGTCCGAGCATGGGGTCCTGGAAGTGGAGAACGGAACGGTGACCGGTTTCGAATACAAGCCGGAACAACCCAAGACGGACCTCATTGCGGCAGAGATCTTCCTCTACGACGCAGAGGTGCTGCTGCGCAGCCTCGAAGAACTGATGGAGCGGGACGGCAAGCTGGAGGACTACGGCGACCAGCTGCTTCCCTACCTCGTGGAACGGGAAAAGGTCATCGAACACCGGCTGGACGGCTACTGGCGGGACATGGGTACGCCGGACAGCTACCACCAGGCGCACATGGACCTGCTGGACGGGCACGGCATGGTCTTCGACGACCCGGCCTGGCCCATTCTGTCTGCGACTCCGCGCCGGCTGCCGGCCTTCGTGGGGGCCGCGGCCAAGGTCGAGACCAGTCTGCTGGCTCCGGGATCCCGGATAGACGGGGAAGTCACCCGCAGTGTTGTGGGGCCCGACTGCCATGTGGAGCCCGGCGCCGAGGTGCACGGCTGCGTGCTGCTTGACGGCGTGCGCGTTATTTCCGGAGCGCGGCTGCGGAACATGGTGGTGGATTCGGGCGCCGTGGTGGGAGGCGCGACTGACCTGGACGGCGCGAAAGAGGACCCGGAAGCCGGGATCGCCGTCGTCACGGCCGCCGGAGCTCTTGAGAAGCCCTCCGCTGATTAGCCGGTTTGGATCAGGCGCCCGCACCGTTTAGGATAGGAAGGCGTTAAGTCACGCCCATGATCTGGTTTGTCCCGCAAGGGTCCGGACCAGGGCATTTGCGTGGCCGCCCGTGTAAACCTAGAATTGAAGGCTGTCACAGCGGATTACTGCTATGGCTGCCCGAACTT
>JBELZL010000039.1:0-29117 GCA_040274025.1 Arthrobacter sp. | reverse complement strand
CCGGCTTCCTGAACCGGAAGACATCTTCGCCGCGGCGCTGGCCGCTGCCGGCGAAGCTCCGGCGGAGACTGCCGCTTCGGCGAAAGGCCTCCTGGCCGGCCGCCGGGTGACGGTCACCGCAGGCGGCACCAGGGAACCCCTGGACCCCGTCCGTTTCCTGGGCAACCGCTCCTCCGGCAAGCAGGGTGCAGCCATTGCGGCCGCGGCCGTTGCCGAGGGCGCACAGGTCCGCTTCATCGCAGCACATTTGGAAGTTCCCGTCCCCGAGGGCGTGGAACTGGTACAGGTGGAAACCGCACTTGAACTGCGCGACGCCGTTCACGAAGCGGCAAGGACCACCGACGTGCTGGTGATGTCTGCCGCCGTCGCCGACTTCCGGCCCGGAGAAAACGCGGACACGAAGATCAAAAAGCGTGATGACGGCACCGACCCGGTGATCACCCTGGTGCGCAATCCGGACATCCTCGCGGAAACGGTGCAGAACCGCTCCGCCAGCGGCACCGGACCGGCCCTGATCGTCGGATTCGCGGCCGAGACCGGGGACGGCAGCGGCTCAGTGCTTGAGTACGGCCGGCGCAAGCTCCAACGCAAGGGCTGTGACCTGCTGGTCCTGAACAAGGTTGGCCGGTCCCTGGTGTTCGGCCAGGACAGCACCGAAGTGCGCATTCTCTCCCCGCAGGATGATCCCGGAGCCGAGCCGCCCGCCGTGACCGGGAGCAAAGCAGAGGTCGCCCGGCACCTGGTACAGCGGATTGCCGGTGAAGTGGCCGGCTCGCCCTCCCTGCACCCCACGTCCTGATCCCAGACGGGGACTGTCCCCGGAACGAAGTAGAGTAAACCCGTGACTTCCAGCAATACGATTGCCCCTGCCGACTCCAGCGCCCTGCGGCTGTTCACCTCAGAGTCCGTGACCGAAGGTCACCCGGACAAGATCTGTGACCAGATCAGCGACGCGATCCTTGACGGCCTGCTCAAGGCCGACCCCGAATCCCGCGTTGCCGTGGAGACCCTCGTCACCACCGGGCTGGTCCACGTGGCAGGTGAGGTCACTACCGAGGGATACGTTGAAATCCCGCAGCTGGTCCGGGACACCATCCTTGAAATCGGCTACGACTCCTCAGCCAACGGCTTCGACGGCGCCCGCTGCGGTGTCTCCGTCTCCATTGGCCAGCAGTCCCCGGAGATTGCCTCCCGCGTGTTCAACTCGGTGGAAAACCGCTCGGGAGACACCGTGGACCCGCTCGACGCCCAGGGCGCCGGAGACCAGGGCATCATGTTCGGGTTTGCCAGCGACGAAACCAGCGTGCTTATGCCCACACCCATCTGGCTGGCACACCGCCTCTCCGAGCGCCTCACCAAGGTCCGCAAGGACGGTTCCCTGCCCTACCTGCGTCCTGACGGCAAGACCCAGGTCACCATCGGCTACGACGGCGACCGGCCGGTCTCCGTGGACTCCGTGGTTGTTTCCACCCAGCACGCGGCTGACCTGGACCAGGGCCAGCTGCACCGGGACATGGTGGAGTACGTGGTCAACCCCGTGCTTGCCGGAACGGAACTGGACACCTCCGACGTCCGCCACATCATCAACCCCGGCGGCCCATTCGTAATCGGCGGCCCCGTGGGCGACGCCGGCCTGACCGGACGCAAGATCATCGTTGACACCTACGGCGGATTCTCCCGCCACGGCGGCGGCGCCTTCTCCGGAAAGGACCCGAGCAAGGTTGACCGCTCGGCCGCCTACGCCATGCGCTGGGTTGCGAAGAACGTAGTTGCCGCCGGCCTGGCCCGCCGCGCCGAGATCCAGATCGCCTATGCGATCGGCATGGCCCACCCGGTGGGAATCTATGTGGAGACTTTCGGCACCGAGACGGTTGATCCAATGCTGATCTCCAAGGCAATCAAGGAGGTCTTCGACCTGCGTCCCCTGGGCATCATCAACGCCCTGGACCTGAAGCGGCCGATCTACCAGAAGACCGCAGCGCACGGCCACTTCGGCCGCGAGGACGAAGGATTCACCTGGGAGCGCCTCGACAAGGTCGAGGAACTGCGACGCTGGTTCAACGCCTAGGCCCATGGGAGAGCACCCGCCGCAGCGCGCACCCCAGGGACAGCGTGCTTCAGCGGAGGAAGCGGTGCAGCTGTCCCTCCTGCACGGGTTTACCCCGCCCGCGTCACCGGTGGGGAAGTCCCAGCCGGCACCGGAGCTGCCCATTGCCCGGGTGCTGCTTGATTCGCCGCTGCCGCACCTTGACCGCCCCTTCGACTACCTCGTCCCGGGGGAACTGAGCGAAGCCGCCTGTCCCGGCGTGCGGGTAAAGGTCCGTTTCGGCGGGCAGGAACTGGCCGGGTTCCTGACCGAACGGCTTGAATCCACTGACACCACGGCCCGGCTGGTGAACCTGGGGAAGGTCGTGTCGCCGGTCCCGGTACTCAGCCCCGAGATTCTTGCACTGGCCCAGGCCGTTGCGGCCCGGTACGCCGGTTCCGTCCATGATGTGCTTCGGGTGGCAGTTCCGCCGCGCGTGGCCCGGGTAGAGAAGGAGTTCGCGGACCGGATTCCAGGTTCCGGCACGCCGAAGCCGGAGGTTCGTCCAGCGAAAGCTGCACCGCCGGAGGCTGAGTCCGAAAAGGCGTTCCCGGGAAATCCGTTCCGGCGCTACCCGCACGGGCCGCGCTTCCTGAGCCACCTCGCTGCCGGGCACAGCCCGCGCGCGGTCCTCAGCTCACTGCGCGGCTACGGCCCCGACGCCTGGCCCCATGAGATCGCCGCAGCCGTGGAGGCCACCGTGCTTTCCGGACGCGGCGCCGTCGTGGTGGTTCCGGACCAGAAGGACCTTGCCCGGGTCATGGACGCGCTCCAGGACCGGGTCCCGCCGGGCACAGCGGTGCGGCTCACCGGCGAGGATGGCCCCACACCCCGCTACCGCAGTTTCCTCCAGCTCCTCTACGGGGATGCGGTGGTTGCTGTGGGCACCCGCTCCGCGGCGTACGCGCCCGTAGCCAACCTTGGCCTGGTCTGCATCTGGGACGACGCCGATGACCTGCATGCCGAGCAGCGCGCCCCTTACCAGCACGCCCGCGATGTGCTGCTGCTCAGGGCCGAAGCTGCCGGAGCAGGAATGCTCGTGGCCTCGCATACCCGCAGTACCGAAGCCCAGCGGCTGCTTGAATCCGGCTGGGCCGCCCCGCTGAACGCCGAGCGCGCCCTGGTGCGCTCCTCCACCGCCCGGGTGATGAGCACCGCTGATACGTTCAATCTGGAGCGGGATCCGCTGGCCGCCCGCGCCCGTATTCCGCACGCCGCCTGGAAAACCGCGCAGGACGCGCTGTTGCGCGGACCCGTGCTGGTGCAGGTGGCGCGGACGGGATTCTCCCCGGCGCTGTCCTGCCAGGACTGCCGGGAACCGGCGCGCTGCCGGCAGTGCCAGGGACCGCTCGCCCAGGCAGCACGGAACTCACCGCCTGCCTGCCGCTGGTGCGCCCGCCCCGAACCTCGCTGGCACTGCCCGCACTGCGGCAGCTTCCGGCTCCGCGCCTCAACCGCCGGTGCCGGGCGGACGGCCGAGGAGCTTGGCCGTGCCTTCCCCTCAGTGACCGTGGTTTCCTCAGCCGGAGACCACATCCGTGCCGAGGTTCCGGACACGCCGGCCCTGGTCGTAGCCACTCCCGGAGCTGAACCCGTGGCGCCGTCGGGCTATGCCGCTGCGCTCCTGCTGGACGGAACCGCCATGCTTTCGCGGCAGTCACTCCGCGCCCAGGAAGAGACCCTGCGCCGCTGGCTCACCGCCGCCGCCCTGGTCCGCCCGGCCGGAGACGGGGGAGTAGTGGTGGTTACCGCGGACGATACCGCCACCGTTGGACATTTGCTGCGCTGGGACCCCGCCGGTGCTGCCGAACGCGAGCTTGCCCTCCGCCGGGAACTGGGCCTGCCGCCCGCTGTGCGCTACGCCGAACTCACCGGCTCACACGAAGGTTTGGACGCGTTCGTGGCGCGGCTGGGCCTGCCGGAAAGCGCACGCATTGTTGGGCCGGCACCGGTGGAGGAACCCCCGGCCTACGGTGCCGGGGAAACCGTTCCGCGGTGGCGCACCCTGTGCTTTTTCCCGTACAGCGAAGCAACTGCCATTACGCCGGCGATGCGCGCTGCCAAGGCCGCTCTTTCGGCCCGGCGGACCGGAGATCCGGTCTACATCCGGGTGGACGCCCCGGACGGGCTGTAGCTCCTACGCAGCTTCGGCGGACTGCTGCCGGTACTGCACCGGTACGCTGCGGTGCCGCTTGCCGGTGCGGAGCGGGATATGGAGGCTGAGCACGCCGTTGGCGTAGTGCGGTGCAACGGCAGCGGGGTCCACGCCTTCACCCACCGGTACCCGCCGCAGGATCATTCCGTCTTCGCGTTCGCGGACATTCCAGCGGGTTGTGCTGTCCATGCCGCGCAGGCTGCGGTGGGCCCGGATCAGCAGGGCGTTGCCGTCCAATTCCACGGAGAGCGAGCCCGGATCAATTCCGGGGAGGTCAGCGTTGAGCACCAGGAAACCGTCGTGCCGGTACAGGTCGACGGCGGTGCCGCCCCGTGCCTGGCTGCGGGCTTCCAGAGCCGCTCTTATCCGTTCATGGTCCTGGGGTGCAACCCCGCTCGGCATGGATATCATCTCCTGGCAGAAGAACTTTTCCGGTGCTGTCATTCTAGGAGTGCTGTGGTTCGCAAACCGAATCCTCTACAGTGTGGCAATGGCCATAATCCCGGACACGAAGAACTGGACCTGGGTCTTGGACCGGACCTGTCCCGAGTGCGGTTTTACCGCCTCTGAAATCGCCTACGAAGACATTCCGCAGCTGCTGCGAGGCAGCGCGGACGCGTGGCAGTCGGTGCTGGAGCGGCCGGACGCGGCGGACCGGCCGGATGAGAGCACCTGGTCTGCCTTGGAGTACGCTGCCCACGTCCGGGACCTGTGCTCGGTCTACCGCATGCGGCTGCTGCTGATGGTGGACACCGACGGCGCGCAGTTCGCCGACTGGGACCAGGACGCCACCGCCATAGCCGAACGGTACGGCGAGCAGGACCCCGCGCGGGTTGCTGCGGATCTGGCCGATGAAGCCGAGGCGACGGCGGCAGCCTTTGCCGCCGTCGAACTCCAGGACCGCTCCCGGCGCGGCCGCCGCTCGGACGGCAGTACGTTCACCGTCGAGTCCCTGGCCAGATACTTTATGCATGACGCCGTCCACCATCTGTGGGACGTCCGGCTCAAGTGACCGGTGCAGGTGCCAGGCTGTCTGCGGCCGGGGCCGGTACATGATAGACAGGTTGCTTATGTTCTATCCGTGCCCGGTACAGCCCGGTGCCTGAGAGGAGATCCATGACCTACCCTGCAACCAGCCGGGAAATCCAGCTCGCTGCCCGTCCCGAAGGCTGGCCGGCCGATGAGAATTTCCGGCTTGCCGAGACGGAGGTACCCCAGCTGCAGGACGGACAGGTCCTGGTCCGCAACACTCTGATGTCGGTTGATCCGTACATGCGCGGCCGCATGAATGACGTGAAGTCCTACGTTCCGCCCTTCCAGCTTGACGCTCCGCTGGAGGGCGGCGCTGTTGGCGAAGTCGTCGAATCACGCGCCGAAACGCACAAGGCCGGGGATACTGTCCTCCACAACCTCGGCTGGCGCGATTATGCGGTCCTCGATGCCAAACGTGCCCGTGTCATCGATACCGGCATTGCACCGGCCAGTGCTTATCTGGGTGCCATGGGCCTGACCGGGCTCACGGCCTGGGCCGGCCTCACCAAGGTGGCGGATTTGCGTGAAGGTGACGCGGTATTTGTCTCCGGTGCGGCTGGGGCCGTCGGTTCAATGGCCGGGCAGATCGCCAAGGCGCTCGGCGCCGGCAGGGTCATCGGCAGTGCAGGCTCGGAGGAGAAGGTCCGCAGGCTGCACGAGCTCGGCTTCGACGCTGCCTTCAACTACCACGACGGCCCGGTTAAGGCGCAGCTGAAGGAAGCGGCCGGTTCGGATGGAATCGATGTCTATTTCGACAACGTCGGCGGCGATCATCTGGAGGCTGCGATTTCGGTCCTCAACAAATACGGGCGCGTAGCCATGTGCGGGGCCATTTCCGCCTACAACGCCACGGAGCCGCAGAGTGCGCCCCGGAACCTGTTCCAGGCCATCGGCAAAGAACTGACTCTGAAGGGCTTCATTGCCAACAGCTACAACCAGTACGCGGGTGAGTTCGCGTCCCTGATGGCCGGCTGGCTCCGGGACGGCAGCGTGAGCTATGACGAGACGTTCGTTGACGGACTCGAAAACGCCCCGCAGGCCTTCATCGACCTGATGAAGGGCGCCAACACCGGCAAGATGATCGTCCGGCTCGGCTAGCTCTTCTTCCGGTCCGCGTTCTTCCCGGGCCGGGCCGCAAATAACCGGGAGGCTTCGCCTGCAGCGTCCAGGAGCTGCTTGGCGGAAGCTTCCCAGTCATACGCGGCGGCCCGGGCCACTCCGGCCCGGGAGGCTTCCCGCCAGCGGTCCGGATCGGAGAGCGCGGCTACGGCGCGGGCAAACCCTTCAGGGCTGTCCGGGTCCACCAGCAGGGCCGCGCCGCCGGACACCTCCCTGAAAATCGGTGTGTCAGCCGCGATCACCGGTGTGCCTGCCGCCATCGATTCAATAATGGGCAGCCCGTAGCCCTCCGCTTTCGAGAGCGAAACCAGTGCGGTGGCACCCCGCAGCAGTGCGTCGTATTCAGCATCGGTGACCCCGTTGTGGAACATGACACGGGACGGATCAGTGCAGAGCGCTTCAAGTTCACTGCGCCGGGCGGGCGAAATCCTGCTCAGCAGGTGCAGGGTGTAGCCGGGCAGGTTATCCATGGCCCGCACGATCGTCTCGACGTTCTTGTACGGCATAAAGGAACCCATGTAGAGCAGGGATTTCTCCGGAGGCCGGGAAGCGTCCCGCGGCACCGTGCCGGGCTGGGGTGCGTTAGAAACCATCCGTACCGGGCGCCGGGTCAGCCGGTGCCGGTCCATCAGTCCGCGGGTCGTGTCCGAGATGGTGGCAACGACGTCGGCCCGGTTCAGCAGCACCCTCTGCGGCCAGTAGGCCAGATGGTAGAGCCGCCACAGCAGGCGGACCGGCAGCGGCAGGAAACCCGGCGGCGTCGGGTTCTGGTAGTAGATCAGGTCGTGCAGGGTGAGGATCAGCGGATAGCGCCGCCCCCAGCTGCCCATGGTCTGCATCGGACAGACCACGACGTCGGCGCCCAGCCTGTTGACGTGCCGGGAGACGAACAGTTCGGCAGGGGAGAGCGGGGAATTGATCTTGGTCCAGGGCAGGCGGGGCAGCAGTGCCAGCTGCCGTTCGTCGCTAATCAGCATCCGCACATCAGCGTGCCGGGAAACTGCTTCCATCAGGCTGGCGCCGTACCGGCTGATGCCGTCGTGCTGGTCGGTGCGGGTGAAGCGGGCGTCAAAGACGATTCTCATGCCGTGCGGTGCCTCCGGCTCAGGAAGTCGGTAATAAGGGCGGCAGCTGAATCCGGCGCCTCGTAGTGGACCAGATGGCCCACTCCCGCCAGGATCTCAAGTTCGGAATCGGGCACCAGCGCTGCCAGCCGGCGCTGGGCCGGAACCGAGCCGATGTCGTCGCGGTCAGCGGCGATCAGCAGCACCGGCATCTGCAGCATGGGCGCAAAGTCACGGACGGTTTCGGAGATCGAAGAGCGGAATGCCTCCAGCACGACGGCGCGGGAGGCGAAGGCGCTGAAGTATGCATCATGCTGGGCGTGGATCCAGCGCCTCAGCCCGGGGTCGCGGGTCTTTGCCATAAGCATGCTCATGCCGCGGACGATTGCCGGGTTCGTCAGCAGTGCCCGCCCGGGTTTTTCCGGGAGCCTGGCAGCAGCGAGATAGTACAGCTCCGCGAGTTTGCTGGTGAAACCCTTGGGACCTTCCAGGGCGGGTTCGCTGATCGGGTTGACCAGGATGAGTTCGCTGATGAGCCACGGGTACTCGGCGGCCACACGGGCGGCGACGATTGATCCGAAGGAATGACCCAGCAGGACGGTGTCCGGGCCCAGGCCCAGCACGTCAAAACCGGCGCGGACAAAACCCGCGTAGGCAGCGGCGTCGTGCGCTCCGGGAAGGACGGCACCCTGGCCGAATCCGGGAAGGTCCGGCAGGATGATCCGGTTATTCGGCAGCGCCTCAGCCAGACGCAGCAGGCCGTGGTGGTCGCCGCGGAAGCCGTGGACCATAAAGATCGCCGGACCCGCCGTGTCCGGGTCCGCGGCGGGGAAGTCCCAGAACCGCTGCGCAGAACCTTCGACGGCGATGGTCCGTACGCTGGCCCGTCGCTCGAACGGTGCCGGGGTGCCTGCCTTGGCGGGAGTACGGTGCCGCGGAAGGAGCATCAGTTCACCTCGCTGGGATTGGAGCCGGTGCGGCGCCCGGACTCCATGCCGTCCAGGACGGCCACGTGATCGGGGCTGAGCTCGAAGGAGAAAATGTCCAGGTTCTCCGCCATCCGCTCCTCGGTGCTGGCCTTGGGAATCACGGTGTGCCCTGCCTGGACATGCCAGCGCAGCACCACCTGGGCCGGGGTGCGTGAAATGTCCCCGGCTATTTCCTGCACAGCGGGATCCTGCAGGACGGCCCCGCGGCCCAGCGGGCTCCAGGCCACGGTGCGGATGCCGTGGGCTTCATGGAAGGAGCGAAGGTCCGGCTGGGGAAGCCACGGGTGCAGTTCCACCTGGTTGACGGCGGGAACAACCGAGGCCGCGTCCAGCAGTTCTTCAAGGTGTTCACGGTTGAAATTGGAGACACCGATGGCGCGGATCCGCCCCTCGGAGTACAGCGCCTCGAGTGCCTTGTACGTTTCGACGAAGAGGCCGCGGTCCGGGCAGGGCCAATGGATGAGGTACAGGTCCAGGTATTCGAATCCCAGCTTTTGCATTGAGGTGTCAAAGGCCCGCAGGGTGGAGTCGTAGCCGTGGTCTGTGTTCCACACCTTCGAGGTGACAAAGAGGTCTTCGCGGACTACGTGTCCGGCATCCGTGAAGTTCCGAACCGCCTGGCCTACTCCCTCTTCGTTTCCGTACAGGGCGGCGGTGTCAATGTGCCGGTACCCCAGGGAAAGCGCCGAACTGACCAGCGGAGCGGTGTCCTGCAGGGGAACCTTGTAGGTTCCGTAGCCAGCCTGGTCCATGAGTACGCCGTTGTTCAGTGTCAGCTTTGGTGTCAGTTTTGGTGCCGGATCCATGATGCAACTCTACCGAGGTGCGCGCGGCGTGCGCTCCTGCCGTGCCGCGTGTACCGTGAAGAGCCTGTAAACGCCTGCTGACAAGCAGTTTCCCTAAAGCCATGGTGTTTCTGGAAAAAGATTGATTGCATAGGGCCTTACAGTGCGCCGACAGGCTGCGGCAGGTGAAAATGCCCCGTTCCACGCCGGTGCCCGTGGCGGGACCTGCATCCCTGTTTACCCCCAACAAAATGGCACTACTAAAGGATCGGAGTAGTCGATGGTGACTCTTGGAGAGGTTTTTGTCAGCGAAATGCTGGGTACGGCAGCGCTGATAGTCCTGGGCTGTGGTGTAGTCGCCAACGTTGCCCTGGGTAAAACCAAAGGCAATGGCGGCGGCTTCCTGATGGTCAACTGGGGATGGGGGCTCGGCGTGTTCGCCGGCGTCTACCTCTCCGTGATGTCGGGTGCGCACATCAACCCCGCAGTGACCGTGGGCGTCATCACCGGCGGCGCGGAGGAATTCGTGCCCGGCGTGGCAGTGACCATCGGATCCACCCTCACCTATTTCGGCGGCCAGATGCTCGGCGCCATCATCGGCGCCTTCGTCGCCTGGCTGGCCTACAAGAAGCAGTTCGATGAAGAGCAGGATCCGGCCAACATCCTGGGCGTGTTCTCCACCGGGCCCGCGATCCGCTCCTACGGCTGGAACGTCGTCACGGAGGTCGTCGGCACGTTCGTACTGGTGTTCGTCATCGTTGCGTTCGCCGGAACCCCCTCGGGGCTGGGCCCGCTGGCCGTTGGCCTGCTGGTTGTGGGTATCGGCGCCTCCCTCGGCGGACCCACAGGGTACGCCATCAACCCGGCCCGTGACCTTGGTCCCCGCATCGTCCACGCCCTGCTGCCCATCCGGAACAAGGGCAACAGCGACTGGTCCTATTCCTGGGTTCCCGTGGTTGGGCCGCTGATCGGCGGCGCGCTGGGCGGCTGGGCCGGCGGCTTCATCCCGCTGCCGGACCTCTAACCGTTACTACGTCCGCAAGACTTACGCCTCAAAGGAGAGACCCACGTGACCGACAGCAAACAGCAGTACGTGATCGCAATCGACCAGGGCACCACCAGCAGCCGGGCCATTGTCTTCGACCACGACGGCAAGATCGTTTCCACCGGCCAGAAGGAACACGAGCAGATCTTCCCCCGCGCCGGCTGGGTTGAGCATGACCCCATGGAGATCTGGACCAACGTCCGCGAGGTCGTTGGCACCGCGCTGTCCAAGGCAAACCTGACCCGGCATGACATCGTCGCCGTCGGTATTACCAATCAGCGCGAGACCGCAGTCGTGTGGGACCGGAATACCGGCAAGCCGATCTACAACGCCATCGTCTGGCAGGACACACGCACCCAGCCGATCGTGGACGAGCTGGCCAAGGAAGGCGGGCTGGACCGTTTCAAGGACACCGTGGGTCTGCCGCTGGCCACGTACTTCTCCGGAACCAAGGTCAAGTGGATCCTGGACAACGTAGAAGGTGCACGCGAGAAGGCCGAGAATGGCGACCTGATGTTCGGTAACACCGATTCGTGGGTTACCTGGAACCTGACCGGCGGCATTGACGGCGGCGTGCACATCACTGACGTCTCCAACGCCTCCCGGACCATGTTCATGGACCTGGACACCCTGAGCTGGGACCAGTCGATCCTCGACGTCTTCGGTGTCCCCGCCTCCATGCTGCCGGAGATCCGTTCCTCCTCCGAGATCTACGGCAAGGTGCACGGCTCCCAGCTGCTGCGGGAGACTCCGGTTGCAGGCATCCTCGGTGACCAGCAGGCTGCCACCTTCGGCCAGGCCGCCTTCGGCGTCGGCGATGCCAAGAACACCTACGGCACCGGCAACTTCCTCATCTTCAACACGGGCGAGGAAAAGGTGATGTCCGAGAACGGGCTGCTCACCACCGTCGCGTACAAGATTGGCGACGCCGCACCGGTGTACGCACTCGAAGGCTCGATTGCTGTGACCGGTTCCCTGGTTCAGTGGCTGCGGGACAACCTTGGCATCATCAAAAGCGCGCCGGAAATCGAGAAGCTCGCCAGCGCCGTGGAAGACAACGGCGGCGTCTACATCGTTCCGGCGTTCTCCGGACTGTTCGCACCGCACTGGCGTTCGGACGCCCGCGGCGCGATCGTGGGCCTGACGCGGTTCGTGAACAAAAACCACATTGCGCGCGCTGCACTCGAATCCACCGCCTTCCAGACCCGGGAAGTCCTGGATGCCGTCAACGCCGACTCCGGGGTTCCGCTGACGGAACTGCGGGTTGACGGCGGCATGGTTGCCAATGACGCCCTGATGCAGTTCCAGGCGGACATCCTCGGCGTGGACGTGGTCCGACCTGAGGTGGTCGAAACCACTGCCCTTGGTGCGGCCTATGCGGCCGGCCTTGCGGTCGGTTTCTGGAACGACACGGAGGAAGTTGCGGCGAACTGGAACGAGGGCAAGCGCTGGACTCCGAGTATGGACCAAGCTGAACGCGACCGGCAGATGCGGCTGTGGAGCAAGGCCGTGACGCGCACCTTCGACTGGGTGGATAAGGACGTCCTCTAGGAGGGCGCCAGGCCTCCCGGCCGGAATAAGCCGCTCCCGGATCAACGGATCCGGGAGCGGCTTTTTGCGTACTGGGTCCTGGGTGTGTTGCGTTTGACCTGCGGGAACGCCGCCCGGTAGCGTGCTGGCAGCATCAATGGTGATGCGAATCACACAGAGGCGGGTCGCAGTGGCAGCTACAGCAGGTACAAACGAGGTCCGCACGGCGAGGCAGCCGCTGCCGGTGGCCGTGATCGGTGCTGGTCCCAGCGGGCTGGCGGCTCTGCGGGCGCTGTCCAAACGCGGACTCGGCGTTGTCGGCTTCGAGGCGCACAGCGACGTCGGCGGGCTCTGGAACATCGGCAATCCCGCCAGCACGGTATATGAATCCGCACACCTGATTTCCTCCAGGACAACCACCGAGTTTGCTGAGTTCCCGATGCCGGAGGGGACACCGGACTACCCGGGCCACCGGCATCTGCTCGAATACTTCCGTGCGTATGCCGGGCACTTCGGACTCCTTGACCGGATTCGGTTCAGCACCCGGGTCAGCAGTGCCGTTCCGGATGCTGACGGTAGCTGGAGCCTCGCGTGGGAAGGGCCGGACGGACCGGGCAGCGGCAGCTTCAGTGCCGTCGTCGTCGCTTCCGGCACCCTTCATACACCTTTAGTGCCGTCCTTCCAGGGGGAGTTCTCCGGGGAAATCCGTCATTCCGCCCAGTACAGGAACCCGGCGGATTTGGCGGGCAAACGGGTACTGATTGTGGGCGCGGGAAACAGCGGCTGTGACATCGCGGTGGACGCCGTCCACCACGCTGCATCCGTGGATATCAGTGTCCGCCGCGGCTACTACTTTGTGCCGAAGTACGTCTTCGGCCGGCCCACGGACACGCTGAACCAGGGCAAACCCCTGCCCCGGCCGCTCAAGCAGTTCCTGGACAAGCGCCTGCTGCGCATGTTCACCGGAGATCCTGCCCGTTTCGGCTTCCCAAAGCCCGACTACCGGATCTACGAATCCCATCCGGTGGTCAACTCCCTGATCCTCCACCACCTGGGCCACGGCGACCTGTCGGTCAAACCGGACATAGATCGCCTGGAGGGAAGCACAGTCCACTTCCGGGACGGAACATCGGGGGAGTATGACCTGCTGCTCTGTTCCACCGGCTATGTGCTCAGCTATCCGTTCCTTTCTGTGGACCTCCTGGGCTGGCGCGGAGCATCGCCGCAGCTTTACCTGAACATCTTCAGCCGCCAGGCGAAGAACCTCATGGTAGTGGGCATGGTCGAAGCCTCCGGCCTGGGCTGGGAAGGCAGATACCGCCAGGCCGAGCTGGTGGCGGCGTACCTCGCCGCCCAGCAGGAGAGCCCCGGTACGGCTGCTGCGTTCGACGGCGCAGTGAGCGGGCCGTCGCCGGATGTCACCGGGGGCTACCGGTACCTGGCCTTGGACCGGATGAGCTACTACGTGAACAAGGACGCCTACCGGGCAGAACTGGACGCGCACCTCGCGCGGTTCACCGAACCAGCCGTGGCCCCGGCGCCTGCGGGGGTGAACCGCTGATGCCCATTGACGACGTCATACTCAACTTTTCGCCCGGCTCCCTGGTGATCCTGAACGTAGTCCTGGCCGTGATCATCCTCGGCATCGCACTGGAGGTCCGGCCTGCCGACTTCCGCACCGTGGCACGGAGTCCGAAGGCCATTCTGCTGGGCATTGCCGCGCAGTACCTGCTGCTGCCGGCGGTCACCGTGGGTATTGCACTGGCACTGCAGGTTCCGGCCTCAATTGCCTTGGGCATGATCCTGGTGGCCTGCTGTCCGCCGGGCGGCATCTCAAATGTACTGACTCACCGGGCGCACGGGGACGTGGCGCTCTCGGCCTCCATGACTGCCGTGTCCAACCTGGTGGCGATTATCGTAATGCCGCTCAACGTGGCGTTCTGGGCGGCCCTGAGCCCCTCCACGAACTCCCTGATGCGCGACTTCTCACTGGACCGGGGCGGAATGCTGATCCAGGTCCTGCTGATCATCGGAGTGCCCTTTGCGCTGGGCATGCCGCTGGCCCGGCGTTTCCCTGAGCTCACGGACCGGCTGCGGCCGTGGGTGCAGCGGATCGGGCTGGTGGCCCTGCTCGCCTTCATTGTTGCCGGAACCGCCAGCAACCTCGGGCCGCTGCGCGAGCACCTCGGCACCATTTTCCTGGTTGTGGCCCTGCACGACGCCGTGGCGCTGGCCGTTGGATACTGGGCAGCCGCGGCGGTCCGGCTGGATGAAGCCAGCCGGCGTGCCGTGACGTTCGAGGTGGGCGCCCGCAACACCGGACTGGGACTGGGACTCACCTTGACCTTCTTCTCGGGTTTGGGCGGCATGGCGATGGTCGCCGCCTGGTGGGGGATCTGGGACATCCTGGCCGGACTGGCCCTGGCTGCCTGGTGGCGCCGGCGTGATGCCCGGAAAGCTGCCAAGGCACAGGAGGCCGCCCTGTGACCCGGGTATGCGTGACCGGAGGCAACGGCTTCCTGGGCAGCGCCGTCGTATCCCAGTTGGCGGCAGACCCTGCCGTGAGCCACGTCCTGAGCCTGGACATTCGGGAGCCTGCGGCTGACCGGAAGGTTGACGGCGTGGTGTACGCGCTGGCGGACGTTTGCTCCCCGGACGTTTCCAAGGCGTTGCAGGAGCACCGGATCGACACTGTGGTCCACCTGGCGGCGATCGTGAATCCGGGCAGGGACACCACCCGGGAGCAGGAATACCGCGTCGACGTTACCGGCACGCAGAACGTGCTGGCCGCCTGCCTTGAATCGGGTGTGCAGCATGTAGTTATCTCATCCTCCGGCGCCGCCTACGGCTACCACGCAGACAACGCGCCGTGGCTGAACGAGTCCCACCCGCTGCGCGGCAATGACGAGTTTGCCTATTCCCGGCACAAGCGGCTGGTCGAGGAGGAGCTGGCGCGGCTGCGCACTGAGCACCCGGAACTGCGGCAGACCATCTTCCGGATCGGCACGATCCTGGGGGAGCGGGTCCGGAACCAGATCACCGCGCTGTTCGACGCACCCCGGCTGCTGCGGATAGCCGGCAGCGAGTCGCCGTTCGTCTTTATCTGGGACCAGGACGTCGCCGAAACCATGGCGCAGGCCGTGGTTACCGGACGCAGCGGGATCTTCAACGTGGCCGGCGACGGCGCCCTCACTGTCCGCGAGATCGCCGGGCTTATGGGCAAACGGACAATCACGGTACCCGCCCCGCTGCTCGCGGCCGGTCTGTGGCTGGGGCAGAAGCTGAAGCTGACGGTCCACGGGCCGGAACGGGTGCGGTTCCTGCGTTACCGTCCGGTACTGGACAACACTGCCCTGAAACAGGAGTTCGGCTTCACTCCCACGCGAACAAGCCGGGAAGCCTTCCTCGAGTTCCGGAAAGCACGGGAGGCCGAGGGGGCCAGGCAACGATGACGCCGCCGCCGCCGGCCGCACTGGATTGCGCGGCCGGCACCGGATCCCCGGAAAGTGCTAGAAGTAGCTCACGCCATTGGTCTTGAAGGGCAGTCCCAGCCCGCCGGCCACTTCCGCCACAACCTCCGGGCAAAAGAAGTACCACTTTAATTCCGCCACCAGCGGGGCACCGAAGGCGGGCCGCATCCGCAGGACGTCCGCCACCACCTCCGGCGCCCCAGGGGCATTCTTCTGCCGCTCCCACATCAGAATGATGTGCTCCCCGTCGAAGGAATGGACTGTTGACCGGTGAATTTCCGCGGCGTCCGGGCCGAACGTGTCCGTGAGCGATCCGGCACGGATTTCCTCATGTCCGGTTTCCGTGGCGTTGCCAACCACCTCTGACCGTCCGCTATCCAGGAAGAGGGACACCATGGCGTCAATGTCGTAGGTGTTGAAGGCTGCGGCCAGCCGATGCAGCAGCGCCCGGTGTCCGGGGTGCCGGGCGGCTGCCGAGGCTGCGGGCGCCAAGGCTTCGGGGGATGGTCCCGCAGAGCCCGTACGTGCCGCCTGCAGCGTGGCGCGGCCACGGTGCAGGGCGGACTTTACGGCGCCGGGAGTCGTCTCCAGCATCTCGGCAATCTCGGCCAGGGAATAGGAGAAGACATCCTTGAGAACCACACACGCCCGTTCCCGGGGAGGCAGCAGATGGATCAGCTGACGCAGTGCGGACTCGACTGCAAAGGGTTCCAGCGGATCCGCCGCCCCGTCATCAGGAAGGTCAAGGGCGGATTCAGTCCACTCTAGGGTCACCCGGCTGCTGCGGCGCAGTGAGTCGATCCACGTGTTCGTGGCGATGCGGACAAGCCATGCCTGGGTATTGCGGATTGGTTCATACCGCTGCGATGCTTCCGCCAGTGCCTTCGTCAGGGTTTCCTGCAGCAGGTCCTCGGCGTCCCACACGGTGGGGGTCAGGCTGCGGCAGTAGGCGTACACCGAAGCCCGGACCGGTTCCAATGCCACCAGGAAATCGCGGCGGGCCTGCCGCAGGTTCACCCTGTTTTCTGCCAAAGCCTGCGTTTCGCCTGCCGCGCAGGCTTCGAAGTCCGTTCCCGCTGTCATTGCGCATCCCCTCATTCTCCCGCCCGCGGCGGTGCCTGATGAAAAGCATGGCATTGTGCCATGCACTTACCGGGTAGACGCACAGACGGGCCCAAAAGATACGCCGTAGCCGGCACCTTCCGCGCCATGGCCGAAGCGCGGGAGGGCCTGAATCGCAGGAGGGGACCGCGGATGTCCCGTCCGTTACAACCCTGTGGCGGGCACCGCCGTCGGGCGCTGCCTGTTGTAAAGTGGAGAAATGACCGCATTGCTCCTCCTTAGATAGCCGCGTTTGTATCAAACGCGGCAGCCCCTTGCATCTGACGAGGGGCTTTTGTGTGTCTGGGGAAGAGTCAACAGCGCAGGCGGAACCGGCGGCACGCCGGAGTCCGCGGATCACCAGGATTTTCTTGAGGACAGAGGCGAAGCATAGTGAGCACGCAGTCACAGACTGACCAGTCGGAAGAGGCCGTATACAGTTTCGCGGCCATGGAGAAGAAGTGGCCGGCTGTCTGGGACGACCTTGGCGTTTTCACCCCGGCCGACGACGGCTCGAAGGAACGCCGCTACGTCCTGGACATGTTCCCCTACCCGTCCGGCGACCTGCACATGGGCCACGCTGAAGCGTTCGCAATGGGCGACGTCGTTGCCCGCTACTGGCGCCAGCTCGGCTTCGATGTGCTGCACCCGATCGGCTGGGATTCCTTTGGCCTGCCCGCGGAGAACGCCGCAATTAAGCACAACGCCCACCCCAGCGAGTGGACCTACCGCAACATCGACACCCAGGCCGGATCCTTCAAGCGCTACGCCATCAGCGTTGACTGGTCCCGCCGCCTGCACACCTCGGATCCGGAGTATTACCGCTGGACCCAGTGGCTGTTCACCCGTTTCTACGACCGGGGCCTGGCCTACCGCAAGAACTCCCCGGTCAACTGGTGCCCGAAGGACCAGACCGTGCTGGCCAACGAGCAGGTCGTCAACGGCGCCTGCGAACGCTGCGGCACCCAGGTCACCAAAAAGGCCCTGAACCAGTGGTACTTCAAGATCACCGACTACGCCGACCGCCTGCTGGACGACATGGAGCAGCTGAAGGGCCACTGGCCTGAGCGTGTGCTGGCCATGCAGAAGAACTGGATCGGCCGTTCCGAGGGTGCACACGTCCGGTTCGCCATCGAGGCTGCCGGCAACAAGCCCGAAGAGCAGGTCACCGTTTTCACCACCCGTCCGGACACCCTGTACGGAGCAACGTTCTTTGTTGTGGCCGCGGATGCGCCGCTGGCCCTGGACCTGGTGGACGACGAGCACCGCGAAGCCCTGCTGCAGTACCGGGAGGACGTCAAGGCGCTCTCCGACATCGAACGCCAGGCAACCGACCGCACCAAGACCGGCGTCTTCACCGGACGCTACGCCGTCAACCCGCTCAACGGCGAGAAGCTGCCGGTCTGGGCAGCTGACTATGTGCTGGCTGACTACGGTACCGGCGCGATTATGGCCGTGCCCGCACACGACCAGCGCGACCTGGATTTCGCCCGCACCTTCGACCTGCCCGTGCGTGCGGTGCTGGACACCGGGGAAGAGGATCCCGCCGTCAGCGGCACCGCCACCACCGGCGAAGGCACCCTGGTGAACTCCGGTGAGCTGAACGGCCTGCCGAAGTCTGAAGCCATTCCCGCGGCAATCCGTATCCTGGAAGAAAAGGGCACGGGCGAGAAGTTCGTTAACTTCCGCCTGCGTGACTGGCTGCTCTCCCGCCAGCGTTTCTGGGGCACCCCGATCCCCATCATCCACTGCGAAAAGTGCGGTGAAGTTCCGGTTCCGGATGACCAGCTGCCGGTCACCCTGCCCACCGGGCTGAAGGGCGAGGCACTGGCTCCGAAGGGCACCTCTCCTCTGGCCTCGGTGGACGAGTGGGTCAACGTTTCCTGCCCGTCCTGTGATGGCCCGGCCAAGCGGGACACCGACACCATGGACACCTTTGTGGACTCGTCCTGGTACTTCATGCGCTTTGTTTCCCCGCACTTCACTGAGGGGCCGTTCGATCCCGAAGCCGTGCGGAACTGGATGCCGGTGGGGCAGTACGTGGGCGGCGTCGAGCACGCGATCCTGCACCTGCTCTACTCCCGGTTCTTCACCAAGGTGGTCAAGGACATGGGCCTGATCGAGGCCGACGAACCTTTCACCGCACTGCTGAACCAGGGCCAGGTCCTGAACGGCGGCAAGGCCATGTCCAAGTCGCTGGGCAACGGTGTGGACCTGGGAGAGCAGCTGGACAAGTACGGCGTTGACGCCGTGCGGCTGACCATGGTCTTCGCCTCCCCGCCGGAAGACGACGTCGACTGGGCGGACGTCTCGCCGTCGGGCTCTGCGAAGTTCCTGGCCCGAGCCTGGCGCCTCGGCCAGGAGGTGGCTTCCGACCCGGGCGCGGACTTCACCGCAGGGGATAAGAAGCTGCGTTCGGTGACGCACCGGACCATTGCCGACGCAACGGAACTGCTGGATGCCGGCAAGTTCAACGTGGTGATCGCCAGGCTGATGGAGCTGGTCAACGCGACCCGCAAGACCATCGACTCCGGTGCCGGTGCAGCGGATCCTGCGGTCCGTGAAGCTGCCGAAACGGTAGCTGTGATCCTGAGCCTCTTCGCCCCGTACACGGCCGAAGACCTTTGGAACGCGCTGGGCCACCCGGCTTCGGTTGCCAACGCAGGGTGGCCGGCAGTGGACTCCTCGCTGCTGGTGGAGGACACCGTTACGGCGATCGTGCAGGTCAAGGGCAAGGTCCGCGACCGTCTGGAGGTTCCGGCAGACATCACCGAAGACGCGCTGCGTGAACTGGCACTGGCTTCGGAGCAGGTGCAGCGCACGCTCGACGGCGCCGGCATCCGCACCATCATCGTGAAGGCACCGAAGCTCGTCAACATCGTGCCTGCCTAGCCATGATGGACTGGGCGGCGCTGCGCGGACGGTGGTTCAAGTCCCGGGAAACCGGGACCGCTGAGCCTGCTCGCCGTCCGCGCGTCGCCGTCGTCACCGACTCATCGTGTTCCCTGCCGGAGGACTGGGGGGAGACACCTGCCCTGGCTTCGCTGGCGCGGATTGTCTCCATGCCGGTGATGATCGGTGACCAGATCTACGGCGAGGG
This sequence comes from Arthrobacter sp., assembly GCA_040274025.1. GTDB lineage: Bacteria > Actinomycetota > Actinomycetes > Actinomycetales > Micrococcaceae > Arthrobacter_B. Next base: position 9,641 of record JBELZL010000039.1, on the reverse strand, counting down.
CACCGACAAGATGATCGGTGCTCTCGCGCTGGCCCTCGCGCAGGGCCAGGAAGTACGGACTTCACGGCCGGCTCCTGGCCAGTTTGAGGCGGTTTACGCTGAGCTTGCTGCTGCCGGTTTTGAGGCAGTTGTTTCAGTTCACCTCTCCTCCAAGCTTTCCGGAACCGTGGATTCGGCGAGGCTGGCTGCGCGGTCCGCCGGGCTTCCCGTGCATGTCGTGGATACCGCATCGGTGGCCATGGGGCTCGGGTATGCGGTGCAGGCCGCCGCCCGCGCGGCTCTCGCGGGTGCGGAAGCGGACGACGTCGCTGCTGCCGCCCGCGCCAGCGCCGAAGCGGCCCACATCCTCTTTTACGTTCCCAGCCTTGACCAGCTGCGCCGCGGCGGCCGGATCGGTGCTGCCGCCGGCTGGTTCGGCACCCTGTTCGCGGTGAAACCGATCCTGGCGATCCGTGACGGCCTGGTGGTTCCGCTGGAACGCGTGCGGACCGCACCGAAGGCCCTGGCCCGGCTGGAGGAACTCTCCCGGGAGGAACTGTCCCGCCGTTCCGGTCCGGTACGCGTTGCCGTCCACCATTTTGGCAACGAAGCGGAGGCTGAACGCCTGGCATCTGCTGTGATCCGTGAGCTGCCCGAAGCGGAGGTGACGCTGTGTCCGCTGCCGGCAGTGCTTGCTGCGCATGCAGGCCTGGGTGTGCTGGCGGTGGCTATTGCTCCGAGTTCCGTGATTGTTTCTGAGCCGGCTGGCCTGGGAGCCGGTGCGGACCTGGCGGGGGCTGATTTACCGGTGGCTCCTCCCTTGGCCGGTCCCGCGGATCCCGGCCGGGATATCGACTGACCCTGCCGCGGCCCAGTCTTCCTGCACAACGCCTGCCCCAATCCAGGCTCTTCACAACGCCCTAATACCGGCACCTGTCTGTTCTGCCGGGACCGTAGCTTTCCTGTATGGCCAATCACCGCTGGGACACTGAACCGCCTGCCGTACTTCCTTCTCGGCTTGCAGCACGGCGCCGGGCCGCTGGCATCGACCTCCCGCTGCCCGGGGGCGTATCGGATCCCGGCACGGATACCCGCAGTGGTCCCGTCCGGGAGAACACCGAGGCCGTGTGGCAGCCTCCGGACTCCGAGGGAGACGACCCGGGGCCCAGCACGGATCCGTCGGTTTCAGCGCAGAGCCCACGGCGTTGGCGGTTTCCTGCCAGGGCGGGAATTCTTGCAGCGTGCCTGATGCTGGCGGCAGCTGCTGCGGTTCCACTGTTGCGCGACCGTGCTTCCTCCGACGTCCTGAGTGTGGAACTTGGATCGAACCTTGTCTCGGCCGGGTCTGAGGCGCCACAGGAGACAGAACCGTCGGGGACTGCTCAGGCTCAGGGTGACCAGCCGCAGGCGGACCGGGCAGGACGGCCGGATGAACCGGCCGCACCGGACGAAGCGGAAAGTCCGGGAACTACCGCGGGCAGCGGTCCCCGGCTTGTGGTCCATGTTGCCGGGGCGGTGGCCGCCCCCGGGTTGGTGCGCGTGCCGGAGGGAAGCCGGGTTGCCGACGCGGTTGCAGCCGCCGGAGGCGCAACCGGTGAAGCCGACCTCACCCGGGTCAACCTTGCGGCTCCCATGACAGACGGATCAATGGTGGTGATCCCCGCGCAGGGCGACCCTAGTGGTCCGGTTGGAGCGCCGGGCACCGGCTCCCCAGTCCAAGCCCCGGGGTCTCCGCAAGGCGCCGGTGCCGAGGCGGCAGTGGTCAACCTGAATACCGCCGGGGAGACTGAACTGCAGACACTGCCGCGGGTAGGTCCGGTACTGGCTTCCCGGATCATCGCCTGGCGTACCGAACACGGCCCATTCCAGCGCGCGGAGGATCTGGATGCCGTACCGGGGATCGGGGAAGCTATGCTCGCTGCGCTCCTGCCACTGGTTTCCGTGTGAGCGCGTTCGGACTGCCGGCGCAGCAGCCGGGGCCGCCCTGATGGGACGCCGCAGCCGGTGGGCCAGGTACACAGCGGCGGCGATCGCCGGAACGCGTACGGAGGAAAACGGGCTGGCTGGTTCAGCGGCCGAAGAAGCCGTGCACGGCAACCGGGACAAGGGCGGCATTGCGGCCAGACGGCACCGCGTAACCGGGCGTCTTCCCAGACTCAGGACAAGCACTTTCAGGACAAGCACATCCGGAACCAGCAGATCCGGGACAACCGGATCCAGGATATTCGGCCGGGAATCCTGGCGTTCCGGTCCGGGCGATGACGCCGGTGCTGATGCAAGACCCCATACCGAATTGCGGCTGGTGCCAGTTGCCGTCTGTGCCTGGGCAAGTGCGGCAGCAGCAATCCGGCTGCCGGGTCCGGTCAGCCTGGTGGCCGCTGCACTCGGGGGAATGGTTGTGCTGCTGCTCCTTCTGGTGTCCCGGCGGAGCAGGAGACCGCTGCAATTCCGCCAGCAGGCCGCGGCAGTGCTGGCGCCCCTCGCGGTGCTGGTGCTGGTTGTCAGCTCGGCGGGGTCGGCCGTGGCGTACCGCACCGCCGGTGCCGCGGGCGAAGCTGTGGCCTCGGGTGCTTCCATCACGGGGGAGTTCGTCGCCACCAGTGATGCCCGTGCTGCTGCCGCAGACCGGTTCAGCGGCAAGCCGCGGTATCTTCTGGAAGCGCAGCTGCGCAGCTTCACGCTGGCCGGTGAGCGTTCCCCTGCCCGGTTGCCGGTCCTCATCATTGGGAGTGACGCCTACGCCGGCATCCATCTGGGGGATACGTTCACCACTGCCGGCGCCCTCAGCGCATCCGAACCGGGGGACCGCACAGCTGCGGTGCTTCACAGCTCACGAGCCCCCGCCGTCGAACCGGCAGACGGGCTTCCGGCTTTTGCCACGGAGCTCCGAACGGGGTTTGCCGGCCGTGCACAGGAGCTCGGGGCCACGGACGCGGCTGGACTGCTCCCCGGCATGGTGCTGGGGGACAGATCGACGGCTCCTCCCGAGCTCACCACGGCGATGCAGGACACGGGGCTCACGCATCTCACTGCAGTTTCCGGAGCGAACTGCAGTTACCTGCTGGCCTTCGTTTTCCTGCTGTCCCGTCTGGTCCGGCTTCCGCGGGGCGCCGCGGCTGCTGTTGCCGTCCTGGTACTGGCCGGTTTTGTGCTGGTGGTCCGGCCCGACGCCAGCGTGCTGCGGGCAGCGGTTATGGGCACGATTGGCACAGCCGCTGTCCTCACCGGACGGGGTAAGGTCCCAGCCGCCCTGCTCTGCCTTTGCGCCACGGTCCTGCTTGTGGTGGATCCGTGGCTCAGTGGAAGTTATGCGTTCATTCTTTCGGTATGCGCGACGGCGGGACTTATCTTCCTGGGGCCGCGCCTGAGCGCAGGCCTTGCACGGTTCCTGCCGCACCCGGTGGCCGTCCTCACTGCCGTGCCGCTTGCGGCACAGCTGGCCTGTTCGCCGGTGCTCGTCCTGCTCCAGCCCAATCTGCCTGCCTACTCCCTGCCCGCCAACATTGCGGCAGCTCCGGTGGTTCCCTTCGTGACCATTGCAGGAATGGCCGCCGTGCTTCTTGGTTATCTGGCGCCGCCCCTCGACTATCCGCTGCTGCTCACCGCCGGGATGGGCTCAGGATGGGTCGCCGGGGTGGCCCGCTTCTTCGCGCAGGCTCCAGGCGCGCTGCTGCCTTGGCTGTCTGGTCCTGCAGGAGCGGCCGCCATGGCCGTCGCGGCGGCGGTTCTGGCCGGGTGCATCATCCGCCTTGGCAGGCCGCGCCCCGATCCGAAGCTTCCCGGCGAAAGTGCGGGGATGGGCAGGGGCGCCAAGGCACGGGCGTCTGCCCGGGGCCGGCTGATGGGTCCGGGCCGCGGCCTTCGCGGCGGCGGGTCACGCCAGGGGCGGGCTGCCCGGGTTGCGGTGATATCCCTGGCCGCTGCGCTCACCGTGATGCTGGGCGCGGTGGCGCTGCGGCTGCTCCACCCGGACCCGGGGCCCCGGGATTGGATCGCAGCTGCCTGTGACGTTGGCCAAGGCGACGCCTTGGCGGTAAGGACAGGGCCCGAGGCGGCAATACTCATCGACGCCGGGCCGGATGCTCCGGCGCTCGATACCTGTTTGGACCGTCTGGGCATCGGCACCATCGAGCTGCTGGTCATTACGCACGTTCACGAGGACCACTATGCCGGGGCCTCTGCCGCAGCGGACGGCAGGGAAGTGAAGTCGCTGGCGTTCTCGTCAGCTGAACCGGGGATACCCGCGGAGATCAGTGGACTCGCCGCTGATCTGGATGTGCATCCCGAACGCCTGGGCCGCGGTGGACGCGGCGAGCTCGGCGGGGTCCGCTGGGATGTCCTGTGGCCGCCGGCGTGGTCTGGTGGGGCGAGCCGGGCAGACGTTCCCGTTCCGTCCGTCAGCCCACGGGGAGCCGATGCTTCAGGCCCCACAGAGTTGCCCGGCACCGTGCCCGGGCTGACGGAGAATGATGCCAGCGCCGTCCTGCTGATTCGTGCGGCCGGGATGAATCTTCTGTTCACCGGAGATCTGGAGGAGGACGCCGCCCTGCAGATGCTGAGATCAAGCCCGGAGCTGCGGACCGAAGCGGTGCACGTGCTGAAGGTTGCACACCACGGCGCAAGGAATTCCGGCCGGGCACTGCCGGAAGAGCTGCGTCCACTGCTGGCACTGATATCGGTAGGGAAGGAGAACACGTACGGGCACCCGGCTGCAGAAACCCTGCAGAACCTCGAGTCTGCCGGAGCGCAGGTGGCGCGCACCGACCAGCTCGGCAGCTTCATCCTGCACGTCGACGCAGGAAAGCTTGTTGTCTCCCGGCTGGGCCGAGGCCCGTGAGCCTGCATGGGCCTGAACGTTCTGCCGTGGCGCTTCAGAAGAGCTAGCCGGCCTCGTCCGTAACTGCCAGGACCGTGCGAAGGTCCCTTATTGCTGCCACGAAGTCCTCGGTGCTGGCACGGATGTTACCGGCCGCTCCCAGCCAGCCGGAAGCCATGTCCGAGATGGCTGCGTAAGCCGCGTTTGACGCCAGGGAGGCCTCGTAGGCTGGTTTACCCGACAGCCGGGCGTACTGCGGGTTCTTGGCGAGCCAGTCCCGGATGGTTCCCATGATCCGCGTGCCCGCGTCGACCAGGGTTGCTGTACCCGCGTCCCGGGCGGCGGGCTCCGTGCGGGAGAGTTCTGCCCGCAGCCGGGCCACCTCCGGGTTGACTCTTGTGTGGCCGACGGATCCGAAGATGAGCGCAAAAGCACCGCTCACAATGTCATCGGCATGTTTGGTGAGGACTTCTTCAGCTTCCTCCCATGGCAGCACGTTCAACGGCCGGCCGAGGATGGCCGCCTCCCGTGAGGGGAAGTAGTTGAAGAACGTACTGCGCGAGATCACTGCCTCCTCGCAGATTTCATCCACCGTGACGGTCGCGAAGCCGCGCTCAAGGGCGCCTCGAGCGGCTGCCAGCTCAATGCGGTTCTCAGTGTCCCGCCGTTTGCGTTCCCGGAGACCCGGCACCGCAGCCGCAGCGCTGTCAGGCCCGGGCAGCGGGACCTCCGGCCGGCGGACCGGCCGAAACGGGTCACCTGCACCAACCACTGTTCTGAGCGCGTCAACCGCCTGCAGGCACGCCGTCAGCGGATCAGGAACATCTCGGAGCGGTATGCCCCACCAGCGTGTGGTCGCGTACATGGCGGCATACGCCGCAGTCACGGCGAGAACAGCCTCGGTCCGCGGTTTGCCGGGGAGGCGGGCGTGCTGCGGATTGACACGCAGCCAGCTCCCGACTGCGTCGGTGAGCTCATTCTGCACGGAGATGAGCCTGGCGGAGTATTGGCGCATGGCTGCCGGCTGTTCAGTGATCAGCCGGGTACGGTCACGCAGGATGTCCGCATCGGCAGTCTGGTTGGCCAGGACAGGCACCTGCATCTCCAACAGGCCGCGGACGAGGTCGTCCGGATGCCGGGAAAGAATCGGGTGGGTCACTTCGGGTCCCGGCACGGTGAAGGGTTTGCCGACGATCGCCGCGTCGCGGGAGGGAAAGTGGTTAAAGAACGAGCTGCGGGAAATATCAGCACGGGAACAGATCATCTCGACGGTGACCTGGTCATAGCCGTGTTCGAGTGCTGCCTTCACAGCTTCCCGCGCAACAACTGAACGCGGTTGCCGGCGCGAGGGCTTGCGGCCGGAGGGGGCGCCGTCGACTGCGGGCACAAAATCACTCTCCTCTAGGCGTATGCCTCCGCAACATTAGCGGTACCGGCGGGTGCGGACAAACTTGACTCCTGCCGCCGTCGTCCCCTGTGATGGCTGGCATGGCCCGCAGGCGGACGGCCACCCGGGACTGGTGTGGCAAAAACGACGACGGCGGAAGTTGGCGGGCGGGGTACCCCGTGGCAATGTTGGGGGTGATTGATCCCCGTTCACCATTCCAGGAGCAGTGCATCCGTGAATCCGGCCGTACCCAAGAAATCTTCCGCGAAACCGGCGGCCGGTACCGTCTCGTGGCGCCAGGCAGCCCCGGCTCCTGTGGTGCTCCTGACGGGGCCGGAAGAGTACCTGGCCGGGCGGGCCATGGAGAATATTCGACTGCAGCAGCGCAGCCAGGCTCCGGACACGGAGGTGATCCGGATCGACGCAGCCGCCTACGCTGCCGGAGAGCTGACGCTGATTGCCAGCCCGTCGCTGTTCGGTGAAGCGAAGCTGATTGAGGTCTCGAACCTCGCGCATATGAGCGAGGAGTTCCTGAATGATACCCTCGCCTACCTCTCCGACCCCGCGCCGGATACGGTGCTGGTGCTTCACCATTCAGGCGGAAACCGGGGAAAGAAACTGCTCGACGCCGTCAAGGCTTCCAAGGCGCCGGTGGTCGACTGCCAGCCCTTTAAGAAGGATGCTGACAAGGCCGACTTTGTTTCCCAGGAGTTCAAGGCCGGGAAGCGGCGGATTGACGGCGGTGCGGTCCGCGCGCTGGTCAGTGCGGTGGGATCGAGCCTGGCTGAGCTGGCCTCGGCCTGCCAGCAGCTGATGAACGATACGTCCGGTGAAGTCACAGAAGAAACAGTCGAGAAGTACTACGGCGGCCGGGTTGAGGCGACCGCTTTCAAAGTGGCCGACGCCGCTCTGGCCGGGCGTGCGGGCGCTGCGCTCTCCATGCTGCGCCACGCCTTGGCGACCGGCGTGGATCCGGTTCCCCTCGTTGCAGCGCTGGCCATGAAGGTGCGCGCGGTTGCCCGGGTGGCTGATCTCCGGGGATCCTCAGCGTCCCTCGCCAAGGATCTGGGGATGGCTCCCTGGCAGGTAGACCAGGCTCGGCGGGATGCCCAGCGGTTCTCCTCCGAATCCCTGATTAAGGCAGTTCAGGTCCTCGCTGAGGCGGACGCCCGGGTCAAGGGTGCCGGCCGTGATCCGGTTTACGCGGTCGAGCGTGCGGTCACCGTCATCGCGCTGGCTGCCTCCGGACGGTAAGTTCCGGGTCCTTTTGCGGCAGCGGCTGGCCGCTTTCTTCTTCACCGCCGGAGGACTGTTGTCCCAAGGCCTCAGGGACCCTGCAGCAGGGGTAGGCGGGCCTTCTGCCCAACAGGTTGTGGACATCGCCAGAGTGGGAGTACTGCGCCGGTAAGTATTGATTCTGAACAGCTTTTATTGGTTGAAAGACCAGTAGTCCGGTGGTCTCCGGAACGGGCTTTTTTGGCCCGGTAATGTCAGTGGCAGCTGAGATTCTAGGAGTATGAACCGTTCCGCGGGCACCACATCCAAAGGCAGCCGAACACGCGGTAGCGACTCACCCCGCCGTGGGACACCGTGCAGCGCGACAGACGGCGGCGAAACACAGTGCAGTGCGGCAGACGGCAGTCAGACGCCCCCTTGCTGCGGCCCGGCAGACGGCTCAAAACCCCTGCAGAGTGAAGTGTTCTGCGCTGATCCGGACGCCCGTCAACAGGTCACGGAGGCGGCTTTGCCAGACGGTTTTGACGGTCGGCTTTCACTGAAGGACCCACAATCGCTGAACCTGGAGGACGCGGATGGTGTCCTGCAGCGGCTTGAAGCACTCTTATGCTGGGCAACGGCGCAGCAGGTCCAGGTAATTGCCCGGATCCAAGACGTCCTTGAGGTCGGTCTCCCTGCGGAGCAGCGGGGTACGACGCGGTCCCTGAGTCTCGCGGCTGCCGAAGTCGGTACGGTGCTGAACGTGCCGCACATGACGGCTATGGGCAGGGTCTTTGAAGCGGGTGAATTGTGCAGGGCGTACCCGCAGACCCTGTCTCATCTGAGTGCCGGCAGGATCACGTACCGCCATGCCCAGGAGGTCCTGGATCACACCCGCTCCGTGGAGGAGAAGGACCGGGCACAATTCGAGTCGGAGCTGCTGGCCTTGGCTGAAGACAGTACGGTGGCAAAGTTCCGCATCAAGGCCCGGAGGTTGAGGGAACGCCGGCACCCGGAGACAATTCCGCAGCGGCACCGGGATGCCTTCGGAAAGCGCAGGGTTTCTGTGGAGGGTTTGCCGGACGGTATGGCATGTGTCTCTGCGTTCCTTGCCGCGGAGAGAGGCCAGGCCATCTTCGCCTCGCTGTCGGGTGCTGCGCGTGCGGCGAAAAAGGCCGGGGACGAGAGGAACACAGACCAGCTTCGGTCAGACATCTTTGCATCCGTGTTCCTGGACGGTTGCGCGGATCCTTCCGGTGTGGCGGATAGGGCGCAAATAGATGGGGAAGTGCCGGCGGCGCCACAGACCTGTGCGCCGGATACGGATCGGTCGAGTGAGGCAGGCGATGGCGCCCCTGCAGTGTCACCTCGTTCCCCCAGCGGACGAAGATCCGCCCGTACCGTCACCCGAACCCGCAGCCGACGTAAGAACCTGAAGACTGAGATCATGGTCCTGATCCAGGCGGACACGCTCGTCGGATTAAACGAGACTCCGGCGGAACTGAACGGCTACGGGCCGCTCAGTCCCGAGACGGGCCGGCGCATGTTCCAGGAAGCAGCAAACTGGACCCCGTTGTTACAGGATCCGGCGACTGGGGAAATCCTTCACGTTGGCCGCCGGCGCCGGATTCCGGCCGGCCTGAAACGGTGGCTTCAGGCCAGGGATGGTACATGCAGGTTTCCCGGCTGCAGCGTCAGCGTCTTGAATTCGGAGATCGACCACACCCGTCCCTGGGCCTGGGGAGGCGAGACGTCTCATGCGAATCTGGAGCATCTGTGCGCTAAACACCATCGGCTCAAGACGCTGGGGTATTGGAAGGCGGTCCAGACGGAACCTGGAGTTATCGAGTGGACTTCTCCCGGCGGCCTAAGGCGGAGAACTGGGCCAATGCTGGATTATGGCAGGGGTAGTCATAGAGCCCGGGACACGGGGCAGACCTTGGAACCGGGGGAGAAGCTGGTACCAGTGCTGCCGGACCGAGGAAGGACGGGAAGGTTGCCTTCCATTCCAACCGGATGGGGAACAGGTGACCCGCCGCCGTTCCAAGTCCAAGCAGATAAAGACCTTCCCGACCCGCCGCCGTTCTGAGCTGTGCAGCGGGTACGTACGGGTGAATCGCCGTCCTTAACGCAAAAACGGCCGGTCCCGAAGGACCAGCCGTTTTCGTAAAACCAGGGGTGTTGCTCCCGCTTAGAGCGCGTTGACCTTCTTGGAGATGGCCGACTTGCGGTTAGCAGCGTTGT
>JBELZL010000038.1:0-30742 GCA_040274025.1 Arthrobacter sp. | reverse complement strand
CGCGCCTGCGCACCCTGCGCAACTACCTGATTGCCGCCGTCGAACGCACCGTTCCCCAGGCCGTACTGCGCGGGCCCCGTGATGACGAGGAAGGCACCCGCCGGCTCCCGGGCAATGCACACTTCACTTTCCCCGGCTGCGAGGGCGACTCCCTGCTTTTCCTCCTGGACCTGGCAGGGGTAGAGTCGTCCACCGGCTCGGCGTGCACCGCCGGTGTGCCGCGCCCGTCCCATGTGCTGCTGGCCATGGGGCTAAGCGAAACCGAGGCACGGGGCGCCCAGCGGTTCACTCTCGGGCATACATCCACCGCCGAAGACGTTGATGCACTGATAGATGCCCTGCCCGAAGCATACGAACGGGCCAAGAAGGCCGGCATGGCGGGCAGCGAAAGCAGCATACGAACAGCAGGAACGGGTTTTAGCTAATGAAGGTTTTGGCCGCAATGAGCGGCGGAGTCGATTCCGCCGTAGCCGCAGCACGGGCAGTGGAGGCAGGGCACGACGTCGTCGGGGTCCACCTGGCGCTGTCCCGTATGCCGGGCACCCTGCGCACCGGCAGCCGGGGCTGCTGCACCATCGAGGACTCGCGCGACGCCTGGCGGGCGTGCGACATCCTGGGCATCCCGTACTACGTCTGGGACTTCTCCGAGCGGTTCAAGGAAGACGTTGTTGATGACTTCGTCGCCGAGTACGCTGCCGGCCGCACACCGAACCCCTGCATGCGCTGCAACGAGCGGATCAAGTTCGCCGCGCTGCTGGAGAAGGCACTGGCACTGGGCTTCGACGCCGTCTGCACCGGCCACTACGCCAAGGTGATTACCGACGCCGACGGCAACCCGGAACTGCACCGCGCCGCGGACTGGGCGAAGGACCAGTCCTACGTGCTGGGCGTCCTGACCCATGAGCAGCTCAAGCACGCAATGTTCCCGCTGGCTGACACCCCGTCCAAGGCTGAAGTGCGGGCAGAAGCCGAGCGCCGCGGCCTCTCCGTCGCGAACAAGCCGGACAGCCACGACATCTGCTTCATTCCCGACGGTGACACCCGAGGCTGGCTCGAAGAGCGCATTGAGATGACCGAGGGTGAAATTGTTGACCCCACCGGTGAAACGCTTGGCACGCACCCGGGCGCCAACGCCTTCACTGTGGGCCAGCGCAAGGGCCTGAAGCTGGGCCGCCCTGCTGCGGACGGCAAGCCCCGTTTTGTGCTGGAGATCCGGCCGAAGGAAAACAAGGTCATTGTGGGGCCGGAAAAGCTGCTTGAAATCGACCAGATGCGCGGCATCAAGGTCTCCTGGGCCGGACTGCCCATCCGGGAGGTAGCCACCGGGGAAACCTTCGAGTGCACCGCCCAGGTCCGCGCCCACGGAGATCCCGTTCCTGCCACCGCCTGGATGGAGACGGGGGAGGACTCCCGCAGTGAACTTGTGGTGCGGCTGAAGGACCCCATGCGCGGTGTCGCTCCCGGACAGACCGTGGTGATCTACCAGGGCACCCGTGTGCTGGGGCAGGCCACGATCGACTCCGCACGTTCCCTGCAGTGGGATCCGGCAGCGGTTTCCTAGTCCCGTCTGCCGTAACCTGCCTGCGCGTCTGCGGCTGGACCCTAAACTGTACTCATGAGTACTGCACCAGCTGACGATTTCGACCCCACTGCCAGTTCCCTTGCCGGGAAGGTGGCCGACGAGGTCATGGACGAGCTGCTCGCCATGCGCAGCAGCATCGACAACATCGACGCCACGCTGGTCTATCTCCTGGCGGAGCGTTTCAAGGCCACCCAGCGGGTGGGCCACCTGAAGGCCGAACACCACCTGCCGCCGGCGGATCCGGGAAGGGAAGTCGCGCAGATCGCCCGGCTGCGGCGCCTTGCAGAAGACGCGAACCTTGACCCGGCCTTCGCGGAGAAATTCCTGAACTTCATCATCAGTGAAGTCATCCGGCACCACCAGGCGATTTCCGAGACCCGCAACGGCGGTAGCCATGCCGAAGGAGCCTGAACAGCCTGCCGCCGCCGCGCCCACGGGCGTGCGGGCTACGGCCCAGGGCGCCTGGCCCGGAACCGACCCGCTGGAAGCGGCGAAGACCATCCGCGGGGAACTCGGCGACCCGCATCTGCCGTTCCTGGTTGAACTGCCCCAGCGCGGCATCGGGGCCGACGCCGCGGGACGGACTGCATCGCTGCTGGTGGACCTGCCGGTTGACCTGCAGCCGCACGGCTGGCGCCTGGTGGACCGTCCCGGAATCGACTACCGGCGGGCAGTCTCCCTGCTCTCCCGGGACATCAATACGCTTGCGGATGTCATTGGGGAAGAAGAAACCCCCGGCACCGGGCTGAAGATTTCACTGCAGGGCCCGCTTTCCCTGGCTGCCGGGCTCTACCTGCATAACGGTGAGCGGGCACTCTCCGACGCCGGTGCGCGGCGGGAGCTCACCGAGTCCCTTGCCGCCGGTGCAGCAGAGTATGTTTCCCGGGTCAAAGACATTGCACGCGGAGCCGAGCTGACCGTCCAGGTTGATGAGCCGCTTCTGGACAAGGTGCTGGACGGCCGCATTCCCACCGCCAGCGGATACCGGACCCTTCGTTCCGTCCCGGCGCAGGAAGCGTCCCTCTCCTGGAGCCTGCTGCGCGAATCCCTGCTCGCAGGCGGAGCTTCCGCCGTCGTCCTGAACCTGCCCTCAGCCAGCCACCGCCAGCCGGGCTCCGGCCTGGACCTTGCCCTTGGAGCCGGCGCCGACGGCGTCGCGGTTCCCCTAAAGGGACTGGGCAACAGCGACTGGGAAGGCCTTGCCGAGGCCGTTGAAGCCGGAAAGCAGCTATGGCTCGGTGTTCTGCCGCTGCCTGCCCCCGGGGAGGAACCCCGTCAGGTCACGGCGCTGGTACAGGACATCACCGCTCCGTGGATGAGGGTGGGCCTTCCCCTGCGGGACCTGCCGGCCGCGGGCATTATGCCTGCCGGTGACCTCGCGGACCTGGCACCCTCCAGCGCGCGGCGGGTGCTCGAACGCCTTACGCAGACAGCGTCTGCGCTGGACCAGCTGGCCGCCCAAAACTGAGGATATCCGCTCCGGCTTAGAGCCGGCGTTCCCACTTCTCCGGTTCGGCATCCGGCGGCAGGACGCCGTCGAAGGCCCGGTACTCATAGGTGAAGCTGCCGTCGTAGACAAAAACGGTGCCGAGCTGGCGCTGGCGCACCAGGGTGCGGATGCGGAAGCGCCCGGTTTCTTCGTCCCACCACTGTTCGGCGTGCGCATCGGCGCCAACCGGCACCGGAACCTGAATCCGCAGCCGGCCCAGGAACAGCCGGGTATGCGGAGAATACATGTGCAGCCTGCCGTCCGCTGAAACTGAGAGGTCCAGATCCGTGGCCAGGTTGCGGCGCCGGCCCACATAGTCGGTGAGCCCGGTCGGGGAAGTCAGTGACGTGGTGTCCTCGAAGATCCGCTCGCCCCGGTCAAATTCGAACGTGCGGACCGCGGTCAGCGAGGAGCGGCCGAAGGGATCCAGATGGGCGTAGTTGCGGATGGTAAACGGCACAAAACGCCCAAAATCGGGAAAGAAGGCATTGGAGACCGGCAGAGCCGAGAGCACCGGGCGCAGCGCCGGGCGCGGACTGCCGGCGACGTCGAACACTCCGGAGCCAAAACCGTACCGGCCCTCAGCCGGCTGCAGCGAGAAATACTCCTGGAGCTGGGGCTGCAGGCGGCCAAACCCGGTGCCCAGCGCCCGCTGGTACACGGACCCATCACTCATTTCCCCAGCCTACGCCGTCCACGGCGGGCACGCGCGGGGCCGGGTCCGGAAGCGTACGGAGGCAGCGGGTCAGAGGCGCCCCGAGGCTTTCAGCCGAATGTACATGTCCGCCAGTTTCGGAGGCAGCTCGTGCGGCGGTTCGTCAACGACCTCCGCACCCATGGACTTCAGCTGCGCTGTGACCGCGGCCCGGTCGAGCAGGGCACGTTCGGCGGCGGCGGCACGGAAGACCGCCGACGCCGAGGTCCGGTCAGTCCGCAGTTCGTCCAGGGCAGGATCCCCGACGGAGGCCACCACTACTACGTGTTTGGCCAGCAGCGACGGCAGCACGGGAAGCAGTCCCTCTTCCACGGCGCCGGCGTCCAGCGACGTAATCAGCACCACGAGGGAACGCCGCGAGGAAACGGAAGCAACAACACCGGGCAGCAGGGAGAAGTCCGCTTCGATGAGCTCGGCGTCCAGCGGGGCCATGGCACCGGCGAGCCGGCTGAGCAGGTTGGCTTTGGCCGCTGAATCCACCCGGGCACGGACCCGGCGGTCAAAGGCCACAAAATCCACACGGTCCCCGCCGCCCTGAGCGAGCATGCCCAGCAGCAGGGCGGCCTCGATTCCGGTATCGAGCCGCGGCTCATCCAGGATCCGGGCGGCAGCGGTCCGGGACGTGTCCAGCGTCAGGATTACCCGGCGGTCCCGTTCCGGACGCCAGGTGCGCACCACTGTGTCCCGTCGCCGCGCCGTCGCCCGCCAGTCGATGGAGCGGACGTCGTCCCCGCGGACGTAGTCGCGCAGTGAATCGAATTCGGTGCCGGCGCCGCGCAGCTGCACCGAGGCGTTGCCGTCCAGTTCACGCAGCCGGCGCAGCTTTGCCGGGAGGTGGCGCCTTGACCGGAACGGCGGCAGGATCCGCAGGGTACCCGGGTAGGCGACGGTGCGCTGCCGGGCCGCCAGGCCCAGTGGACCGAAGGAACGAATGGTGACCGAGGCAGTGTGCAGGTCTCCGCGGCGTTCGGGACGCAGCGTGCCCGGGGCCCGCCGTGCTTCTCCTGCGGGGACGGTGACGCGGCGCTGCGCCTGCTGCTGGCCGGCGCTGGGCTGCCAGGCGTCCCGGAGAACGGCATGCAGCGTGCGCCCTGAATCATTGCGGACCACGAGTGCCGCAGGCACTTCCTCATCCAGCCGGGCACTTTCCGGCAGCTCACGTTCCAGCCGGGTCTTCAGCGGGGGCGCAGCCAGGACCATGTCCGCTGCTGCGGCTGCTGCCAGCAGGCCCAGCCAGGCCAGCATTGTCCCTGTTCCCGGGAAAACCACGACGGCGGCGGCACCCAGTGCGGCGAGGATGACCAGGCGGTGCGAGATTGCCATCGGCTAGCGCGGAACCGGAACGGTCGCCAGGATGCTGCCAAGCACGTCATCCACGCTTACCCCGTCCATCTGGGCTTCGGGCCGCAGGGAAACCCGGTGCCGCAGCGCGGGAAGCGTCAGTGCCTTTACGTCGTCGGGCGTGATGAAACTGCGCCCGGACAGCCAGGCCCAGGCCCGGGCAGTGTTCAGCAGGGCCGTGGCGCCGCGCGGGGAAACACCCAGCTGGAACGACGGCGCCGAGCGGGTGGCACGGACCAGGTCCACGATGTAGCCCAGCACTTCCGGGGAAGCATCCACCCGGGCGACTGCTTCACGCGCTTCCCGCAGATCCGCTTCGCCGGCCACCGGACTGACACCAGCGGCCGCGAGGTTGCGCGGATCGAAGCCGCTGCCGTGGCGGCGGATCACCTCGATCTCGTCCTCCCTGGAGGGAAGGTCGAGGGTCATTTTGAGGAGGAAACGGTCCAGCTGTGCTTCCGGCAGGGGATAGGTGCCCTCGTATTCCACCGGGTTCTGCGTTGCGGCCACCAGGAACGGGTCCGGAAGCTGCCGGGATACGCCGTCCACCGTGACCTGGCGTTCTTCCATGGCCTCCAGCAGGGACGCCTGCGTCTTGGGGGGAGTGCGGTTGATTTCATCAGCCAGCAGGATGTTGGTGAACACCGGGCCCTCCCGGAAGCTGAATTCGGACGTGCGGCCGTCGTAGATCAGGGAACCGGTCACGTCGCCGGGCATCAGGTCCGGGGTGAACTGCACACGCTTGGTGTCCAGCGACAGCGCCGCCGCCAGGGTCCGCACCAGGAGTGTTTTCGCCACGCCGGGAACGCCTTCCAGCAGCACGTGCCCGCGGGCGAGGAGCGCGATGATCAGCCCCGTGACGGCGGCGTCCTGGCCCACCACCGCCCTGGCGACTTCCTGGCGGACGCTGTGGAGTGCCCGGCGCGCGTTTTCGCCCGCCTCGGCGGCGTTGGTCTGGACGCTGCCGGCCTCGGGGGAGCCTGACACCGACGGGTAGTGCTGGGTCATGGTTCGGTTATCTCTTCCTCTAGGTACAGCAGATCCTGTGACCAGGCCACCAGGTCGCTGTCGTTTGCAGGTATGTGCCGGTTCAGCAGTGAATCAACGTCCGCGTCCGAACGCCCGGAGCTTCGGGCAGCGGCCTGGACTACCTCGGCGGCAGTGCTGCCGGGGCCGAGCCGGAGCCGGGAAGCCAGCCGCACCAGAGTGGCTGCGCGCAGGTTGGCTGCGGCGCGGTCAAGCGCCCTGCTGTCCTGGTAGAGCCGTGCCCGGCCGTCGGCGGTTTCGGCGGCCCGGACAACAACAGGCATGGGCTCCAGGGCCAGCGGGCCAAGCCGCCGGCCGCGCCAGAAGGCAGCCAGGGCAGCAACCACCACGGTCCACACGAGCAGGGGGTTGACCCAGTCCGGCAGGAGGCTGAACGGATTCACCGGCTCCGCTCCGGCCGGGATATCCGCCGGCACCGGCAGATACCAGACCAGGGTGTCCTCGCTGCCGAGCGCCCAGAGAGCCAAGGCGGCGTTGCCGTTCTCTGCGATGGTTCCGTTGGCGAGCAGGCCGCTGTACCCCAGGACCGCGGCGGAACCGTCACCGGCCGCCGCGTAGAGACCTGCTGTGGGTTCGTTGCTGCCGGTCACGGGGAAGCAGGTGATCGGGCCGCGGTAGGCCAGGCCTCCGGCGCTAACGGATTCCGCGGCTTCTGCGGCGGGGTCCGGGCAGCGTGCCCCGGAGACCGTGCCGGCGTCGATCATCTCCTCCGGAACCAGCCCGGCCTGGGAGACGTCCGGGGCGAGTGCCCGCAGCTGTGCGAAGGTCGGCTCCACCAGCACCCGCTTTTGTGCTGCCGCTTCGAGCTCACTGAGCCGGGAGCCCGTCAGGTATTCGTTGGGATCGAAGAACAGCAGGGCTGCGTCCTTGTCATCCAGTGCGGCAAGGGCACTCTCATAGTCTTCCGCCTGCACCACCTCCACTCCCTGTTCCTGGAGGACGCGGACTACGGCCTGGGCGCCTTCCGGTGCCGGGTTGGCAGCGGAGAGGGGAGTCCGGTCGGCACCGGAGGAGGTCAGCAGGGCCAGGACCACTCCGCCGATGAGCAGGAGGGCGAGGACGATCCACAACCGCCAGGCACGCAGCCGGTTTCGCAGCGCGGTGGTGCTTCTGCTTCCGGAAGCGGAGGCCTGTTCCGGCGCGGCGGGTGCCTGCACGGGTGCACTCATTTGGGCACCGCCAGAACGGGCGCAGCGGAAGCCCCGGGCGCTGCCGGCCGGGAAGCAAGCAGTGCTGCATCAAGGTCTGCCGCCCGCCGGGCATCGGGTTCGGCTGCACGGCTGCCGCCGTAGCGGACCTCGTCGAAACGCCGGCTCAGCCAGTGGATTTCTTCTGCCGCTGCGGGGAAGACGGCGGAGAGCGAGGTTCCGGCTTCACGTGCGGTGCGTCCGGGCTGGGGGTGCAGGATGATCCTCTCTTCCGCGGAGCGGAGGATCGCGCGCAACCGTTCGGCCAGGGCTGCATCCCAGTTCCCGGCCCGCGCCGCCTGCTCTGCCAGTACACGGTGGGCGGCGGCGTCCTGGTCCGCAGCGGTTTGGTCGAAGAGGCCGGCCGGCTTTTTCCTGGCGTTCAGGCGTGGCCGGACCACCAGTACGGCCAGCGCGAGCAGCACCACTGCCCCCAGCGCCAGAAGCAGGATGCCGACAGGCGCGCCAACCCCCTGAATCCCGGAAAGCAGCTCTTCCAGGAACTCCAGGATTTTCGCGACGGCGCGTTCAAGCAGGCCGGGCCGCGCGTCCTGGTACTCGGCCTTGGAAAGCTCATTCTCGAGCCAGTTCCTGGCCTGGTCGGCGTCTGGCTCTACCGGCACCGCAGGGGCCTGCCGGAAAATCGCTGCTGTCCTCATGCAGCCCTAGGCGGAACCGGTGTACGGGCCCTGCGGCCACTGGCCTGAGCCTGGCTGAGGCATGTTCCGGCCCGGAACAAACTCCGGTCCGGAAGCTGCCGCGATTTCCTGGTCCTTCATCAGGACCACATCGAAGCCTTCCCGGCGCATCCGCAGGTCAATGTAGAGCAGTGAGGTGACCGCGGCCTGGAAGGCGTAGCCGACGGCACCGAAGAAAGCGGACACCGCCGTCGTCAGGATCAGGACCGGGAGCAGCGAGGAGAGATCGTCGGCGGCCGTTTCTGCGGTCCCGAAGGAAGCAAAGAGCGTGATCAGCATCGTGATCGGCGTGCTGATGACGGACACGATGATTGAAACGATGACGCTGGTCAGCAGCAGAATGCCGAAGGTGCGCCACCAGTTCCGCCGAGTTAGGGTCCAGGACCGGGAAATCGCGGCAAAGACGCCGCGGGGTTCGGCGACCAGCGCCGCCGGTGCCAGCGCAAGCTTTACAGACAGCCAAGCGAACACTGCGATCAGCGCCAGGACGCCGGCGACAGTCAGGAAGACACCCAGCGGACCCAGGAACTCAATGACCAGGACCAGCAGGAAGACAAACACGACAATGCCGACGGCGGCGGCGGCGAAGAGCAGCAGCCCCAGTCCTGCCAGCCGCAGCCCGGAGCCCTTGGCCAGTCGCCAGGTCTGGCCGAACCCGGTCTTGAGGTTCAGGATCGCCCGGGCCACAGGGATGACCAACAGTCCCTGCATCAGCAGGATGCCGATGGCCGAGACGATCGTCAGGGCGGTTCCGCCGGTGAGCGCGGTGGTGCCCAGGGACAGCGCCTGTTCATCCGTCAGTTCCGATTCCAGTCCGATCTCGCTGATGGGTGCCAGAAGGGACTGGCCGAAGATGACCGTGAGGACAGAGATGACGGCCTGGATGAGTACCGCGATGCCAAAGGTCGCTGCCGGGTTGCGGCGGCAGGCCTGGAACGCACCGTCCAGGATTTCGCCCAGGCCGAGGGGGCGCAGCGGAATAACTCCGGGCTTAGGAGGCGCACTGTACTGCCCGGGAGGGTAGGGGCCCTGCTGATACCCGCCGGGTGCACCGCTGCCGTAGGGGCTGGAACCGTAGGGGTTGGACCAGCCCGGCGGTGCGGGCTGGCCGTAGGGCGGAGAAGCCTGGTTGGGCGGCTGCTGGCCCCACGGCGGCTGCTGGCCCCACTGCGGCTGTTGGCCCCACTGCGGGGGCTGGCCCCAGGGGGCCTGCGGCGGCGTGGGATCGGACCCGGATCCAGGCCGGGGTGCACCGCCGGGTTCGGGTTCGTTGTGATTGTCCTGACTCATCCTTGCGCCCCGCCTTTTTGGGTCATGGTCTCATTTGTCCTAGTCCGACTATAGTTTCTGGACGCGCTGACGGGGACCCGGCGGGCCGGAGCAAAAATATGCCGTTAGGGATGATAGGGATAACATGGGCTACTCCGGCATGCCTCGTTCCAGGCTGTAACTGCCGCATGACCGGTAAGAGCGCATACAACTGGCGTGCGGGTCCGAACAGCCCAGGACGTCGAATGCCCTGCGGGCGGGAAGTAACGGGGAACAGAAAAGCATGAAGGCACGGATACTGGTCGTAGACGACGACGAAGCGCTGGCCGAAATGATCGGCATTGTGCTCCGCAACGACGGGTTCGACCCCGTTTTCTGTGCAGACGGCGCGCAGGCGCTGGAAGTTTTCCGCAGCTCCAAGCCGGACCTCGTCCTGCTTGACCTGATGCTTCCCGGAATGGACGGCATCGAAGTCTGCCGCCAGATCCGTGCCGAGTCCGATGTTCCTATCGTGATGCTGACCGCCAAGTCCGACACCGCCGACGTCGTCCGCGGTCTTGAATCCGGCGCCGACGACTACGTGCCGAAGCCGTTCAAGCCCGCCGAGCTGGTGGCACGGGTCCGTGCCCGGCTGCGTCCGGTCGATTCCAAAGCCCCGGAAACCCTGTCCATTGGGGAAATCTTGATTGACGTAGCCGGACACTCTGTCTCCCGCGGCACCGAGCGCATCGCCCTGACGCCCCTGGAATTCGATCTCCTGGTGGCCCTGGCCCGCAAGCCGTGGCAGGTATTCACCCGGGAAATGCTGCTGGAACAGGTGTGGGGCTACCGCCACGCGGCAGACACCCGCCTGGTGAACGTGCACGTCCAGCGCCTGCGATCGAAGATTGAGCGGGATCCCGAAGCACCCGAAATTGTCCTGACGGTCCGCGGTGTCGGTTACAAAGCCGGCCAAAACTAGCTCCGAGCCCTTCGCCGGCGCGGAGGAGAACGGCGTGCCGAACGGTTCAAAGGCACGGGCCAAGGCACGGATTGCCCGCGCCGGAGCCGACCTGCGCCGGCTGGCCGGGACAGTTCACCGCGCCACCGTCGCCAAAATCGCCCTCCGCTGGCGGCGTTCGCTGCAGTTCAAGACCGTCCTTGCAACGCTGCTGCTCGTCATCCTGGCAGCCGGCGGCATCGGTGCCTTCCTCTCCAACCAGATCGCCGGCGCACTGTATGAGGAACGGCTGACCCAGTTCCGGGCGGAGGCGACCTCGGGACTGAGCAGCGTCAAGGAGAACTTCCGGACAACGGCTGCTGCCGACCGTGAAGGAACCGAACGGCTGGTGTCCAACACCCTTTCCCTGCTGGAGGGCAGGGGCGCAGAGACACCGCGCAGGTATCTGCTCACACCGCTTCCAGGCCAGGAAAATCTCTACGTTTCACCGCTGGGCGACGGCATCACGGCCAGCGGCATTCCCGAACCCCTGAGCACAGCGGTCGAGGCACTGGACCCCGACGGCGAAGACATTGTCCACTGGTCCGCACTGGCACTTGCCCACGGCGAACCGGGCCTTGCCTTCGGCACCAAGGTAACGCTGCCCCCGGACCGGTCCGAATACGCGCTGTACCTGATCTACGACCTGGACAGCATGCAGCAGACCCTGGATGACATCCACCGCATCCTGTGGATCGCAGGCGGGCTGCTTCTGGCGATCATCGGCACGATTGCCTGGGTAGTGACCAAGGCAGGCGTAGGTGCGGTGAGCGCCGCCGCCTCCGTTTCCGAGAAACTTGCCGCCGGTGAACTCCAGGAACGCATGGAGGTCAAGGGCGAGGACGAAGTCGCCCGTCTGGCTGCATCCTTCAATCACATGGCCGCCACCCTGCAGGACCAGATCACGCAGCTGGCCCAGCTCTCCCGGATGCAGCAGGGCTTCGTCTCCGACGTCTCCCACGAGCTGCGCACCCCGCTCACCACTGTGCGGATGGCAGCCGAAGTGCTCTACGACGCCCGTGAGGGCTTCGATCCCGTGTCCAAGCGGTCCACTGAACTGCTCTACCACCAGGTTGAGCGCTTTCAGGCGCTGCTGGCGGACCTGCTGGAAATCAGCCGCTTCGACGCCGGAGCGGCTGAACCGGACCTCGAGGCCGCCGACATCCTCGGCATTGTCCGGGACGTGGTGGACGCCACCGAACCCCTGGCCCTGAACAACGGTTCGCAGGTAAGAATCGTGTGCCATGAGGAGCGCGTGGTGGTCGACGCCGATCCGCGCAGGGTCGAGCGAATCGTACGGAACCTTGTGGTGAACGCGCTGGAACACGGCGAAGGAAAGCCCGTGGAAATCGCCGTGGCAACGAATGCCGACGCCGTGGGCGTGGCAGTGCGCGACTACGGAATAGGCATGAGCGAGGACGATGCCACCCGGGTCTTCGACCGTTTCTGGCGGGCCGACCCTGCCCGAGCGCGAACTACGGGCGGAAGCGGGCTCGGGCTGGCAATCGCAGCCGAGGACGCCCGCCTGCACGGCGGCTGGCTTGAGGCCTGGGGCAGCCCGGGGAACGGTGCCTGCTTCCGGCTGACCCTGCCGAGGCGGCACGGGGAAGGTTTTGCTGCTTCCCCCGTTCCGCTTTCGCCGCAGGACACCGCACTGCCGTCTCCGCCCCGGGCACTGACAGCCCTGGACTCCGAAGGGGAGGGAAGAGATGCCTAGGACCCGCACGCGTTCGGTCTTCGCCGCTGCCTTTATCGCCGCTGTCCTGTTCCTGACGGGATGTTCGTCAATACCGACCGTGGGTCCCGTAGGCACGGCGACAGCCAGCGCGGGGGGCAGCTCGCTCACCAACCAGCTGAGCTACAACCCGCCGGGGCCGGCTGAGGACGCCGGACCGCAGGACATCATCGAAGGTTTCATCACTGCCGGTGTTGGAGCTGCGGAGGACTACACCGCGGCACGGGAGTTCCTGACGGCTGAGCTGGCAGCGTCCTGGGTGCCGAATGAGCGCGTGGTCATCTACGGTGCGGATCCGAACGTTGTGCCGCTGCCGGAACCGAACGCCTTCCAGATCCAGCTTGAAGTAGTTGCCTCGGTCAACGCCAAGGGCATCCGCACGGAGTCTGCTCCCGGCACCACGGAGACAATCCAGGTGCGCCTTGTGGAACAGGACGGCCAGTGGCGGATCAATGGCATCCCCAACGGCGTCATGATTTCCGATGTGACGTTCCCGCTGGTGTTCCGGGCTCACAACCTCTATTTCTACTCCAGTACTTACCGCTACTGGGTTCCGGATACCCGGTGGTTCGTCCAGCGCTCCGGCATGGCAGCTTCCGTGGTCAACGCATTGCTGGCCGGGCCCGCTCCCTATCTGGAAGGTGCCGTCACCAGCGCCTTCCCGGTGGAGACCAAACTCGCCCGTGATGCGGTGCCGGTGGTCTCCGGCGTGGCAGCCGTGGATTTCTCCGCCGAAGTGCTCGAGGATTCAACCGACCTTGCCCGCCAGCAGATGAAGATGCAGCTGGAGCAGAACCTGCGCCAGCTTACCAACGTCAACTCAGTGGACATGACGGTAAACCAGCGCGAGGTGGATCTTGGACCGCCCAGCAGCGAACTGATCCCGATTGAACACGACCCGCGTGTGGGAGACACCCAGGTTGGCGTGCTGGACAAGGACATCGTCTTCTTCCGCGACCGGCAGGCCCAGAGCATCGAGAACCTCCCCGACGTCTCCGAGTACGAGCCCCGGGACCCCGCCGTCTCAGTGGGAGAGCTGGATACCATCGCCTTCCTCTCCGGGGACCGGGGCACCCTGCTGGTTACCGGACCTGACAAGGACGTCGCCCAGGTGGCCACCGGAAGCGGGCTCACCGGGCCCAGCATTGACCCGGAGGGGTGGATCTGGTCCGCGGCTGCTCAGGGGCAGGGCAGCCGGCTCATTGCCGTCGGCCCGAACCTGGCCGCCTCCTCCCAGACGGGGGGCCTGACGCCGTCGTGGCTGTCGGACATGAGCGTTCGCGAGCTTCGGCTCTCGCGTGACGGTGCCCGGGCGCTGCTGGTGGTGGAGCAGGACGGTGCTTCGCGCGTTCTTCTCGCCGGCGTCGTCCGCTCCTCGGACGGAGCTCCGCAGACCCTCACGAGCCCGTTGGAACTGAAGACGAATGAGCCAGTAACTACGGCAGTCTGGGTTGGTGAAACCAAGGTAGCGGCCCTGCAGCGCGGCCAGGACGATTCCCTGACCCCGGTCATCCTTGACCCCGCGGAGGACAACCAGGAACTTGCCGGGTGGGACGGCACCATCAGTCTCAGCGGCGGGGACGGGCCAGAGGACCTGTTCCTGCAAACCTCTGAGGCGGTCTACAAAAAGCTGGGAAACGGCTGGATCCGGGAGATTGACGGAATCCGCGATCCGGCATTCCCGGGCTAGTCTTCCCGTCTCCTTACCTCTCCTTACCTCCACAGGCGCTGGATTCCGCCGGACCGCTGTTTTCCCTCCACCGGCCCGGACCCCGGGGAAGCGGTTCGTGGGTGAAACCGGCAGGCTGCGTCCATGAGAGAACGCCTAAGGCGTGCGCTCGAAGCCTGGGTGGCCGCTCCCGGACCGGCTGCTTTCCTGGCCGCCTGCCGGGAACTGCGCTCGGTGCTCCTGCCGGCAGATTGTGTGGTGTGCGGCGAGCCGGACGAATCCCTCTGCGCCGGATGCGCGCTGGCGGTGCGCCACGCCACCCTGCGGCCCTTCGATGCTTCGGCCGGCGCTGGAATGCTCCCGCGTGCAGAAAACCGCGCCGGAACCGGTAACGGTTCCGGCCTCCTGACACCGGCCCCGGAGGAAGAGAAGCCCCTTTCAGTCATTGCGGCCGGACGGTACGGGGGCGGGCTGTCCAGGGTCCTGCTTGCCTGCAAAAACCACGGGCATACCGATCTGACCGGCATCCTGGCTGAAGCGATGGCCCGGGCCCTGCATGAGGCAAAACGGTCTGCCCAGGTGCCCGGCCGGCTGGCAGTTGTCCCTGTGCCGGGCAGCTTCCGCAGCAGGACACGCCGGGGCTATGACCCCCTGCAGCTGATCCTTGCGAAGGTGGGGCACCGGGGACTGCTGCCGGCGGACACGGGCATCGCCCGGATCCTCAGCTATCGTCCCGGTGCCGAAGCCGCCGGGCTGGTGGCCGCCGGGAGGGGAACGCAAAAGGGACTGGGCGCAGGGGCGCGGCGGCGGAACGTCCACGGCAGCATGACCGCTGGTGGGCCCGGGACTCTGCGGGGGACGAGCGTGCTGGTTGCAGATGATGTCCTGACCACCGGAGCCACCCTGGCCGAAGCAGTCCGTGCCCTGCGTGCTGCCGGGGCAGAGGTGGTCTCAGCGGCGGTGATCGCAGCCGTGCGTGCCCCCGCGCCAGGGGCGGAACCTAGCGCCGGAGTCCGGCCCGTGCCTGCCTGCGGAACCGGGGGCGGGAGCATGGCTAACGAACAGCGGCCAAGGTCAGAGGTGAATAAAGCTCCCGGGTGAACTAACGTGTTGAGTATGGATTGCTTCAAGAAAAGGAGCAATCCTGCGGCAACGGTCGCGAAGGAAACTGGCAGCGGCCGTTGTTGTGTCACCGAAGAATATTGGAGGGCACCATGGAATTCATGATCAGCGGACGCAACGTTGCAGTATCCGATCGGTTCCGTCAGTACGCCGCCGAAAAGATCGGCAAGGTCGAAAACCTCGGAGACAAGGTGCAGCGGGTAGATGCCCGGGTCACCAAGCACGAGAACGTCCGTGAAGCCGACAGCTCCCTCACCGTGGAATTGACTGTCCTGGGACGTGGACCCGTGGTCCGGGCCGAGGCATCTTCCGCAGATAAGTTTGCGGCCTTCGACCTCGCCTACGGAAAGCTAATGGAACGCCTGCGCCGCGCAAGCGACCGGCGCAAGGTGCACCGCGGACGCCACACCCCCGTCCCCGTGCGGGTCGCGACCGCAGGGCTGGAGCCTGTCAGCACTTCCGAACCCCTGTCTTCCCAGTTCGCAGCAGCCGAACCTGTCCCGGCGGAGAGCAACGAAGCCGACAACCAGGACATGCAGACCGGCGAGTGCCCGGTCCTGATCCGGCGCAAGGTCTTCCCGGGTGCCCCCATGAGCCTTGACGACGCTGTCGACAACATGGAACTGGTTGGCCACGATTTCTACCTCTTCGTAGATGCCGCAACGGGAGCGCCGTCCGTGGTCTACCGCCGCAAGGGATGGACCTACGGAGTCATCACCCTTGATTCCAAGTGCGCCGATGGTTCCGAGGAACTCCGTGAGGAAATGCGCGGCTACCGTGACTCCTCACCGACGGCACAGGACGTGAACACCGGAGCATAGAGGCGAGTGTGCCCCCGGTCCTAGGATGGGTGCATGCCAGCAGCCTTCTCCCTTGACCGGGCACGCCGCACAATTCTCGGCGCCCAGCAATTAGCCAAACCGCGGCCCGTCCGCCCGACACCCGGGCAGACGGGCCGCGTTTTTGATGCCCTGGGGCTGCTGCAGATTGACTCGGTGAACGTCCTTGCCCGCAGCCACTACCTGCCGCTGTTCACCCGGCTGGGCGCCTACGACCGGGACGTCCTGGACCGGATGTCCACCCGCCATCCGCGGCGGATGGTTGAGTATTGGGCCCATGAAGCCAGCTTCATCCGTCCGGACCTCTTCGCTGACCTGCGCCAGTGGCAGCGCCGGACCTGGATGCGTGCCACTTCCATGCCGGAAGAACCGCGCAGCGAACTGACCCAGGCCGTTTTGGAACTCCTGGAGCGGAAGCATCCCCTGTCCGCGCGGGAGGTGGAGTCCGTCCTCGGCCAGGGTGCGCAGCCCGGCACCAAGTCGTGGGGATGGAACTGGACCGCATCCAAACGGGTCCTGGAAGACCTTTTCGAACAGGGGATCATCTCATCTGCCGGACGTGGAACAGCCTTTGAACGGCTCTACGCCCCCGCCGCCGCGGTGCACCCGGACGGCGAAGCGGCGCTGGAACCCGCAGACCGCAGCGAAGCACTGCTGCGGCTGACCGAGGCTGCGGCCCGCTCGATCGGCCTGGGGACTGCGCCCATGCTGGCCGACTATTTCCGCCTTCCACTGCGGGACACGCTCGCCGCTGCCCGGAACCTTGCCGCTGAGGGACGGCTTGAGGAAATCAGCGTCGATGGCTGGAAAGGGCCGGTCTTCCTCCATCCGGAGGCCGGGACGCCCCGGCGCTGCCATGGACGCGGACTGCTGAGCCCCTTTGATTCCCTCGTCTTCGACCGCCGCCGCCTGCAGGCAGTCTTCGGCATCCATTACCGGATAGAGATCTACACGCCCGCCCACAAACGCCAGTATGGGTATTACGTGCTGCCGTTCCTGCTGCGGGAGGCAATCGTGGCACGGGTGGATCTGAAAGCAGACCGGGCGGCAGGGGCGCTGCTGGTGCAGGCAGCCTATGCCGAACCCGGTTCCCCTGCGGATACCGCCGTTGAGCTGGCCGCAGAATTACGGCTGATGGCTCAGTGGCTGGGCCTCGCAGAGGTTATGGTAAATCCTGTGGGCGATCTTTCGCCTGCCCTGAAACTGGCAGTAGACCGTGGATGAGACCCAAGCGGGAACCTTGGCGGCCTGCCGGACGTCTCTCACGTAGACTGGGGACGCCAGATTTCGGCAACACTAGATTGGGAGCAAATCAGTGGCATCACTTCTCGAACGAGTTCTTCGTACCGGTGACAAGAAGACGCTGAAAACACTGCGTAACTACGCCGACGCGATCAACGTGCTCGAGGACGAGTTCAAGGGCATGACCGATGCCGAACTGCGCGCCGAGACAGACAACCTAAAAGCACGTCACGCCGACGGCGAGAGCCTGGACGACCTGCTGCCTGAAGCGTTCGCGCTTGTCCGGGAAGCCGCCGGCCGTACCCTGGGCATGCGGCACTTCGATGTGCAGATGATGGGTGGTGCCGCCCTCCACCTGGGCAACATTGCCGAAATGAAGACCGGTGAAGGAAAGACCCTGGTGGCTACGGCCCCGGCCTTCCTCAACGCGCTGACCGGCCGCGGCGTTCACATCGTCACCGTGAACGATTACCTTGCCGAATACCAGTCGGACCTGATGGGCCGCGTCTTCCGCTTCCTGGGTATGTCCACCGGCTGCATCCTCTCCAACCAGGACCCGGCCACCCGCCGCGAGCAGTACGCCGCAGACATCACGTACGGCACGAACAACGAGTTCGGCTTCGATTACCTCCGCGACAACATGGCCTGGAGTGCCAATGAGCTCGTCCAGCGCGGCCACCACTTCGCCATCGTCGACGAAGTGGACTCCATCCTCATTGATGAGGCCCGTACCCCGCTGATTATCTCCGGTGCAGCCAGCGGCGACGTGAACCGCTGGTACACCGAATTCGCCAAAGTGGTCCAGCGGCTGAGCCTCGACGTTGACTATGAAGTCGACGAGAAGAAGCGCACGGTGGGTGTCCTGGAGTCCGGCATTGAAAAGGTCGAAGACTACCTGGGCATCACCAACCTCTACGAAGCCGCGAACACCCCGCTGATCGGGTTCCTGAACAATGCCATCAAGGCCAAGGAACTGTTCAAGCGGGACAAGGATTACGTCATCCTCAAGGGTGAAGTGCTTATTGTCGATGAGCACACCGGACGTATCCTCGCCGGGCGCCGCTACAACGAAGGCATGCACCAGGCCATCGAGGCGAAGGAAGGGGTGCAGATCAAGGCCGAGAACCAGACCCTGGCCACCGTCACCCTGCAGAACTACTTCCGCCTCTACGAGAAGCTTTCCGGCATGACCGGCACGGCTGAAACCGAAGCTGCCGAGTTCATGAGCACCTACAAGCTGGGCGTGGTGCCCATCCCCACCAACAAACCCATGGCCCGGCTGGACCAGTCCGACCTGATCTACAAGAACGAAGTGGCGAAGTTCGACGCCGTCGTCAAGGACATTGCCGAGCGGCACGCATCCGGCCAGCCCGTGCTCGTGGGCACCACCAGCGTTGAAAAGAGCGAGTACCTTTCCAAGCAGCTGGCCAAGGCCGGGATCCGGCACGAAGTCCTAAACGCCAAGAACCACGCACGTGAAGCAGCCATCGTGGCGCAGGCCGGCCGAAAGGGTGCGGTCACCGTAGCCACCAACATGGCCGGCCGCGGCACCGACATCATGCTTGGCGGCAACGCCGAATTCAATGCCGTTGCCGAGCTCAATGCCCGCGGCCTGGATCCGGCAGAGGATCCCGAGGCTTACGAGGCCGCGTGGCCTGCAGCCCTGGAGAAGGCACAGGCTGCGGTGGCGGCGGAACATGACGAGGTGCGTGCCCTGGGCGGGCTCTACGTTCTGGGTACCGAACGCCACGAATCACGGCGCATCGATAACCAGCTCCGCGGCCGTTCCGGACGCCAGGGCGACCCGGGTGAATCCCGGTTCTACCTGTCGCTGACCGATGACCTGATGCGCCTTTTCAACTCCGGTGCAGCAGAGCGCATCATGAACAGCTCCTCCATGCCGGACGACGTCGCGCTGGAATCGAAGCTGGTTTCAAAGGCGATCCAGAACGCCCAGGGCCAGGTGGAGGCGCGCAACGCCGAACAGCGCAAGAACGTCCTGAAGTACGACGACGTCCTCAACCGCCAGCGCGAGGCCATCTACGGCGACCGCCGGCGCATCCTTGAAGGCGATGACCTGCAGGAGAAGGTCGGTTTCTTCCTTGAAGACGTGATCAGCGCCGTCGTCAACGACGCCACTGCGGAAGGCCACGGCGACGACTGGGATCTTGAAACCCTCTGGAAGAACCTCAAGATCGTCTACCCGATCAGCCTGACCATTGACGAAGTCATTGATGAAGCCGACGGCCGGTCCAACCTCACCCGGGACTTTCTCCTGGAGGAGATCCTCTCCGACGCACGCCTTGCCTACCAGGCACGCGAGGACGCCATCGGCTCCGCAGCCATGCGCGAGCTGGAGCGGCGCGTGGTGCTCTCTGTCATCGGACGCAAGTGGCAGGAACACCTCTACGAGATGGACTATCTCAAGGAGGGAATCGGCCTGCGGGCCATGGCCCAGCGGGACCCGCTCGTGGAGTACCAGCGCGAGGGCTTCGTGATGTTCCAGACCATGATGGAAGCCATCCGCGAAGAGAGCATCCGCTACCTCTTCAACGTCGAAGTCCAGGTCAGCCAGCCGGCTGTTCCCGAAGCACTGCAGGGTGTGAAGGACGCACGCGGAATCGTCGGTGCGCCGGTCATCAAGACTCCCGGACTCGATGCGCCCGAGCAGCCGGCGAGCCTCCAGTTCTCTGCCCCGAACAGCCAGGGACAGGCCGAAACGCGGGTTGAGCGCACCGCCGCCGCCAAGCCGGCGCAGCCCTCATCCCGCAAGGACACCCGGCAGGCTTCCAAGAAGAAGCGCCGCAAGTAACCTCACCCGATTTCCAGTGCGGTAACTTTCCAGAGTCCGCGCCGCAGCTCCAAACGGAGGGCTACGGCGCGGACTCTGTCCGTTTCGGCGGCGGCCACAGCAACTTCGTAGACGCCGGAGGCGACGGGGCAGACCCGGACCCGCAGGATGCGCACGTTGCGGTGCAGCCGTCCCTGCCCGCGGCCACGGACCAGATTGGTGCGCAGCTGCAGCCGTTCGAACTCTTCGAAGTCCAGCCAGCGGGCCAGCTGCTGCAGCGGACGTACACCGGAGAGAACCTCCAGTGCTCCCATGGTCACGGACCTGCTGATCGCCTCGATCCGGGCGTCCTCTTCCGCTGAACTTCTCCAGTTCCCCTCCTGGGCAGGCACCGGCGGAGGTTCGTCCCGGGCCAGCACCGGGTGCCGCTGCGGGACCACCGGCGGAGCTATCCCCGGAACCGTGCTGAAGGCCGGCGTGGGTTCACCGCCGGCCCGGGCAGGCTCCACGGATATCTCGCCGGGAGCGGGCAGGATAATCAGGATGGTCATGGGGCTGTCCTTTCCGATGGGGCTGGCTAATCAGCAGACGGGGCAGGAACAACAAGGACCTGTCCTGGCAGCAGATGGTGCGGATCAGGGCCAATGACGGTTCGGTTGGCCTCATGCCAGGCAGGCCAGTGCCGGGCCACTTCGTAATCGGTGGCGAGGGAGCCAAGCTGCGCCGCTGCCAGGTCCCATAGCGTGTCTCCGGCGCGGACCGTGACCGTCGCGCCGGGCGCTGTATACGCCCGGGTACCGCCCGGAATCAGAAGGGAAGAATCGACTGGCGCCGGGGATGGTTTCCAGCCCGGGTCCGCGGTTTCCTCTCCGCCGAGGGCAGCGGTGCTGCCGGGAGTCCCTGCACCGGTACTGAGCGGGGGCTGCCAGCCCGGGTCCACGGCCGGAGACCTGGACATGAGCGCTGCGTGCCAATCCGCGCCTGCCGGGGCTGTGCTGACCGGGCGGGGGCTAAGCGGGCCCGGGCCGGGGGACTGTGAGGCCAGCACGGGCAGGGGAGCGGCAGCCAGCTGCACACCCAGGGCAGCTGCAGCCAGTCTTCTCAGAAATGCGGGACTGAACCGTCCGACAACCCGTGCCGCCCGGCGCCTGCCGCCGCGCAGCAGCACTGCGGACAGCAGTGCGGATGCTGCGCCAACGCCCCACCACGCCAGTACGGCCAGACCCGCCCAGCCGGCAGCTAGACCGGCAGCGGCCTGCAGGTCAGCGAGTGATCGGAGGGAACCCGGAGGAAACGGTACCGGCATTCCGTCCTGCAGCAGATGCGCTGTCCAGAGCAGCAGCGCCCCGGCGCCCACGGCTGCTCCAGCTTGGAACAGATCCTCCAGCATCCTGCGCCTGTGTGTTGCGCGAAAAACCATCCCGGCCTCCGGTGCCCTCGTTCGGTGTTTTGATGCAGTTTGATGCGGGTTAACGCGCTTTGCTTGTTTTTAGCGACGTTTGAATCCCGTTACTACCGACTGGTGATGCGGCTGTCCAGAGTGGTGCCGGAGAAATGTGGACGCGCTAGCCTTGCCGGATGAGGTGGGAGGCGTTGTTCGCGGATCTGGAGGCTCAGCTGGCCGCTGCCGGGAACGCTGAACTTGAATCAGAGATAGCAGACCGTCAGCGGGGAGAAGTTGCCGGACTCGAATTCACTGCGAGGCTGCGGGCCCAGCGCGGCAGGACCCTCAGGGTACATGTGGGGATTCCCGGCGGACCGCTGCGGGGGGAGCTGGGCGCGCTGGGAGCCGGCTGGTTCCTGCTTGAATCAGCTGCGGCGTCACATGTGGTCCCGGTTGATGCCGTACACATGGTCGAAGGGATGGACAGGTATGCGGATTCATCCGTTCCTGCCGTGCAGCTGAGACTCGCGGCTGCGCTCAGAGGCCTGGCCCGCGACCGCTATCCGGTGGACCTGCACCTGCGGGGGGCCGGGCAGGCGCTGCATGGCAGTATTGACCGGGTGGGGCAGGACTACCTCGAATTTGCCGTCGTGGAACCGGGCGAACCCCGCCGGCGTGCAAACGTAGCCTCAGTTGCCGTGGTGCCGCTCGCCCGGATTGCTGCAGTCAGCTCTGCCCGCTAGCCACAGCGCTGCACCAGCCGGCGGCACCGGCCGCACTCAGGCGTCCGCGCCCTCATCCTGGGCGAGGGCTGAGCGGGCAGCTTCTGCCCGGCGGTAGGCGCCGGCAATGTACTCCTCGAGTTTGGCGGACTCAACGCGCCACTGGCCGCGGCCGCCCACTTGGATGGCCGGCAGCTCGCCGGAACGGACGAGTGCATAAGTCTGTGATGACGAGATGTTCAGGACCTCGCCCACATCCGCGAGGGTGAGGAACCTTTTCTCCACCATGGTGCCCACCATCAACCCTTTCCGGCGCTGTGCCGCTGCTGATCAAGTCTGCCATCCGCGGGTGGCAGGAGCCGCGTTATCCACAAATTGCGCTCCCCACCCGTTCCAATACTGCCTGTTCAAGGCCACAATGACCTCCAACACTCCGCACCGCGGCGGGGAAAACCTAGGGGGAAGCATGAGTCTCAAGACTGCGGCAAAGGCTGAAACCGTGCCGCGCCTGAAAAAACCCTCCTGGAAAGACCCCCGGCTGCTGCTGGGTGTGCTTCTGGTCCTGGGATCGGTTGCAGGAGTCAGCGCCCTGGTGTCCAGCCAGGACCAGACCATCCAGGTGCTGGCTGCGGCGCGGGAGATTCCGGTGGGAACGGCGCTGGAGCCGGCCGACTTCGACGTCGTGCAGGTTGCCCTGGGCGGCCTCGAAGGTACTTACATGTCCGCCGCGGATTCATTTCCCGAGGACGCCGTTGCCGGGATGCTTATCCGCCGGGGCGAGCTGCTCGCACGTGCCGACCTGAAGGCGGCGGAAGACCTGGACCGCAAGCCGCTGGGCCTGGATGTCCAGGCGCCGCTGCCCAGCGGCATCCGCGCCGGAGACCGGGTGGATGTCTGGGCCTCCCTGCCCAACGGGCAGAACGGGTACGGCGAACCGCGCCGGCTGCTAACCGCTGCCGAAATCTCCGAACTCTCCGTGACGGAATCAGTCATTGCCGGAGCGGAGGCCACCCGGCTCCTGGTCCTCGTTGAAGACCAGGATCTGCCCGCCCTGCTCGGTGCCCTGTCCAACCAGGCCAAGATCGCCGTCGTCCCCAATCCCTCAGCCCGATGAGCGCGATTCCCGTGGTGACGGCCGGCAGCGGGACCGCGGAACTCGTGCAGGGCCTGGAGCGGCTGCAGGGTCCGGTCACGGTCATCCGCCGGTGCAGTGAACTCTCCGAACTGATCGCTGCCTGCCAAAGCGGCATGGTGCGGGCGGCGATCGTGGATGACGACGCCGGGGAGCTGACCGCCAGCCTCGCCGGCCGTGTCAAGGCCGCCGGGGTGGCACTGGTTGTCCTGGCCGATGATCCGGCAGTACGCACACGCCTGGACCAGCTCGGGGTGGTTCATGCATCCCCGCACCTGGACTCAGCAGCCTTCGCTGACCTGGTCGCCGCTGCCGTCCAGGCTGTGGAGAACCTTGGGCCGGAGACGGCCGCCCAATCCGCGCTGGCGGACCCCGCCGAAGGCCTGCGCAGATGGGAGCTCACCGGCGACAGCCAGGATGCCGGCGGACAGGAGGAGCCCCGGAAGCGGGGGAGTGTGGTGGCTGTCTGGGGACCAGCAGGCGGACCCGGACGCAGCACGCTGGCGCTGAATCTGGCTGCCGAGGCGGCTGTCGCCGGTAGTGCCGTCATCCTTGTGGACGCGGACACCTATGCTCCCAGCATCGCTGCGGCCCTCGGCCTGACCGAGGAATCTGCAGGCCTGGCCCAGGCCTGCCGGCTCGCGGAGCAGGGGCTGCTGGAACCTGAATCGCTGGAAGCCTCCGCGGTGCAGGTGCAGATTAAGAATCGGCGCCTTCGGCTGCTGACCGGGATCACCCGCTCGGACCGCTGGCTGGAAATCCGCGGCACTGCCCTGGCAAGGGTGCTTCAGGAGGCGCGGAGGATTGCCGACATCATTGTGGTGGACTGCGGATTCAGCCTGGAAGCCGACGAGGAACTCAGCTTCGACACCATGGCCCCGCGCCGGAACGCAGCAACCCTCGTGGCGCTGGAGGCAGCGGATACGGTGTACGCCGTCGGTGCCGCAGACCCCGTAGGCGTGCCCCGCCTGGTGCGGGCCCTGACCGAGCTGGAAGCGGCCGTGCCCTCCGCGTCCCCATTGGTGGTCCTCAACAAAGTGCGCCGTTCCACCGCGGGCCGCTCACCGGAACAGCAGCTCAGCGAGGCCTGGGACCGGTTCGGGCCAGGGCGCATCACTGCTTTCCTGCCTGCTGACTGGGACGCGGCTGATGCCGCGCTGCTCGGGGGCACTGCACTGCTCGAAACGGCGCCGGCATCCGGCCTGCGGACTGCCATTGCTGCCCTGGCCAACGTACCCGCAGGCAGCGGCAGCAAACGGCACCGGAAGCGTGGAGCGGCTGCGAAGTGACCTTTTCTTTGCCAACGGGATAGGCTCGTATCAAATGGGCCGCAAAGGGGCGGTCCGTACCAAGCGGCGAATTTCGGAGGCGTATTAAATGTCGTCTGGATCCAACACCACGGATCTGTCCAGTTCGGATACTTCCCTTGAGGATTTCATCGGGAATTACTACGAGCACCTGGCGGCAGAGGACGCCGCTCTCTACCCGCCGCAGGTGCTGCGCGAACGTGCCGAAGCGCATCGTTCGCTGGCCTGGACCCGGGCAGAGGGCAAGGCAGCCGTAGAGCTTTTTGACCAGGGCGACGCCAGCGTCATCCTCATTGTCACCGATGACATGCCCTTCCTCGTCGATTCAGTTACGGCCGAAATCGTCCGGCAGAACAGCGGCATCCGGCTGATGGTCCACCCCACTTTCCTGGCGACCCGCCACCGGGACAGCGACACCCTGCAGCAGGTCAAGCGCGTTCCGAATGCTGCAGGCATCTCCAGCGGCGACACTGCAGCGCTGCCTGACATCTCGGGGCTGCTCGGCGGGGGAGAGAACACCACCCGCATCGAGTCGTGGATCGCCGTCGAGGTTCCGCGGCTGACTGATGAGGCGCGGCGCCGGGACATGGTCGACGGGCTCCTGCGGGTCCTCGATGATGTCCGTGTGTCCGTCCGCGACTGGTCCGGCATGCGGGCCAAGGTCCACGAGATTGCGGGCGAACTCGCCACGGCAGGTCCCGGCATACCGGACCTGCAGCAGGCGAGGGAGCTGCTCGCCTGGCTGGACGACGGGAACTTCACTTTCCTGGGCTACCGGGAGTACGACCTGATCAACGAAGACGGCGAAGACGTGCTCCGCTCCTCGCCGGGCACCGGCCTTGGCTTGCTGCGCCGCAGCTCCGAGGCGGGCAAGGTGCAGCACCTGACCACGGCCGGCCGGGCCAAGGCACGGGAAAAGCGCGCCTTGGTAATTACCAAGGCCAACTCGCGTTCCACCGTGCACCGGGCGGCGTACTTCGACTACATCGGGGTCAAGAGGTTCGACGCCCAGGGCAACGTCACCGGAGAACGGCGCTTCATCGGACTGTTTGCCACCGGCGCCTACACCGGTTCCGTGCGGGACATTCCGATCCTGCGGGACAAGGTCAAGGAAGTCGTCCGCCGGGCAGGGTTCCCCGCAGACTCACACTCCGGCAAGGACCTGCTCTCCATCCTGGAAACCTTCCCCCGCGACGAGCTGTTCCAGATCGACGTGGACGGCCTGCTTGAAACCGCCCAGGGAATCCTCCGCCTGCAGGAACGCCGCCGCACCCGGCTTTTCCTGCGTCCGGACGTCTACGGACGGTTTATGTCCGCACTTGTCTTCCTGCCCCGTGACCGGTACACCACATCAGTCCGCCTGCGTGTCCAGGACGAACTGCGGGCAACTTTCAACGCGGAGTCCATCGACTACGAAGCCCGGCTGACCGAGTCGGCGCTGGCCCGCCTGTTCTTCCGCATCCGCCTGCCCAAGGGCGTGGAGATCGCAGACGTCGACGCCGCTGCCCTGGAACGCAGGCTGGTCAACGCAACCCGCTCCTGGTCCGAAGGAATCGACGAGGTGCTCCGCGGAAAGTTCGACCGTGTCCAGGCCGAAGAGCTCTCCGCCCTGTGGGGGGATGCCTTCCCGATGGATTACCGGGTGGGCTACGAGGTGGAGGACGCGCTGGAGGACATCGCCCGGTTTGAGGACCGGCTGCAGAACCCGGACACCGCACCGGAGCTTTTTGTCTACCTGCCCTCCCGCAGTGCGGACAACGAGGGCGCTGATGCCCGCCTGAAGCTGTACCTGCTGGAACCGCGGTCACTGACCCAGATCCTTCCGTTCCTGCACAACCTGGGCCTGGAAGTCCTGGACGAGCGGCCGTTCGAAATTAAGCGCAAGGACGGCGTCGAGCTGTTCCTCTATGACCTTGGGCTGCGCTACGGCGACGCCGTGGATCCCCTGGAGACCGGCAACCTGCTGGCGGAGGCCTTCCGTGCCGGGATTTCCGGCGCCAGCGAGTCCGATGCCCTGGACCGGCTCATCCTCAGCCAGGGACTGGGCTGGCGGGAAGTCGTGGTGTTCCGCAGCTACGCCAAGTACATGCGCCAGATGGGCAACACCAATTCCTACGGTTTCATAGCAGGCACCCTGCTGGGTAACCCGCGGGTCACCGCTGCGCTTGGCCGGATGTTCCGGGCCCGGTTCGACCCGGCGCTGGAAGAGGACAAGCGCACCGCCGAAATCGAGGCTGCACGCACGGAGCTGGACGCCGGACTGGAACAGGTTCCGACCCTTGACGCGGACCGTGTCCTGCGGACGTTCGCCAACCTCATCGAGGCCACACTGCGCACCAACTTCTACCAGGGCAAGCCGTATGTGAGCCACAAACTCAATACCGCCGTGATTGACGGAGCACCGTTCCCGCGGCCGAAGTACGAGATCTGGGTCTACTCCCCGCGCGTGGAAGGCGTGCACCTCCGCTTCGGCGAGGTGGCCCGCGGCGGTCTGCGCTGGTCCGACCGGCGCGAGGACTTCCGAACCGAAATCCTGGGCCTGGTCAAGGCACAGACAGTCAAGAACGCCGTCATTGTGCCCACGGGCGCCAAGGGTGGTTTCTACGCCAAGCAGCTCCCGGATCCGGCGAAGGACCGCGGCGCCTGGCTGGAAGAAGGCAAGGAAAGCTACCGCACGTTCATCCGCGGCCTGCTGGACATCACCGACAACCTCGTAGTCACCGAAGACGGTGAGCAGGTCCTGCCGCCGCAGAACGTCGTCCGGCACGACGGCGATGACAGCTACCTCGTTGTTGCCGCGGATAAGGGCACCGCTTCCTTCTCCGACATAGCCAATGCGCTCTCCGCCGAGTACGGGTTCTGGCTCGGGGATGCCTTCGCCTCCGGCGGCTCCGTGGGATATGACCACAAGGCCATGGGCATCACCGCCCGCGGTGCCTGGGAATCGGTCAAGCGGCACTTCACCGAACTCGGCGTCGACACCCAAAACGAGGACTTCACCGCCGTGGGCGTGGGAGACATGAGCGGCGACGTTTTCGGCAACGGCATGCTGCTGTCGGAGCACATCCGCCTGGTGGCGGCCTTCGACCACCGTCATGTTTTCCTGGACCCGAACCCCGACGCCGCCCGCTCCCATGCTGAACGGCGCCGGCTCTTCGAGCTGCCGCGATCCTCGTGGGCGGACTACGACGAGAGCCTGATCAGCGAGGGCGGCGGAGTCTTCCTGCGGCAGTCCAAGAGCATTCCGATCAGTGCGCAGGTGCGCGAGGTGCTCGGACTGGACTCCGGCATAACCCGCCTGAGCCCGCCGGAACTGCTGCGCGCCATCCTCAAGGCGCCGGTGGATCTGCTCTACAACGGCGGAATCGGCACCTACATCAAGGCATCCACGGAGACCAATGCCGAGGTGGGGGACAAGGCCAACGACGCGATCCGCATCGACGGCCGGGATGTCCGGGCCAAAGTCATCGGAGAAGGCGGCAACCTGGGCATGACCCAGCACGGGCGCATTGAAGCTGCCCTGTCCGGCGTCATCCTCAACACTGATGCGATTGACAACTCGGCAGGTGTGGACTGCTCCGACCACGAGGTCAATATCAAGATCTTCGTTGACCGTATGGTTGCCGCAGGCCGGCTGGATGCCTCCGAACGCTCGGCCTTCCTGCATTCCATGACGGACGAGGTTGGACGCCTTGTGCTCCAGGACAACATCGACCAGAACATGCTGCTGTTGAACGACCGCCAGCGCGTGATCGAGTGGAGCCCCAGCT
The DNA here is from genome assembly GCA_040274025.1 of Arthrobacter sp. GTDB lineage: Bacteria > Actinomycetota > Actinomycetes > Actinomycetales > Micrococcaceae > Arthrobacter_B. The sequence goes on along the minus strand of JBELZL010000038.1, from coordinate 2,722 downwards.
TCGAACGCCTGATGGACTGGCTGGAGGAGCATGCCGGACTGGACCGTGCCCTCGAAGCCCTGCCTACCAAGGAGGAGCTGCGCGCCCGCGTGGCCGAAGGCCAGGGGCTGACCGCGCCGGAACTCTCTGTCCTGGCGGCCTACGCCAAGATCGAGCTCACCCGCGCGCTCACCGCCTCCGACCTGGCAGACGATCCGTACTTCCGCGGCACGCTGCGGCGGTACTTCCCCAGGCAGCTGGTGGAACGCTTCGAGGACCAGCTGGATACCCATCCGCTGAGGCGCGAAATCATCTCCACCATGGTCGCCAACGACATGATCAACATTGGCGGAATCACCTTCGCCTTCAGGGTCATGGAAGAGACCTCGGCGACTGAGGCCATGGTGGCCCGTGCATTCAGTGCCCTCCGGGAGATCTACGCAATCGACGACGTCGTTGCGGCCCTGGGCGAGCTGCCCGCCAGTTTCCCGACCGAAACCTGGACCTCAATTCACCTGGACATGCGCCGGCTGCTGGACCGGGCCGTGCGCTGGTTCGTGAACCACGTGGGACGTGGCACCTCCATCGAGGAGGACATCCAGGCCTTCAAGCCGATTGTCGAACCGCTGCGGAAGGACCTCATGCGCTTTATGCGCGGAGCTGACCGCGACCGCGTCGAGGCAGCCCTTGAGAAGGCAGCCGGCTGGGACGTGCCGGAGGACCTTGGCACCTACTGGGCGGAGCAGTTTGAAAGCTACGGTCTGCTTGACATCGCCCTGGCGACGCGGCAGGTTGACGAACCGGCGGAGAACATTGCCGCGGTCTACTACGCAATCTACGACCGCTACGGGATCGACGACCTGCTGGAGCGGATTACCAAGCTCCCGCGCGGGGACCGGTGGCAGGCCCTCGCCCGGGCTGCCCTGCGGGATGATCTCTACTCCACGGTCGCGGACATGACAGTGGCGGCACTGCAGGCCACGCCGTCCATGGACGGAGCTGACCCGGTAACCCGGGTTGAGGCCTGGGAACAGGAAAATGCAGATAACCTCGAGCGCGCCACCAAGATGTTCGCCGAGGTCAACCAGCTGGAGCAGGATGACATGGCGTCCCTTTCGGTAGCCCTGCGCCTGCTGCGCTCGATCGTAAGGCGCTGACGGACTTCCGCTATGGCAATATTTACCGATCCGATCAAGGACCATGCGGATTTCGGTCCGGGCGATGCCGAATGGCTGCACCTGCTGGTGGGGGACTGGCAGCTGGTCGCAGACCTCGCGTTCGCTGACCTGGCACTGTGGTTCCCGCTGCCGGAGGGCACCTACGTGGCGCTGGCGCATGCGAGGCCGTCGACGTCGCACACCGTGTTCCACAGCGACTTTGTGGGCGAACGCATCCGCGCGGACCTGCAGCCGCTGGTGGACAAGGCCTGGAAGTCCCAGACCATCGAGCGTTCGAGCGAGACTAACTGGACCACGGAAACGGCGATGCGGGTGGAAGCGATTCCGTTCGTCCGCAACGGCCGCACGCTCGCCGTCGTCACCTCCCACATGGACCTTTCAAGTTCACGGATGCCGTCCCGGCTGGAGCTGACCTACCGGCAGTGCGCCTACGACCTGCTGCGCATGGGAACGCTGGGGCTGTGGCCGGACTTCGCCACCCCCACGGGGTCACGCCGCGGCGCACCCCGTGTTGGTGACGGACTAATCCGGCTCGATGCCCAGGGCGTGGTGCAGTACGCCAGTCCCAACGGTGTCTCCGCGTTCCGCCGGCTGGGCGACATGGAGACACTGGAGGGCAGGCCGCTGGCCGAAATCACGACGGCACTGCTTAAGGACCGCCGGATGGTGGACGAAACGCTGCCGCTGGTAGTCACGGGACGGATGCCGTGGCGGACCGAGATCGAATCCAGGGGCGTGAGCCTGTCCCTGCGGGCGATTCCGCTGCGTGATGAGAAGGAACGGTTCGGCGCCCTGGTGCTGTGCCGCGACGTCTCGGAGCTGCGCCGGCGGGAGATGGAACTGGTGTCGAAGGACGCCACCATCCGGGAGATCCACCATCGGGTAAAGAACAATCTGCAGACCGTGGCCGCCCTGCTGCGCATGCAGTCCCGGCGGATGGAGAGCGAAGAGGGAAAGCAGGGCCTGGCACAGGCCATGCGGCGGGTCTCCACGATCGCCCTGGTCCACGAGACGCTGTCCCAGGGCCTGACCCAGAACGTGGATTTCGACGAGCTGATCGACCGGCAGTTCCGGCTTTCTGCAGAGGTGGCTTCGCCGTCGCAGGCGGTCCGCACCGAACGGCAGGGAACTTTCGGCGAGCTGCCCAGCGACCTGGCGACCCCGCTGGCGCTGGTAATCAACGAACTGGTGACCAACGCCGTCGAGCATGGTCTCTCCGGCAAGGAGAACGGTACGGTGTGGCTGAACGCTGAACGCCACCTGGGCGCCGACGGCGAGGAGAACCTCACCGTGACGGTCTCGGACGACGGCGGCGGGCTGCCTGAGGAGCCGCGGCGGGAGGGCCTTGGCCTGCAGATTGTGCGGACCCTGGTTCAAAGCGAACTCTCCGGCACCATCGAGTGGTCACCCCGCCCCGGCGGAGGCACTGAAGTGAAGATCGAGATGGGACTCGACGGCGCCCGGCGCTGAGAGTTCCGCAAGCACAGAAGAAGGGGCGCGGGCCGCCGGCCCCGGCCCGTCTTAGGTGCCCGGCGGGGGGGGCCCGCCGCCGGCGTGGTAAGTCT
>JBELZL010000037.1:0-31337 GCA_040274025.1 Arthrobacter sp. | reverse complement strand
TGAGCGAGGACCGGGGGTTCGCCGACGAACAGAGTCCGCGACGGCTGCTGGAATCATCCGTAGCCTACAGCGGTCCCATTTGGGATGTGGTGAGTGAAAAGTTCACCCTGACCGACGACGGTGAGCCCCTGGTCCGCGACTTCATCCGGCACCCCGGTGCCGTGGCCATCCTGGCCATGAACGAACAGGGCCAGATCCTGCTCATCAACCAGTACCGGCATCCGGTACGCATGACGCTGTGGGAAATCCCGGCCGGTCTCCTGGACGTCGAAGGCGAGGACTACCTCACCGCCGCCGTTCGTGAGCTGGCTGAGGAAGCCGACCTGGTGGCTGAGGACTGGAACGTCCTGGCCGACCTGTTCCTTTCTCCCGGTTCCTCGCGCGAAGAGCTGCGCATCTACCTGGCACGGGGCCTGCACGATGTCCCCGAGGCCGAGCGCCACGAACGTTTCCACGAGGAAGCCGAAATCAAGATGCTGTGGGTGGACCTCGACGACGCCGTCACGGCCGTCTTGGAAGGGCGGGTGCACAGCCCCTCGGCTGCGGCGGCCGTCCTTGCAGCCGCTGCGGCGCGCAGCACCGGGTATGCGGACCTGCGTCCGGGTGACGCCCCGTGGCCGGAGCACCACTCAGAGCATCACGCCTGGCCCAACGGTTCCGTCCGCTAGGGGAACCCATGCCGTCCAACGTTCCCTCAGCCAGCGCCGGAGCGGACGGCGCACCGCCCGTCCCGCGGCACAATGACACCATCGAGCTGGATCTCTCCGCCCAGCTGAACCCCACCCTTGTTCTCAGCCGCGCCGAGCTTGCGGAGACTGCCCAGGCACATCAGTCTCCCGCGCCGGAAAAGACACCGGCGCCGGCCGCCCGCAGCTCCCGCTCCGCCGAAGAGGAACTGCGCTCCACCGCCGTCGGCCGGGCCATCGGCGCGTACCTGCAGCACATGGCCGTGGAGCGAGGACTGGCCCGCAACACCGTGGACGCCTACCGCCGCGACCTGCTGCGCTACGCACGCTTCCTCAATGCCGGCGGGCGCACCGCGATTGAGGACATCACCCGCCACGACGTCACAGCGTTCTCGCGGTCCATCGCCGAGGGATCCGACGGCGCCTCCGCCCTGAGCGTGCGCTCCGCAGCCCGGACCATTGTCGCCGTGCGCGGGCTGCACAAGTTCTGGGCGCTCGAAGGCCTCACCGCACAGGACCCGGCCTGCGACGTCCATCCGCCGCTGCCCGGCAAACGCCTGCCCAAGGCAATCAGCGTGGACGAGGTAACTCGGATCCTGGAAGCCATTCCGGTGGACACCCCCACGGGCCTGCGCGACCGGGCACTGCTGGAGTTCCTTTACTCAACCGGTGCGCGCATCAGCGAAGCCGTGGGCCTTGACCTTGACGATCTCTCGCTGGAGCGCATCCCGGCCAACGGTCCCGACGTCGTCCGCCTGTTCGGCAAAGGGTCCAAGGAGCGCCTGGTCCCACTCGGTTCCTATGCGGCGCGGGCGCTGGATGAGTACCTTGTCCGCGGCCGGCCGGGTGCAGCAGCGAAGGGCAAGGGCACGCCGGCGCTGTTCCTGAATGCGCGCGGCGGGCGGCTGAGCCGGCAAAGCGCCTGGACCATCCTCAAGACCGCCGCCGAACGGGCGAAGATCGACCGGGACGTTTCTCCGCACACCCTGCGGCACTCCTTCGCCACGCACCTGCTCGAAGGCGGCGCTGACGTGCGTGTGGTCCAGGAACTGCTCGGCCACGCCTCCGTCACCACCACCCAGGTCTACACGCTGGTCACTGCTGACACGCTGCGGGAGGTCTACGCCGCAGCCCATCCGCGGGCACTGTGACTCCGGCGCCGCAGGCCCCGCGCGCAACGCCCGTGGTGCTGTGTTTCCTGATGCGCGAAACCCGCGCCGGGACGCAGGAAGTCCTGCTGGGCCTGAAGAAAACCGGGTTCGGCTTTGGCCGGATCGTGACCCTCGGCGGGCATGTCGAGCCGGGGGAGACCCCGGAACAGGCCGCCGTGCGTGAAGTCTTCGAGGAATCCGGCGTCTGCGTCGCAGAAGCTGATCTGGAGCCGGCAGGAACCATTGAGTTCGTGTTTCCGGCCAAACCCGAGTGGGACATGTCCACCGTGGTCTACCGGAGCTGGAACTGGCTGGGGGAGCCCGCACCGTCCCCGGAAATTGATCCGGCCTGGTACGCGGCGGACACCGTTCCGTATCCGCAGATGTGGGAGGACTCCGCGCACTGGCTGCCGCGGGTGCTCGACGGCGACTACTTCGCCGCCGTCATCACGCTGGCACCGGACAACGAATGCGTGGCCAGCGTGGTCTTTTCCTCCACCTGACATGCTGAGGGAAAACTCCGCCGCTCACGCAGCCCTGCGGGCAGGGCCAAGCCGTTGCGCGGCACGGCTGCCTGTTCCCGCTTCGCGGCTGCCGGTAGCGGCAGCCAGACCGGTCACCGGCATGCCCACGTACATCGACTCCGCCCGGTCCACCACGTAGGTTTCGTGCCAGATGCCCACGCACCGTGCTGGTTGAACCTCTCCTGCTGGCACTGCGCCGGCTGGCGCAGCAGGACGTCTCCGGCCGTATCTTTGCCCGGGTAGGTTCCCCCGAGCCGGCCGCAGCGGACCCCGGCACCCAGGCCTAGACACAGGAATGCCCGCCGCAGGAGGAACCTGCAGCGGGCATCCGTGTGCGGGAAGCGGTGCCTCTAGGGCAGGTGCCTCTCGTCCGGGCCGTTGTATTCGCTCAGCGGCCGGATCAGCGAGTTGGCTTCCAGCTGTTCCATGATGTGCGCCGTCCAGCCGGTGATCCGTGCAGCAACGAACAGCGGCGTAAAGGTGGGCGTGTCAAAGCCCATCAGGTGGTAGGCCGGTCCGGCCGGGTAGTCCAGGTTCGGCAGAATGTTCTTCCGCTCCGCCATGGCGCCCTCGAGCGCCGTGTACAGCTCACCCAGGTCCGGACGGTCGTAGTGCTTGATCATGGCATCCAGCGAGGCCTTCATGGTGGGGACGCGGGAGTCGCCGTTCTTGTAGACCCGGTGGCCGAAGCCCATGATCTTCTTCTTCTCAGCCAGCGCCTCATCCAGCCAGGCGGCGGCGTAGGCAGCAGCTTCGTCCTGTTCCGCGGTGGCCTCAGTGATTTCCTGGAAGGTGTGCATCACGGCCTCGTTGGCACCGCCGTGCAGCGGACCCTTCAGAGCACCGATGGCTCCGGTGACTGCCGAGTGCAGATCCGCCAGCGTGGAGGTGATGACCCGCGCCGTGAACGTGGACGCATTGAAGGAGTGCTCCGCGTACAGGATCATCGAGACGTTGAACGCGTCCACCACTTCGGGTGCGGCTTCCTCACCGAAGGTCATCCAGAGGAAGTTGGCCGAATAGCCCAGGTCCTCCCGGGGCTCCACGAGCTCCTGGCCGCGCCGGCGCCGCTGATCGTAGGCGACTACGGCAGGCATGCCCGCGAAGAGGCTTACGGACTTTGCCAGGTTGGCCTCCGCGCTGGAATCGTCGGCAGCCCCGTGCTGGGCACCCAGGACCGAAGCCGCCGTGCGGCAGACATCCATCGGATGGCAGGTGACCGGCAGCGCGTCGATCACTGCCTTCAGCTCCGGGGTGAGCGCCCGCTGGGACCGCTCGGCCTCCGTAAACACCGCGAGTTCCTCAGCCGAGGGCAGCTCCCCGTTCCAAAGCAGGTAGGCAACTTCCTCAAAGGAGCACTTGGCGGCCAGCTCCTGGACAGGGTAGCCGCGGTAGAGCAGTGAGTTGGTTTCCGGGTTGACCTTGGAGATGCGGGTGGTGTCCACCAGCACTCCGGCCAGGCCTTTGTGAATCGTGGTGTCTGTCATGTCTGGGACTCCTTCGTCGTGGTGCGCAGATCAGTGGTGGTGCGGTGCCTTCTTTAGTGCGTCTGCCGGAAAAGATACGGCCGGGGGTCAGGCCGACGCCGGGGTGCCGGGGACCTGGAAGTTGAATACCGAGGTATCGAAGCGGTTGTACGCCTCATAATCCACCAGATCGTACAGGCGTGCACGTGTCAGCATGCTGGGAACGCTGGCGGACTGCGTGCCGTCAGCCTTGATCGTGTCCAGGGTGCGCTCGGCAGCGCCCATGGCACTGCGCAGCAGCGTCACCGGGTAGATGACCATGTTCACGCCGGCGGAGGCGAGCTGGTCATAGGTGAACAGTTCGCTCTTGCCGAATTCGGTCATGTTCGCCAGGATCGGGACGTCGACGGCGGCGCGGATGGCCGCGAATTCCTCCACCGTCTTCATGGCCTCGGGAAAGATCGCGTCGGCTCCGGCCTCGACCAGCGCGCGTGCCCGGTCCTGGGCGGCTTCCAGGCCCTCGACGGCGCGGATGTCGGTCCGTGCCATGATCAGGAAGTTGGGGTCACGGCGGGCGTCGGCGGCAGCGCGGATCCGCTTGGTGGCGGTGTCCAGGTCCACCACGTTCTTCCCGTCCAGGTGCCCGCAGCGCTTGGGGTTGAACTGGTCCTCAATGTGGCAGCCGGCCAGGCCGGCGTTCTCCAGTTCCTGGATGGTGCGGGCCACGTTCATCGGCTCGCCGAAGCCGGTGTCAGCGTCGACGATGGCAGGCAGGTCCGTCATCCGCGCGATCTGGCCGGCGCGGGTGGCCACCTCGGTGAGCGTGGTCAGGCCGATGTCCGGCAGGCCCAGGTCGTTGGCCAGCACGGCGCCGGAGATATAGACGCCGTGAAAGCCCTTTTCCTCGATCAGCCGGGCCGACAGCGGGTTGAATGCCCCGGGGTACTGCTGCAGGGTGCCGGAGGCCAGGCCTTCGCGCATTGCGATGCGCTTCTGCTCGGGGGTAGTGGAGGAATACAGCATTTAGAACAGTCCCTTCGGTGCGGCTGCTGGGTCGATGACGCCGGCGGCGGCGGTGATGTTGAGCTGGCCGAGTTCTCCGGCCGCGAGTTCGGGCAGGCGTTCGGCCGCCGCAATGAACCGGTCCATTTCCTCTTCGGAGACCAGGCCGGCGGCCAGGGTGCGGAACTTGTTGATGTAGTCCGCGCGGACGAAGGGCCGGGCGCCCAGCGGGTGGGCATCGGCGACGGCGATCTCATCGGTGATCACGGTGCCGTCGGCCAGGGTGATGTCCACGCGTCCGCCGAATGCCTTCTCCGCGATGTCGATGGAGTGGTAGCGGCGGGTCCATTCCGGATCCTCCACGGTAGTGACCTTGTGCCACAGCTCCACGGTGTCCGGACGGCCTGCACGCTCAGGCGCGTAGGAGTCCACATGGTGCCAGGCGCCGTCCTGCAGGGCGACGGTGAAGATGTACGGAATGGAGTGGTCCAGGGTTTCGCGCGAGGCCGTGGGATCGTACTTCTGCGGATCGTTGGCGCCGGAGCCGATCACGTAGTGGGTGTGGTGCGAGGTGGAGATCAGCACAGAGACGACGTTGGCCGGGTCAGCGGCTTCGGGGTGCTCGCGGTGGATCTTCCGGGCCAGGTCGATCCAGGCCTGGGCCTGGTACTCGGCGGAGTGTTCCTTGGTGTAGGTGTCCAGGATGGCGCGCTTCGCTTCGTCCGGAGCCGGCAGCGGCACCGGGTACGCGGCGTCGGGCCCGTCCAGCAGCCAGGCGATCACGCCGTCTTCGCCTTCATAGATGGGGGTGGGGGAGGTCTGTCCGCGCATGGCGCGGTCCACGGCTTCCACTGCCATCTTTCCGGCGAACGCGGGTGCGTGTGCCTTCCAGGTGGAGATCTCGCCCTTGCGGGACTGACGGGTGGCGGTGGTGGTGTGCAGTGCCTGGCCGACGGCCTGGAAGATGGTTTCGGTGTCCAGCCCCAGCAGGGTGCCGATGCCGGCAGCTGCGGACGGGCCCAGGTGCGCGACGTGGTCGATCTTGTGTTTGTGCAGGCAGATCGCCTTGGCCAGGTCCACCTGGATTTCGTAGCCCGTGGCGATGCCGCGCAGCAGGTCGGCACCGGAGGCACCGGTGTGCTGTGCTGCGGCGAGGATCGGAGGGATGTTGTCGCCGGGGTGGGAGTACTCCGCGGCCAGGAAGGTGTCGTGGTAATCCAGTTCGCGCACGGCCACGCCGTTGGCCCAGGCGGCCCATTCGGGGGAGGTCTTTTCCTTGACGCCGAAGACCGAGGCTCCCGATCCGCCGGAGGACGGGGTGAAGGAGAGCGCCTGGGCGCGGGCTGCGACGATCGGTCCCCGGTTCAGGGATGCCACGGCTACGGAAGCGTTGTCGATGATGCGGTTGATGACCATGTCCGTGACGTCGTCGGTGACGTCCACGGGATCAGCGGCAACAGCGGCGATCTTCCAGGCCAGCTGCTCTTCGCGGGGCAGGTTTTCCTCGCTGCGGTAGACACGTACGTTATGCGTTTTCAAGGCGCGGTCCTCTCGGGTTTGTTCGGCTCAGGGGTGGTTGATGGTGTTGAAGTGTTCAAGGCTTTTGTGCAGGTGGACCTTTGTGGCTGCAGCTGCCAGGGCCGGGTCGCCCGCGGCGATGGCTGCTGCGATGGTGGCGTGCTCGGCGGCGGTTTCCCGCAGCCGTGCCGGGTTGTCCTTGGCCAGCCGCCGGACCCGGGCGAGGTGCAAGCGCACGTTCACCAGGGCCTGGGCCAGGTAGGGGTTGGCTGCGGCTTCATCGATTCCGGCATCGAGCCGGGCTACAAGGGTGTAGTAGCCTCGCCGGGCCGGATCCTCTCCGGGGTCTGCGTCCAGCCGGGCCGCGGCGGCCTCGAAGTCTGCGCGCAGTGCACGGAAGGTCTCGGCGCGGCCGCGCACGGCAGCCAGTGCCGCAGCCTGGCATTCAAGGGCCTGCCGCAGTTCGAAGAGCGCTTCTACGGTTTCGGGGGAGATGGGAGTGACGACGACGCCGCGCCCGGTGTGCTGGGCGGCAAGCCCGTCGGCGGTCAGCCGGGCCAGGGCCTCGCGCAGCGGGGTGCGGGAAACGCCCAGCCGCTTGGCCTGCTCGACTTCGCCCAGCACGGTGCCCGGCGGAAGCCGCCACTCGACGATGTCCTCCCGCAGCATGGCATAGGCCCGGTCACTGGCCCGCATAATTGCCCTCTCCACGATCTGATACTGGCCTCAGTGTATACACAGAACCGTGAACCGTGAAGCGAGTCTCATCTTTATCCCGGGTTTTCAAACACTCTGTATACACGCAGGGGGTTCTCACAACCTTGTCCTTCCCCTACGATTGCCGGTACAGCACGTGCTGGAAAAGCGCCCAGGCAGCACGTCACCGCACCGCGAATCAAGGAGGATTCATGGGAACTGCCGGCTACGCCGACACCTATGCCGCAAGCGTCACCAACCCGGAAGCGTTCTGGCTGAAGGCAGCGGAACTGGTGGACTGGGACGTCCGCCCGCGGAAGGCCCTGGATGAGACCGGCGCACCGCTGTACCGCTGGTTCCCCGACGGAGCGCTGAATACCAGCTACAACGCGCTGGACCGCCACGTGCTGGCGGGCCGCGGCGGCGATCCGGCGCTGGTTTATGACTCGGCGATGCTGGGCCGGAAGAGAACCTACACCTTCGCCGAGCTGCTGGCCGAGGTGGAGAACTTTGCCGGTGTGCTGCACGCGCAGGGCATCGGTGCCGGGGACCGGGTGGTCATTTACCTGCCGATGATCCCCGAAGCCGTCATCGCCATGCTGGCCTGCGCACGCCTGGGTGCCGTCCACTCAGTGGTCTTCGGCGGGTTCGCCGCCACGGAACTGGCCGCCCGGATCGACGACGCGCGTCCCGACGTTGTGGTGACCGCCAGCGGAGGACTCGAACCCAAACGGAGGGTCGAATACCTGCCCACTGTCGCCCAGGCACTGGGAGCAGCCGAACACCCGGTCCGCGCCGTCGTCGTCGCTCACCGTGAGGGGTTTGACCACGCCGCAGCGGAGTTCGACGGCGCCGGCGGGACGGCCTGGCTGGACTGGGCGAAGCTCGCTGCCTCAGCGCAGCCGCAGGGCCCGGTAAGCGTTGCCGCCACCGACCCGCTGTACATCCTCTACACCTCCGGGACCACGGGCTCACCCAAAGGCGTGGTCCGGGACAACGGCGGGCATGCAGTCGCGCTGGCCTGGTCCATGGCCAATATTTACGACGTCGCGCCCGGCCAGGTGATGTGGACGGCCTCCGATGTCGGCTGGGTGGTGGGGCATTCCTACATTGTGTACGGACCGCTGATCGCCGGGGCCGCCACCGTCCTGTACGAGGGCAAACCCGTGGGTACCCCCGACGCCGGTGCCTTCTGGCGGGTAGCCGCCGAACACCGTGTTGACGTGCTCTTCACCGCGCCGACGGCACTGCGGGCCATCCGCCGGGCAGATCCAGAGGCTGCGCTCACCGGCGGCTACGACCTCACCGGGCTCCGCACCCTGTTCGCGGCAGGAGAGCGGCTGGACCCCGAAACGTACCGGTGGGCCTCGCAGGCCCTCGGCATTCCGGTGGTGGATCACTGGTGGCAGACCGAGACCGGCTGGGCTATTTGCGCCAACCCCATGGGACTGGACGCGCAGCCGCTGAAGGCCGGCTCACCTACGTTTCCGGTGCCGGGCTTCCGGGTCCGGATTGTCGACGGCGCCGGAGCAGAAGTACCTCCAGGGGCTGAGGGGAACATCGTCCTGGACCTGCCGCTCCCGCCGGGAACCCTGGCGACGTTGTGGGGCAGCGACGACCGATACCGCGCCTCCTACCTTGAAGCGTTCGAGGGCAGCTACGCCACGGGCGACTCGGGGTATGTGGATGAAGACGGCTACGTCTTCGTGATGGGGAGGACGGATGACGTGATCAACGTGGCCGGGCACCGGCTTTCCACCGGAGCGATCGAGCAGGTGGTGGCATCCCACCCCGCTGTCGCCGAATGCGCGGTCATCGGTGTGAGGGACAGTCTCAAGGGTCAGCGCCCGTGCGGGTACGTGGTGCTCAAGACAGGTTCGGAGACTGCCGAGGAAGAGATTCAGGCTGCGCTCGCGGACCTGGTGCGCACCCGGATCGGCCCGGTGGCTGACTTTCGGGAAGTCCGGGTAGTGGAGGCGCTGCCCAAGACCCGGTCGGGGAAGATCCTCCGCAAGACCATGCGGCAGATTGCTGACGGCGATGATTTCACCGTGCCGTCCACGATCGAAGACCGTTCCGTACTGGATGACCTGATGCCGCTGCTGCGTCCCGACAGCGCCTGAGAAGTCGTCAGCGGCGCCAGGCGTACTCGAGTTCGGGCCGGCCGGGGGAGCCGTAGCGGGGTGACCGAAGGACTGCCCGCTGGGCACTTAGGTGCTCAAGGTAGCGCCGCACGGTAATGCGGGACATGGACAGCGCGGCGGAGACCTCGGAGGCGGACATGGGCTCCCCGGCCTGCTTCAGGGTCTCGGAGACCGCTTCCAGGGTTTCAGGAGAGAGCCCCTTGGGAAGTACGGCAGGGACGGCCGGGCGCAGCGCAGCCAGGGCCCGGTCAACCTCGGCCTGTGTCGCGGACGCGCCCTGGCCGGCCAGATTGGCATGGAACTCCCGGTAGGCGCCGAGCTTGGTGCTGAACGCCGCGAAGGTGAACGGCTTGATCAGGTACTGGGCGATCCCCGCTGACATGGCCTGGCGCACCACGGGCAGTTCCCGGACGGCCGTAATCGCAATGACGTCCGCCGGGATCCCAGCCCCGCGAATGCGGCGCAGCAGGTCCAGCCCGTGCAGGTCCGGGAGGTTCATGTCCAGCAGCACCAGGTCCACGTTCGAATCCGGTGCCTGCAGGAACCGCATTGCTTCCGCTGCCGTATTGGCCACGCCGGCCAGCGTGAACCCCTCGGCGCGGCGCACGTACTCGGAGTGTGCTTCCGCGACTACCGGCTCGTCCTCGACCACCAAGACGCTGATCTGGTGCGGGGCGCTCACTGGCGGGCTCCTTCGGGCAGCGGAAGCAGCGCCGTGAACCGGGCCCCGCCGGTCTCCGCCGCGTGGTCCAGCGCCAGCGTGCCGCCGAGGCGGAGGACAGCCTGGTTCACCAGTGCCAGTCCAATGCCGCGCCCGGCTCCGGGCAGCGCAGCGTCCTTTGTACTTTAACCCTGTTCAAAGATCCGGTCCTGGGACTCCGCCGGAATCCCGGGACCGCTGTCCGAGACGCAGAGCCGGAAGCCGCGCTGCACGCCGTCGTCCACCACCGCGAGATGCACGTTCACCCGAGGCCCCGGCAGCCCCTGGACAGCGTCCATGGCGTTGTCCACGAGGTTCCCCACGATGGTGACCAGCTCGCCGGAATCCAGGAGAGCGGGTCCGGCACCGTCCTCCGGCACCGCCTCCAGTGCCAGCTCCAGGGCGATGCCGCGCTCCCGGGCCTGTGCCTTTTTCCCGGCCAGCAGTGCCGCCAGAGCAGGCTCGCCAACGGCCCCGACGACGTCGTCCGCCAGCTGCTGGAACTGCACCAGGTCCCGGGTGGCGAACTCCAGGGCCTCGGTCGGGCGGTCCAGCTCGATCAGTGAGATCACGGTATGGAGCCGGTTGGCATGTTCGTGGGCCTGCGCCTGCAGCGCATCGGTGAGGGTGCGCATGGACTGCAGCTGCCCGGTCAGTGCCTCCACCTCGGTGTGGTCACGAAGTGTGGTCACCGTTCCCAGCCGCTTGGGCTCGGCAGGCTTCCGTCCCCGGCCTCCGCCTGCCGGGCTCGCGGCAACTGCGGGGGACTGGTTGATGACCAGGATGCGGTGTTCGGTGAAGTGGAATTCGTCGACGGCGCTGCGTCCGCTGCGCAGCAGGTCGGACAGTGTTCCGGGCAGTCCCAGCCCGCCCACGTCGGCGGGGCTTCCGGTCCCGGGCGGCAGCCCCAGCAGCTCCGCCGCCTGGTCGTTGTACAGCACCAATGCGCCGTCGTTGTTGATCAGCAGCAAACCCTCCCGCAGTGAATGCAGCGCCGCATCGTGGAAGGCGAAAACGCCCGCCAGTTCATCCGGCCGCCGGTCCTGCGTGGTTCGGCGCAGGTAACGGCTGAGCAGTATGGAGGCCAGGCATCCCCAGGCCAGGGCTGCAATCGCAATGATGAACAGGCCAGGCAGTTCTGCGTCGCGGGCAATCGCCACCCTGTCCACTGTCAGGCCCGCCGCCACTAGCGCCTGGACTTCCCCGGCGTCATTCAGTACGGGAACGATTGCGCGGACCGACGGGCCCAGGGTGCCGGTGTAAACCTCGGTGAAGGAGGTTCCGGCCAGTGCCTGGTCCACGGACCCCAGATAGGGCCTGCGGATCTGGGACTCGGTCCGGTGCGTAAAACGGATCCGGTCCGGAGCCATGATGGTGAGGAAGTCCACGTGACCTGACTGCATCACTTCGGCCGCGTAGGGCTGCAGGGCGCCGCTGGGGTCAGCCCCGGTAACTGATTCAAGTACGAACGGGTCCGCTGCAATCGTCTCTGCCACGGAGAGCATCCGCTCCGACGTCTCCTCGTAGCTGTGCTGCTCCGCCTGGGCATAGAGTGCCCAGGACAGGCCCGCGGACAGGCACAGGATAAACGCCAGCTGGCCGACAAGCAGCCGGCTGGCCAGGCTCCACTTGCGCAAGTAACTCCTTAGGCGCGGCGAGGCGCAGGTCGGTTTCGGTGCGGGCAGCCCGCTTAGGCTCAGGCCGGACGGTGCGAACAGTATGAACACAACCGTGACCACCATCACACGAAGCGGAGAGGATGTGTGCGGATTACTTCCGGTTCCGTCCGCGCTCTCGCCGCCGGGGCCCAGCTATCAACGAAGCTAGGAGCATGCGATGGCCTCTGCCACCATACCCGGGGGCGAACAGCCACCGGTCAAAGCAAAGAAGAAGGACCGGACCCACGTCCTGTACATAGCCGTGATCGCTGCGGTGGTGCTCGGTGCCGTGATAGGCCTCGTGGCGCCCGAGGTGGGCAAGTCCATGAAGCCGCTGGGCACGGCCTTCATCGGCCTGATCAAGATGATGATCGCCCCGGTCATTTTCTGCACCATCGTGCTGGGTATTGGCTCGATCGCCAAGGCCGCAACGGTGGGCAAAGTGGGTGGACTGGCGCTGGGCTACTTCATCATCATGTCCACCTTCGCCCTGGCCATCGGCCTGGTGGTGGGTAATTTCATCCACCCAGGTGAAGGACTTGACCTGCAGTCCTCCGGTGCCGCAGCACCGGCTGCCCCGGAAGAGGACGGCGGAACCGTTGGCTTCCTGCTCGGCATCATCCCGACTACGCTCCTGGCCTCGCTGACCGGCGAGTCGATCCTGCAGACCCTGTTCGTGGCGCTGCTGGTCGGCTTCGCCCTGCAGAAGATGGGCAGGGGCGGAGCGCCGATCCTCAAGGGCATCGGCTACATCCAGGTCCTGGTCTTCCGCATCCTGATGATGATCATGTGGCTGGCCCCGATTGGCGCTTTCGGTGCCATCGCCGCCGTCGTGGGTGAAACCGGCGTGCAGGCCATCGTCAGCATGGCGACCCTCATGATCGCGTTCTACCTGACCTGTGTGCTGTTCATCGCCGTCATCCTCGGCGGCCTGATGAAGATCGTCACGGGGTTCAGCATCTTTAAGCTGATGCGCTACCTCGGCCGCGAATACCTGCTGATCTTCTCCACCTCTTCCTCCGAGGTGGCGCTGCCGCGGCTGATCGCAAAGATGGAGCACCTTGGTGTGTCCAAGCCCGTCGTGGGCGTCACAGTGCCCACCGGCTACTCCTTCAATCTGGACGGCACTGCCATCTACCTGACCATGGCGGCGCTGTTCGTCGCTTCCGCTATGGGCAAGCCGCTGGAGCTCGGTGAGCAGATCTCCCTGCTCGTGTTTATGATCATCGCTTCCAAGGGTGCCGCCGGTGTGACCGGAGCGGGCCTCGCGACGCTGGCCGGCGGGCTGCAGTCCCACCGGCCCGACCTGATCGAAGGCGTTGGCCTGATCGTGGGCATCGACCGCTTTATGTCCGAAGCCCGTGCGCTGACCAACTTCACGGGCAACGCCGTCGCCACAGTGCTGATCGGCACCTGGACCAGGGAGATCGACAAGGACCAGGTCCGGCGGGTGCTGGACAAGGAACTGCCGTTCGATGAAGCCAGCATGAACGTTGACGCCGGTTCCGGAGAGCCGGAACCCACCGCGGTGTCCGAAGACGTGGCACATGCTGTACCGGCTGCAGGCGGCCGCGCCTAGCTGGCTGCCGCAGGCAAAGATGCGCCCCCGCGGATGCCGCGGGGGCGCATCTCTGTGCGACGACGGCAGACAACGTTCGAGTTAAGGTTGAGCGTCAAGGCTCGCTGGTGTTGCGGCCCGGGATTCGCGGTATCCGTGTTGCACAGTTGTAACCTTGGAAAGGACAGCCAGCAGGACAGCTAGAGACGGAAGCGTGGATTTATACGTGAGCAGCGAACAGAGTTCCACAACTCTGCAGGACGCAACACAGGGCGCAGCTGATGAAGCCATGGGTCCTACCGGCCGGCCGCTGACTGAGTTCCCCGAGCCTCCGGTCCTGACTTCCCACGGTCCGGCCCGCATCATTGCGATGGTTAACCAGAAGGGCGGAGTCGGCAAGACGACGTCCACCATCAACCTCGGTGCCGCGCTGGCTGAAGCCGGCCGCAAGGTGCTCCTGGTGGACTTCGATCCGCAGGGCGCACTTTCCGCCGGCCTGGGCACCAACCCGCATGAGCTGGACGTCACCGTCTACAACGTGCTGATGGACCGCAAGGTGGACATCCGCGACGCGATCCAGGAAACGCACGTCGAGAACATCGACCTGCTGCCGGCCAACATCGACCTCTCCGCCGCCGAAGTGCAGCTGGTCAACGAAGTGGCGCGCGAGCAGGTCCTGGAGCGGGCACTGCGACGCGTCTCCGACGACTACGACGTGATCCTCATCGACTGCCAGCCGTCCCTCGGCCTGCTGACCGTCAATGCGCTCACTGCTGCACACGGGGTCATCATCCCGCTGATCTGCGAGTTCTTCGCCCTGCGCGCCGTTGCACTGCTGGTGGAGACCATCGAAAAGGTCCAGGACCGCCTGAACCCCGGACTGCAGGTCGACGGCGTGCTCGCCACCATGTACGACGCGCGGACCCTGCACAGCCGCGAAGTCATCGGCCGGCTGGTGGAGGCCTTCGGGGACAAGGTCTTCGAGACCGTCATCAAGCGCACCATCAAGTTCGCGGATGCCACGGTGGCCGCCGAACCGATCACTTCCTACGCCGGCAACCACGCCGGCGCAGACTCCTACCGCCGCCTCGCCAAGGAACTGATTGCCCGCGGCGGCGCGCCCTAGCCTCGCTGGGGATACGGCCGGCGGTGCGTCCGGATTCGAGGTCCGGCTGGAGAACTTCCGCGGCCCGTTTGACGTGCTGCTGGGACTGATCACCAAGCACGAGCTGGACATCACCGAAATTGCCCTGGCCACGGTCACGGACGAATTCATCGCCTACATCCGCGCCCTGACCGCCTCGGGGCAGGGCTGGGCACTCGATGAAGCCAGCGAGTTCCTGGTCATCGCCGCCACCCTCCTTGACCTCAAGGCCGCCCGCCTGCTTCCGGCCGGGGATGTGGAAGACGACGACGACATCGCCCTCCTTGAGGCACGCGACCTGCTCTTCGCCCGGCTGCTGCAGTACCGCGCGTTCAAGGAGGTTGCCTCCTTGATGGGCAGCCGGCTGGAAGAGGAAGGCCTTCGCTTCCCCCGGGACACCGCACTTGAACCGCATCTGGCCGCTATGCTGCCTGAACTGATCTGGCGCACCAGCGCGGAGGAGTTCGGGCGGCTGGCCCGGAAGGCACTGGAACCGAAGCCGGGACCACCTGCCGAGGTTGGACTGGGCCACCTGCACGCACCGCGGGTCAGTGTCCGCGAACAGGCGCAGATCATCGGGAACAGGCTCCGGCAGAGCAGCCCGCTCAGCTTCGCTGAACTGGCGCAGGGGGCAACGCCGCTGGAAATCGTGGGCCGGTTCCTGGCTCTGCTGGAAATGTTCCGCGACGGGCTGCTGGCCTTCGATCAACCCGAGCCGCTGGGAGAGCTTCGGGTCTCCTGGACCGGAACAGGCTCCGGGGGCTGGTCCGCGCAGACCCTCACCGAAGAATACGACGACGCTGATGAGGAGTCCGATGCAGCCGCAGATCTCCAACGAGGGAACTGAAGAAGCCTTCCCGCAGGACGGCGCCGGGGTGCAGAACCGTCCGGGCGGACTGCGCGCAGCCGCGGAGGCCGTACTGATGGTGGCCACCGAGCCGGTCAGCGCCGCAAGCCTCGGCCTGGCACTGGACATCAGCGCCTCAGCTGCCGGGCAGCTGCTTGACGATCTGCGCAAAGAGTATGACGGCTATACTGGGGATGGACCTGACGGGCTGCGCGCCGTTGAACCGCGCGGTTTCGAGCTCCGGGAAGTTGCCGGCGGCTGGCGAATCTACTCCCGCCCCGCCTTTGCCGACGTCGTCGGGCAGTTCGTTCTAGAAGGGCAGAGCGCACGGCTTTCCCAGGCCGCGCTGGAGACCCTGGCGGTGATTGCCTACCGGCAGCCGGTGACCCGTGGCCGTATTTCAGCAATCCGGGGAGTCAACGTGGACTCGGTGGTCCGCACGCTGATCCAGCGGGGATTGGTGACCGAAGCCGGCACTGAGCCTGAAACGGGTTCGCTGCTGTACGTCACGACTCCGCTTTTCCTGGAAAAGCTGGGTCTGGGCAGTGTGGAGGAACTGCCGGAGATAGCACCGCACTTGCCCGGGCTGGAAAACCTCCCGGAATTTGAAGAAACTACTTACTAACCGCTACACCCGAAGGACTTCTCAATGACACAGGCACCCCGTTCCGGCTCAGGCCGCAGTAATCCGCGCAGCAGCGGGGGAGCAGGCGGCGGCCGCGGCTTCGGCAAGGGCTCCAAGCCTGCTTCCGGACGCACCGGCGGGCCGAAGTCCTCCGGCAGCGCAGGCGCTTCCAGGGAAGGCGGCTTCAAGTCCGGCGCTCCCAAATCCGGCGGCTTCAAGCCCGGTTCCTCCAGGGAAGGCGGCTTCAAGTCCGGCGCTTCCAAGGAAGGCGGCTTCAAGCCTGGCGGGCCCCGCACCGGAGCCCCCAAGGGCAAGGGCGGCGGTGAGCGGGCGTTCCGCAACGAACGCTTCGGCAAGAACCTCGGCCCGGTAACCAAGCGGCCGCACACCCGCCGTCCGGGCAAGCCGGTCATCTCCGAGCACCACGATCCGGAGGGCATCCGCCTGCAGAAGGTCATGGCCAGCGCCGGAGTGGCATCCCGCCGCGTCTGCGAGGAAATGATCACCGAGGGCCGCGTGGAGGTCGACGGCGAGGTCGTCACCGAGCTCGGCGTGCGCGTGGACCCCAAGACCGTTGCGATCCATGTGGACGGTATGCGCCTGCAGCTGGACGAGACGCAGAAGTACTACGTCTTCAACAAGCCGCGCGGCGTGGTCTCCACCATGGAAGACCCCGAGGGACGTCCCTGCATCAGCGACTACCTCAAGAGCACCAACAAGCATGAGCGCCTCTTCCACGTCGGCCGGCTGGACACCAACACTGAGGGCCTGCTGCTGCTGACCAAC
The DNA here is from genome assembly GCA_040274025.1 of Arthrobacter sp. Taxonomy (GTDB): domain Bacteria; phylum Actinomycetota; class Actinomycetes; order Actinomycetales; family Micrococcaceae; genus Arthrobacter_B. The sequence goes on along the minus strand of JBELZL010000037.1, from coordinate 14,832 downwards.
GACGGTGAGCTGGCCAACCGCCTGACCCACCCGTCCTACGAGGTTCCCAAGACCTACCTGGTGCAGGTGCGCGGTCCCATGGCGCACGGCATCGGCGCCCAGATGCGCGAAGGCATTGAGCTGGAGGACGGCTTCGCCAAGGTTGACTCCTTCCGCCTGGTGGATTCCACCCCGGGCCACATCCTGGTTGAGGTAGTGCTGCACTCGGGCCGGAACCGGATTGTGCGCCGTATGTTCGACGCCGTCGGCCACCCGGTGGAACGCCTGGTCCGTACCCAGATGGGCCCGATCCGCCTGAACGACCAGCGCCAGGGCAGCATCCGTGTCCTGGGCCGCCACGAAGTCGGCCACCTGATGGCCGTCGTGGGACTCTAAGCCCGTGACAGTGCTGCCTGACGGGGGAACACATCTGTCCGGACCGGTGCTCGTCATCGGTACCGGCCTGCTCGGCGCAAGCATCGGCCTGGGCCTGCGGGCCCGGGGCATCGACGTCGTGCTTTCGGACATTTCGCCTTCCACCGCTGCCGTGGCCCGGGATATCGGGGCCGGCCGCCTGCTCCAGGACGCTGAGCCGGACTTCGCTCCGCAGCTGGTAGTCGTTGCCGCGCCGCCGGACGTGACCGCGTCCCTCGCGGCGCAGGCGCTGCAGGACTGGCCCGGCGCCGTCGTCGTGGATATCGCCAGCGTGAAGGCCGCCGTCCTGGCGGACCTGCGCGCCACCGGCGTGGATCTTTCCCGCTACGTGGGCACCCATCCGATGGCCGGACGCGAAAAGTCCGGTCCGGTGGCGGCCCTTGGCGACCTGTTTATGTCCATGCCGTGGGTCATCTGCGCGGGCGAGGAAAGCTCGCCCGTTGCCGTGAAGACCGCCGAGGCCCTGGCGATCGACCTCGGAGCCGTGGTTTCCCGGATGAACGCGGAAGACCACGATGCGTCCGTGGCGCTGATCAGCCACCTGCCGCAGGTCATGTCTTCACTGGTGGCCAGCCGCCTGCAGGACACCCCGCCGTCGGCCCTCGCCCTGGCCGGCAACGGGCTGCGCGACGTCACCCGCATTGCAGCAAGCGATCCCAAGTTGTGGGTGCAGATCCTCAGCGGCAACGCGCCGCGCCTGGTGAGCATTCTGCACGGTGTGCGCGAGGACCTGAACCGGCTGATCAACACGCTTGAAAACCCCACCGCCGACGGCGCGCGGCTGGATATGGCGCAGCTGATCTCCGAAGGCAACACCGGCCAGGCAAGGATCCCGGGTAAGCACGGCACCCCGCCGCAGTCCTTCGTCAGCTTCACCGTGCTGGTGGACGACGTCCCCGGCACCATCGCCCGGCTGCTCACCGAAATCGGCGAAATCGGCGTCAACTTGGAAGACCTGCGCCTGGAGCACGCCTCCGGCCGCGAGGTTGGACGGGTGGAAATCTCGGTTCTGCCGAGCAAAGTGCATGGCCTGGTCAGCGAACTGACCACGCGCGGCTGGAAGGTAGTTCAGTGATGACAGAGCAGGACCCGGCACAGTTTCGGCTGGGCAAACCCCTGGTGGTGGCAATTGACGGGCCGTCCGGCTCCGGCAAGTCCAGCATCAGCCGCGAAGTCGCCCGCCGGCTGCGCGCCAACTACCTCGATACCGGCGCCATGTACCGGGCCGTCACGATCGCCTGCATGCGGGCCGGCATCGACCTGACGGACGCCGTCGCCGTCGAAGCCGCCACCCGCAGCGCAGATATTGAGCTGAGCACTTCACCGGACGCGGAATGGGTCCTGGTTGGGGGAGAGGACGTCACCCAGGCGATCCGCGAACCCGAGGTGTCCTCCAAGGTTTCCGCCGTGGCCACCACCCTTGGCGCCCGCGCCGAGCTGGTCCGCCGCCAGCAGCAGCTGATCAAGGATTCGGGGCTGCGGATCGTGGCCGAGGGCCGGGACATCACCACGGTGGTGGCCCCCACTGCTGAGGTGCGGATTCTGCTCACTGCCTCCGAGGAAGCGCGCCTGCGCCGCCGCGGCGTGCAGCTGGGCGGCTCGCAGAGCGCCGCTGCCCTGCGTGAACAGGTCCTCACCCGCGATGTGAAGGACTCCACGGTGGTTAACTTCCAGCAGGCGGCCGACGGCGTGATCACGGTTGATTCCTCCGATCTGGACTTCGAAGAAACGGTCCAGGCCGTGCTGAATGTGGTTTTCTCCAGCACGCACTGAGTACTAATGGCAGGCGGGCAGCCGGGGCTCCAATGGGGTCCCGGCGCCTTGCCGTGTTTCAATGGATGAGTGGCTGCATGGGATTTTCCGTGCCGGACCCCCAAACACTTACCCGGGCTGAACGTCCGGAGACGGCCGTGCGCAGCTGCGCCGACGGCCTCAACGGAAAGAAAGCAATAGTTTATGAACGCCAACCCGACCTTTGACGGCGACTCCGAGGAGTACATCCCGGCAGGCGAGGACCAGATCGACGAGCGGCTTGCCGCCCTCGACGACGACGAAGCCAACCTGCGCGCCGAAACACTCCGCGCAGGACTCTCGGACTACGAACTCGACGAAGAAGACGCCGCGCTGCTCTCCGGCGGCTACGACGAGTACGACGAGGACGCGCCGCTGCGCCTGGACCCCGTCGTTGCGATCGTGGGACGGCCGAACGTGGGCAAGTCCACGCTGGTAAACCGTATCCTCGGCCGCCGTGAAGCCGTGGTTGAAGACACCCCGGGCGTGACCCGCGACCGCGTGTCCTACCCGGCCACGTGGAACGGCGTGAACTTCACGCTCGTGGACACCGGCGGCTGGGAGCACGACGCCCGCGGCATCCATGCCCGCGTTGCCGACCAGGCGGAAATCGCCGTCGACGTCGCTGACGCCGTCATGCTGGTGGTCGACGCGACCGTAGGCATCACAGCCACCGACGAAGCCGTGGTGCGCATGCTGCGCAGCAAGGGCAAGCCGGTCATCGTCGTCGCCAACAAGGTGGACGATATCCAGAACGAGGCTGACGCCTCGGTGCTCTGGGGCCTGGGCTTCGGTGAGCCGTACCCGGTTTCGGCGCTGCACGGCCGCGGCACCGCGGACATGCTCGACGCCGTCCTGGACGTGCTGCCGGAGTACTCCGCCTACGGTGGACTCGAGTCCAGCGGCGGGCCGCGCCGCATCGCCCTGATCGGGCGCCCGAACGTGGGCAAGTCCTCGCTGCTGAACAAACTGGCAGGAACCGACCGCGTGGTGGTCGACGACCTCGCCGGCACCACCCGCGACCCGGTTGACGAACTGATCGAACTCGGCGGGCGCACCTGGCGCTTTGTGGACACCGCAGGCATCCGCCGCCGCCAGCACATGGCCCAGGGCGCCGATTTCTACGCCTCGCTGCGTACGCAGGCCGCGCTGGAAAAGGCGGAGGTCGCCGTCGTGCTCCTGGCAGTGGACGAAGTCCTCTCCGAGCAGGATGTTCGCATCCTGCAGCTGGCCATCGATTCCGGCCGCGCACTGGTGCTGGCGTTCAACAAGTGGGATCTGCTCGACGACGAACGCCGCCGCTACCTCCAGACCGAGATTGAGCGCGACCTGGCGCACGTTGAGTGGGCGCCGAGCGTGAACATCTCCGCGAAGACCGGCTGGCACAAGGACAAGCTCGTCCCGGCGCTGGACCTTGCCCTGGAGAACTGGGACAAGCGCATTCCCACCGGCAAGCTGAACGCCTTCCTGGGCGAGCTCGTGGCGGCCCACCCGCACCCGGTCCGCGGCGGCAAGCAGCCCCGCATCCTCTTCGGCACGCAGGCGTCCTCACGGCCGCCGAAGTTCGTGCTGTTCACCACCGGATTCCTGGATCCGGGCTACCGCCGCTTCATCACCCGCCGGCTGCGGGAGACCTTCGGCTTCGAAGGCACCCCGATCGAGGTTTCAATGCGCGTGCGTGAGAAGCGCGGCAAGACCAGCAGGCGCTAGCACGGCTGGCTGCCCCGGAGCCAATGTGAACTCCGGGGCGCCGCCGATGCGGGGAAAACGCCAACCATGATGTAGAGTATTTGAGTTGGTTCGGCCGGAAACAAACCGGAAGATCCGAATCAGCGGAACGGGTTGTGGCGCAGCTTGGTAGCGCACTTGACTGGGGGTCAAGGGGTCGCAGGTTCAAATCCTGTCAACCCGACAGATACAGGGAATGCCTCGGCGGACATTATGTCCGGCCGGGGCTTTTTTGTGCTCTCAAAGGGCCATCCTTCCCACGGATCGTTACTGCTGAGGCACGTGTGGTCACAGAAGGTGACAGAAGTAACGGAGCGTGGGAACCATGGTCCGGCCGGCCCGGAACTCGCCCGAGGCGGGGCATGTTGGACCCGGCCGTACTTAGGCCCGGACCGGGGCCGCATTGAACTGCGCCACGAGGGTGCGGACGGCGTCCCGCCCGGCACGGTTTGCGCCAACTGTTGACTGTGAGGGGCCGAAACCGATTAGGTGCACCCGCGGATCCGCAGCGGCGACGGTGCCATGCACCTCGATCCCGCCGCGATCGTTGCGCAGCCGGAGCGGGTCCAGATGGCTCAGCGAAGGCTTGAACCCGGTGGCCCAGAGGATCGCATCCACGCGGGTCAGTGTGCCGTCGGTCTCCCGCACGCCGTCCGGCTCGACGCCAGCGAACATCGGCCGCCGCCCCAGCGCCCCGCGCTCCTTAGCTGCCAGGGCATAGGGCGTCCACAGCAGGCCCGTGTAGGAGACCACGCTGCCGGTGGGATTACCCGCCTCCACATCCTCGGCCACCCGGGAAACTACGTCTTTCCCCGCCTCTGTGTCGAACGGCCCGTCGCGGAAAACCGGTTCCCGCCGCGTGTACCAGAACACCTCGGCCACCCGGGAGATCTCTTCAAGCTGCTGGACGGCGGAGATTCCGCCGCCTACAACCGCCACCCGCTGTCCGGCGAAGTCATCCAGGGAGGCATAGTCGCGGGTGTGAAGCTGGCGCCCAGCGTAACTCTGCCTCCCCGGATACTCCGGCAGCGTGGGGTTATCCCAGGTTCCGGTGGCGTTGATGACCGCCTGTGCGGACCAGGTTCCGGCATCGGACTCGATGAGCAGTTCCCCGTCGGGATCGTCATCCGCGGCAGACACCGAGAGAACCTTGACCGGGCGGAGGATCGGAAGCTGCATGCGGTCCTCGAATGCTGCGAAGTACTCCGGCACCGCAATACGGGCAGGCGTCCCGCGCTCAGGCGGACTCTGCCGGAATCCCGGAAGGTCGAAGATGCCGTTGACCGTCGCCATGGTCAGCGACTCCCAGCGGTGCAGCCAGGCGCCCCCGGGTGCCGTTCCGGCGTCGAGCATCACGAAGCTTCTCCCGGCATCGCCTCCGGCCAGGGCGCTTGTGAAACCGCGCCGGCTCAGGTGGTAACCGGCTGAAAGGCCGGCCTGGCCGGCACCGATGACGACGACGCCGGCTCGGCGGACCGGGTGGTCCCGCGCATCGGTGCCGTGCTGCGGCGAAGCGGTATGCATCCTGGGGCCTCCTGGGCTACTGGTATCACTGCGTAAATGCCTGGATGCATGGGTTCATTCCCTTCGTAGGGCTGCCGGGTATCGGCAGCCGTCAGCGTGCCGGCATTCCTAAATGGATGCGCAGTGCCGCTGCAGCGTCCTCCAAACTGGCGCTGCTCCGGTGTAAACGCGTCGATAAAGATCTCTTTGATTGCAGCGAGGTGGGGGAGGGTGCTGCCCCGAAAGGCGCGGGCACCCTCATCGGTGAGAAAAACGAGTGAGCCGCGCGCATCCTCCGGGCTCGGTTCACGGCGCAGCAGGCCTCGTTTCTCCATTCGGCCCAGCTGGCCGGAGAGCCGGCTGCGCTCCCACTCCAGCTGGGCGGCGAGCTGTGACGAACGCATAGCCTTACCCTCTGCCTCGCTGAGGGTAAGCAAAACCCGGTATTCACCGTCCGAAAGCCCCGAATCCCTGCGCATCCGCGACTCGATCCGGGAGCGGGCGATTTCGACGGCCTCGTGATGGGCGCGCCAGACGGCGAGTTCCCCGCTTGTGGGGAGCTTCCCGCGCTTCCCTGCATTACGTCCCGCATTTGAGCCGGCCTTCCCGGCCCGCGGACAGCAGCCCGGAGAGCGAAGGACAGTCCCATGTCTCCAGGCACAGGGCGGGATCCGCTTCGCCGGGGCCGAGCGAATTGTCCGCGAGTTCATTGGCGGGAACGTCGATGAGGGCGCAGTGGCGCTGGATTTCATCCTGGTTTCCTCGCTCGATGATGTGGCACGGCGTATGCTCTCATGGAACTCGCCCGCCGGCTCACTCTTGAGGGCCGCGGTGTCTATTTCGTGGACCCGGGTCCCATAGGTTCTGACTGGCTTCGGAAAGGAGCTTGAGATGCCGTGGAGCACGCGTGAACTGGCCGACCTGGCGGGCACGACGGTGAACACCGTCCGCCACTATCACCGGCTGGGCCTGCTCGAGGAGCCGGACCGCCGTTACAACGGCTACAAGCAGTACGAGGTGCGGCACCTGGTGAGCCTGCTGCGCATCCGCCGGCTCGCAGTCCTGGGCATTCCGCTGTCCCAGCTGCGCAGCGCCACGGACACGGTCCGAGGAACTCCCGAGGTGCTGCGGGAGGTAGACGCCGAACTCGAGCAGCGCATTGAAGCCTTGAACCAGGCCCGGGCCCACATTGCTGCGATCATCGAACACCAGGCGCCGGCGGATGTGCCTGCGGGCTTCGAATCCGTTGCCTCCCGGCTGTCGGAAAGTGACCGTTCAATCGTCCACATCATGACCCGGTTCTACGATGATGAAGCTCTGGAGGACATCCGGGAGATGTCAGCGGATGAGAGTGACGACACGGGGCCGGACATCGAGAACCTGGCCGCCGACGCCGATGAACAGACCCGGCAGGCACTCGCCGAGAGGGTTGCCGAAATCATCGTGAAGCACCTCGTCAACTACCCCTGGCTAAGGAATCCTGCCGAGCACATGCCCAGGGGAAGGCAGGTCGGCGTTGAGACTTTCGGGAATGCGCTCACGGAGCTGTACAACGACGCCCAGCTGGACGTGCTGTTCCGGGCCAACACGATCGCGGAGGAGACGATGAGCGCCATGGTGCTGGAGGGCAAGGAACGGATCACCCGCACCCCTGATTGAACTGGTGGTGCCTGAGGGCCCGGGGGCCGTTAGTCGCCGCCGCTGAACAGGCCGCCGTCGAGCAGCCAGTTATAGCGCAGCCGCAGCGCCCGCTCCGTGCTGGCGGCCACACCCGCCAGCAGGAGCCACGTGTTTGCCCACGCGGGGAGGACGAACGGGCTGACGAACGTGCCGACACTCTCCGCGACCGGCGGGAACTCAGTGACCGACTGCAGAAGCTGCGGCACGCCGAGTATAAGGCTTCCAAGGAGCACCAGCGCGGAGGTCACCCCGATGAGCCGGCTAACCCCTGGCCGGGTCCGGTCAAGGTGCGCACGCAGTCCTTCGGCAGAGGAAGCGTCGGGCACCAGCTGCTGCACAGCGCCGTCGTGGGCTACGTAGTCAGCCTGCCGCAGCCCGTAGGTGCTCACTGCAATGCGGATGGTCCCTCCCGGAAGGGGAAATGCGGCGGGAAGCTTCAGCCGTGCCATGTGCAGGCCGTCACGGTAGAGATGCGCATATACCTCTCCGTCGGCGTCGCCTCCGTGCCGGACGTCGACGGACCACGTCTGGGGCACCCCGTCCGGGCCGCGAAGGCGCAGATGGAGCAGCGAGCGGGAAAACGCCTGCCACCACCGGAACGGCTGCAGCGCGGGGGTGCTGGCTGGTTTCAGTTCCATGTCCGGCCCTTTCAAACCGTGTCCGCCCCGGATGGGCGGCCCTGGTTCGAACCATGGAACACTGTGTTCCCGGAACAGGGTCAACCCCCTGTTCGGCCTGCGCTGTGGCAGCGTCGTTCGCGGCCTGATGCTAGACGACTACCAGGTCCTGTCCCGAGGGTTTGTGGTCTGCGAGCGCCGCACTCTGGACCGCCGGATCCTCGTAGGTGTTCCAGTAGTAGGTCATGGTCTTGGAAGAGAACAGCCCGGTGTAGATGGTCTTTTCGAAGTCTCCGTCGCCCATCGCCGCGCTGCCCTCCACCATGGCGACCTGCTGCAGCGTGTGGAAGGCACGGCTGACGTTGTCCGCTTCGTTCGTCTTCTGCGGATAGTGGGCATGCACGTAGGCTGCCCGCACAAAACGCGACGGCGAGTAGTAATCACCGGGAATCCCGCGCATCAGCGAGCCTGAGCCGAACGGCGTCAGATGTGCCCGGTTCAGCACCACTTCCTGTGGGAACTCGGAAGACAGGTTGAGGTAGTTGCGCAGGTTCTCGTGGTGCCAGTTGAATCCGGGCTGGTTTGCCAGGACATCTACGTCGTCATGGAAGATCTGCATGCCTGCGCTGGTGTACTCGACGACGATGGACCGGCTGGCGTCGCCGATGATCCAGTGCAGCAGCGAACTTGGATACTTGTCATTGATGGGACGGTCCACGATCGCAACGTTTCCCAGTGCTGCCTCGACCTCGTCCACACTGGCGAACTGGGCGGCCACCCAGAGCGGGAACTCAAACGCGGCCACGTTTACCGCACCGGTCACCTGGTCCGGTGCGTAGTTGGCATACCCTGGAAAGTTCAGCCCGGCAACGGCCAGGCCCGCGTCATTGCCGCAGTCGAAGTAGAGCGGGGTGTCTTCCTCCACGATCCCCATGCCGATAACCGCGTGCTTGATTTCCTGCACTGCGCCAAACGGTGACTTTGGCATGTACCCGGTGGGCGTCACCACCACCCGTTCGCCGTAGCCGCTCGTCCAGTCGAGGTTGCGTGCGAGATAAAGGTTGCCGCTGCCGTCTGTGTACCTGATGCCTGTGCACATGCTGATGCTCCCTGTTCCTGATAAGTCGCTGTTCCTCCCTCGATCTTTCAGGGTAGGCCCGCGGGGCAGGTCTGCGGCAGGTGCCCCGGACAAACGGGAAGCCCGCACTGACGGATCAACGGGAGAGCGTGCCGGCGGTGGCTTCGCCGATGGTTTTCAAAGGGGGTTGACTCTGTTCCGGGAACACAGTTTCTACTGCTTCCACTACCCGAGGGACAGGCCCTCGTCCAGGAGACTAGGAACCAGTTCGATGAACCCCACCCAGGAACTCGTTTACAACTTTCAGGAGCTTCTAGGCCAGGTGCCTGAGTTTATTCAGCCCTTCATCCTGATGCTCGCCGCCGCTGTTCCCTTCCTGGAAGGCGAAGCGGGAGTAATCATCGGCGTCGTCGGCGGGGTGCATCCTGTCCTTGCGGCTGTAGCGGCCGCCCTCGGCAACTTCGCCAGCGTGGCGCTGGTGGTGCTCCTGACCTCCCGGGCGCGAACTGCCGTCACCAACCGGGTGGATGCCCGGGCGGAGGCCGCAGCGTCCGCGGCCGGCGGCACTTCGACGCTGGTCGCAGCCCGTGTAGCCAAACCGGAGTCGAAGGGGCGCCTTAGGTTCAAGCGCTGGCTGGTCCGTTTCGGCGTACCCGGGGCAAGCATCCTGGGCCCGCTGGCCATCCCCACCCAGTTCACGGCGTCGATCCTCGTGGCAGGCGGTACCTCCCGCCGGTGGGTGCTCCTGTGGCAGGGCGTGGCGATCATTATCTGGACCACCGTCTCCACTGTCCTCATCTGGAGTGCGCTGACGTTCGTCGTCGGGGTCTAGGAGTCCAGAGCGGCTACGTCGGCGGCCACTGCGTTCATCCGGTCCTCGAACTGGTGGCCGCCGGCATAGTGCCGGCGGCCACCGCACCGGGTAACAGGGCTTCGAGCCGGTCCAAATGCTCGAAGGACACGGTGTCGTCGTCGCGGCAGCATTGGCTACACTGCCTCCGCATGCAGGGGATTCCGGAACACTTTCCGCCGGTGAGCATAGTTGGCGGCGGCGTCATTGGACTGACGACGGCTCCCGGAGTGCGGATTCAGGGCGGCCGGCTGGTCAGTTCCATGACCAGCGAGCCGCCGGACTGGGCTGTCCGGGTGCCGGGGTTCCGGCCATGCTCTGAGCCCGAATCAGCCGGTTATCCGACGGCGTTCTGGGCAGAGCTGCCCGTCGTGGACATGCCGCCGTATCTGCAGTACCTCCAGCGACGGTTCCAGGCTGCAGGAGGAGCGCTGAGGACCGGGGAGGTTACCGGTCTGTCCGCCCATGCAGAGCCCGGGTCCGTCGTCGTCAACTGCACAGGAGCCGCCGCCCGAGCGCTCGCAGATGACCCGGACCTCAGTGAAGTGCACGGCCTAAGCGTCATGGTCCGCAATCCAGGACTGGACAGCTTCTTTTACGAGGTGTGCTGCCATCGAGCCGCGGCTGGCCTCCGCAAGCCCGCAGGAGATCCGTGCCGGCGCGCGGCCGGCACGGCCCGCACCCCGGCTGGAATGGGACACCTCCGGACCAGTTCCGGTACTGCACCACTACGGCCACGGCAGCGTGGGCGTGACCGTGTCCTGGGGAGCTGCGTACGACGCCGCTGCCATGGTCAGGGAACTCGATACCTGAGGGTCGCGTCACAATTCAACGCTTTGGACGGTGTCCAGCATTATGAACGGGTGACGAATACAGACCTCATCCATGGCGACGGCAAGGACTCCCTTGAACCTGCTCACCGGCGCCGCGCGCGCGTCCGGACCTACGTGGCGCTTTTCGCCGGCGTCCTCGTGGCCAACGCCGCACTATTCGGCTGGGGCCTGGCCGCCGGCTGGTGGCACCCGCACGCCTCCAGCCTCCAGGTGATCGCTGCCATCTCGCAGATCAACATCCTCTTCTCGATCCTGCCGCGCCAGCACTGGATGGTGAACCTGCTGTCCTTCCTGGCGACCAGGGCCCCAACGTCCTGGCCGCTCCGGCTTCGCTGGCGGCTGGCCCAGTACTACCACGTGGGCGGCCTGCACGTGGGCGGTGCCATCGCCGGGACGCTCTGGTACGTGGTCTACGTGTCCGAGCTGGCGCCGGCCTGGGCTGACGGGGAGGCAGGGTACGACGACGCGTCCCTGGCCATCGCGATCACCGTCTGCCTGGTGCTGCTCATCATCTGCGCCCTTGCCGCGCCGGGTTTCCGCACCCGCCACCATGACGTCTTTGAGGCTTCCCACCGCTTCGGCACCTGGACAGTTCTGGTGCTGGGCTGGGCGAACACGCTGATCCTCGCCCACCTGCAGACTCCCACCCGTACTTTCGGCGAGGCACTGCTGGCGTCCCCGATTTTCTGGATGCTGGTGGTCTCCACCGGGCTTGCGGTCTGGCCCTGGCTGCTCCTGCGGAAGGTGCCCATCACCACCGAGCGTCCCTCGAACCACACCATCATTGTCCGGCTGGACCACGGCTTTGTACCGCCAGTCGGCACCACCCGGGCGATCAGCCGCCACCCGCTGCTGGGCTGGCACCCCTTTGCCTGCATTCCGGCCGCCGCGGGGGAGAGCGGGTACCGGATGGTCATTTCCCGCGCGGGCGGCTGGACCAGCGAATTCATCGAAAACCCGCCGCCCCATGTGTGGGTCCGCGGCATCCCGACCGTCGGCGTCGCCAATGCCAAACGCCTCTTCAACCGCGTGCTGTACATCGCCACCGGCAGCGGCATCGGTCCTGCCCTGGGCCATCTGCTCACGGACACCCAGGGAGCCCGGCTGGTCTGGGTCACCAAAACCCCGCGAGCCACCTACGGTGACGGACTGGTCAACGAGGTGGAGAAGGCTCAGCCGGAGGCAGTCATCTGGAACACCAGCGAGCAGGGCAAGCCGGACGTCTTCGAACTGTCCTACGAAGCTTTCAAGGCATCCGGGGCCGACGCCGTCATCATCGTCTCCAACAAAGCTGTCACCGGGCGTGTGGTTACCGAATTCGAACGCCGCTGCATCCCCGCCTTCGGGCCAATCTGGGACTCGTAACGCCTGAAGGCGTGGAGGCGCCGGGCGTGAACTGGTAGCTTCGGCTTCCACGACCCAAGGGGGCCTCCATGCGGAACGCCAGGTGCCTAACAACGCCGCGGCGGCGGTTGGCGATTACCGCGTCCTCCGCGCTGCTGGTCCTCACGGCCTGCAGCACAGGAAACGGACAGGCGCCGCAGGCTCCCGGGCCGGACGTGTCCACAGCGGCACTGTCCGAGCCGGAGACCATCAGCACCGGGCTCCAGTCGCCGTGGTCAATCACGTTCCTGGGCGGCACACCGCTGCTCAGCGAACGGGACTCGGGCCGGATCCTGGAGCTCGACGGTGACGGGAACCAGCGGGAGGTGGGCGTGATCGACGCGCAGGGGCGCGGCGAGGGCGGCCTGCTGGGGATAGCCGTGCAGGAGCGCTACCTCTACACCTACCTCACCGCCGGGAATGAGAACCGGATCGAGCGCCGTGAACTGCGCGGCGAGTCAGGCTCCCTCAGCCTGGGTGAGCCGCAGCTGGTGCTCGCGGGCATCCCGGCCGGCCCGGTGCACAACGGCGGCCGCCTGGCCTTTGGCCCGGATGGGATGCTCTACGCCACGGCGGGCGACGCCGGGAACCGGGACAGCGCCCAGGACACGGGATCGCTCGCGGGGAAGATCCTGCGGCTGATGCCCGACGGCGGTGTTCCCGGGGACAACCCGTTCCCCGGGTCTGCGGTCTACAGCTACGGGCACCGCAACCCCCAGGGCATCGCCTGGGGCAGTGACGGAACGCTCTATGCCAGCGAATTCGGGCAGAACACCTGGGACGAACTGAACGTGATTGAGCCCGGCGGCAACTACGGCTGGCCTGAAGCCGAGGGGATCGCGGACCGGAAGGGATTCATTGATCCGGCGCAGCAGTGGGAGCCCGGTGAGGCAAGTCCCAGCGGCATCGCGGTACTGGGGAACTCGGTGTTCATCGCCAACCTGCGCGGGGAGCGCCTGCGGGAAGTGCCGCTTCAGGACGCGGGCAGCGCCGTCGAACACCTGGCCGGTGAAGGCCGGCTGCGCGACGCAGTGGCGGCCCCGGACGGCAGCCTCTGGGTCCTGACCAGCAACACGGACGGGCGGGGAGCTCCCGAACATGGGGATGACCGCATCCTGCGCCTGCGGGTGCTGCCTTGAAGCCTGCCCTCAACATTTCAGCGGCACAGCAGTAGGATTTCCGGGCACCGCCAAGACACCCGCCGTATCTTCGAGGGGGATACCCATGCCCGAAGTAATCGTTGCCGGAGCCGGACCTACGGGGATTTTCCTGGCCAGCGAGCTGCGCCTGCACGGCGTGGACGTGGTGGTCCTGGACAAGGAGCCGGAGCCGAACACCATCATCCGCGCCCTGGGCCTGCACTCCCGCAGCATCGAGATCATGGACCAGCGCGGACTCGGGGAGCACTTCGCAGCTGCCGGCACCCGGTATGCCCTGGACGGGTTCTTCGCCGGCATCCTCCGGAGCGCACCGGAACTGGACACGACCCATCCCTACGTCCTGGGAATTCCGCAGACAGAGACCGAGACCCTGCTGACCCGGCGCGCACTCGAACTAGGCGTCGATATCCGCCGCGGCAGCGAGCTCACCGGCATGGCACAGGACGGCGCCGGAGTTTCGGCAACGCTGGCAGACGGAAGTGAGCTTCGCGCCCGCTACCTGGTGGGGTGCGACGGCGGCCGCAGCACTGTCCGGTCCCTGGCCGGCATTGGCTTCCCCGGGGAGCCGAGCAGACGGGAATTCCTGCTGGGTGAAGTGGAGTTCACGGCTGCTCCCGAAGAGGTGGCCGCCGTGTCTGCCCGGGTCCGTGAAACCCACCGCGACTTTGGTGCCGGCCCCGTGGAAGGCAGTGCCTTCAGGGTGGTGGTTCCAGCTGACGGTGTCGCCGAAGACCGCACCGTTCCACCGGATCTGGAGGAACTGAAACAGCAGCTGCGCGCTTACGCCGGCACGGACTTTGGTGCCCATTCAGCGCGCTGGACCTCCCGGTTCGGGGATGCCACCCGCTTGGCCGACGCCTACCGGGCGGGCCGGGTTTTCCTGGCGGGGGACGCCGCGCACGTCCATCCGCCCTTCGGCGGCCAGGGGCTGAACCTCGGCCTGCAGGACGCACTGAACCTGGGCTGGAAACTTGCTGCCGCCGTGAACGGATGGGCGCCGGAAGAACTGCTGGACACGTACTGGACCGAACGGCACCCGGTTGCAGCGGATGTCCTGAACACCACCCGCGCGCAGTCCGTGCTGGTCTCCGCCGAGCCAGGACCGCAGGCTGTGCGGAAGCTGCTCACGGAACTGATGGAGTTCGACGACGTGAACCGGCACCTGATCGGCAAAATCACCGGGCTGGACATCCGCTACAACTTCGGGCCGGGCCGGGAACTGCTCGGCCGCCGGCAGCGGGACGTCCGGCTGGAGCAGGGCACACTCTATGAGCGGATGCATACCGGGCGCGGTGTCCTGCTGGACCGGACCGGGGAGCTGCTGCTGGAAGGCTGGGAAGACCGGGTGGACCAGATCATTGAACCCGCATGGGATCCGCAGACACCGTCAGTGCTGCTGCGCCCGGACGGGCACGTTGCGTGGCTGGAGGGCGAACCCGACGACGCCGGCGGTCTGTCTTCCGAAAGCAAGGCAGACCTGGTTGAAGCCCTGGAAACCTGGTTCGGTCCGCCGAGCCTGCCAAGCATGGTGCCGCTGGCCGAAGTGAACTGAATGACGGTCCAGCTCCTGCGGGTGCCCACCGAGCCTGCACCTCCGGCCCTTACTGCCGGTGGATTCCGGGCCAGGGCGCTGGGCCGCCGTTCCCGGCGATCCGCCCACGTCAGCCGCCTTTGGCGGCCAAACGGATGCCGGCCGGTGACTGAGGGGGACGGCGGGGAAATCTCCTGTGCCGCAGAAGCCCCATAACAGGTAGGCTAAGACAGCCGGTAAGGCACGAACGGTAAGCGAGTGTAC
>JBELZL010000036.1:0-32202 GCA_040274025.1 Arthrobacter sp. | reverse complement strand
TTACACCCGGGGCGCTTGGTTTTCCTGATTGGAAATGTGGTGGGGCGGTTCCCGCGGCCGGGTTCCGGGCCCCTCCTCTTTGCCTGCGGGCATCACCGCACTGCAGCCCGCCCCGCCGCTCGGCCGCTGAACAGGCAGCCGCCCAGGAAAGTTCCTTCCAGCGACCGGTAGCCGTGCATCCCTCCGCCGCCGAAGCCCGCAGCCTCCCCGGCCGCAAACAGGCCCGGAACCGGGTTCCCGTCCGCTCCCAGCACGCGGGAATCCAGATCGGTTTCCAGTCCGCCGAGCGTCTTGCGGGTCAGGACGGAAAGCCGGACGGCAATCAGCGGCCCGTCCTTCGGTGCCAGGATCGGG
The DNA here is from genome assembly GCA_040274025.1 of Arthrobacter sp. Classification (GTDB taxonomy): domain Bacteria; phylum Actinomycetota; class Actinomycetes; order Actinomycetales; family Micrococcaceae; genus Arthrobacter_B. The sequence continues at coordinate 31,848 of JBELZL010000036.1, read as the reverse complement.
CGCGGCACCGCGGTACGGATCAGCCGGTCCCCCAGGTAAGACCGCGCACCGCGGATCGCTGTGACCTGCGCATCCTTGCTGAACGGATTGGCGATCTCCCGGTCCCGGGCCTGCAGTTCCGCCAGCACGGCGTCCGCGGAGAGCACCGGTGCGGCGCCGTCGGTTGAGGACTTGGCCAGGTCATTCATGGCCGCGACCAGCTCCGGGACGCTGCCGGCGGTGAGGAAGTCCTCGCCGTGGTCAAGGAACTTCTGTACCGGCCCGGGCACGTCGGCCGTGGCCCTGCCCAGCACTCCGCGCAGGGATTTCCCGGTCAGGTCAGGGTTCTGCTCGGATCCGGAGAGCGCGAACTCCTTCCGGATGATCGCCTTGTTCAGCACAAACCAGCTGTAGTCGTAGCCGGTGCGCCGCAGGTATTCCAGTGTCCCGAGCGTGTCGAAACCGGGAAACAGCGGACCCGGCAGCCGGGTGCCCACAGCGTCCAGCCAAAGCGAGGACGGACCCGGCAGAATGCGGATGCCATGGTTCGGCCACACAGGATTCCAGTTCCGAATCCCCTCTACGTAGTGCCACATGCGGTCCGGATTGATCACCCGCCCGCCGGCACTTTGGGCGGCATGGATGCCGCGCCCGTCCACGTGTCCGGGGACTCCGCTGAGCATCGTCCTGGGCGGTGTCCCCAGGCGCTGCGGCCAGGCGGCACGCACTAGGCCGTGGTCGCCTCCAATGCCTCCGGTAGTGACGACGACGGCGCCGGCAGAGTACTCGAACTCGCCCTCCACAGTGCGCTGAACCTCCCGGCCGCGCGGCGTCGTCGTTCGCTGGAAGACAGTGCCGCGCACGCCGGTGACTGTGCCGCCGGTGCTCACCAGGGATTCCATGCGGTGGTTGCAGGCCAGCCTTACCAGCCCGCGTTCGACGCCGTCGCGCACCTTGGCCAGAAATGGCGCGGTGATGCCGGGTCCGGTTCCCCAGGTGATATGGAAGCGCGGCACAGAGTTCCCAGGTCCAGTGGCGCCGTAGCCGCCGCGCTCGGCCCAGCCCACCACGGGGAACACCCGGTGCCCCAGCTGGTGCAGCCAGGCCCGCTTCTCTCCGGCGGCGAAATTGACGTAGGCCTCTGCCCAGCGGCGCGGCCAGTAGTCTTCTTGCCGGTCGAATCCGGCGGTCCCCTGCCAGTCCTGCCACGCGAGCTCCACTGAATCCTTCACGCGCAGGCGCCGCTGCTCGGGCGAGTTCACGAAGAAGAGGCCGCCGAAGGACCACCAGGCCTGCCCGCCCAGACCCTGTTCGCCTTCCTGCTCCAGCAGGATTACTGAGCGGCCGGCGTCCACCAGTTCGGCCGCCGCTGTCAGTCCGGCAAGTCCGGCACCGACCACAATGACATCCGCGTCTGTTCGCTGCATCCGGCATACGCTACCGGCAGGTACATACTCCTGCCTAGGGACGCCCGCGGCGCCGCAAACCCTGTCGGGAGGCCACACTGGTTCCTAGACTGGAAAGGCAGATGCCGTAAACCAGCCATGGAGGCACTCATGAGCACCACTCCGAATGACGAAGACCGGACCCACAACGAGGAGCCGTCGGAAGGCGAGGAAGCGGCCCAGGCCGGCTCCACGCGGGAACACACTCAGGACCCGGCCGAAGGTGACGAAGGCCAGTCATAACAACAGTCATAACAAAAGGCCTCCCGTTCCCGGCGTCCTATGCGGCGTCGGGAACGAAAGGCCTTTTTGAACGAGAGCTTGGGCGGAGCCAGGTCAGGAAGCTTTGGCCCGGCCTGTATTCCGGTTGGCATCTGCCACGACATCGGCATCCTTGCTGTGGTCCACAACCGGCCCGGTTCCGGCGATTTCGCGCAGCTGCTCAATGCCTGCGGCTGCCGCTTCCTTGGTGGGAAACATAGCGGACACCGCCATGAGTGCTCCGTCGCCGGAAATGAGCTTGATCCGGAAAGCGCCGTCGTGGGCGTCAACCAGCTTAAAGTAGCCCGACATCTCTTACCTCCTTGTAAGGGGTACCTTCAGTGCGATTAATAGTAAGCCGACTGATGGCTTTTGGGACCCCTTCCCCGGGAACTGTGGAAGGACGATGCAGGATCGAGACCAAAGCGCGCGGCTAGCGCGTCCGCGATGTCCCGCTGGTCAGCGCCTGGAGAAGCTCTTCCTGCGTGGCCGGCAGGGACGTCAGCAGCGCCGCCAGCATCCTGGCCTGCGTCGGGGCCAGGTCCCCGCCCGGGATGGCTCCCGCGCGGACCAGATCCAGGCCGCCGCCGGCCCCGTAGGCCGGAACCACTGGCCCGGCAGGCACCCGGCTGCAAAGGATCACCGGGCAGCCGCCGCGCACCGCATCCTGCACCGCTTCGGCAAACCCTTCCCCGGCGTTGCCCACACCCGTTCCCGCCAGGACAACGGCATTGGCACCCGCGTGGACGGCGTGGCTGAAAAGTTCCGGGTCCGTGCCCAAGGCACAGACGATGATCTCCACGCGGGCATTGTCGAAGTCCTCCCCCGGCATCGGCAGGGGGGCCGGACGGACCGGTATCGCAGTGACGTGCAGCGTTCCGGCAATAAAGTGGGCCACCTCCACTCCCCCGGCAAAGGGGCTGGCAGCCACGGTGTGGACCTTCCGCGCTCCGCGCGCGGACTGGACCTGCCCGGCAAAGGAAATCAGCACACCCGCGCCGCGCAGGCCGGCGGCGGCAGCGGCCGTTACTGCTTCCTCCAGGTTGCCCGGGCCATCAGCCACCGGACTGTCAGCCGGACGCTGCGCGCCGGTGAAGACCACGGGCTTGGCCGAATCGTGGAGCAGGTCCAGCGCGAACGCCGTCTCCTCCATCGTGTCCGTGCCATGAGTGACCACGACGCCGTCAACGCCCTCGTCTGCCGCCGCGGCGCGGACCGCTTCGGCGATGACACGGACGTCCCTGAACCGCAGCCGGAAACTGTTGGCATTCGTAATGTCCTGGACGGAATAGCTGTGCCGTCCTGACAGGGACGCCGTGATGTCCTCGGCACGCCCTGCCGATGCTGCGCCGTCGTGTCCCGTGCGTGACGCAATGGTCCCGCCGGTCGCCAGGATTCTGATGTGGGCCATGGAACAACTGTCCTCTCGCCGGCATCACCACTGCCAACATATGCCTGCCCGTGACCGATTGGCTAGGAGGTCCGCCCTTCCAGCTGCGCAGGTGAGCAAACCTGTCCAGAGACCTAGACTGGCGGCATGGCAGATACGGTCTCCGCGGAACAGCGCAGCCGCAACATGTCCCGCATCCGGTCCAAAAACACGAAACCGGAGCTGAAAGTCCGGCGTCTGCTGCACCATGCCGGCTACCGTTTCCGGCTGCACGGTGCCGCTGCCGGAGGTTCATTGCCGGGGAAACCTGATCTGGTCTTCGCAGGCCGGCGCAAGGTCATCTTTGTCAACGGCTGTTTCTGGCACACCCACTCCTGTTCCGCAGGCACCCACGCACCGGCCACTAACCCCGAGTTCTGGGCCGCCAAGCGCGCCCGGACCGTCGCGCGCGACGCCGCAGCACTGCAGGCCCTCGCGGCTGCCGGCTGGGAAGCCCTGGTGGTCTGGGAGTGCGAACTGCGCAGTCCCAGTGTCCTGGAGGCCGAGCTCTTTGCCTTCCTCGGACCACCCGGCACACCGGTGTCCGCGCTGGAGGAAGACGCACCTCGTTAGACTCGTCAAACACACTGCACCCAACCCGAGGGAACTCCGATGACAGAAACCTCCCGGCCGCTGCGCGGCGTGCTCTTCGATGTGGACGGCACCCTGGTGGATTCGAACTACCTGCACACCGTCGCCTGGTGGCAGGCCTTCCGCCGGCTGGATTTTGACATCCCGATGGCCAACATCCACCGTGCCATTGGCATGGGCGGAGACAAGCTCATTGGCCATCTCCTCGGCAGCGACCCCGAGCCCGAGACGGAAGAGAAGCTCGATTCCAGCCACGGAGCGATATTCTCCACGTCCTGGCCGTCCCTGCGGGCTTTCGACGGCGCTGCTGACCTGCTGCGTGAGTGCGCGTCCCGGGATCTCGCCGTCGTGCTTGCCTCCTCGGCTTCCGAACCCGAGCTGGAGGCACTGCGCCGGGCGATCGATGCCGACGACGCGATCACCAGCGCCACCAGCTCCTCCGACGCGGAGGAAAGCAAACCCGCACCGGACATCCTCCAGGCGGCTCTGGATTCTTCGGACCTGGACGCCGCAACCACGGTGTTCGTGGGCGACTCAGTCTGGGACGTCAAGTCCGCCGCTGCCCTTGGAATCCCCACCATCGGCCTGACCTGCGGGGGCACCAGTGAAGCTGAACTGCGAGACGCCGGTGCGGAGCAGGTCTACGCCTCACCGCGCGACCTGCTGGAGAACCTGCAGGACAGCCTGCTCGGCCAGGGCGGCGCGAGCTAACTCCCAACCTCCGAAAGGACCGTGCTATGACCACCGAACCCACCGGCCCAGCCAACGACGCCGAGGATCCCCTGGGGCCCAGCATCCCGCAGCCCGAACCCACCGGCTCACCGCGGACCCCCGGGACCGCTGACGAATCGGCGGGGAACATCCGTGAGGAACAGGGCACGCACGCTGCCGGCACCGTGCCGGCGGCGCACTCCGGCGGAGAGGAACCTGCCGGGGCCGCAGACGGACGCCGCCCGGAAGACGCGCTTAACGAGCCGGACTCCGCTGACGGTTAGGCAGGTTCCCACGCCGGGAGCGGTCCGGGTTACGCCCAGCTACGCGAGTCCAGCCCGTCGGAGCGCCTCTGCCATGGCACTGTCCGGTGCCGCCGGGGTACGGCGCGGCGCGTTTTCGGCCTTCCCGCCCTTGTGTTTGGGCCCGCCCTGCGGGGTCCGCCCGCTGCCCTGGTTTTTGCCCTGCGGCCGGGACGTCCTGGGACGTCCGTTCCCGGAGCCTTCCCCGGCCGCCGGGGCGTCGTCGTCCAGCCGCAGGCTCAGCGAAATCCGGTTCCGCCCCGGGTCAGCTTCCATCACCTTGACCTTGACCACCTGCCCGGACTTCACCACGTCGTGCGGATCGGAGACGAAGGAGGAGGACATCGCCGAGATGTGGACCAGTCCGTCCTGGTGAACTCCGATGTCCACGAACGCACCGAAGGCGGCCACATTGGTGACAACGCCGTCCAGCACCATGCCCGGGCGCAGGTCGGCAACTTTCTCGATCCCATCAGAGAAGGTAGCGGTCTTGAACGCCGGGCGCGGGTCCCGGCCGGGCTTCCGCAGCTCGGACAGAATATCCAGGACGGTTGGCAGGCCGGTGGAATCATCTACAAACTCGGCCGGATCAACGCCCGTGAGTTCTGCCCCGGCAGGGCTCATCTCAGCCTTGGCTGCTGCAAGGATCCGGCGGGCGATTGAATAGGATTCGGGGTGCACGCTGGACGCGTCCAGCGGTTCTGATCCGCCGGTGATCCGCAGGAAGCCGGCGCACTGTTCAAAGGCCTTCGCGCCAAGCCGGGGCACCTTCAGCAGGTCCGCACGGCGGGCAAACGGTCCGTTGGCGTTGCGGTGGGCCACAATGTTTTCGCTCAGCAGCGGCCCGACGCCGGCAACACGGCTCAGCAGGGCGGGTGAGGCAGTGTTCACATCTACTCCCACCGCGTTGACGCAGTCCTCCACCACGGCGTCAAGGGACCGATCCAGCTTCGCCGCAGTCACATCGTGCTGGTACTGGCCCACGCCAATGGACTTCGGATCGATCTTCACCAGTTCGGCCAGCGGGTCCTGCAGCCGGCGGGCAATGGAGACCGCGCCGCGCAGCGAAACGTCCATGCCCGGCAGTTCGGCTGCAGCCAGTGCCGACGCGGAATAGACCGAGGCACCGGCTTCGGAGACCACCAGCTTCTGCAGCTTGGCCTCCGGCACCAGGCGCATCAGCTCACCGGCGAGCTTGTCCGTTTCTCTTGACGCTGTGCCGTTGCCAATGGCCACCAGCTCCACCCGGTGCTTCTTCACCAGGTCCGCCAGCCGCACCAGGGCGTCGTCCCACTTGCGCGCCGGGGCATGCGGGTAGACCGTGTCCGTGGCAATGACCTTTCCGGTCCCGTCCACTACCGCCACCTTGACACCGGTACGCAGGCCCGGGTCCAGTCCAAGGGTGGCCCGGTTGCCGGCCGGTGCTGCCAGCAGCACGTCGCGGAGGTTGGCGGCGAAGACCCGGACGGCCTCAGTTTCGGCGTCCTGGAACAGGCGGACCCGCAGATCGACGGAGAGTTTGGCGAGGATCCGGCGCCAGGCAAGCTGGACAGTTTGCTGCAGCCACGCTCCGGCAGCTCCCCCGCTGGCGGCAACGCCCAGCCGGAACGCTACGGAGTTTTCAAACCGCTGCCGGGCAGCCGCCAGAGCATCAGCATCCGCCGGGTCAGCTTCGGCCAGGCCCAGTTCCAGGATGCCTTCCTTCTCCGCACGCAGCAGGGCCAGCACCCGGTGGGACGGCATGCCGGAGGGAGCCTGCGCGAAGTCGAAGTAGTCGGCGTACTTCTGTCCCTCGGACTCCTTGCCCGGGCGCACCTGTGAGCGCAGGCGGCCCTGCTTCCAGAGTTTCTCCCGCGCTTCGGTCAAAAGGTCAGCGTCCTGGCCGGCACGTTCCACCAGGATGGCCCGGGCACCGGCCAGGGCGTCGGCGGCGTCCGGAACGGCGTCATTCACGTAGCGGGCAGCTTCAGCCTCCGGCACCAACGCGGGATTAGCCAACAGGGCATCGGCCAGCGGTTCCAGCCCGGCTTCGCGGGCAATGGACGCCTTGGTCCGCCGTTTGGTCTTATATGGAAGGTAAATGTCCTCCAGCCGGGACTTGGTCTCCGCGGCTTCCACCGCCGCACGCAGCTCATCGGTGAGCTTGCTCTGCGACTCAATGGCTTCCAGGACGGCACGCCGGCGGTCGTGGAGTTCACGCAGGTAGCGGAGCCGTTCATCGAGCTCACGCAGCTGCGTGTCATCGAGGGTGCCGGTCGCTTCCTTGCGGTACCGGGCAATGAAGGGGACCGTGGACCCGCTGTCCAGAAGCTCGACGGCGGCACGGACCTGCCACGGTGCCACGCCAAGTTCGGTGGCGATCTGCGCGTAGATGCGTGCCGCGGCGTCGCTGCCGGCGGACGCGGGTTCGGACGGACGGGAGGGCTGCAGGGCATTGGCGGGACTCACCCGCCCAATTGTTCCCCATGAGCGCCAAAACCGGCCAACCCCGCATACGGACCGCGCCCCTTCAAGGACGGAACTTCCGTGACACATTGGCACATGATTGGCGGAACCGGCTCAACCATGGGGTAGAACATAGGGATGCCTCCCGCCGCAGGCTGGCGGCATTTCAACGTTTCAATGAAGAAAGGTCGAAAATGACTCAGATTGCCCCGCTGTCTCATTCCCCTGCCGCAGGGCCGGAGGTGAAGAGCGCCGGCCATGTCATTGTCGATTCCCTCATTGCCCACGGCGTAAAGCGCACGTATGTAGTGCCCGGAGAGAGCTTCCTGGATGTCCTGGACGGACTTCATGAGAGCCCCATCGAAACCGTGGTGTGCCGCCACGAAGGCGGTGCTGCTTACATGGCTGAGGCTGACGGCAAGATGAACCAGCTTCCCGGCGTCGCCATGGTGACCCGCGGCCCCGGCGCCGCAAATGCCCACGTTGGGCTGCACACGGCCTGGCAGGATTCCACCCCCATGGTGCTTTTTGTAGGGCTTATCCCCTTCGAGCACCGGGACCGGGAAGCGTTCCAGGAGTTCGACATCAAGGCGTGGTTCGATACCGGTGCGAAGCGCGTAATGGTGCTGGACCACCCGGAGCGTGCATCGGAAATCGTGGCCGAGGCATTCTTCGCGGCCATGAGCGGGCGTCCCGGCCCGGTGGTCATCGGCCTGCCTGAAGACATCATCCGCAAGGAAGTTTCCGCCGCCCTGCACCCGCCCATTCCGGTAGCCCCCGGCGGTATGACCGTCACGGACTGGAAAGCCCTGCAGGCTGCGCTCAAGGACGCGGACAAGCCTTTGTTCGTCACCGGCGGCAACGACTGGACCCAGGAGGGCGCCGATACCCTCACCCGGTGGCTGGAAGAGCACCACCTTCCCGCTGCCGCCGAATGGCGCTGCGAGGGAACCATTTCCTTCGACTCGCCGTCCTACGTTGGTCCGATCGGCTACGGCCGGCCCAAGCCCACGTACGACCTGCTGGAAGAGACGGACCTGCTGGTCTTCGTGGGTACCGTGCCCGGCGACGTCATCACTGACGGTTTTGTGGTTCGCCAGGACTGGGAGAAAAAGAACTTCCTGGTCACCATTGATCCGTCGCTGCGCGGCCGTTCCGGCCCGGTTTCCTACCAGATTGTTGCCAAGCCGGACGTCTTCGTGCGGGACCTGGTGATGATGGACCTGCCGGTTAAGGACGAATGGAAGGCCTGGACGTCCCGGATGCGCGGTGAGCAGGAGAAGTTCGCTGCCCTGCCTGCGGCCGAGCCGTCCACCGGCCAGGCCCGGATGGACACCCTGATGGCCAACCTGGTGCCGACCCTTCCCGAGGATGCCATGATCACCCTTGGCGCCGGCGAGCACACCAACTGGGCGCACCGCTACTTCCCCACCCGCCGCTACGCGTCGATGCTCAGCGCCCGCAACGGTTCAATGGGTTACTCGGTTCCCTCGGCGATTGCTGCATCGCTGGCGCATCCGGGACGCCGGGTGGTCACGATTGCCGGCGACGGTGAGTTCATGATGAACGGTCAGGAACTGGCCACCGCCGCGCAGTATGGAGCAACTCCGCTGGTGGTCGTAATGGACAACCAGGAATACGGCACCATCCGCACCCATCAGGAACGCCACTACCCGCACCGGGTCTCCGGCACGCAGCTGAAGAACCCGGACTTTGCGCTGATGGCGCAGGCTTTCGGCGGTTTCGGTGTGCGGGTGGAGAACGACGCCGATGTGCCCGCCGCGGTCGAGGCTGCACTGAAGGCCATCGATGAAGAGGGGAAGTTCGCGCTGATCCACCTGATCGTGGAACAGCGGGTCAAGGCCTACTAAGCGGGCTCGGGGTTTCGCGGCCGGGGTTCGTACCCGGTCGCGAAACCACACCGTCACCTGCTGCGCCCACCCTTCCCACGCTCTGTGACAGGTGTTAACTGGTGTGGTCCCAAAGCCAACACCCGCATCACGGAGTGGGAATGCCGGTCCGGCGAACCTCATGCCTGGGTTCGAGTCCGCGGCGGCGGTCTCAGAATGACGAAAAGCGGAAGTGCCAGGCCCGCCGCAAACAGGAGCTCCCCGCCTCCCCAGGTATCCGTAAGCACAGAACGGGCCAACGTGAGGCCGAGCATAAGCAGGACCGAAAAGGCTGCGTAGAACCCCGTCCGCCGGCGCCGGTTCCGCCACCGGGCCACTCCGTTCCGGCTGCCGGGGTCTCCGGCTGGTACCACCACTGCCGACCCTCCGAGACCCCGGGGTGCGGCCATGGACAGCATCACCAGCACTCCGATCATGATGCTTACCGGAAGCATCACCCCGGTGAAGAGGACCAGAAGCCCTGCGGCCAGCGGCAGGACAGCGAAGACCACCACCCGTCCGCGCCGACTACTAAGGTCCATTGCTTGTGCCCCGTCCAGGTCCGTTTACCCGTCTTCGCTGCTCAGCACCCGCCTGCGGGTGCTGAGCAGCTGTACTTCAGGCCGGTAGGCAACCAGCCGCTCGGCACTGTCCAGGACCTCGACCACATGCGCGCGGTCCGCAGCCACAATCCCGATGCCAATCTCCGCGCGCCGGTGAAGATCCAGCTGGCCAGTCTCCGCTGCGGACACGGCAAACCTCCGTGCCAGTTCAGCCACCAGCGGCCGGACCACGGACCGCTTCTGCTTGAGGGAATGGACATCATCAAGCAGCAGGTCGAATTCAAGGGTCCCCGTCCACATGGTTCTAATCCTTGCCGCGGATTGGTATCTGTCAATGCAGGCGTTTGGACCAGAGGGTTCAACCGGGACCGGTGCGGTGTTACGTTCGAAAACATGACGCCCTCCCCCACAGTGCGTTCCCAGCCAGTTCCTGCACCGACCCGCCCGGCAGCACCGGATGCATAACCACGGTGACTTCCCGGCGGAGTCCCTTTTCCTGATTCCCGCCGTCGCCGCAGCCGCGGCGTACTGGGCCGGTGCTGTCTCGAAGAAGTCCGGCACCTGGCCCTCCCGGAGAGTGGTGTACTTCCTCGCCGGGGTGCTGACCGTGCTGCTGACGGTACTGGAACCGCTGGCAGGCTGGGCTCATTGGGACTTCGGCGCCCTGGCCCTCTCCCACGTACTCGCTGGGATGGCCGGACCGGCGCTGCTGGTCCTTGCCCATCCTGTGGCCCTGGCGCTGCGGACCCTGGAACCCGTTCCGGCAGCCAGGCTGCGCCGGGCTGTGACCTCGCCGGCAGCCCGCGCCCTGACCCACCCGGTGACCGCCACGGTGCTGGTAGCGGCAGGCATGTGGGCCATGTTCCACACGCCGCTGCTTCCCGCGATGCAGCAGTCCATGCCGGTGCACTGGCTGGTCACCGCGTATCTGGCAGCCACCGGGTGCCTGTTCACCGCCGCCATCCTGGACTGTGGTCCGGTGCCGCACAGCCTCCGCCTGCGGGCCGGGGCGCTGGCGGCCGCCGCCGTGGTGCATGCCGGCTCCGCGGCCTGGCTGCTGGTCATCCCTGCCGCGGCCACCGGCAGCACGGCGGCCGCGGCGCTGGTGCTCCTTGTATCCGGGCTGGCGGTCCAGGCCGCCCTGGCGCTGATCCTGCTGGGGCAGCAGCGGGGCACCGCCCGGCTGCTGCCCCAGATCCGCCGCGCCTGAGCAGGGCTACAGCACCTGCGGGAAGCCGAGGTCGATTTCCGACGTCGCCGGGTCCGGCCAGCGCGTGGTCACCACCTTGCCCCGGGTGTAGAAACGGATCGAATCCGGTCCGTACATGTGGGTGTCCCCGAACAGTGAGTCCTTCCAGCCGCCGAAGGAGAACGATCCCACGGGCACCGGAATGGGAACGTTGACGCCCACCATGCCGGCCTCGACGTCGAACTCAAACGCCCGGGCGGCACCGCCGTCGCGGGTGAAGATCGCTGTGCCGTTGCCGTACTGGTTCTCGTTCACCAGCTGGACTGCATCTGCGTACGTCTCCACCCGGACCACGGACAGGACCGGACCAAAGATCTCGTCGTCGTAGGCTTTCATGCCCGGCTTCACGTGATCCAGCAGGCTGACACCCAGGAAGAACCCGTCGCCGTCGAACTGGCTTTCCCGGCCATCGACCACCACCGTGGCACCTTCATCCGCTGCGCCGGCAACGTAGGAAGCCACCTTGTCACGGTGCTCGGCGGTGATCAGCGGCCCCATCTGGGAGGACGGGTCGGTCCCCGGTCCGATTCTCAGGTCCACCATCCGCGAGCGCACGGCTTCCACCAGGTCATCGGCAATGCCGCCCACGGCCACCAGCACGCTCACCGCCATGCACCGCTCCCCCGCGGACCCGTAGGCGGCCGAGACAGCGGCGTCGGCTGCCATGTCCAGGTCAGCATCAGGGAGCACCACCATGTGGTTCTTTGCCCCGCCGAGGGCCTGAACCCGTTTGCCGTGCTCCGCTGCCCGCCGGTAGATGGTGCGGGCAATAGGCGTGGACCCCACAAAACTGACTGCCTTCACACCCGGGTGTTCCAGCAGCACATCCACGGCTTCCCTGTCCCCGTGCACCACGTTCACCACGCCATCCGGCAGACCGGCTTCGGCGAAGAGTTCCGCGATGAACACCGAAGCGGACGGGTCCTTTTCGCTGGGCTTGAGCAGGACGGTGTTGCCGCAGGCCAGGGCGCTGCCGATCATCCACAACGGCACCATGGCCGGGAAGTTGAACGGGGTGATGCAGGCGACCACACCCACCGGCTGGCGGATGGAGTGGACGTCGACGCCGGAAGCCACCTGTTCCGAACGTTCCCCCTTCAGGCTCAGGGCGAGCGCGGAGGCGAATTCGATGTTCTCCAGCCCCCGGGTGATCTCTCCTTCGGCATCGGAGAGGACCTTGCCGTGTTCGCTGGTGAGGATCGCGGCGAGCTCAGCCTTGCGTTCGGTCAGCAGCTCGCGGACCTTGAAGAAAATGGCGGTGCGCCGCGCCAGCGAGGTGGCCCGCCAGGCCGGCAGTGCTTCCTGCGCTGCCTGGATGGCTTCTTCGACGCGGGCCACGGAGGCGAGGGCGACCTCTTTTTCCTGCACTCCGGTGGCGGGGTTGAACACCGGCCCGTACCGCTCGGCCTCGGGAACCTGTTTGCCGTTGATGATGTGCGGAATACGCTGCATTTGGATCTCGATTCGTTTCGGCGCCGCTACGGCGCGGGGACCTGGTCCTGGGCGCCGGCCAGTGAGCCGTCCACCAGTTTCACGATCATGGAGCAGTCCTTGCCGGCATGGCCGGCGTCGATCAGCCGGGCGAACAGCTGCTGGACGTGCTCGCCGATTTCAAGCGGCGTGCCGGTGTCTGCCGCGGCGGCGATGGCCAGGTTGATGTCCTTGTTCGCCAGCTCGGTGGTGAACGTCGGTTCAAAGTCATTGTTCGACGCCGCGGTGTCAACCACTCCGGGCACCGGGTACCAGGTCCGCAGCGCCCAGCTGTCCCCGGAGGAGACCGAGGCAATATCCCAGAACACCTGCTTGTCCAGCCCCAGACGGTCGGCCAGGACCGCGCCTTCCGCAGTCGCGGCGAGGTTGATAAAAAGCATGAGGTTGTTGCAGATTTTCGCTGCCTGCCCGGTGGTTGGCCCGCCGGTGGGAATCACGTTACCGGCCATGGGCTCAATGAACCCGGTGGCGTCAGCCACGGCATCCTGGGCTCCGCCGACCATAAAGGTGAGCGTTCCGGCCTGCGCGCCGCTCATGCCCCCGGACACCGGAGCGTCCACGAACCGGAAGCCGGCGGCGGCAGCGGCGTCGTGCAGTGCCTGCGCAGATTCGACGTCGATCGTGGATGAATCAATGAGCAGCGTGTCGGTGGAGGCGCTGGCCAGCACACCGTCCGGTTCAAGGTAGACCGCACGGGAGTGCTCTCCCTTGGGGAGCATCGTGAACACCACGTCCGCCCCGGCCACTGCCTCGGCGATGCTGCCCACCGCCTGCACACCTGCTGCTTCGGCCGCTGCCACCGCCCGCGGGCTGAGGTCAAAACCGCGTACGTTGTGACCGGCCTTCACCAGGTTCCCTGCCATGGGAGCACCCATGTTTCCCAGTCCGATCCATCCCACTTCCGCCATAGCTAAGCTCCTTTGCCTAGTTGGTGCTGCCTGAGTTGTGCTGAGTCTGTGCTGCGCAGCTGCCGCGCGTCCGCCGCGGAACCAGCGTGGCACCGCGCTAGAGTGCGTTCAAGACCAGAATCCACAGACCCCATGTGCACCCGTGCACAACGGGGAGAGGAGAAACGGCCTTGGACACCGCCAGCCGCCTGCCCAGTCCCGATGACCTGCTGATCCTGCTCACAGTGGCCCGGCTGGGACGTTTTACTGCCGTCGCGGAAACCCTCGGAACCACCCACACCACCATTTCCCGGCGGATCACCGCTTTGGAGAAACAGCTCGGCGGCCGGGCCCTGGCCCGCACTCCGCAGGGCTGGGAACTGACCACGCTTGGCGCCCAGGCAGTCCGCGCAGCCGAAGCCATTGAGGAAAGTCTGGGAGCCCTCCGCTGTGCGCTGGCGGACGACGCCGATCCCCTCGCCGGGGTGGTGCGGATCAGCACCGTGGACGGTTTCGGTGCGGAGTTCGTGACCCCCGCGCTGGTCCGACTGCAGGCTGCTCATCCGAACATCAGCGTCGAGATGTTCTCTGCCACCCGCAAGGTCAGCCAGAACCGCTCCGGGGTGGACCTGGAGGTGGTGGTGGGCCACACCGATGTCCGTACCGCCCAGGCGATCCTGCTGGGCCACTATGTGCTGCGCCTCTACGCCGCCGAGGGCTACCTGCGCCGCCATGGCACCCCGAACGTACCCGCTGACCTGGCTCAGCACTGTTTTGTCTCCTACGTTGAATCAGCGCTGCTGGTCGAGGAACTGGGCCACCGCTCCACCGGGCTGCCGGAGCCGCGTTCAAGTTTCCAGGCGACGAGCACCTTCGCCCAGGTGGAAGCGGTCCGGCGGGAGGCCGGAGTCGGGCTGCTGCCCAACTTTATGGTGGCCGGACGCGAAGGGTTTGTGCCGGTGCTCCCGGAGTCCTTTGAACGCCGGCTGCCCATCTGGGCGGTGGCCCGGCCGGAAGCACTGCGTTCGACCCGGGTCCAGGCAGTCATCCAGGCCATTCACGCCGAAGCCGCCGCCCGCCAGGACGCTCTGGATTTCTAACGGGCAGCGGCTTTTGTTACCTGCGGCTTCAGTTATCGACGGCGGAGGCGCTGCGCTTTTCCTCCTTCGCCTTGGACGCAGCGAGCAGGTCCGCGGTGCCCTGCGCATCGGCGGCGTCGACGTCGTGCAGTGAAATGCCGTTCGTTTCGCGAAGCAGGAGCACCGAAACAGCCGTGATGACGCAGGCGCCCAACAGGTACAGCGCCACCGGCGTGGAGGAATCAAATTCCGCCAGCAGCGACGTGGCAATGATCGGAGCCAGCGAACCGGCCACGATCGACGTCACCTGGTAACCCAGCGAAACACCTGAATACCGCATCCGGGTGGGGAACATTTCGGCCATGATCGAGGGCTGCCCCGCATACATCAGCGCGTGGAACAGCAGGCCAATCGTTACCGCCGCCAGGATCATCAGATCATTGGCGGTGTCCATCATCGGGAAGGCGAAGAACCCCCAGGTTGCCCCCAGCACTGCCCCGGCCATGTAAACCGGCCGGCGGCCCAGGGCGTCGGAGAGCTTCCCGGCAACCGGAACCGCGCAGAAGTGGATGAAGTGCGCCACGAGCAGCAGGAGCAGGATGCGGGAGGTATCGGTTTCCACCACGATGCGCAGGTAAGTGATGGAGAACGTGACCACCAGGTAGTAGAGGATGTTCTCCGCGAAGCGCAGGCCCATGGCGGTGAAGACGCCTCTTGGGTAGCGGCGGAACACTTCAAGGACGCCGTAGCCCTTGGCCTCCTGCTCAACTTCCTTCTGGGCTTCCAGGAAGATCGGCGCGTCGGAGACCTTGGTGCGGATGTAGTAGCCCACCAGCACGATCACCGCGGAAAGCCAGAACGCAATACGCCAGCCCCAGCCCAGGAACGCGGCTTCGCTCAGCGTTGCCGAGAGGACGAACAGGACGCCGGTCGCCAGTAGGTTTCCCATGGGAACGGCACTCTGCGGCCAGCTGGACCAGAATCCGCGGGACTTGTTCGGACTGTGCTCAGCCACCAGCAGCACGGCCCCGCCCCATTCCCCGCCCACGGCGAAGCCCTGGATGAAGCGAAGGGCCACCAGCATTGCCGGAGCCCAGTAGCCGATCGAGTCGAAACCGGGCAGGCAACCCATCAGGAAGGTGGACACACCCACCAGGATGATGCTCAGCTGCAGCAGTTTCTTGCGGCCGAACTTGTCTCCGAAGTGGCCAAACACGATTCCGCCCACGGGCCGGGCAACGAAGCCGACAGCGTAGGTCACGAAGGCGGCGATGATGCCGTCCAGCTCGGTGTTGGCGTTCGGAAAGAACAGGCGGCTGAAGACCAGGGTCGACGCCGCGGCATAAAGGAAGAATTCGTACCACTCCACGACCGTCCCGGCCATGGACGCCACAACAACCTTGCGCAGGCCCTCCGGCACCGGCGCCTTCTGCCGCCCGCTCCGCTTGGGAATATTAGTGCTCATCCGCTCTCTCCTTTGGTGTCTTCGTTGACACTGCAGCACTCCGCGCGGGCACGGGAGGCCCTGCGCGGAGTAAGCACGAGTATGGTGCTCTCCGGGCTTCCGGCTCAATCGCCAAAACCGCATGGCGCATCTGCACAAATGCACACGCCCCCTCAGGTCCAGCACCGCCGAACCCTTCCCGGCGTCAGGACGGCACGCCGGTACGCCGCGCCGCGCCATTGTGTGCTGAAGGTAGTTCACCTAACAATGGAGGATGACAGTTACGCTCAGATCATTGGAAACTGCTGTCCCTTCTACCGTCCTGGTGCAGGACCAGGTCCGCGACGTCTTCGCCGCGCAGCCCGGGCTGACCCGCCTGGGCACCCGGCTTGTGAACACCTGCTTTAACGGTGCGGACATTGATACGCGCCGCACTGCCCTGGAAGAGCTCACGCTCTCCTCTACCGTCGAAAACCCCCAGTTCTTCGATCCGGAGACCGGCCTGCTGCTGATGCCCTCCACCAAGACCCGCAACGATATCTTCGCCACCGAGGCCACAAAACTCTTCATCGAAGCCGGCACCAAGGCCCTACAGAACTGCCCGGGCATCGGCCCGGAAGACGTCACCCACGTCATTACCGTCTCCTGCACGGGGTTCTTCAACCCCGGCCCCGATTACAAGCTGGTACGCGCACTGGGCCTGAACCCGTCGGTGCAGCGCTACCATCTCGGGTTTATGGGCTGCTACGCGGCCTTCCCCGCCATGCGCGCCGCCAAGTCCTTCTGCGACGCTGATCCCGACGCCGTCGTCCTGGTGGTCAGTGCCGAGCTGTGCTCCCTGCACGTGCGCTCCTCGAATGACCCGGACATCATCATGGGGTCCTCGCTCTTCGCGGACGGTGCCGCCGCCGCCGTCATTACCGCCCGCGATCTGCCCGGCGAAAGCCCCGCGATTGTGCTGGACCACTTTGAGACCACGCTCACGCCGGTGGGCGAGGAATCAATGGCGTGGAACATTGGCGACCACGGCTTCGAAATGGTGCTGGGCACCTATGTTCCGCACATCATCGATGACCACATTGTGGGAGCGCTGGAACCGCTGCTGGCCCGGGATCCGTCCCTGGAGGGGCAGGCATACAACGAGATTGAGCACTGGGCTATCCATCCGGGCGGCCGCAGCATCCTGGACAAGGTCGAAGCGAAGCTGGAACTCAGCGAGGAGCAGCTGGTACCCGCCCGGGAAACCCTGCGCAACTTCGGCAACATGAGCTCAGCGACGGTGATGTTCGTGCTGAAGAACATCCTGGAACAGCCTTTCTCCGGCGGCAACGAGCGGATCTGCTCCATGGCGTTCGGCCCCGGGCTGACGGTTGAAACCGGGCTGTTCACCCGGGTTCCCGGAACCGGTGCCGCGGCCGCTGCCAACGCGCTGGCAGCTGAGCCGGTTCCCGCTGCCGTCGGATAGTGCGGTGAGCCTGCTGGATATTGGACCTCCGCCGTTCCTGCCGCCCCCAATGAGCCGGCGGACCGTGGACGCAGTGGAGGAGATGGACCGGCCGGACTGCGATCCGGTGCTGCTGGAGCGAACGTATGCGCAGTTTCCGCTGATCAACGCCGTGGTTTCCGGCTGGCGGCGGAACTACCGCCGGTATGTGCGGCCCGTGCTGGCCGCGCAGGGCGGCGGAACGGTGCTGGATATTGGTGCCGGCGGCGGGGACCTGGCCCGTGCCCTGGCCCGCTGGACCCGGCGGGACGGCATGGCCGTGCAGGTGACCGGCATCGATCCGGATCCCCGCGCCCACGCTTACGCCTCCACGCGCCAGGCTCCGGCCGGCTGCAGCTTCCGTGCCGCGCTGAGCTCGGATCTGGTCGCTGAGGGCGCGGTGTTCGACGTCGTGGTTTCCAATCACGTGCTGCACCATCTGGACGATGCAGCGTTCCGGGGCATCCTGGCCGACTCGGAAAAGCTGGCCGGATCACTGGCCCTGCACAGCGACATTGAACGCAGCCCGTGGGCCTACGGGCTGTTCTCCGCCGGCACACTGCCTTTCTTCCACCGGTCCTTCATCCGCCGCGACGGGCTGACGTCGATCCGCCGCAGCTATACCGCGCAGGAGCTTACCGCCGTGGCGCCGCCCGGCTGGGAGGTCCGGCGCCAGCACCCGTGGCAGAACCTGCTTGTGTACCCGGCGCGGGGTGGGCGGTGAATCCTGTCGACGTCGACGTCGCGGTTGTGGGCGGCGGGCCGGTGGGCCTGGCCCTGGCAATCCTGGCGCTGCAGGACGGATTGCGGGTCCGGGTCCTGGAAGCCCGGACGGTACGCAGTTCGCACTCCCGGGCCATTGGAATCCATCCGCCGGGCATGGCTGCCCTGGAAGCGACCGGAGTCAGTGCGCAGCTGGCAGCCGAGGGCGTGCAGATCCGCACCGGTTCAGCCCGTACCCGGGACACCGAGCTGGTGTCCATCAGCTTCGCCAGGACCTCCACTGCGTACCCGTACGTGCTGGCCCTTCCGCAGGAACGGACTGAAACGGTGCTTCAGGCGCGCCTGCACGAACTTGATCCCGACGCCCTGCAGCGCGGGCACCGCGTTACCTCGCTGCTCGACGACGGCACCGGCGTCACGCTGGCCGGAGCCGCTGCCGGAGAAGATTTCACTCTCCGCGCCTCCTGGGTGGTGGCGGCAGACGGCGCGCGATCGGCCGTTCGGGGCCTGCTCGGTGTGCAGGCGGCCGGCACGCTGCTGCGCGATTCATACCTGATGGGCGACTTTCCGGACAACACCGGCGACGGTCCGGTGGGGGTGCTGTACCTGGAGCCCGAGGGAATCGTGGAGTCCTTCCCGCTCCCCGGAGGCAAGCGCCGCTGGGTGGCTCATACCCGTTCGCTCCACACCGACTCCGATGCCAAGGACCTTGCCCGGATAGTGGCGGCCCGCACCGGACAGGCTCCGGACGCTGCCGCCAGCACCATGCTCAGCGCTTTCCCGGTCCGGACAACGGCACTGAAGCAGCTTGTCCACGGGCGCACGGTGCTGATTGGCGACGCCGCGCACGAAGTCAGTCCGATCGGCGGGCAGGGCATGACGCTGGGCTGGGTCGACGCCGCTGAGCTGGCGCCGCTGCTGACCGCTGCGGTGCACGGAGCTGACATCAGCGGGCAGCTGGCTGCCTTCGACCGCCGGCGCCGGCGTGCCGCCGTCGTCGCTTCCGCCCAGGCCCGGCTGAACATGGCGCTGGGACGTCCGCTGCCGGCACCGGTCATGCGGGCCCGGAACACCGTACTGGCACGGCTCTTCCGGTCCCGGATGCTCAGCGACGCCGTGGCACGCCGCTTCACCATGCAGTAGGGCCCGTCTAACCGGGAGCGGCGCAGTGAGAATCAGTGGCCGCCGCGGTCCAGGGTGACGGTACGCAGGTCCAGGCGCCGCAGCACCCGGTCCACGGCCTCCGGGTCCATGCCGGATTGCCTCCGGGCGGCCAGCACTTCCTTCCGGGCCGCTGCCAGCGCCTCACGCTGGACCGTGTCCATGATTTCCAGCGTTGCCTTGAGCTGGAGCATCTTCTGCGGATCAGATTCCGAGTCACGTTCCAGGATGGAGTGCAGGGAGGACATCCGGCGGGCCAGCGCCGTACGACGCTCCGGCGGAAGCTTTTCCGCTGCACGGGACCGTTTCATGGTTTCCAGCGCCACCCGTTCGGCACGCCGCGCCAGTTCGCGTTCCTGCCTGGCGACGGCGCCGTGGTCGCTGGGCAGTTTCAGCCGGCGCACCAGCCACGGCAGGGTCAGCCCGGGAAGGACCAGCGTCACCAGCAGGACCGCCCCTGCACAGACGATCATGAAATTCCGGCCCGGGAGCTCGTCTCCCGCCAGCGTGGTGGCCGGCAGGGCAAGTGCGAGGGCCAGAGTGGCCAGGCCCCTCATGCCGCACCAGGACAGAACAAGGACTTCCTTCGGGGAGCCGGGTACCCGGTTGAGCCGTTCGGTGCCGCCGAACCGGTAGAGCCCGTACATCCAGGCGAAGCGCACCAGGACCACTGCTGCGCAGACTGCGGCCACACCGGGAATGAAACTGAAGATCTCATGGCCTTCATCTTCGATGACGTAGCGCATTTCAATTCCGACCAGGCCAAAGGCGACGCCGGTGGTGAGCAGCTCAACCACTTCCCAGAAAGCGGTACGGGTCAGGCGCTCTTCGGAGTCCTGCGGCCGGGCCCTGCGGCCAAGCTCCAGGGCCGTCACGACGACGGCCACCACCCCAGAGAAGTGCAGTTCCTCAGCAAGGACGTACACGGCGTAGGGCGCCACGAGCGTGACCGCGGAGCGTGCCACCAGGTTCGGCACAAACCGGTTGAGCGTACCCACCAGCCAGCCCATGGCAAGGCCCAGCACCACGGCTCCGGCTGCCCCGAGCAGGAAACTCGGCACGATCGACCAGCCGACTTCCCCGCCGCTGACCGCCGCGGTCACGGCCGCTTGGAAAATCACGATCGCGATCGCGTCGTTGAACAGTCCCTCTGTCTGCAGGACCGTGATCAGCCGCCGGGGCATGTTGACCTTGCCGGCCACCGCTTCCACGGCTACCGGGTCCGGCGGAGCAACGATGGCACCCAGGGCGATGGCGGCCGGCAGTCCCAGCGCCGGAACGATCATCCAGGCCACGCCGGCAACCACCCCTACGGTCACAGCGACCAGCGCTACCGCCAGCAGGACCAGGGAACGCCAGCGCAGCCGGAAAACCGACCAGGAGCTGCGCTGGGCTGCAGCGTAGAGCAGCGGCGGCAGGAACAGCGGCAGGATGAGTTCGGGATCAATATGGATCTCGGGAAGCATCGGCAGGAACGCGAACAGCGCCGAAAAGATGAGCATCAGCACCGGGTACGGAAGCCGCACCCGTTCCGCGATGCCCACCACCAGCACCGTGCCGAACAGCAGGCCAATCAGCAGGATCAGGAACTCCATGGCATCCGCCCTCTCCCGGCGGACGCGCTGCGCCCAGCTGCCTCCATCGTCCACCTCCCATAGTTGCCTAAGGTAACTTTACCGCCGGCGGCTGGGAGGAATTCGGATGTTCAGTCCCCGAGGTGCGTCGGAGCGAACAACCGCAGCAGCGTCTGGACGACCACCACGTTTGGCCCGTCCTGCACAAAGGACTCTTCAAGCGCCTGCCGGACCCCCTCCGGATCGGTGCGGCGGGCCGGCACCCCGAAGGATTCTGCAAGCTTCACGAAGTCCGGACCGGCAAGCTCCGTGGCCGTGGCCTTGCCGAAGGCATCCACCATGTACTCGCGCAGCACTCCGTAGCCGCCGTCGTCCACAATGAGCCAGGTCACCGGCAGGTCGTGCTGGCGGGCGGTTGCCAGTTCAGCAATGGAGTACATGGCTGAACCGTCACCTGAGACAGCCAGGATACGTTCCCGCGTTCCCACCGCCGCTCCGAGGGCACCAGGGTAGCCGTAGCCCAGCCCGCCGGCGCCCTGTGCCGAGTGGAACTGGCCGGATCCGGCGTCCCAGCAGCTCCAGGCCCAGTACGCGGCAATGGTCATGTCCCAGAAGGTGTGCATTCCGTCGTGAACCGCGGCGCGGATGTCTGACATGAACTTCCGCTCCAGGCCCAGGTCCTGGGCATCCAGGCGGGCAGTGATCCGCGCCAGGGTATCGGCGGTGACCTCTTCAGCGGTTTTTCCATGCCAGTCCGGAGCCGCATCCCGGGCCGGAAGTGCTGCGTCCAGCGCGGCCATTGCCTGGCCGGCGTCGGCACGGATGCCCAGAGCCGGACCGTTTGATTCAAGCACCCTTGGCTCGGCGTCGATCTGGATGATCCGTCCGCGGGGAGCGAAGGTGAAGTAATTGGAGGTGATCTCCCCCAGCGAAGAACCGATCACCAGCAGGACGTCGGCGTCTTCGAGCAGGTCTGTTGCATATCTGTCCTCAACCCAGGACTGCAGGGACAGCGGGTGGTTCCACGGGAACGCCCCCTTTCCGCCGGGGGTGCAGATCACCGGGGCGTGGAGCTTTTCAGCCAGGCAGAGCAGCGATTCCTCGGCATGGCCCCGGCGGGCACCCCCGCCGGCGATGACTGCCGGGCGCTGCGCAGCGGCAAGCCACTTCACGGCCTCGGTCACCAGTTCGCTGCGCGGCGGGTTGTCAAAAGGTTCCGCGAGCGCGTCCTCAACAGCCGGAACCATCACCGGTGCCAGCAGCACGTTCTGCGGCACCTCCACCCAGACCGGACCCATGGGCGCGGAAATCGCTTCGGTCCAGGCGTCCTGGATCGCCGAGGGGATGCCGGAGGCGTGCTGGATCAGGCGCTGGCTTTTGGTGACGTTGGCAGCGGAGGCTTTCTGGTCATCGAGCTGGTGCAGCATCCCGCGCCGCCGGGCACCCAGGCCTTCGATGGGGATCTGGCTGGCCACAACCACCATGGGCACGCCGGTGGCGTACGCTTCCTGCAGTCCGGCCAGCGAGGTGAGGGCGCCGGGACCGGTGGAGAGGAACAGGACGCCGACGGTTCCGGTGGCACGGGTAAAACCGTCCGCGGCGAAGGCTGCGTTGTTCTCCACCCGGGAAGACACGAACTCCAGGGTCGAACGGGAGAGCGCATCAAAGAGGCCCAGTGCGTGCTGGCCCGGGATGCCGAAGACCGTGGTTGCGCCGAGCGCTTCCAGGGTTTCAACCACCAGGTCCCCGCCGTTGCGCACCGCGCCGCCGGTCTCGGCGCTCATGAGTTCATGCCCATAAGCGTGATCAGATCGTAGGCCACGTGGGATGCGGCGACGGCGGTGATGTCCGCGTGGTCGTAGGCAGGTGCCACTTCCACGACGTCAGCGCCGATGAGGTTCAGTCCGCGCATTCCGCGCAGGATTTCAAGCAGTTCGCGGCTGGTGATGCCGCCTGCTTCCGGGGTACCGGTGCCCGGGGCATGGGCTGGATCAAGCACATCGATGTCCACGGAGATGTAGAGCGGCCGGTTCCCGATGCGGTCGCGCAGCTTCGCCACCACTTCGTCAATGCCCTGCCGGAACACGTCGGAGCTGGTGAGGATACCGAAACCGAACCGGCGGTCATCTTCCAGGTCCTTCTTGCCGTACAGCGGGCCGCGGGTACCCACATGGGAAATGGCCTCGGTGTCCAGGATTCCCTCCTCCACCGCACGGCGGAAGGGAGTTCCGTGGGTGTACTCAGCACCGAAGTAGGTGTCCCAGGTATCCAGGTGCGCATCGAAGTGCAGCATTGCCACCGGCTCCCCGGCCCGCTCCGCGGCAGCACGCAGCAGCGGCAGGGCAATGGTGTGGTCCCCGCCGAGGGTCAGCAGCCGGGTGCCGTCTTCGGTCAGGTCCAGGGCTCCGGCCTGGATGGTCTCGATCGCTTCATTGATGTTGAACGGATTGACCGCGAGGTCACCGGCGTCCGCGACCTGCAGGCTGGCGAACGGGGAGGCGTCCTGGGCAGGGTTGTAAGGGCGCAGCAGGCGGGACGCTTCCCGGATGTGGTTGCCGCCAAACCGGGCTCCGGGCCGGTAGGAAACACCGGTGTCAAACGGCACGCCAACCACGGCGACGTCGGCCCGTTCCACCTGGTCCAGGCGAGGAAGCCGGGCGTAGGTCGCAGCCCCGGCATAGCGGGGAACCTGGGCGGCGTCGACCGGTCCCACTTTGCCGTTGGCGGTGATGCGCGGCTGGTTTTGGGGCATGTCCACTGTGCTAGTTCTCCGGTTCGCTTGGGCCAGCCGGCCCGGTGTGCTGCGGACCGTCGAGTTATCTAATAGGAATCAAATGTTTATCGGAAGGCTAAAGTGGAACACCCATCGGCGTCAAGACTAGGCTGTGACTATGGCGGACAGGGTTTCCTATGCGAACAATGATGGAATGAACTACGACGTCGACGTCCTGATCGTGGGTGCCGGACCCACCGGGCTGGCTCTGGCAGCCCAGCTGGCCGGTTACGGAACGAGTTTTAGGATCATCGACCGCAGACAGGGTCCTTCGACCCAGTCCCGTGCTCTGGCCGTTCAGCCGCGCACGCTGGAAGCGCTGCGTCCGTTCGGAATTAGTGCCGAGCTGGCACAGGGCGGAACCCCCGCTCACCAGCTGCATCTTCACCTGCCTGAAGAGACGGTCCAAATTGGCCTGTTCGATATCGGGATCGAAGACTCGGCCCACCAGCAGCTGCTGTTCCTCCCCCAGTCCGAGACCGAGCGCATCCTGCTGCGCTACCTGGGCAGCCGCGGAGTGCGCGTGGAGCGCGGAGCCGAACTGCTGGAGCTCGACCGCCTTGTCCCGGATGACCCCTTCGCCGGCATGGAGGCCCGGGTGCAGCGCCAGGACCGCGGCATCGACCGCATCCGGGCGCGCTACGTGGTTGGCGCGGACGGCGCCGAAAGCACCGTGCGCCGCCGCGCAGGAATGGACTTCCGCGGCTCCGGCTATGCAGACACCTTTGTCCTGGCCGACCTGGAAGTTGACGGCGCTGAACCCGGTGCCGTGCACGCCTATCCCACCGATGACGGCTTTATGGTGCTCTTCCCGCTCGGCCAGCCGGCATCCTGGCGCATGATCAGCCTCAAGGAGCGCGGGGACAAGAGTGCCGTCACCCTTGACTACCTGCAGGGCATCGCAGACAAGTTCTCCGGCGGCGACCTGTTGCTGCACGATCCGAAGTGGATCAGCAGTTTCCGGCTCTCCCACCAGATGGCCGAGTTCTTCCAGTCCGGCTCCGTGTTCCTGGCCGGCGACGCCGCGCACGTCCACTCCCCCGTGGGCGGGCAGGGCATGAACACCGGCGTTCAGGATGCGCTGAACCTGGGCTGGAAACTCGCCCTGGGTGCGCGGGGCCTGGCCACCGACGAGCTGATCGACAGCTACGACGCCGAACGCCGGCCCGTGGCCCGCGGGATCGTCGGTTTCACTGACCGGCTGTTCAAGCTTGCCACCAGCCGCAGCGCCCTGAAGAAACTCCCCCGCACCAAGCTGCTGCCTGCCCTGGCGCCGTCGCTGGCCGCGAGCGAGCGCCTGCGCAGCCGTGCGTTCCGCACCATGTCCCAGCTGGGCATCCACTACCGCGGCAGCGCCATGACCGCCACCGGCGCCAACCGTCTTCCGGCAGTTCTTGCCTCCGGTCCGCGGCCGGGAGACCGGCTGCCCGACGCCGTCGTGCATTACCAGCACAAGGAGCGCCGTCTGCAGGACCTGGTGTCCGCTCCCGGCTTCCATGTCCTGCTGACCGGACCGGGCTGGCCCGAAGATACCCCGCAGCAGCTTCACGCGGCATTGGCTGGGCTTGGCCGGCTGCTCAGCGTCCAGCGACTGGTGGTCGGCAGCACGCTCACGGCCTCCGGACCGGGCATCATCGAAGATGTCAGCGGGCTGGCCTTTGAGCGGCTGGGCCTGTCACCGCGGCGGCCGGAGGTGCTGGTGATCCGTCCCGACGGGTACATCGGCTACCGCTCCTCCGGCACGGACATTAACGGTGCGGTGACCTACCTGGAACGCCTTACCGGGCCAGGCGCACGGTCTGCACTTCAAACGGCCTAAAGCCCAGTTCCCAGCGTCCGTCCCGGCGGCGGAGCAGCTCCGCGCCGGTGTCCCGTTCGAGCAGATCGGTCAGCACAGCGCTCCTGGCCGGGAATCCGAGCCTCAGGAGCGCCTTCGTGTGCCCGCCGAGGCACTCGTAGAGCCGCAGGACAACATCGCCCGAGCGGTCATCCGCCAGCTTGACGGCTTCCACCAGCACACTGCCGGGGGTGAGCACCGCCAGCGGCGGGACACTTTCAGCGCCGGCACCGGTGACCGTGCGCAGGGGCAGGTTCAGCCGGTACCCCTCCTGCACAGCCTCGGCCACGGTTGCGTCCGGACGCAGCGCGAACCGGAACGTGTGCCTGCCCTGGTCGGCGCCGGGATCCGGAAAGAGCGGAGCCCGCAGCAGGGAGGCGCGCAGCAGGGTGCCGGTGCCGGCGTCCCGGGAACCGGTCCGGGAAATGTCATAGCCGTACGTTGAGTCATTCGCCAGGGCGACTCCCCTGCCGTGCTCCCCGGCATGCACCCAGCGGTGGGCGGGCGCCTCGAAGCGGGCGTGGTCCCAGGACGTATTGGCATGGGTGGGGCGCTGGATATGCCCGAACTGGATTTCCGCCGTCGCCCGGTCAGCCAGCACTGCCACTGGGAAGCCGAGTTTCAGCAGCTTCTGCTCTTCATGCCAGTCCACGTCGATTTCGAGGTCCAGTGCCCGCCCGTTCGGGCTGAGGGAGATCCTCTGGCGCAGTGAGGACTGGCCGAAGGCGCAGTTCAGCACCAGAGAGTCCCCGTCCCGGGAGAGTTCTCCGCGCAGCGAGAGCGCATCGGCACGGTCTGCGGCGTCGATGTCCCAGGCGTCCCACTGGTTGGGCGTGTCACGGAAGAGCTGGAAGTGGTTTGCTTCTCCACCGGGGACCACCAGTTCACGGCCGCTCTCACCGCGCAGCGAGGTAAGGGTGCCGGTGGCGCCGAAGCGGGCCGTGAGGTGGTCGGAGGACAGTTCCCAGCCGCCGTCGTGCGCCTGGAACCGAGCGGCGGCCGGCGCCGCCGGCTCCGCTGCCGCGCCCATCGCGGCGATGCCCCGCAGCGCCACCGGTGCGGCGTTGAAGACCAGGGATCCGGCTCCTTCCCCGGCGAGTGCCCGCTGGGCCCGGGCAATGATCCGTTCAAGATGCCCTGCGGTTTCGGCGTACGCCCGCTCAGCGTCCCGGTAGACCCAGGCGATGGAAGAGCCGGGCAGAATGTCATGGAACTGTCCCAGCAGGACGGTCTTCCAGGCGGTTTCGAGCTCCTGGTAGGGGTAGTCCGTGCCGCAGCGGACGGCAGCGGCGGCGGACCACAGCTCAGCTTCCCGGAGCAGGGCCTCGCTGCGCCGGTTGCCGCGTTTGGTCCTCGCCTGGGACGTGTAGGTGCCGCGGTGGAACTGCAGGTACATTTCCCCGGACCACACCGGCGGATCTGCGTAGTCGGCCTCCGCGGCGGTGAAGAACGCCTGCGGGCTGGACAGCTGCACCTGCGGGGAGCCTTCCAGCGAAGCCGTGCGGTGTGCTGCCGCGAGCATCTCCCGGGTCGGCCCGCCGCCGCCGTCGCCCCAGCCGAAGGGTACCAGGGAGAGGTTCGTGGCACCCTTTTCACGGAACTGCCGCTCGGCGCGGGCCAGTTCCTGGCCGGTCAGTGCGGAGTTGTAGGTGTCCACCGGCGGGAAGTGCGTGAAAACCCGGGTGCCGTCGATTCCCTCCCAAAGAAAGGTGTGGTGCGGCATCACGTCGGATTCGTTCCAGCTCAGCTTCTGGGTGAGGAACCAGCGGGAACCGGCAGCGCGGATCAGCTGCGGCAGTGCCCCGGAGTAGCCGAATGAATCGGGCAGCCACACGTCCAGCGGCTCGACGCCGAAGGCCTCCAGGAAGTACCGCTTGCCAAAGGTGAACTGGCGGACCAGCGATTCCCCGGAGGGCAGGTTGGTGTCCGCTTCGACCCACATCCCGCCGGCGGGCACAAAGCGTCCTTCGGCGACACGGGCGGCCACCCGGGCAAAGAGTGCGGGGTGGTCTTCCTGGAGCCATGCGTACTGCTGCGCAGAGGACGCCGTGAAGACGAAGTCCGGGTCCGTCTCCATGAGGGCGAGCACGTTGGCGAAGGTGCGCGCCACCTTCCGGCGGGTCTCGCGCACCGGCCACAGCCAGGCACTGTCAATATGGGCATGCCCGACGGCGTGGATGCGGTGCGCGCTGGCAGCCGCGGGCGCACTGAGGGCCGGTGCGAGCAGCTTCCGGCCGGCCGCGGCCGTACCGGACACGTCCTGCGGATCGACGGCGGCTGCGGCGCGTTCCATGGCCCGCAGGAGTTCGTGCCGGCGCGGGGAATCCATGGGCAGTTCGTGCATCAGGCCCCAAAGCACGGAGAAGTCCTGGGCCAGCTCGTAGACCTGCACATCCAGCAGGGCGGTGTCTGCGCGGCGGAACACGTAAAGCGGGTCACTGCCCGCCGTGTCCGGGGTGCCCAGCGGCGTGGGGAGGAAGCTGAAATCCCCAATGACGTTTGGTGTCGCAGCAGCCTCCACCCAAAGCTTCAGGCTGGTTCCGGGTTCCCCGGCAAGCGGCACGGCCATGTTGGTGGATTCGAGGGCCTTGAGCACATCGCCGGCGTCGTCGTAGACGAGGCCTTCGGCCTGGAAGCCGGGCATGTCGGTGCTGAACCCCAGATCGATCAGGGCTTCATGCACAAAGCCGGGCTTCGATGCCGGCACAGTGCCCGTGAACCGGAACCAGGTGGTGCCCCACGGCCTCCCCCAGCGAATGCCCGGGGAAACCGGCTTATACTCCTGGGCGGCGGCCTCGGCGAAGGTCACCGGTTCAGCGGGGCAGTTCCACGCACTGGCCTGCAGCGGCACGAAGGATGTCCAAAGGTGCGGGGGCAGCCGCTGGGCCAGGAATCGGGCAATGCGGCGTTCAATGAGCTCGCGGTCCGGGTGCATGCGCCAACTCTGCTCGCCGCGGTACCCGGTTGGAAAGGGCGCTAGGGCGAGCCGGGGCTGACCAGTGTCCAGATCACGACGGCGGAGGCCTGCGGGTCCGGATTGCGCCAAGAATGCGGTTCCTTGCCGGGGAAAGTCACGGTGTCCCCCGCGGTGAGGTTCATGGTCTCAGCGGTGAAGATAAGTTCAAGCCGGCCTTCGGCGACGTGGAGTACTTCAACATCGCAGTCCACTGAGTACAGGTCCGATTCACCGGTGCCGCCTGGCACAATTTCCGAACGGATCATCTGGACGCGGCGTTCAGTGCGCGGAGTAATGAGCCGTTCGTTGATGCCGTTGCCGCCCAGGTTGATTCCCGGCGCGTCAGGCCAGCGGACCAGCGTGGTCTGCGGGGGGAGGAACAGATCCCCAATCGAGATGGAGAGCACCTGGCAAAGAGTCACCAGGGAAGCTACGGACGGCGAGGTGAGGTCCCGTTCCACCCGGCTGAGGAAACCCTTGGTCAGCCCGGTGGAATCAGCCACCTGCTCAATGGTGAGGTGACGTGCCTGCCGGGCAGTACGGATCCGGGAACCGATGGCAATGGGTGCGTTGCTTGGTTCGACCGAAAGAGCCTTCATCAGCGCCCGTCCTCTCATTTGCTCTTTAGGTACCCTCCGGAAATCCGGTTGGCAGTATCCTGCTACCCCGCCTGCGGCATAAGTCGCTGCGGATGCGGCACATTTCACCCTAATTGACCCGCGGCTTAGCGGCGCATTAGCGTGAGTAAACAATAGTTTTCGAATACAGAACACAGAACGCCGGTGTTGACCGGCCCCCAGTACCGCACCGGGTCCGGACGGTTAATCCCCTGCCCGTCCGGCCCCGGTGCTTCCCTTTTCGGAGCTGTCCAGATCCTGCTCGGGCGAGGCGACCTCCGCTGCTTCCTGGGGATCGCCCGTGTCCTCCCCGGTCCAGACCTTGATTACGGCCCAGCCGACGGCGGCAATCGGAACCGAAAGGATCGCACCGATGATGCCGGCGAGGATCGTTCCGGCTGTCAGCGCCAGCAGGATCACCAGGGCGTGGATGCTTAGCGTTCTGCCCATGACCACGGGCTGGAGGAAGTTGCCCTCGAGCTGGTTCACGGCGATGATCACGATCACCACGATCAGGGCCACCACCGGCCCGTTTGCTACGAGGGCGATCAGCGCGGCCAGGATGCCGGCGGCGGTGGCGCCCACTATCGGGATAAAAGCGCCAACGAACACGATCACGGCGAGGGGCAGCGCCAGCGGCACTCCAAGGATGAACAGTGCTGCGCCAATGCAGACGGCGTCAACGGCGGCAACAATCGCGGTGCCCCGAACATAGCCGCCCAGCACCTCCATGGTGCGGGCACCGGCAAGGGCCGCCTTCTCCCGCCGCTCCCCGCGGAACCAGCGCAGGATGAAGGCCCAGATCTTGTCCCCGTCCTTCAGGAAGAAGAACAGCACCACGGCCATCAGGACAAACCCGGTGGCGAAGGATCCTGCTGCGGAGATTCCGGCGATGGCACCGTTGCCCACGGTGGAGGAGGTCGCAAACTCAAGGACGGAGTCCCGGGCGTCGGAGATCGCTGCGTCGTCGAAAGCGAAGGGACCGTCCTGGACCATTGAATACAGCTCGTCAAACCCTGCCACCGCCTGGTCCACCAGCGTGGACCACTCGCTGCGAACCGCGAAGACGATTCCGGTCACAAGCCCGCCGAAGACGGCCAGCAGCAGCAGGAAGGACGTGCCGGTGGCAAGCGCCCCCGGCCAGCCCTTGCGGCGCAGCCAGTTCACGAAAGGTGAAATGGCCGCGGCCAGAATCAGGGCAAGAAGCAGGGGAATGACCACCAGGGTCACCTGCATGAGGGCGTAGATGCCCACGCCCACCAGCAGCAGCACAAGAAGCAGCTGGGCGGAACGCAGGGCAGCATGGCCGAGGCCGTCACTCCAATACCCCTGCAGCCGTCTCGGCTCGGAAACATTCGGCCTGGAGCCGGGCTGGCTGTCCATGGATTTTCCCCCGTCTAGGTTGTAGGTCCGGCCTCGTGGCCGGTTCCCTTGTGCAGCAGAGACTCTTTGACGTGCCGGCGGAGCACCTTGCCGATCAACGACCGGGGCAGGTCCGGGATCTGCACAATACGCCGGGGCACCTTATAGGCAGCCAGTTCCGCCCGCACATACGAGCGCAGCTCATCGGCGTCGAACACCATATCCGGACGGGCGACGACGGCGGCCACCACGTCTTCTCCTCCACCGGTCCGGGTTAGGCCCACGACGGCTGCCTCGGCTACGGCCGGATGGCGTTTGAGCGCTTCCTCGACCTCAGAGGGAGAAACATTAAAGCCGCCGGTGATGATCAGTTCCTTGATCCGGTCCCGGATGGTGACGAAGTCGTCGTCGTCCACCGAGACGATATCACCGGTCCGGAACCAGCCGCCGTCGAGCAGCGCAGCCCGGGTTTCGGCAGGTTTGTTCCAATACCCCTGGAACACCTGCGGCCCGCGGATCAGCAGCTCCCCTGCTTCACCGCGGCGGCGTTCCCTGGTGGGATCCTCCGGGTCCACCACCTTGATGTCCGTCAGCGGGAACGGGACGCCCACGGTACCGGCTTTGCGGGTGGGGCCCATCGGGTTGCCCAGGGCCACCGGTGACGTTTCGGTCAGGCCGTACCCTTCGATCAGGTAGCCGCCGGTCGCTTTTTCCCAGGCATCCACCGTTGCGGCGGGAAGGTTCATGGCGCCGGAAATGGCGAAGCGGACGCCCTTGAGGGAGATGCCCTGCTCCTGCGCCCCGGCCACAATCCGGTCGTAGATCGGAGGCACTGCGGGGAGGAAGGTGGGCGGCGTCTTCTTTGCTGCCTTCAGTACCAGGTCCACGTCGAACTTCGGGAACAGGACCAGCTTGGCGCCGATGCTCATCGCAAAGGTCAGGCTCAGGGTCAGGCCGTACGCGTGGAACATCGGCAGCACGCCGTAGACGGTTTCCTTGCCCATCCGCAGCCCCGGAATCCATGCCCTGCCCTGGGCGGCGTTGGCCATGAGGTTGGCGTGGCTGAGCATGGCACCCTTGGAATCAGCCGTGGTGCCGGAGGTGTACTGGATGGCTGCGAGGTCTTCGGCCTTGGGATGCGGATGGCGGCGCGGCAGCGGCCGGTGATCCAGCAGTTCCTTGAAAGGTACTACCCGGCGCCCGGCGCTGCGCGGCTTCTTTTCCGGGGCGAGCGCACTGCGGCTGCGCCGGGCCGCAGGAAGGGGAAGCTTCAGGGCCAGCCGGGTGGCCCGGGGCATGGCGCTGATCAGGTCAATGGAAACAATAGTGCGCACCGGAATGTCCGCCGGCAGGGCCTGGATCCTGTCCGCTACCTTGTCCCAGACAATGGCAACCGTGGCACCGTGGTCTTCGAACTGGTGGCGCAGTTCGCGGTCCGTGTACAGCGGGTTGTGCTCCACCACTACTGCCCCAAGGCGAAGCACGGCGTAGAAGGCCACCACATGCTGCGGAGCGTTCGGGAGGACCAGGGCTACACGGTCTCCGGGCCCCACGCCCAGGCGCTTCAGGCCGGCAGCGGCACGCCGGATCTGCTCGC
>JBELZL010000035.1:0-39036 GCA_040274025.1 Arthrobacter sp. | reverse complement strand
TCAAGCTGACCGCAGGCTCCAAGCTGAAGGCTGCTGTCGCCAAGAAGTAGTATTTCCGCTTTTCAACGAAGGGCCGGTGCCGCAAAGGCGCCGGCCCTTCGTGCTGTAAGGTCCCCGGAGCACACTCTCTGTTGGCTGTAGGCTGTCCAACCGCCGCAGGAATTGGCCCAATTTTTACAAGAGGTAGAGAATGGATAGCGTGCCAAACTCTGCCAAGACCCAGAACACCCTGCCAGGCCATCCTGCCGGCCAGGCGTCCGAGGCGGGACATCCCGCCCGCAACGGCTGGCTGGCTGCAGGTGCGGGGATTATGGTCCTCGCCCTGGGCGTGGCGCTGCTCTTCACCGGAGCGGCCGCCGCAGCGCAGCTCTCGGACCCCGGTGCCCTGACCCGCTGGGGGCTTCCGGTGGCCAAAGCGGTCCAGAACGGTGCCGTGGCCGCTGTCATCGGTGCCCTGGTGTTCGCCGTCTTTATCCTTCCCAAGCACGCCGGGCCCCGTCTCGGCAAAGGTGAACGGGAAACCCGCCCCGAGCATCCGGCCTTCACCCAGGCCATGTACCTGGCCTCCGGCGCCGCTGCCCTGTGGACGCTGTCCGCGATCGCCGTCATGCTCCTCACCTACTCGGATGTCTCAGGTCTCCCGCTGAGCGCCGACCCCTCCTACACCGACGGGCTCGCGTCCTTCCTGACTGATTTCGCCACGGGGCGTGCCTGGCTGGCTGTCAGCATCATTGCTGCCGTGGTGACCACCTTGACCTTCGGGGTACGTTCCCTGACCGGCCTGGCCCTGACCCTGGCACTGTCAGCGGGCGGGCTGCTGCCCATGGCGCTGGTGGGCCACGCAGCCGGCGGAGATGACCACAGCGCCGCCGTGAACTCGATTGGCCTGCACCTGATCGGTGTGTGCGTGTGGATCGGCGGGATCATTGTCCTCGTTGTGATCGCCAAGCAGCTCGGAGACATCACCGGAGTGGTCCTGCGCCGCTTCTCGGCCCTGGCAGGTTTCGGGTTCGTCCTGGTCTCCGCCTCCGGCCTGGTCAATGCCTCCCTGCGCATCACCTCCCTTGAG
The DNA here is from genome assembly GCA_040274025.1 of Arthrobacter sp. GTDB lineage: Bacteria > Actinomycetota > Actinomycetes > Actinomycetales > Micrococcaceae > Arthrobacter_B. Next base: position 37,967 of record JBELZL010000035.1, on the reverse strand, counting down.
CAGCTCGATTCCCGGTGGGGTGCGCTGGTTCTCTTCAAGGTCGCTGCCACCCTGGTGCTGGGGATCTTCGGCTTCCTGCACCGGCGCTGGATCATCCCGCAGCTCCCGGCCCCTGCCGCCGGTTCCACCAAAAGCGCAGCGGCCGAGTCTCCCCGCTCGATGAGCGCACGGCGTGTGCTCTGGCAGCTGATCGGCGTCGAGCTGCTCATCATGGGTGCCATCTCCGGTGTGGCCGCAGCGCTGGCCCGCACTGCCCCGCCCCGGCCCGAGGAACTGCCGCCCAACGCCTCGCCCGCCCGTATCCTTACCGGCTACGACCTGCCGCCGGAACTCACCGCGGAACGTTTCCTCACCGAATGGCGCATCGACTGGCTCTGGGCCGCGATCGTGGCGACCATCGGCGTCGCGTATGTGCTCGGTGTCCTCAAGCTGCGCCGCCGGGGCGACAAGTGGTCCCTGGTGCGGACGCTGTGCTGGTTCGTGGGCCTGATCGCCCTGACCTACGTCACCTCCGGCCCCCCGGCCGTGTACGGCATGGTGCTTTTCAGCACGCACATGCTCGGACACATGGCGCTGACCATGGTAGTCCCGCTCTTCCTGGTGCTCGGAGCCCCCGTCACCCTGGCGATGAAGGCCCTGACGCCGCGCCGCGACGGCAGCCGGGGCCTGCGCGAATGGATCCTGATCGGGGTGCACTCGCGCTACTCCAAGATCATTACCAATCCGATCTTCGCCGCCGTGAACTTCGCCGGCTCGATCGTGATCTTCTACTACTCCGACCTGTTCGGCTTCGCGCTGCGCGAGCATGTGGGCCACCAGCTGATGGTGCTGCACTTCCTGCTCACCGGCTACATCTTTGTCCTCACCATGATCGGCATCGATCCGCTGCCCAGCAGGGCACCGTACCCCCTGCGGCTGGTCATCCTGCTGGCCACCATGGCTTTCCACGCCTTTTTTGGCGTGGCCGTGATGGGCCAGACCTCACTGATCCAGGCTTCCTACTTCGGCAACATGGGCCGTGACTGGGGCGTCAGCGCACTGGAAGACCAGCAGCTCGGCGGTGCCATCATGTGGGGAATCGGCGAAGTTCCCACGGTGCTGGTGGCAATCGGCGTCGCTCTCCAGTGGTCCCGGACGGATGCACGTGAAACAAAACGCAAAGACCGTGCGGCCGAACGGAATAACGATGCTGAACTTACGGCTTACAACAATATGTTCGCCCAGCTGGCCGAACGTGATGCAAGGACAGACCAAGGAGAACGCAGATGACTGAAACGGTGCGCGCCGGATACCGCGTCCGGGCCTCCGAGCTGGAAGGCCGAAACTGGCTCAATACGGGCGGGAAGCAGCTGGGGCTCGACGACCTCCGTGGCAAAATCGTCCTGCTGGACTTCTGGACCTTCTGCTGCATCAACTGCCTCCATGTGCTGGATGAGCTGCGGCCGCTGGAGGAGAAGTACTCCGATGTGCTGGTCACGGTAGGCGTCCACTCACCCAAGTTCGAGCATGAGGCGGACCCGGTGGCCCTGGCCGCCGCCGTCGAACGCTACGAAATCCACCACCCGGTCCTTGATGACCCGGAGCTCGCCACCTGGCAGGCCTACACGGCCCGTGCCTGGCCGACCCTGGTGGTTATTGACCCCGAGGGCTACATCGTGGCCCACCTCTCCGGCGAAGGCCACGCAGCCGGCCTGGAGTCCCTGGTCGCTGAGCTGGTGGCCGAGCACGAAGCCAAGGGCACGCTGCACCGCGGGGACGGCCCCTACGTTCCGGCGGAAGCGACCTCGGGTGACCTGCGCTTCCCGGGCAAGGCTGTTGCGCTGCCTGAAGGAACGTTCCTGGTCGCGGACACCGGCCACCACCGCCTGGTGGAGCTGGAAGCGGACTTGGCCACCGTTCGCCGCGTCATCGGTGAAGGCACCAAGGGCTGGCGCGACGGCGATGCCGGAACAGCCCGCTTCAACGAACCGCAGGGCCTGGCCGTGCTGCCCGCAGCCGTGGCCGAGACCCTGGACTACGACGTCCTCGTCGCAGACACCGTCAACCACCGCCTGCGCGGGGTGAACCTGGCCACCGGCGCGGTCACCACCGTGGCCGGCAACGGCATCCAGCGGCTGCTGGACGCGGAGAACCAGGCTGCCGGTTCCTCCACAGACCTTGGAACCGATCCGCTGGGTACCTCGCTTTCCTCCCCCTGGGATGTGCTCTGGTCCACCGCACTGGGCCAGGCCGTTGTGGCCATGGCCGGAACCCACCAGATCTTCGCCTTCGATCCCGCCACGGGCGCACTGTCCATCCTGGCCGGAACCGGTTTGGAAGGGCTGCTCGACGGCGACGCAGACGCCGCCTGGTTCGCGCAGTCCTCAGGCCTGGCCCAAGATGGCGAAGGCAGTATCTGGATCGCTGACTCCGAAACCTCCGCACTGCGCCGGCTCCGTTTTGACACCTCGGCTGAGGGCCGGCCCGCCGTCACGGTGGACACCGCCGTCGGCACCGGTCTGTTCGACTTCGGCTACCGCGACGGCGCCGCCAAAGAAGCGCGCCTGCAGCACCCGCTGGGCGTCGCCGTCCTCCCGGACGGCTCGGTGGCCATCGCAGACACGTACAACGGCGCCGTGCGCCGCTACGACCCGGCTACGCAGACCGTCTCAACGCTCTCCCGCGGCCTGGCAGAGCCGTCCGGGGTGCTGGTGGACTCTACGGCCGATGAGCCGCTGCTGGTGGTCGTGGAAGCCAACAAGCACCAGCTGGTGCGGCTGCCGATCCCCAGGGAAGCGCAGTCCGTGGACGAAGGCGCACGGCAGACCCAGCGGCCCAAGACCGCCATTGCTCCCGGAGCCCTGGGCCTGACCGTACGGTTTGCAGCCCCCAAGGGACAGAAACTCGATGACCGCTGGGGTGATCCCACCCAGCTGAAGATCTCCTCCTCCCCGGAAGAGCTCCTGGTCTCCGGCGGGGGAACCGCCGTCGGGCTGGTCCGTGAACTGGTGCTGTCCGACACCGTCACCGAGGGTGTCCTGCACATCACCGCACGCGCTGCAGCCTGCGACGGCGAGCCCGGGGGAGAGATCCCGGACCATGCCGCCTGCCACCTGTACCAGCAGGACTGGGGCATCCCCGTTCTAATGCAGGCCGGGGGCGAAACCGAGCTGACCCTGGACCTCCGCGGCCTGGACTAGGCTCCCCGCCCCCGTCGAGATAAGAAAACAGAAACTGCCCGTATCCGGCCGGATACGGGCAGTTTCTGTAATCTCCTCTAACGGGGGCTAATCGATGACGGCGGTGAGGGACACCCCGGCGTCAGTGATGGAGAGCCGGGCGCCGAAGGAGAATTCCTTTTCCTCCACCAGCGGACTCTGCGCTCCGGAGAACAGATCAGTCTGCGTTGCGCTGACCCGCGCCCTGCCCTCCAGCGGAGCGAGTACCCAGTGGCCATCGGCCGGGGAGATCTCCACAGTGGGGTACTCGAGGATTTCCCAGGTGATCGGAGGCTCCACCCGGTTGTCCGTTAGGTGATAGAAGGGGCAGCCGGGGGGAGCCAGCCGGTTCTGTTCCCCGGCACAGCTGTCCAGGAACTCGTGCACGCGGGCGTCGACGGTTTCCACGAGCTCTGCTGTGGCCTGGCTGCGCAGGGTAAGGTCCAGCGTGTCCCCGGGCCCGGAGATGAGCCCTGACTGCTCCGGCGCCTCGAAGTAGCCGCTGGTGTACGAGGCAGCAACACGGGAGGGATAAAACGCCGCGAAGGTGTTGGTGCCCTCGGGCAGCAGTACGCGGGTGCCGTTCAGCTCGGCTTCGTTCTGGTTGGGGGCGGTGATCTGGACGGTGGGCAGTTCCTGCGCCCGGAAGCTCCACTCGTCAAAGAACAGCCACCGGCTTCCGGTCTGCTCCAGCTCGAAGGTTGACTGCCCCTGGGCCCCGGCCAGACGGTAGCTGAGCACCACGTTCGCTCGTCCGTCCACGGACGAAGGGACTTCCTCCAGCTCCAGCACTTCAAGTCCCTGCGTGGAAGCGCTCAGCGCCTCCGCGTCCAACAGCGCCGCATTGGCGTCCGGAACCTCCGCATTGAGGATGCCCAGAGCCAGGGCGCCGTTGCCGTCCTGAAGGGCCTGAAGATAGTTCTCAACCTGCTTGGCCGGACCGTAGACCTTGGCATTCACAAGCCAAATAACGACGACGGCGGCCGCGATGGTGAGCATGAGGGCAGTGAGCCAGATGGTGACTGCTTTGATTACCGGTGATGATGCCTGCACGCTCTTACGTTACCTGCCGCCGCAGGACGCAGAAGACCCGGGAAGCGCGGCGGGCGGTTCCCGGGTCTTCCGGCTGAACAGTTCAGGAATCGGCTCCGGTGGCTGCCGCTTCCCTGGATTCCTCGTGCGCCATGGCGATCTCTTCGGCGCGGCGCTCGTTGGCTTCCTCGGTCAGCTCTGCGCCGGCCTCAGGATCCCGGGTGAGGTTCTCTCCGGTCTCGGGATCGAAGATGTGGATCTTGCGCGTATCCAGCCACAACTCGGCGTTGCGTCCGCCGCGTACCCGGCTGGCGGCGTCGAGCGTCACCACGATCTGCGGACGCAGTTCATCCGCATCCATGTCCTTGGCCAGGTTGTTCAGAAGTTCCCGCACCTCGGGCGTCGGATCGAAGTGGATGTAGCCGTACTGCTCGTTGCCAAGCCATTCGGTGTGGGTGATCGGCGCCGTGAACGTGGAACCGTGGGCCTTCTTATCACCCTCAACAAGGGACGCATCCTCGAAGAATTCCGGGCGGATACCAACCAGGACAACCTTCTTTCCCGCGGCCTTGGCCGCCTTGTCCTGGGGGATCGTGATGTCGCCCACGGCAGTTTCCAGGACGTTGCCGTTCTTGATCGTTGCTGGAAGGAAGTTCATCGAAGGGGAGCCGATGAAGCCGGCAACAAACAGGTTGATCGGCTGTTCGTAGAGTTCCCGGGGGGAGGCCACCTGCTGAAGGATTCCCTTCTTCAGGACAGCCACCCGGTCGCCCAGGGTCATGGCTTCGGTCTGGTCGTGGGTCACGTAGATGCTGGTGACGCCGAGGCGGCGCTGCATCTGCGAGATCTCCGAACGCATCTGCCCGCGGAGTTTGGCGTCCAGGTTGGAGAGTGGCTCGTCGAACAGGAACGCGTCGGCCTGGCGGACGATCGCCCGGCCCATGGCCACCCGCTGCCGCTGGCCGCCGGAGAGGTTCGCGGGCTTGCGGTCCAGGTGTTCGGTCAGCTCCAGGGTGGCAGCTGCATCGTTCACCAGTTTCTTGACCTGCTCATCGTTGTACTTCCCCTTGTTCAGCCGGAGAGGGAAGGCGATGTTCTCGAATACCGTCAGGTGCGGATACAGGGCATAGTTCTGGAACACCATGGCCAGGTTCCGGTCCCGGGGAGCCTTGTCATTGACGCGCTCCCCGTTGATCAGCAGGTCACCGGAGGTGATGTCCTCCAGGCCCACGATCATCCGAAGCAGGGTCGACTTGCCGCAGCCGGAGGGGCCCACCAGGATGATGAACTCACCGTCGGCAATGTCCAGGCTGATGTCGTTGACGGCGGGGAAGCCGTCCCCGTACTTCTTGACAAGATGGTTGAGCGTAATAGATGCCATGCTCATGGCTCCTTTTCTAGTACCGTGCGTCTGGGGCTAGCCCTTGACGGCGCCCTGGGTTAGTCCGGATACGATCTGTCGCTGGAACAGCAGTACGAGTACAACGACCGGGATGGTCACAATGATCGCTGCCGCGGAAATTGCTCCGGTCGGCGCCTCGAACTGGGAAGCGCCGGTGAAGAATGCCAGAGCCGCCGGCACCGGCCGTGCAGCCGAGGTTGAGGTGAGCGAGATCCCGTACACGAAGTCATTCCAGGCGATGAAGAACGCGATGATTGCCGTCGTGAAGACGCCGGGAGCGGCGAGCGGAACGATCGCCTTCCGGAACGCCTGCCAGGTGGTGGCGCCGTCGACCTGAGCTGCCTGCTCCAGTTCCCAGGGAATCTGCCGGAAGAACGCGGCCAGGGTCCAGATGGAAATGGGCAGGGTGAGCGAGAGGTAAGGGATGATCAATCCGGGCCAGGTGTCGTACAGACCGATGTTCCGCCAGAGGTTGAACAGCGGGGTCACGATCGAGATGACCGGGAAGATCGAGACGCCGAGGGCCGTGGTCAGCACCAGCCGCTTGCCCGGGAAGTCCAGGCGGGCAATGGCGTAGGCACAGAGCGTTGCCAGCACGACGGCGATGAAGGTGGCGATCAGTGAGATGCCGATCGAGTTCCGCAGCGCGGAGAGGAACAGCTCCTGGGCGTCTCCGACCAGGATCTGCTCATAGTTCACCGTGGACCAGGTGGTCGGCAGGAAGTTGCCGGAGGTCAGGTCGCTGGGGAGCTTGAACGACGTCGCAAATATGGATGCAACGGGGAACAGCGCGTAGATAATCACCAGGATGGAAATTATGGTCCAGGTTATGCGCCTGCGTATCGGTGACGATTTCATTTAGTTGCCCCCTCGTGCGCCGGTCAAATCCACCTTGAAGAGTTTGATCGCTACGAAACAGATCAGGATCACGCAGAGGAACAATAGGACGGACACCGCCGAGCCCATGCCGATCTCCAGCCGGGTGATGGATGTGCGGTACGCCAGGAGCGACAGGGTTTCAGTGCCGTAGGCGCCCCTGGTCATGATGTAGACGTTGTCGAAGATGCGGAAGGCATCCAGTGCCCGGAACAGGACTGCCACCATGATGGCGGCCTTCATGTTCGGCACGATCACCCGGGTGAACCGCTGCCACCAGGTCGCGCCGTCGACTTCTGCCGCCTCCGTGAGCTCGCCGGGTACCTGCGCCAGGCCGGCCAGCAGCAGCAGCGAGATGAACGGCGTCGTCTTCCAGATCTCCGAAGCCATGATGACGGTGATAGCCGTGCCGAAGTCAGCGAACCAGTTCAGGTCGGTGCTGATGCCGGGCACCCAGCTGAACCAGTGGTTCACGTAGCCGGAGTTGATGTCGAAGGCGTAGAACCAGGCGAACGCCGACACCACGGTGATGATGCCGTATGGAACCAGAATCGCTGTCCGCAGCCAGCCCCGGACAGCCTTCAGGGCGCTGTTCATGACCATGGCTAGAGCGAAGCCGAGGACCAGTTCGATGATCACCGTAATCACGGTGATCAGCAGGGTTACGCCCAGGTCCCGCCAGAACACTTGATCGGTGAGGATGGTGGCGTAGTTGCTGAGAAAGACGAACTCCCTGTCATCCGGGGCAGTGAGGCGGTACTTGAAGAGCGAGTCCCACAACGCCAGCAGGATGGGGTAAGCCGTCACAGCCAGCATGATGATGAACGCGGGTCCGGCCAGCCAGAACCCTAGCCGGCGTTCAGCCTTGGCCCGGTCGCTTAGTCCGGGTTTCCGTCCCTTGGGACGGCCGCCGGCGGAGGCACGTGTCTCAACTGACGTACTCATAGCAGTCTCTCTCCCCTCAGGACCTCAAGTATGAACTGCTGGCTGGTTTCCGGCGTGGTGTCCGGATTGACGTCCTGCGGCGGTGTCCAGGTCTGTTGGATGCCGGTGGAGATTTCGTTGTAGTACGGAGTCTGGGGGCGGGGTTTGGCCAGGTCGAGCGATTCACGGATCGTCCCTGCCATGGGGAACGTATCCACCACTTCGGGAGCGTTGTATGCGTCCGGGTTGGATGGAGGATTGCCGTTCGTGGCGAAGTAGTAGGCCTGGTTTTCGGGGCTGACGATGCACTCGATTGCCTCGTATGCCAGATCCGGATGCTTGCTCTTGGATCCAACGCCCAGATTGATGCCGCCCAGCGGGGGAGCAGTATCCTCACCCTCGTTGACCTGCGGATAGAGGGCCCACCCAATGTCATCGATCAGGGAAGCAGGCAGGGAACCTTCCTCGACGGCTGCGTTGGTCGCGGGCCAGACGAAGGGGTAGTTGACCATAAAGGCACCCTTGTCACCCTGGAACTGGATCATGGAGAAGTTTTCGGTCTGGGTCGGAAGACCCGGGCCGCCGAGGCCTTCCTTGCCGATGGTGGAGACGATTTCGGCGGCCTTCCTTCCGGCGTCGGAGTCGATGCCCAGCCGGATCTCGTCGGCCGGTGCGTCAGGGTTCTCCACAATCTGTCCGCCGGCGGATTCGATCAGTGCGTTCACCCACACGGTCATCGACTCGGCCCGGGCGCCCTGGACGCTCAGGTACTTGTCCTGGCTGGCTACCGCTTCGATGAGCTGGTCCCAGGTGACGGGCTGGGTCATGTCCAGACCGGCTGCTTCGGCCACGGACTTGCGGTACCAGAGAATCTGCGTGTTGGCCCAGAACGGGACGGCGACTACTTCGTCCTTCCAGGTGGCTCCGGCAAGGGCGCCTTCCAGGACATTGGCAGTGGTGCGTTCACGCACATCATCAGGAATTGGGGCCAGGTAGCCTGGTTCCGCGTATTCGGGGACGTTAGGCGGGTCCAGACTCATGATGTCCATGCTGGTGTCCCCGGCCGCGAGCCGCCGCGCCAGCTGCTCCCTCTGCGACGGGGCATCGTTGGGAAGCAGCGAAGTCTCAATGGTGTATGCGCCGCCCGCAGCGTCAGTGCACCGCTTCGCGAGTTCGGCCTGCCCGCCGTCGTCCGGGTTGATGTACCACGTCAGGGTCGGCGCAGAACCGGAATCCGAACTGCAGCCTGCCAGCAGAGTGGCACCGACGGCGAGGGCGAACCCCGCAGCTGCAGACTTCCTCATCCGGTGTCTGCCGTGATGTTTTGCACCTTGTGGCATGGGTATATGCCTCCACCTCGTCGTAGGCATGGACTTCAGTGATGTTCCGCGAAAGGAAGCTCAGCAACCTTTCGATCGACCATATGCCCTGCAAGGTGCATTGCGCCACAGTTCCCGGGGTAAAGCCGCGAAAGCTCAGGTGGCAGGGGTGCCAACTGTTATCCAACCGTGTCCGGGGCAGCAAAAGGGTGCGTAGGGCCGGCTCGTTGCGGCCGAAAATGTGAGTAGTGCGCCAGTAACCGCCGGCAGTTCGTGCCGGGCGCCGGGCCGGTGGTTCAGTGGAAGAAGAGGGGAGGGGCCCTAGCCCCGGGAGACGGCGAGCGGCGGCCGCTCGGTGCCGGGGGTGAGTGCCTCGGCCGGATCGCTGCCCAGCTCGAGGATGCGGTTGCCGGCGTCTACGTGCACTACGGCCGGCACGTAAGAACGGGCTTCCTCCGTGGTCATGTCCGCGTAGGTGATCAGGATAACCTTGTCCCCGATGTTCACCAGGTGCGCAGCGGCACCATTGATGCCAATGACGCCTGAGCCGCGTTCGCCGGCGATGGTGTAGGTCTCCAGCCGGGAGCCGTTGTCCACGTCCACGATTGCAACCAGCTCACCCGGAAGAATGTCGGCTGCGTCGAGCAGATCCTCATCCACAGTCACGGATCCGACGTAGTGGAGGTTTGAATGGGTAACGGTGGCCCGGTGGATTTTGGACTTAAACATTTTCCGGTTCATAGCGTGTTCAAGTGTACGCCTGCCCTCCGGCCCGGCTGCCGGCAACGAAAACACCCCCGGTCCGCAGACCGGGGGTGCAGAAAAATCACCGTGTTGGAGCGGGCGACGGGAATCGAACCCGCGTATCGAGCTTGGGAAGCTAGCGCTCTACCATTGAGCTACGCCCGCAAGAGCCGGTGAAGCTACCGGCACAACAAACCACTTTACATGTCTTTGGCACCAGCAGCATAAACCCGTTGCAGCGGTGCCGTCGCCGGAAACCGGCCGATGGACCGGAGCCTAAGCCCGGCGTGCCTCCTCGCCGTCCCGGGCGCGGTCCACCAGCTCCCGCCACCGCCCCTTGAGTGAAGTCTCGGGAATGGTGACGGCCTGCTGGCCAACGCTGATCTCATAGGTAAACCGGTCCGGACCGCCGGCGGACTCCTGCGGCGGGTCCTGGAGCAGAGGAAGCCAGCGTTCCTCGGCTTCCTGGGAACTCACCTCGCTGCTCCACGTGCGTCGCATGCCAGCCATACCTCCGGTACGCACCACAACCAGTCTCATACCATGACATTAACCTCTTGCCATGCGGCCTGCACAGCAGAACTTTCTTCGCTTCCGGCACCGTAGCGCTTTTCCGCCGCCGTGATGGTGGCGGAAGCGAAGAGCGCAAAGGTGCAGTCTGCGGGGAAGTTCGGCTCCGTGATGGTGTCGTACCAGACCTGGCCTGCGCGTTCCCAGGCGTAGCCGCCAAGCCGCATGGCGGTGAGATAGAAGGCATGGTTGGGGATTCCCGAGTTTAGGTGCACACCGCCGTTGTCCGAGGTGGTTTCCACGTAACCGGACATGCTGGCCGGCTGCGGGTCCTTGCCCAGGACGTCGTCGTCGTATGCCGTTCCGGGAGCGGCCAGGGACCGGAGCGCCGATCCGCTGACTTCGGGGGTAAAGAGGCCCTCGCCAATCAGCCAGGACGCGTCGGTCACCGTTTGTCCCCGAAGCCGCTGTTCCACCAGGCTGCCGAATACATCGGACACGGATTCGTTGAGAGCGCCGGCCTGGCTCTGGTACACCAGCTTGGCCGTGTACTGGATGACGCCGTGGGTCAGTTCATGCCCGATCACGGTCAGGGACTTGCTGAACCGCTCGAAGACTTCACCGTCACCGTCGCCGAGGACCATCTGGGCCCCGTCCCAGAAGGCGTTGTCATAGTCGCGGCCGTAATGGACGGTGGCAAGCAGCGGCTGTCCCGCGCCGTCAACGGAGGACCGCCCGTAAGCGTCCTCAAAGAGGGCGTAGGTAGCGCCCAGACCGTCGTAGGCTTCGTCCACTGCGGGATCCCCTGTAGGGGGAGCGCCTTCGGCCCGCACTTCCCTCCCGGGCAGCTCCTGCCGCTGCATGGCGTCAAAGACGGTGCGGCGGAGTTTGGGACTGAAGGCGGTGCCCGATGACGGCGCCTTGGCGGTGCGGCCGAGCTGCCGGGTTTCCGCCACGGAGTTGAACTCCATGAGGGTCCGACGGGCAGCATCGGCGGCGCCGGCCATCCTGTCGGGTCGTTCAGCGATCCGGGACAGCAGATACGGCGGAACGATCGAGCAGTTCATTGGGGAAGCTGGGAAACAGGTCACTTTACAGCCCTCCATCTGTAGTGAGTTTCCCCAGACTATGCGCCGCCACCCCCACGGCAAGGCCGGGCAGGCAAAACCGGGTCCTGTTGGCCAAAGGGCAACCTAAAACCATGGTGGGCCCCGATTGCGGAGGGCGCCGGGAGGTTAGGCAGTCTAGCCGTCGGCGCTGTCCGCGCCGGCTGCCGGTGCACCGCCAAAGGCTGCGACTACGGCCTCAACGCCCTCGGGGCCGAGTTCGAGTCCCAGCGGATTGCCCGGGTTGATTGCCAACCCGTAGCCCGGGGCGATGCTGCGCAGGGTCGCCTCCCCGGATGCCTTGACCATGATCGGAGCCGTGTCGCGGATGCGCGGCGGAATGCGCCTGGCGTCCGTGAAGGTTGCTGCGACCGGCGCCGCGCCTTCCGGGGACTTCAGGACCAGAGCCTGGAAGCTCGCCGGGTCGTCTTCAACAGTCAGCCGGCCGACGCTGAGCAGCTCCGAGTTCCAGATGGCCGTGATGACGTCCTTGTTGCTGGCCGTCCCGGCCTGGCCGGCAACAATGATCTGCTCCAGTTCCGTATCGGGCTCAGGCGATCCGGGCTGGGCGCCTGCCGGGGCGCCGGTTTCCTGGTGGTGGTCTTCAGTGCCGTTGGTGCTGTTCTCGGTGCCGTTGGTGCCGTTGTCCAAGGGGGGCCTCCTCTGGAGGGTCGGATGCATAAACGGCCAGTCTTCCACAGCTGGCCCGTGGCGTAGAAGCCATTGGTGCGGCGTCCCGGCTACCGTGTACCGGGTACGGAAGACAACGCAGCCGTGCAACGCAGGATATGAAGCGGCATAAGGGCACAGAGGCAGCCAACGAGCCAGCAACGGAGCAGCGATGAGCGTAGACCGGAACACCAGGGACCCGGAGCCAGGGATCGAGCGGGACTTCAGCCGGAAAATGAGCTACGGCTCTTACCTGGGCCTCGATGAGCTGCTCTCAGCACAGCATCCGGTCAGCAGGCACCATGACGAGATGCTGTTTATCATCCAGCACCAGACCTCGGAACTCTGGCTGAAGCTGGTCCTGCACGAGCTGCGCGGTGTCCGAGCCAGGTTGATGGCTGACGACCTCCGCTCTGCCATGAAGGGGATCGCACGGATCAAGCACATCCAGAGGTCGCTGACTGAGCAGTGGTCCGTCCTGGCCACGCTGACGCCGTCCGAGTACGCCGAATTCCGGGGCGAGCTCGGAGCCTCATCGGGGTTCCAGTCCTACCAGTACCGCGCCGTCGAGTTTCTGCTGGGAAACAAGAACGCCGCCATGCTGGAGGTGTTCCGCTCCGACCCGCAGGCCCAGGCACTGCTGGCGGAGCTGCTGGCGGCCACGAGTGTCTACGACGAGTTCATCGCGGCACTAAGCCGGCGCGGCTACCCGGTACCGGAGGAGCTGCTGGAGCGCGACGTGACGCAGGCGCACGTCTTTAACGCCGCCCTGATGGGCATCTTCCGCGATGTCTATGAAAACCCCGCGGAGAACTGGGACATATATGAGGCGTGCGAGGAACTGGTGGACCTGGAGGACAACTTCCAGCTCTGGCGCTTCCGCCACCTGCTGACCGTTCAGCGGACCATTGGAATGAAGCGGGGCACCGGGGGATCCTCCGGCGCGCACTTCCTGCGCAGCGCCCTGGACCTGACCTTTTTCCCCGAGCTCTACGCCGTGCGCACCGAAATCAAGCAGGCATGAGGATGCGCTATTTTTAGAAGGTGCTGATATCTGACCGCGACATCCGAGCCGAAATTGCAGACGAGCGGATCGTTCTTGATCCCTACGACCCGGCCATGGTCCAGCCATCCAGCGTCGATGTACGGATCGACCGCTACTTCCGGCTTTTCGACAACCACAAGTACGCGCACATCGATCCCTCCCTGGACCAGCCGGACCTGACCCGCCTGGTTGAAGTGGACCCGGACGAGCCCTTCATCCTGCACCCGGGCGAATTCGTCCTCGGCTCCACCTATGAACAGGTCACCCTCCCGGACGACGTCGCCGCCCGGCTCGAAGGCAAGTCCTCGCTGGGCCGGCTCGGCCTGCTGACGCACTCCACTGCCGGCTTCATCGACCCCGGTTTCTCCGGCCACGTGACCCTCGAGCTCTCCAACATGGCAACCCTGCCTATCAAGCTCTGGCCCGGTTCGAAGATCGGCCAGCTGTGCTTCTTCCGGCTCACCTCGCCCGCGGAGCACGCCTACGGATCCGGTGCCTACGGCAACCGGTACCAGGGCCAGCGCGGCCCGACGGCGTCGCGCAGCTACCAGAACTTCCACCGCACCAGCATCTAGGGTCCCCAGGCACCGCCTGCGCCTGAATACTGTGGACAGCGGCACTGCACGGTGCCACATTGTGCGCATGGAACCCGCAGAACCAGAAGAGCTGACGGATTACCTGGCAGCCCTGGACCACCCGATGTCCTCCGTGGTGCGCCACCTTCGTGCGGCCATTCTCTCCGTGGATCCCCGGATCCGCGAGAACATCAAGTGGGGTGCTCCGAACTTTGCCCTGCGAGATGACTTTGCCACTTTCAGCCTTCGGCGCCCGGAGAACATCCAGGTTGTTCTTCACACCGGCGCCAGGCCGAAGCCGGACCACCGTCAGATCAGTGTCACCGATCCGCGCAAGGTGCTCCGCATGGCGGGCCGGAACAGGGCAGTGGTGACCTTCTCCAGCCGGGCTGCTGCTGAAGCGGCCATGGAGGATTTCACCGACGTCGTCCGCCAGTGGGTGGCGCAGCTGGAATAGCCGCTAGATCTCCGGCACCACTGCCTTGGGCGTACGGCCCGGGGCACGGACCGGCAGCAGCGCCAGCAGGCCCAGCAGCAGCACCAGCAGAATGCCGATAATGCCGTACCGCTGCGCCCCGAAGATGGCGATGAAGGCTGCGAACAGCGACGGCGCCAGGAAGCTCACGGCGCGGCCGGTGGTGGCGTAGAGCCCAAAGAGTTCCGACTCCTCCCCGTCCGGTGCGAGCCGTGCCAGGAAAGCACGCGAGGCAGACTGGGCTGGTCCGACGAACAGGCACAGGGCCAGGCCGAAGATCCAGAACGTGGTGTCCCCGGTCCATTCAAGGCCAAAGAGGCTCACGTCGTCCGCACCCAGGACCGCAATGACCGTTCCTGCCAGCAGCAGGCCGGTCAGCGCCCCGACGATCACAGGTTTGGGACCAATCCGGTCATCGAGGAAGCCGCCGGCGAAGGAACCAGCTGCTGCCACGATGTTTCCGAAGATCGCGAACATGATCACCTCAGAGAGCTCCCAGCCGAACGTTCCGCCCGCGATAACGCCGCCGAAGGTAAACACGGCAGCCAGCCCGTCCCGGAACACGGCACTGGCCAGCAGGAAGAAAATGGTGTGCGGGCTGGTCTTGTAGATGGCCTTGATCCGGCGGAACAGCAGACCGTAGGAGGCAAAGAAACCGATCTTCGCGGCACGGGTCCGCGGTACTTCCGGGACGGTAAAGAAAACGGGGAGCGAGAAGACCAGGAACCATACGGCAGAGAAGAGAGCCACGGCACGGATGTTCTGGCCGTTTTCCGACGTGACGCCAAACCACCCGATATCCGGATTGATGAAGCCCACCAGCACCAGCGCCAGGGCAGCGATTCCGCCCACGTAGCCCATGGCCCAGCCGAACCCGCTGACCTTGCCGATAGTGGAGGGCGTGGAGACCTGCTTGAGCATGGCGAAGTAGTTCACGTTGGCGAACTCGAAAAACACATTGGCCAGCGCGATCAGCGCGACACCGAGCAGCAGGAAGTTTTCGCTCGGATACACAAAGAAGCAGAGCCCGGTTCCAACGCAGACAGCAAACGTATTGACTGCCAGCCATAGCTTGCGGCGCCCGCCGGCGTCGGACCGCTGACCCGCTACCGGAGCCAGCACAGCCACCAGCACACCTGCCACGGCCAGCCCCGCTCCCAGGACCGCGGAAGCATGATCTTCGCCACCAAATGAATCCGATGTCAGGTACACCGTAAAGACAAAAGTTGTCATGACAGCGTTGAAGGACGCCGATCCCCAGTCCCAGGAGGCCCACGCCCAAACCTCCCGCCGTCTCGCCTGAGCGGGGGTCCCGGACTGTCCGGGAGTTGCGTGCGTCATCGAAGCCATGTTCCAGATGCTAGCGGGCAAAAACGCATGGAAGGTGATCGGACGCGGCCGCATTTGCTGTTCTGACGAATATGACCCGTGCGTATGCCTCCGCTAGAATAAACAAAGCCCTCGACCCGACGTTGATAACTAAAGCTGTGTTCTGACCTGCAAGGCCCATCAGAGAACCCGGGAGATCTACGTGCTGTTTGTGCTAACCGTTCTATTTGCGGTGGCACTCGTGGCGCCCTTATTCTTCCGCCGGATCGGCAGGTCCGCCTTCTATCTTCTGGCCGCAGTTCCAGCCGGCGCCTTCATCTGGCTGATGATTACCTATCCGCGGTACATCGGGTCCGGGCAGTCCCTCGCCTCCGGCGCCCCCAACGCACCGCCGTCGGTCATCATCCCCTGGATTCCGGACCTCCGTGTGGAACTGGCGTTCCGCATGGACGCGCTCTCCGCTGTCCTGGCGATCCTTATTCTGGGCGTCGGTTCCCTGGTCCTGTTCTACTGCGCCCGCTACTTCCGCCCGGAAGACCCGAAAATGGGCAGCTTCGGTGCCCAGCTGCTGGCCTTCGCCGCGGCGATGTTCGGTTTGGTCACCGCTGATGACCTGATCCTGCTGTTCATCTTCTGGGAACTGACCACCATCCTGTCCTACCTGCTGATCGGCTACGCCGCCCACCGTCTCTCGGCCCGCCGGGCAGCCCTGCAGGCGCTGATCGTGACTACGTTTGGCGGCCTGGCAATGCTGGTGGGCATGATCATGCTCGGCTCGGCAGCCGGCACCTACCGCATCTCCGAGATCATGGCCATGGCGCCGGACCTGGTGGCCAGCGGCGTCATCGTCGACGTCGCGGTTGTGCTGCTGCTGATCGGCGCGGTGTCCAAGTCCGCACTGTTCCCCTTCCACTTCTGGCTCCCCGCAGCGATGGCTGCCCCCACTCCGGTCAGTGCCTATCTGCACGCTGCTGCCATGGTGAAGGCAGGCATCTACCTGGTGGCACGCCTGGCTCCGGGATTCTGGGAAACAACCTACTGGACCCCGGTCATCACCGTGCTGGGCCTTGCCACCCTGCTCCTGGGCGGCTGGCGCGCACTGCGCCAGCATGACCTGAAGCTGATGCTCGCCTACGGCACGGTCAGCCAGCTCGGCTTCCTCACGCTAGTTGTGGGGCTGGGCAACCGCGAGGCCGCCGTGGCAGGTATGGGCCTGCTGATTGCCCACGGTTTCTTCAAGGCCACCCTCTTCCTGGTTGTGGGCATCATTGACCACCAGGCCGGTACCCGGGACATCCGCAAGCTTTCCGGCGTCGGGCGTTCGGCTCCCGTGCTGGCCGTTGTGGCTGCGATCGGCGCAGCGTCCATGGCGGGCCTTCCTCCGCTGCTCGGGTTCGTGGCCAAGGAATCCGTCTACGAGACCTACGTCCATTTCGCCGAGGAACAGGGCACACCCACTGCAATCGTGCTGCTGGCCGGTGTTGTCGCCGGTGCCATCCTGACCTTCGCGTACAGCTGCCGCTTTGTCTGGGGCGGCTTCGCAAGCAAGGAATCCTGCAAGCCGACGGCGTTCAAAGCCATTCCGTGGCCGTTCCTTGCCCCTCCCGCCATCCTGGCTGCAGCCACCGTCTTCTTTGGCCTCTGGCCGAAGCTGCTGGATACGATCATCAGCCCGTATGCGGACCTGTACCCCCTGAAGGGCGAAGCCACCCACCTTGCGCTCTGGCACGGGTTCACGCTGGCCCTGGGCCTGACCGCACTGACGATTGCAGCCGGAACCCTGCTGTTCTTCCAGCGCACACGGGTAGAGAAAATCCAGGCCAGCATGGCCAGCCCGCTCGACGCGGAGCGTTCCTACCGCGGCCTGATCGGCATCCTGGACGACGCCGCTGTATGGGTCACCGGACGCACGCAGCGCGGTTCACTGACCTTCTACCTTTTTGTCATCCTGAGCATGGCAATCGTGACGCCGCTGAGCGCCGTCGTGCTGCGGAATGCGCCGACGCCTGAACACTTCCACTGGTTCGATTCACCGCTGCAGGCGGTAATCGGTGCAGCGGTGGTGATCGGTGCCATCGGCGCAGCCCGTGCCAACAAGCGGTTCCTGGCCGTGCTGATGGTGAGCGTAAGCGGCTACGGCATCGCCCTGATCTTTGCCCTGCAGGGTGCCCCGGACCTGGCCCTGACCCAGATGCTGGTGGAAACCATCGTCCTGGTGGCCTTTGTGCTGGCGCTGCGGTCCCTGCCGGCCCGGCTCTGGAAGCGCGAACCCACCGGCCAGCGCCTGCTTCGGGCCGGACTCGGTATTGCCTTCGGTGCCGCCATGGTGGTCTTCGCCATGACTGCCATGGCATCCCGGGTGGCCGAACCCATCTCCCTGTCCTACCCCGAACTTGCCTACAAGGGCGGCGGCGGCGTGAACATCGTGAACGTGACCCTGGTGGACATCCGCGCCTGGGATACCTTCGGCGAACTCTCCGTCCTGGCCATGGCTGCCACCGGTGTTGCCTCCCTGATCTTCATCCGCGGGCGCGGAGACAAGCGCCGCCGGGCCAATGAGATTGCCACCGGCTCCGTAGACCGCGGGCGTGAACACTTCGCCTCCTCCGAGCGGGAAGCCGCCACCCTGGCCCTGGCCCGCAAGTTCTCCTCCGTGGCCCGTGAAGCATGGCTGGTGGCCGGCCGCACGCTGGCTCCTGAGCGCCGCTCCATCATCTTCGAAGTGGTTACGCGGCTGCTGTTCCACTCGGTGATCATCTTCTCCATCTACCTGCTTATTGCGGGCCACAACTCACCGGGCGGCGGCTTCGCCGGCGGCCTGATGGCCGGACTGGCACTGACCATCCGCTACCTGGCCGGCGGCCGCTTCGAACTTGCCGAAGCCACCCCCGTCAGCGCCGGCACACTGCTCGGCGGTGGCCTGGGCCTGGCAGCGCTCTCCGCAGCAGCCCCGCTCTTCTTCGGCGGACAGGTGCTGCAGAGCGCCATCATCGAGTTCACCTGGCCGGTCTTCGGCGACGTCAAGTTCGTCACCTCGACCATCTTCGACATCGGTGTGTACCTGGTGGTGGTTGGCCTGGTCCTCGACGTCCTGCGCAGTCTCGGTTCGGAAATCGATGAACGCTCCGAAGGCGGTTCCGATGACGACGACGAGGACCTGGTGGAACCCGAACCCGAAATGCTTGAAACGGAAGGAGTGTCCCGATGAGCGTCAACATCACGCTGCTGCTCATCATGGGCGCACTCTATGCTGCCGGGATCTACCTGGTCCTGGAACGGAGCCTCACCCGGGTGGTGCTGGGCCTGGCCATGATGGCCAACGCCACCAATCTTCTGCTGCTGGCGACCGGCGGCTTCCAGGGACTGGCGCCGCTGTTCAGTTCAGAGATTCCGCCGGAGGACTACAACGATCCGCTTCCGCAGGCGTTTATCCTTACCTCAATCGTGATTTCCTTCTCCGTGACGGCGTTTATGCTCGGCCTGATTTACCGGTCCTGGGTCCTGGGGCGCCAGGATGAGGTCCAGGACGATATCGAAGACCGCCGCGTGGCCAGCCAGAGCAGCTACGACGCGGAAGACGACGCCGATGTCCCCGAGGACACGACCGAGTTCACGCCGGCTGACGAGGCCGAAGAAGCACCCGGCTCGCAGCGCGGCCAGGGCACCGGTCCTACAGGAGAGGCAAAACGATGAACGCTTCCAGTTTTGCCCCGCTCGCCGTCGTCCTGCCGTTCCTCGGCGCGGCGCTGGCCTTCCTCCTCATCCGGCACCAGCGGTCCCAGCGGATCGTCTCCATCAGCGTGCTGACCCTGACCCTGGCTCTGGAGTGTTTCCTGCTGGCGGCAGTCTGGGAAACCGGAGCGCAGGCAGTGAATCTGGGCGGCTGGATGCCGCCGTTCGGCATCACCATGGTGGTGGACCAGTTCTCCGCCTTGATGCTCGTGGTGTCCACGGCCATCAGCCTTGCGGTGCTTATCTACGCCGCCGGCCAGGGTATGACCGACGGCGATGAAGACGGACCAATCTCAATCTTCCATCCGACCTACCTGATCCTGGTGGCAGGCGTCTCGAACGCCTTCCTGGCCGGTGACCTCTTCAACCTGTACGTCGGCTTCGAAATCCTGCTGACTGCCAGCTACGTGCTGATGACCCTGGGCGGCACTACGCCCCGGATCCGCGCCGGCGTGACCTACGTCGTCGTCAGCGTCATTTCCTCTGTGCTCTTCCTTACCGCCATTGGCATGATCTACGCCGCGACCGGCACCGTGAACATGGCAGACCTTGCCATCAAGCTGGGCGAGCTGGATCCGGGAACGCAGATGATGCTGCACCTGATGCTGCTGGTTGCCTTCGGCATCAAGGCCGCCGTGTTTCCGCTGTCCTTCTGGCTGCCTGACTCCTATCCCACCGCGCCGGCACCCGTTACTGCGGTATTCGCCGGTCTGCTGACCAAGGTTGGCGTCTACGCCATGGTCCGCACGGAGACGCTGTTGTTCCCGGGAGACCGGATCAACACGCTGCTGATGGTGGTGGCCGGACTGACCATGCTGGTGGGCATCCTGGGCGCGCTGGCGCAAACGGACATCAAACGTATGCTCTCCTTCACCCTGGTCAGCCACATCGGCTATATGGTGTTCGGTCTGGCGATCGCCTCGATCGTGGGCATCGGTGCGGCGGTGTTCTACGTGGTCCACCACATCACCGTCCAGACCAGCCTGTTCCTGGTGACCGGCCTGATCGAACGGCGCGGCGGAACGGCCAACATGGACCGCCTGGGCGGACTGGCCCGGCTCTCGCCGCTGCTGGCAGTGCTGTACTTCATTCCCGCCATCAACCTCGCCGGGATTCCGCCGTTCTCCGGCTTCCTCGGAAAGCTGGGCCTGATGCAGGCCGGCGTCGAGCTGGGTACGCCGCTGGCGTACGTGCTGGTTGCCGCCTCCGTGCTGACCTCACTGCTGACCCTGCTGGTGATGGCGCGCGTCTGGAACCGTGCGTTCTGGCGCACTCCCGAAGACGCAGTCCATCCGGACCCGATCCTGCTGGCCACAACAACGGACGGCAGCACTGTCCGCGACTCCGGGAACGTGAGCGGGCACAGCAGCGGACGCTTCGGCGGCCGTTCCACCGTGAACCTGCTGCCGAAGTCCATGGTCTACCCCACGGTGGGACTGGTGGCCCTGGGTGTCTCCCTCACTGTGCTGGCCGGTCCGCTGTTCTCGCTGAGCGATGACGCAGCCCAGGACCTGTTGGACCGCACGCCGTACATTGAAGCAGTCCTCGGCGAAGGGAGCGCACCGTGACTCAAAAGGCCCGCATGCGCAACCACCCGCGGATTCCGCTGCTGAAGGAACTGCCGCTGATCATCTGGCTGGTGCTCCTCTGGGGAGCGCTCTGGCAGGACTTCAGCCTGGGCAACCTGGTGTTTGGTGCCATCATCGCGTTTGTTGTCACCAACATCTTCTACCTGCCTCCGGTGGACCTGTCCGGCCGGTTCAACGTCCTGTACGCGGCGGGCTTCGGGGTCCGGTTCCTCTACAAACTGGTGATCGCGAGTGTCCACGTCCTCTGGCTGGCCACCGTCCACGGGCCGCGGATCAAGAATGCCGTGGTCGCGGTGAAGCTGCGCAGCCACTCGGACCTGCTGGTCACCGCCACCGGCCACGCACTCTCCCTGATCCCGGGCTCGCTGGTGGTGGAAGTGGACCGTTCCACCTCCACCCTTTATCTGCACTGCCTGGGCGTGAACAGCCAGGAAGCAGCGGAAAAGGTCCGTGATGACGTGCGTGCCACCGAGTCCTGGCTGATCCGCATGATGGGGACCCGGGAAGATCTGGCACTGGTCCGGGCAGAACAAAAGGACCTCAAGGAGCTGCGCGAAGGGGAGGTCAGCCGATGACTGCAGCCATCATCATCGTGTCCGTTATGCTGGCCGTCTCGGCCGCCGGTGCCATCTTTCGCATTGTCCGCGGACCTTCGATCCTTGACCGTGTCCTTGCCGCCGACGTACTGCTGGCCATCGTAGGCGGTGCCCTGATAGTGGACATGGTCGTGAACCGGAACCTCGATTACCTTGCCCTGCTGGTCGCGATTTCCCTGATCGGCTTCATCGGCTCCGTGACGGTTGCCCGCTTCGTGACGGACCGGAGGTAGCCATGAGTGAAACCATGATTGACGTGATCGTGGCGGCTTTGCTGCTGGGTGGTGCCACCATGTCCTTCGCCGCAGCGATCGGCCTCACCCGCTTCCCCGACCTGATGAGCCGAATGCACGCGGCCACCAAGCCGCAGGTGCTCGGTTTGCTGCTCTTCCTGCTGGCCATGGCCGTGGAGTTCCGCAGCTGGGTACTGCTGCCGGTCCTGGCCCTGTGCTGGATTTTTATGCTGCTCACCGCACCCGTGTCCGCCCACATGGTGGGACGTGCCGGCTACCGCACCAAGCACCTGCGGCCGGAGCTGCTGACCATCGATGAGCTGGATGACGTCGTCGAGCGGGCACAGCAGCTGATGTTTGAAGCTACCGAGGAAAAGGAAGCCGCTGACTCCGAAGCGGATCCGAAGATCGACGACGATCCCGGGCAGGAGCCGGACGGCACCTACTACACCGGTGATCTCAGCGATGAGGATCTTGCACGCACGCGTGCCGAAGCGGAAGCTGCCAACCGGCCGCCCGGGCGCAGCCGCGAAGGCTGACGCTGCGGGGCATACGTTCATCCAGATAGCAGAAACTGCCCGCTCATACGGGCAGTTTCTGGTATCTCGTGGATGCGGGTTAGACGACCTCGGGGGTGCGGTTGTAGCGGGCGATTGCGCGCTGCGTGCCGCGGTTGGTCAGCACCCGGATGACCTGGCTGACCGCACCGGAAACCAGTGCGAAGACGACTGCTGAGCGCAGGCTCGCGTCCAGGGCACCGTCCTTGTCCTTGGGCGGCTCATTGCCCGTGGCCTTGGTCCAGACGAAGTCCAGGATCTTTGCGGAGGCCAGTCCTGCGCCCACGCTGACACCGGTACCCAGCAGTTTCAGGATCAGGTTCATAAGTGCTCCTTGGTGTTGTGCGTTGGTGTTTCCCCCTACGCTACCTGCCGCACCCGGATTCCACGCGGCACTGCGTGTACAGTGGACCACGCATACACACGACAGGGGAGCGCCGCTTCCCGGCTCCGGAGGAATCCGGATGCCGGTTTTCGGGCGCTGAGAGTGCGGACCAAGCCGCAGACCCTCGAACCTGCTCCGGTTAGTACCGGCGAAGGGAGTCGAGATCTCAGGGGTGCACCGCCGCCGGCGGTTTTCCCTCCCCTCCTGAACCCAGGAGGAACCTTCCATGCAGGAATCCACTCGATCCATAGCGCCAATCCGGTCATCCTGGCGGGTGGTGGACATCGTCGTCGCCTCCGTCCTTGCCGTCGCCACCGGTGTGGTGTTCTGGGCCTGGTCCCTGGCCTACGGCGGAGCGGCCGCACTGTTCGTGGCCTTCCCCCCGCTGGCCGGGCTCTACACCGGCGGCTGGCTGATCGCCGGTGTCCTGGGCGCATTGATCATCCGCAAACCCGGCGCCGCGCTGTACTGCGAGGTGCTCGCCTCCGCCGTGTCCGGTGTGCTGGGAACCCAGTTTGGACTTTCAGTACTGCTCTCCGGAGCCATCCAGGGCCTGGGCGCCGAACTGGTGTTCCTGCTCTTCCTGTACCGGAAGTTCACCCTGCCCGTCGCGCTGCTGGCAGGCCTTGGCGCCGGCCTTTTCCTCGGGGTGAGCGAATCGATCCTGTACATGCCTGAATGGGCCCTCCAGTGGCGGGTGCTGTACACCGTCTTCGCCATGGTGTCCGGACTGCTGCTGGCCGGCCTGCTCTCCTGGCTGGCGGTGAGGGCGCTGGCCCGCACCGGAGTGCTTTCCGCCTTTGCCTCCGGGCGCACGGCGGACGCGTAAACCATGGCCGGAGCTAATCCCGTTGCGGTCAGCGCCCGGGACTGGGGATGGCGGCACGCCGGACGCAAGGCCCAGGCCGTTGCCGGTGTGTCCTTCGACATTAGTCCGGGGGAGCGGGTACTCCTGCTGGGAGCCTCCGGAGCGGGCAAGTCCACCCTGCTGCACGCGCTGGCCGGAGTTCTTGGCGAGGACACCGGCGGCACGGAAACCGGTTCGCTGCAGCTCGACGGCGTTCACCCGCAGGCCGCGCGAGGCCGGGCAGGGCTGCTGCTGCAGGACCCAGAGTCGCAGATTGTGCTCTCCCGGGTGGGCGACGAGGTGGCTTTCGGCGCAGAAAACCTTGGCGTTCCCAGGACGCAGATCTGGGAACGGGTCCACTCGGCACTGGACGACGTCGGACTCCAGGTGCCGCTGGGGCATTCAACCGCGGCCCTCTCCGGCGGCCAGAAGCAGCGCCTGGCGCTGGCTTCAATCCTGGCGATGTCTCCGGGACTGCTGCTGCTCGACGAACCGACCGCAAACCTGGACCCGGACGGTGTCCTGGAAATCCGCGACTCGGTGGAACGGGTGCTGGAGGGAACCGGAGCCACGCTCATTGTGGTGGAACACCGCGTCGCCGCCTGGGCTGAGCTGGTGGACCGGGTGATAGTGCTCGACGCCGGCGGCGGACTGCTCGCTGACGGCCCGCCTGGGGAAGTCCTCACCGCGGAACGGACCCGTGTCCGTTTGGCAGAAGCCGGGGTCTGGCTCCCCGGAGCCGAACTCAGCGTGCCGCCGCCGCTTCCCCCGGCCGACTCCGCTCCGCTCCTGCTGAGCGCGGACGGACTCGAGGTGGCACGTACTCCCAGGGGTCCGGCCGTGCTCGCCGAGGTTGACCTGACTCTGCACGCCGGAGACGCCCTCGGCATCACCGGACCCAACGGCGCCGGAAAGTCCACGCTGGCGCTGACATTGGGCGGCCTGCTGCGTCCCCGCGGCGGAAACCTTGCCGCAGCCCCGGCACTGGCCAGGGACGCGGGAAGCACCCCGTCCAGGTGGAAGTCCGCGCAGCTGGTGACCCGGATCGGAACGGTGTTCCAGGAACCGGAACACCAATTCCTTACCGGCTCAGTCCGGGACGAACTGGCCTTCGGGCCGCGGCGGGCCGGGCGCAGCGACGCTGAAGTCCAGGCCACCGTGGAGGAACTGGCCCAGCGGCTGCGGCTGACTGCGCTCCTGCAGGTCAACCCCTTCACTCTCTCCGGCGGGGAGAAACGCCGGCTCTCCGTGGCCACCATGCTCGCCACGTCACCGGACATCCTGCTGCTGGACGAACCGACCTTCGGACAGGATGCGAATACGTGGCGGGAACTGGTCTCCCTGCTGGGCGAGCTGCGCCGGAACTCCGGCTGCGCCGTCGTCTCGGTGACGCACGACCGTGAATTCATCGCGGCGCTTGGCGGGCGGGTCCTCCGGGCACAGGACGGCACCGCCCGCCTGCAGCCGGCCGAACCGGCAGCAGGAGCAGCAGCATGAGCGCCGGTACGGTCCGAGCCTCAGCTGCGGGAACGGCTGCCGGCGCGCGGCAGTCCCGGCTGGCAGCGGCGAATCCGCTCTCCACTCTGGGCGCCGCCGTCGCTGTCACCATCGCGGTGCTGCTGACGGTGGACTGGGTCAGCGCCACCGTGGTGCTGGCCGGAGAACTGGCCCTGCTGCCACTGCTGCGGATCAATCCGTGGACCCTGGTGAAACGGATCTGGCCGCTCCTGATTGCCGCGGCCATAGGCGCCTACGGCACCGCCCTGCTCGCGGAGAAAACCGGAGAGGTGCTGCTTGACGCCGGGCCGCTGCTGTTCACCACTGACTCGGTGGCCGCCGGTATCGCGATTGGCCTGCGCGGGCTGGCGATCGCGCTGCCGGGGATCTTCCTGCTGGTCACCGTCGATGCGACAGACCTGGCGGACGCGCTGGCCCAGCGGCTTCGGCTGCCTTCCCGTTTTGTTCTCGGGGCACTGGCCGCGATGCGGCTGGTTGGCCTGCTGGTCCAGGAGTGGCGAACGCTGGGACTTGCACGGCACGCCCGCGGGGCGGATGCCGCAGCCTCTCCGCTGGGGAGGTTCCGCAACTTCCTGGGTCAGGGCCTTGCCCTGCTCATCCAGGCCATCCGGCGGGCCACCAGGCTGGCCGTAGCCATGGAGGCGCGCGGCTTTGGCAGCGGGGAGCGGACCTGGGCCCGGGCGTCCACCTTCAGCCGGATCGATCTGAGGGTCCTGGCCTACGGCGTCGGACTGGCCGCAGCCGCAGTGTGGGCTGCTGCGGCCGCCGGGACGTTCAACTTCATCCTGTCCTAGCAGTCCTTCACACCGGGCGGGACAGCCAGCCGGCTGCGCCCGCCGCGGTATGAGGGGAAGCGCTACAGGACGGTTTCCACCAGTGCGGCCAGCTCATCGGTGAGCTCCGGGGAGAAGCGCACCGGGTTGCCGTCGATCGATTTCACCGGCGCGAGCAGGCGGATGCTGGAGACCAGCCACACGCCGTCGGCCTGCATCAGGTGCGAAGGCTCCAGCGGACCGTAACCAAGCTGCCAGCCTTCCTTCTCTGCCGCGGCAAACAGTGCGCTCTGGGTGGTTCCGGGCAGGATGCCGCTTTCAAGCTCCGGCGTGAGCAGGGTCTTTACCCCGTCTTCAACCACGGCCAGCACAACGGTGGACGTGGGACCCTCCAGGACCTTGCCGTCGGAGGACGTGAAGATGACGTCATCAGCGCCGTGCTGTTTGGCGAACCGGATAGCCGCCATGTTCACCGCATAGGACAGCGTCTTGGAGCCGAGCAGCAGCCAGGGGGCGCGCTCAGCCACGGAGGAGTCGTAGCCGCGGTCCAGCAGCAGCACGTCCAGGCCTTCCTTCCGCTGCCGGGCACTGGACTCCGGAACGGGCGACGCCGCCACCCACGCCGTCGGGCTGCCGGCGCCCTCGGGGCCCCGGGTAAGCATCAGCTTCACCACGGCGGGCACGGCACCGTGCACGCGGGCGAACTCAGCAAGCGCCGTCGCGATGGCAGGCTCCCACACCTGCGGTGACGGAAAGTCCAGCTGCAGCGCGGCCGCGGAGGACGCCATCCGCTCCAGGTGCATTGCCAGTTTCCGGGGGTGCCCGTCCACTGCCAGCATCGATTCGAAAACGCCGTCTCCGCGGGTCGCCCCAAGGTCCGTTGCCATCAGCGCAGGCACGGAGGCATCCGCGGTGCGGCCGGCAGGATATGCGGGATCGAGGAAAACCAAAACAGTCATACAGCAAGCCTAGTGGCCGAGGTGCGGGATCCCGGGCGCTAGGCTGAAGGGACGGTTGGGTGGTCGGAGGGATTAGCGCACGTGTGGTGGACGGTTACTGCTCCTAACTGGCTTGCGACGAGCCTGACGATCCTCGACTTCGCAATCCGGATCATCGCCCTGGGCGTGGTGCCGGGAAACCGGCGTCCCACCACTGCCATGGCCTGGCTGCTGGCCATCTTCTTCCTGCCCGTCCCGGGAATCATCGTGTTCGCGCTGTTCGGCAACCACCGGCTCTCCGAACAGCGGGTTGAACGCCAGACCATGATCAACAAAAGAGTTCGTGAAAACACCCGCGAACTCGAAGCGGAGTCCTCCTCCTATTCAGGCCCGGACTGGGTGCTCTCCGCCGTGGAACTGAACCGCCGGCTCGGCTCGCTCCCCAGCCTGGACGGCAACAAGGTTGAACTCCAGCGGGACTACGAGGAATCCATCCGCCAGATGACCGAAGCGGTCCGCGGTGCCTCCAAATACGTGCACGTCGAGTTCTACATCATGAGCTACGACGCCGCGACCCGGGAGTTCTTCAGCGCGCTGCGGGATGCGGCGGACCGCGGCGTGACGGTGCGCCTGCTGTTTGACCACATTGGCACCCTGCGCGTGAAGGGCTACCGCCAGCTGCTCAGGGAGCTGAAGTCCAGCAGGATTCAGTGGCATCCCATGCTGCCCATCCAGCCGCTGCGCGGCCACTGGCGGCGTCCCGACCTGCGAAACCACCGGAAGATCCTCGTCGTCGACGGGGTCATCGGCTTCACCGGCTCGCAGAACCTCGTGGAACCGGGCTACCGCAAACCCCGCAACCACCGGATCGGCCGCAAATGGGTGGAGCTCATGAGCAGGCTCGAAGGCCCGGTAGTGGATGAAATCAACGTGGTCTTTGCCACCGACTGGAACATGGAGACGGACGAGAACCTTGAACAGGAACTGAGCCTGTATGAGGGAACGTCCAAGCCCGGCGACATCACCTGTCAGGTGGTTCCCTCCGGCCCCGGTTTCACGACGGAGAACAACCTGCGGCTGTTCACTTCACTGCTGTACTCCGCTTCAGAGCGGATCTCCATCACCAGCCCGTACTTCGTGCCGGATGATTCCCTGCTTTACGCCATTACGACGGCGGCGCAGCGCGGCGTGCAGGTGGAGCTTTTTGTCTCCGAACGCGGCGACCAGTTTCTGGTGGACCACGCGCAGCGTTCCTACTATGAGGCGCTGCTGGATGCCGGCATCCGGATCTGGCAGTATCCTGCGCCGCTGGTGCTGCATGCCAAGCACTTCACCGTGGACAACGAGGTCGCCGTCCTGGGCTCCTCCAACATGGACATGCGTTCCTTCTCGCTGAACCTGGAAGTCTCCATGATGATGTTCGGCGGGAACATTGTGCAGAAGATGCGCCAGATCGAGGACACGTACCGCGGCCTGTCGAAGGAACTGATCCTTGACGAATGGCGCAACCGCCCCGTCTGGCAGCGCTACGTGGACAACGTTGCCCGCCTCACGGCCACCCTGCAGTAGGCGTCCTAGCCGGCGGGGACCTCTGAGCCGAGTGCACTGAGCACGCCCCGGGCCTTGGTGCGGACCTCTTCGAATTCCGCCTCCGGATCCGACCCGGACGTCACAGCTCCGCCGACGCCGAGGCAGAGCGAAGTGCCGCCGGCCGCGTCCGGCTGCAGCACCAGGGTGCGGATGACTACGGAGAGATCCGCGGCGCCGGTCAGGGAGAAATAGCCGACCGCCCCCGAATAGAAACCGCGGGGCGCCGCTTCCAGGTTGTCCAGGATGGCCATGGTGCTGACTTTCGGCGCCCCGGTCATTGACCCGGCGGGGAAGGCTGCGGCCACGGCCTCGGCCCGGCTGGCCCCCGGAGCGAGCTGCGCATCGATGGTGCTGACCAGCTGGTGGACCGTGGCGTAGCTTTCCACCACGCACAGCCGCGGCATGGTGACCGATCCGGGAACGGCCAGCCGGGAGAGGTCATTGCGCATCAGATCCACAATCATGATGTTCTCGGCACGGTCCTTGATGCTCTCAAGCAGGTCCTGCCGCAGTGCGGCGTCTTCCGCCGGAGCGGACCCGCGCGGGCGGGTGCCCTTGATCGGCTCGGCCCGCAGCGCCCCGCCGGCGGTGACCCGCAGGAACCGTTCGGGGGAGGTGCCCAGAAGAGCCAGCCCGCCCACCCGCAGCAGCGAGGCGAAGGGTGCCGGACTGCGCCGCCGCAGGGCGCCGTAAAGCGCCAGTACCTCCTGCGGCGGCACGGGCCCGGGCAGCGACCCCTCCAAAGCAGTGGTCAGGCAGATTTCGTAGCTGTTGCCGTTCCGGATTTCGGCCTGGGCCCGGCGCACCTTGGCCAGATATTCGGCGCGGCTGTCCCGGAACACAAAGCCGGGGCCGCCCGACGGTGCAGGACTATCCGTGGGGCCGGCAGGGCTGGCGGACCGGGCGGACGGGACGGCGTCGAGAATTTGCCGGGCGTGTTCCAGCCAGGGGGTTCCGCTGCCGGGCTCTTCGAGCTCCGGATCATGCAGGACCAGCAGATGGACCCTGCCCAGCAGATGATCCAGCACCACGGCGCGCGCAGCGAAAACCAGGGCAGCGTCCGCGGCGCCCGGTTCCGCCCCGGGTACGGGCTCCCCGGGGTGCGCCGCCCCGCCGGTTTCCCGTTTGAGCCCGTACCCCAGGGCTCCGGCCCAGCCAAGGGCGAACTCGCAGGGGTAGCCCTCCGGCGGGGAAACACGGGGGCTGCCCCACTCGGATTCAAGCCAGCGGAAAAACGGCCCCGGCACGTTGACCTGCACCGGCCCCCAGACCACCCGGGTGCTGCCGGCGCTGTGCACGGCCTGCCGGCCCAGCTCTCCGCCGCCGTCGGCCATAATACTGAACCGGCTGCGCTCGGCGGGGCTGCCGCCGGCACCTGCGGATCCGGCATCGGAGCTGTCCAGCCAAACCGAGTCGGTGCTCCCGCCGAACAGTGCGCTGAACAGGGCCTGCGGATCCGGTGCGCCCGGCAGCGTCTGGACGGAGACTTCGCATCCGGCGGGCGGCAGGCCGAGGCCCGGGGCAGGAAGGGGAAGGGAACGCAGCCCGCGCAGCACGTACTCGTGCAGGGGGAAGGGTGCAGGGCCACTTGAAAGAAGCACCTCGGCCTCGCGTGCCACCGGATCAGTTGCAGCCCAGGCCGCTTCCTGCGCGGCCCACCGGTCCCAGTGCGGGGCGTAGGTCTCGCCGTCGCGGGCCAGGGCACGTTCCTTGCGCAGCGCCTCGGGCGCCTGCACCCACACCACGGCGTCCAGCAGGCTGCGGGCGGCGCGGTGCCCGGCCCCCACGCCTTCAAAAATGACGATCTCCGCAGGTTCGGTTTGCCGCGGCAGGCCGTAGTGCCCGGCCTCCCAGTCCCAGGCCTGCCAGTCTGCGGCCTGGCCGGAAGCCAGCGGTGCCAGCACCTCGCGGCGGTAGTACTCCATGCCCTCCTGCAGTCCGTCCCAGCCGGGGTAGACATCCTCCAGATGGAACACGGCGACGGAACGGTGAACCCGCAGTGCGGCAGCCAGCTCCAAAGCCAGGCTGGTTTTGCCCGCCCCGGAAAACCCGTCGACGCCGATCAGCAGCGGGCGCCCGGCGGCACCAGTCATCGGCTGCGGTCCGTCAAGGCGGCGCGGACGTAGTCCACCACACCGGGTACGGCAGCCTGGATCAGTGCGTAGGACGAGTCGAAGTCGGACATGTCCCCGTACCAGGGGTCCTCGATGCCCTGCTCACTGGCAGGTAGATGCGCTGCCGCAGGATCAAAGCTGCGCAGCATCCGGATCCTGTCCCGGCGCCCGGCAGGCGCCTCGGCCTGGAGATGGGTCAGGTGCCCGTAGTCCAGGGCCAGGATCAGGTCCCGGGAACGGTACCAGTCCGCTTCGAAGGCACGGGCCCGGAAGCTGTCCACGGCCGGTTCCGGGTAGCCGTGCCTGAGCAGCTCGGCGGCGGCGCGGGGGTCCATGGGACGCCCGGCTTCCCAGCCCGTCACTCCGGCGGAATCCACCTTGGTCTGCGCCTGCAGCCCAGCTTCGGACAGGGCATGGGCAAGACTGAACTGGGCCATGGGGGAGCGGCAGATGTTGCCGGTGCACACGGTGATGATGCGGTACATATTTCCAGCCTACCCAGCGCCCGGCGGCAGCCCTCCCGGGAGCGGGCCGGGGCTTAGGCCCTGGCCAGCAGCTCCCCGTTGGGCATCAGGAACCAGCCGTCGGCAGCTTCCGCCCAGCGCTTCCAGCCGTCTGCGATCCGCACGAGGTCTTCCCGGGTTGCCAGGCCGCGTTCCACTGCCTGCTCGGCATAAGCCGAATGAAGCACCCTCTCAGCCCAGGCGCCGGCATGCCAGCGGCGGCGTTCGTCGGTGGCGTAAAGCCAGTTCGACGACGAGGGAACCAGTTCGGTGAATCCGGCTTCCAGTGCCCACGTGATCAGGCGGCGGCCGGCATTGGGTTCGGCCCGGTTGCCCCGGGCGATCTGCTGGTAGGTCTGCATCCATTCCTCCAGTTCCGGAACTTCCGGGTACCAGCTCATGGCGCGGTAGTCGGCGTCGCGGACCGCAACCAGGCCGCCGGGGCGGGTGACCCGGCGCATTTCATGCAGGGCCGCCACCGGATCCGTCAGGTGCTGGAGTACCTGGTGGGCGTGCACCACATCGAAGGTATCGTCCGGGAAGTCGAGGTCATAGACGTTCCCCGGCAGGAACTCCACGTTTCCGGTCCCGCGCTCGGCGGCCAGCGCACGTGCCTGCACCAGTACGTCCTCGGAGCGGTCCAGTCCGGTGACGAGCCCGGGTGCAGCCAGCTCCGCCAAATCCACGGTGATGCTGCCGGGGCCGCAGCCGACATCCAGGACCCGCAGTCCGGGCACAAGGTGCGGAACCAGGTAGGCGGCGGAATCCGCAGCGCTGCGGGTGGCGTGCGCGCTCACTACGCTGCGGTGGTGTCCATGCGAATAAGTGTCCTGAGGCATAGCAGGACGATACGCGGACCCGGCCCGGTTTGGCTGCCGCGGCCGCTCCAGAGGTCATCCAGTGTCACATCCCGCTTCCAGCGCCAGCCCCGCTGATTGCCGATTCCCCTTGTGCGCCGCACCGTCTCAGTGCCTTGATAGAAGCCAGTGCCTTGATGGAACCGGAACCCGCGCAGGAAGGAACCGCGGATGAAGGCCGTTGTCCTCTACGACTCTGCCTACGGCAACACCCGGCGCATAGCCGAAGCGATCGCCGCCTCGCTCGAGGGCGTGGACGCCGAAGCCATGCAGGTTCCGGCATTCTCGCCGGAGAGCCTGCAGCCCGGTGACCTCTTGGTGGTGGGCAGCCCGATTAACGGCTGGCGGCCAACCCCGATCATCTCGGCAGCACTTGAAGCGCTGGGCCGGGACCAGCTGCGGGGGATTAAAGCTGCGGCCTTCGATACCCGGGTCCGGCTGTTTATCCACGGTGATGCGGCCCGGAAGCTCTCTGATGAGCTCAGTTCCCGGGGAGCGGAAATCATCTCCGCTCCCCAGCCCTTCTATGTCAAGGGAACCGAAGGCCCGCTCCTTGCCGGTGAAATTGAAAAAGCGGAGTTCTGGGCACGCTCCCTGCTCCACGCCATGGGACGCTGATCCTGCAGCATAGTTGAGTCCAGTCCACTCAACTTTGTTGACAAAATGCAGGCCGGCGCTAGAGTTGAGTGTAGAACGCTCAATATGCGCTACGGGTGGCGCAGCAACAGATCCGGCAGCTTGCAGGCCGGATGCTGTTGCGGCGGCCATCGATTTCCAAGGAAAGAGGAAGCAAATATGTCACGTGCAGTAGGTATCGACCTCGGAACCACCAACTCCGTTGTCTCCGTCCTGGAAGGCGGCGAGCCCACAGTCATCGCCAACGCCGAAGGCGGCCGGACCACCCCGTCGGTTGTTGCTTTCGCGAAGTCCGGCGAAGTCCTGGTTGGTGAGATCGCCAAGCGCCAGGCCGTCAACAACATCGACCGCACCATTTCCTCGGTCAAGCGCCACATGGGGACCGACTGGAGCGTGGACATTGACGGCAAGAAGTACACCGCCCAGGAAATCTCTGCCCGTATCCTGCAGAAGCTGAAGGCCGACGCCGAGTCGTACCTGGGTGAAAAGGTCACCGACGCCGTCGTGACCGTCCCGGCGTACTTCAACGACGCCGAGCGCCAGGCCACCAAGGAAGCCGGTGAGATCGCCGGCCTGAACGTCCTGCGCATCGTCAACGAGCCCACCGCTGCAGCGCTGGCCTACGGCCTGGACAAGGGCAAGGAAGATGAACTCATCCTGGTCTTCGACCTCGGCGGCGGCACCTTCGACGTTTCCCTGCTGGAAGTCGGCAAGGACGAAGACGACTTCTCCACCATCCAGGTCCGCGCCACGGCCGGTGACAACCGCCTCGGCGGCGACGACTGGGACCAGCGGATCGTTGACTACCTGCTGAGCCAGGCCAAGGCCAAGGGTGCAGACCTGTCCAAGGACAAGATCGCCCTGCAGCGCCTGAAGGAAGCTGCGGAGCAGGCCAAGAAGGAACTCTCCTCGGCCACCTCCACCAACATCTCCCTGCAGTACCTCTCGGTGACCCCCGAAGGCCCCGTCCACCTGGACGAGCACCTTTCCCGGGCCAAGTTCCAGGACCTGACCAAGGACCTGCTGGACCGCACCAAGAAGCCGTTCCACGACGTCATTTCCGAAGCCGGCATTAAGGTCTCGGACATCGACCACATCATCCTGGTTGGCGGTTCCACCCGTATGCCGGCCGTCTCCGAGCTGGTCAAGGAACTGGCCGGCGGCCAGGAGCCGAACAAGGGCGTGAACCCGGACGAGGTTGTGGCCGTTGGCGCAGCGCTGCAGGCAGGTGTCCTGAAGGGCGAGCGCAAGGACGTGCTGCTGATCG
Source organism: Arthrobacter sp. (assembly GCA_040274025.1). GTDB lineage: Bacteria > Actinomycetota > Actinomycetes > Actinomycetales > Micrococcaceae > Arthrobacter_B. The sequence continues at coordinate 4,629 of JBELZL010000035.1, read as the reverse complement.
ACGTCACCCCGCTTTCCCTGGGCATTGAGACCAAGGGCGGCGTGATGACCAAGCTGATCGAGCGCAACACGGCCATCCCCACCAAGCGCAGCGAAACCTTCACCACCGCTGATGACAACCAGCCCTCCGTGGCGATCCAGGTATTCCAGGGCGAACGCGAGTTCACCCGGGACAACAAGCCGCTGGGCACCTTCGAGCTGACCGGCATCGCGCCGGCTCCGCGCGGTGTGCCGCAGGTCGAGGTCACCTTCGACATCGATGCCAACGGCATTGTCCACGTTTCCGCGAAGGACAAGGGCACCGGTGCTGAGCAGTCCATGACCATCACCGGCGGTTCCTCCCTTTCCAAGGAAGACATCGACCGCATGGTCCGCGAAGCTGAAGAGCACGCTGCCGAGGACAAGAAGCGCCGCGAGGCCGCGGACGTCCGCAACTCCGCCGAGCAGCTGGCCTACTCCGTGGACAAGCTGCTCACGGACAACGACGACAAGCTGCCCGAGGACGTCAAGTCCGAGGTCAAGGGCGACGTCGATGCGCTGAAGAAGGCGCTGGAAGGCACTGACAACGACGACGAGGTGAAGACCGCGTTCGAGAAGCTGCAGGCTTCCCAGACCAAGCTCGGCGAAGCAATCTACTCCCAGGCCCAGGCTGCCGGGGACTCGGGCGCCGGTGCAGCCGGCGGTTCCGCCGCGGGTGACGGCGCAGACGGAACTTCTGCAGGCGATGAGGACATCGTGGATGCCGAAGTCGTCGATGACGAAGAAAAGAAGTAGCCATGGCTGCTGAGGACGCCAACGGAAACCAGGCTCCGGGCAACGAGCCGGAGGAAAACCTGGACCACCAGTCACAGCAGGCAGGATCCTCCGCGGCGGGCGCCCAGCCCGCCGCGGAGGGCGGCGCCGAAGGCGATGCCCTGTCCCAGGCCGAGGAAATCCTGAACAGTGCCGGCGCCGAGGCACCGGCAGCTGCGGGATCCCCCGAAGCTGCGGAACTGCGCAACGACCTGCTGCGGCTGCAGGCCGAGTACGTGAACTACCGCCGACGCGTGGAACGTGACCGCGACGTCGCCCGGGAGATGGCAGTGATCGGAATGCTCAATTCCGTCCTGCCGGTCCTGGATGACATCGAGGCGGCACGCCAGCACGGCGACCTCGCGGAGGGGCCCTTCGCCTCGATCGCGGCAAAGCTGGAAAACACGCTCAAGGGTTACGGCCTGACCCGGATCGACGAGACCGGAGTGGAGTTCGACCCGAACGTCCACGAAGCACTCATCCAGCAGCAGAGCCCCGACGTCACCTTCGACACCGTCACGCAGATCCTGCGTACCGGCTACAAGGCGAACGAGAGGGTGCTCCGCGCGGCACAGGTGATCGTCTCCGTTCCGGAGCAGTAGCACTCTGCGCCGGGGACCGCCGCACGGCGGTCCCCGGCGGCTCCGCATCGGAGCCGGCCCAAGCGTTGTTTATGCAAGACACAGGAAGGGGACACCAATTGGCTAGTCAGGATTGGGTCGACAAGGATTTCTACAAGATTCTGGGTGTTCCCAAGGATGCTTCCGACGCCGACATCAAGAAGTCGTACCGGAAGCTCGCCCGCAAATACCACCCGGACCAGAACCAGAATGATCCGTCCGCGGAGAAGATGTTCAAGGACGTCTCCGAGGCCTACTCGGTGCTTTCCGACGCCGAGGAGCGCCAGCAGTACGACGCCATCCGTGCCATGGGCAGCGGTGCCCGGTTCTCCGCCGGCGGAGGCGGCCCTGCAGGCGGCGCCGGTGCCGGATTCGAGGACATTTTCGGCGGCCTGTTCGGGCAGCCCTCCGGGCGTTCGCGCCGCACCACGTACAGTACCGGCGGCAGTAACATCCCGCCGGAATTCGCCGACCTGTTCGGCGGCGGCGGCTTTGGCGGCGGCGGAGGCTTCGGCTCGGCCCCGCCGCAGAAGGGTGCGGACCGCACCGCAAGCACCACCATCTCCTTCGCAGGGTCCATTAACGGAACAGTGATCGGGCTGCGTGAACCCAGCGGTGAGGTGGTTGAAGTCCGTGTTCCCGCAGGGGTCAAGGACGGCCAGCGGATCCGGGTACGAGGCAAAGGCATGCCGGGCGCCGCCGGCAACGGGGACCTGATGGTCACCGTGCACGTCACCCCGCACGACTTCTTTGTCCGCGACGGCAACAACATCCGCATCCACGTTCCCGTTACGTTCCCCGAGGCCGCGCTGGGGGCCACCATCGAGGTGCCCACCCTCACCGCGGACAAGGTGAAGCTCAAGGTTCCTGCCGGCACGCCGTCCGGACGCACACTGCGGGTCAAGGGGCGCGGGGTGCACACCTCGAAGGGCAACGGGGACCTGCTGGTGACAGTCGACGTCGCGGTTCCCTCCCACCTGAACAAGGAAGCCAAGGCCGCCGTGGAAGCCTTCGCCGAGGCGACCAAGGGCGAAGACCCGCGGGCGGGCCTGGCTGCCAAGGCACGCCTGTAGGGCCTCAGCCATGCCCCAGCGGGGCGCAGCTACTATAACGAGAACACCCAAGGAACGAAGGAGAGGGCAGTGGGCATAGACGTCAATGCACCGATCTTCGTGATCTCGGTTGCCGCAGAGCTTGCCGACATGCATCCGCAGACCCTGCGGCAGTACGACCGGCTGGGCATCGTCAGCCCCAGCCGGGCTCCCGGCCGCTCCCGCCGGTACTCCCAGCGGGACATCGAGATGCTGCGGGAGGTGCAGCGGCTCTCCCAGGAGGGTGTCTCCCTCGAGGGCATCAAACGCATCATGCAGCTGCAGCAGCAGGTGAGCGGACTGCGTGAACGGGTTGACCAGCTCTCCGCAGAGCTGGACCAGATCCAGCAGCGCAGCTCTGACATGGGACGTGTGTTCGCAGCCGGCCTGGCCGGGGATGTCGTCACGCTCACCCGCGGACAGCGTCCCCCTGCCGCCAAGGCGCCGGCACGCACCGGACTGGCATCCCTCGTGGCCCGCAGCCGCCGGGTGATGGCGCTGCCCGCCGGCAAAGGCGCTGCAGTGGAGACTGAACTTGGTTACACCGCCGACCGCGGGGACTTCTTCCGCGCCAACTAGCACCCGTTACCTTTTTCGTAGCCCGGCTCCTGTTGCAGGATATGGGTGTGTTGGCCGGTCGGTTCCGGCATGGTTTTTGCCCCCAGTCACCCATGATCCGGGGGGTGTTGCCACCGGAACCGGCTTGGCGGCAGGTTGATTGCTTATAGAGGCACGACGACGGGTCCTTTGTAACGTGGATGCGACTCCTGCCGCCCCTGACCAGCCGACGCGTCAGTCTCAGGATGAGCTACCGGGGGTAATCATGATCTTGGAGCAAGAGAGCATCGACGTTTTCATTGGCCTGGACGTCGGCAAGACCGGTCACCATGCCGTGGCACTGAACCGGGCCGGGAAGAAGCTCTACGACAAGGCCCTGCCGCAGGACGAAACCAAAATCCGGGACGTCCTCACCAAGCTCGCCGGCCATGGGAAGGTCTTGGTCGTCGTGGATCAGCCCGCGACCATTGGTGCGCTGCCGGTCACTGTCGCCCGGTCAGCCGGAGCATCCGTGGGGTATCTGCCCGGGTTGGCGATGCGCCGGATCGCGGACCTGCACCCGGGGCAGGCGAAAACCGATGCCCGGGACGCTGCGATCATCGCCGAAGCCGCCCGGTCCATGCCGCATACGCTGCGGTCGGTGGAACTGGACGATGAAACCCTGGCCGAACTTGGAGTGCTCTGCGGTTTCGATGACGACCTCGCCGGACAGATCACCGCCACCTCCAACCGGATCCGCGGACTGCTCACCCAAATCCATCCCGCCCTGGAGCGGGCCTTGGGCCCACACCTGGACCATCCGGCGGTGGCAGACCTGCTCACCCGCTACCCAACTCCCGCTGCGTTAAGGACCGCCGGTCGCGGACACGTCAGAGCACGGTTAAGGAAGCATGCACCAAGGGCTGCCGATCGCCTCACCGAAGCTATTTTCAACGCACTCGGTGAACAGACGGTCGTGGTCGTGGGCACCGACGCGGCCGGCATCGTGCTGCCCAAGCTTGCCGAGCAGCTCCTGGCGCTGCGCCGGCAACGAGACGAGATCGCTTCCCAGGTCGAAGCTCTCGTGGAGGCCCACCCTCTTCACGAGGTCCTGACCTCGATGCCCGGCATCGGCGTCAGGACCTGCGCACGAATCCTCACCGAAGTCACCGGCAAACACTTCGCCTCCGCCGCCCATTTGGCCTCCTACGCCGGAATCGCACCGGTCACCCGCCGCTCCGGAACCTCCATACGCGGTGAGCATCCGAGCCGGCGCGGCAACAAGAAACTCAAACGAGCCCTGTTCCTCTCAGCCTTCGCCGCCCTGCATCATCCACCGTCCAGGGCGTATTACGACCGCAAACGTGCCGAAGGTAAACGCCACAACCAAGCCATTATTGCCCTCGCCCGGCGCCGTTCTGATGTCCTGTTCGCCATGCTCCGCGATGGCACCCTTTATGAAGACCCGGCACCTAAGAACCTGCCGTCAGCGGCTTGACGAAAACCATAGAGGCACCCCCCCGCCCGGTTCGTGCCTAGCGGAAGCGGCGTCCCTGGTCCCTCCGGTTGGCCCACACAGCTCCCGCGCAG
>JBELZL010000034.1:0-39691 GCA_040274025.1 Arthrobacter sp. | reverse complement strand
TGGCACCGCCAACCCTAGACGATCCACTCGCTCAGCTGCGTCGCAGTGAGGGATCGCCTAATAGGACCCCTCTAGTGCTTACCTTCGGAGTGAATCCTGCACCGTCCGCTAGGCTGGGGCCGTTGCATCGATGGGGTGTGGCAGCGGGTCAGGGGGACCACCATTAACAGGAAACCGTCAGTAAGAATGATCGTCGTACTAGCGATCTTGGGTGGCTTTGTCCTTGGAATAGGAACCACGCCCATATCTGCGCCTGATGAATCCGCTGGTGAGACCGGCCCAGTTGCAATGGCAACCATTGCGTCGATGGGGTCTTCGAGGCTGACGGATGATCCTGCGACAGCGGTCTACGAACCGTTCATCGCGTGTTCCGCTGATTATTCCAACGGACCCGGCGCGGCCCTGGACCGGAGCAACCTGATCGGGCCGGAGAACAGCGTGATGGTTTCACCCGAGCAGCTGAGAGCCATGGGCCTGCCGGAATCAGAGGTCACAGCCCAGGCACACGCGTGGGATGAGTTGAGCCCTGAAATGCGCGAAGAGCAGTTGTGTCGTGCTGCTCAGCAGGACGATGTCACCGAGGAATCCCGTTGAGCGGCCATTCTGCTTTTGATGAGCTGGGTTGTCACTGGAGAGATCACGGCCTTTCGAATAACCCTGCAAGCTTGCAGAACCAAGGAACTCGCTGATGATGGATCACGGGGCCCGGTTTAGAACCCGTCAACGACGAAGGCGCACCGTGAAGCTCGCTATCGGTCTCTTTCTCGCTGCCTGGGTGGGATCTGTTGCCTTCAGCGCTGTAAACGAAGGTGCCGTTACTCCCGTCTCGGAGTTCGGGACTATTCCAGCGCCCAGCACGGCAGGAGAAATTTCACAATTCTGTGGCTCTGGAGGCTGCTGGTGGGAAATGGACGTTGAAATCGAATCCCCGCAGACTGCAAGGTCTTTAGTTGCCGATCTGGGGCTGGCATCGGAACGTTGCGAGCCGATGAACTTGTGGACGTTGCGCAAGACATGCACCGGCCGTGCTGAAGGCGATGGGGGTCTTAGGATCTACCTGCGGTCTGACTTCTTGCTGTCCAAGTATTAGACGCGTCCCGCTTTAGCTGGCGAAAAGCGGAGTGTCGCGGTGGGGGATCCCCTGTGGGCTATTGATGTTAACCCCGTGGTTTGTAGTCTGCATGTCGCTACGGACCTGCTACGGACGAACTCGGAAACCCAAAACTGATCGATTGCGGCCGCTTGCTTCGCTATCCCATGGACCACGGGTGGACAGTGCTACGAGAGCAAGTCCGAGCAGCACAAACCAGATATACCCCCACGAGGCCGCCGTCGCGATTCGGAGAATTCCACCCATAGCAACGAAACTGCCGGTGGAGAAGAGGAAGCGTGTCATTTTCCAGCTGAACATTCCGCGTTTGGCTCGCATCCGTCAACAGTACGCGAGCGGATTTTTCAACGCAGTCCACCCTCGTGGCCCGCGCTTAATCGCAGACTGCCTCGGGTTAGGGTGACTCACTCTCCCGTTCAGCATTCCGCTTGCGGATCACTGAACGGAAGTCGCCTCGGCGTGCTGCCCATGCCGAGCGTCGCAGTGAAGGATCCCTCATCGGGACGCCGTCCCTCTAGTTGACCGGTCCTGGCCTACGAGTAAAAGGGCAGTTTCTGATGAGTCTCAACGGGAACGACCTGTCAAAGTCGCCCGCTTTGCGTCAAATCAGTTCCAATATCCTAGGAGTGCTCCCTGACCAAGCGGCCGGGAGCACCCCTAGGAGTCTTTATTTTCTTGTGTCAGCCTGCGATCACTGAACACACATTTGATGACCCTCCCATAGCATCAGCATCATCAAATGCAGGTGCTCAATAAATGCCGCAGGTGGCAGAGTAGTTGTATCCGGCAGTCCAGAGCCCGGCGACTCGACCACAAGGCTGGTTTGTCAGCACATCCCAACCCCCCGTTCCCAGGACAAACTTCTGCTGGGTGTATGAGCGGCCTTGATTGCTGATAACCCCGCTGCTCTGGCCGATACGCCCGTCGCGACGCCAACCTATAGTGTGTGTCTGCCCGCCGGAGTCTGCAGTCCAGGCCGAGGTGACGGATGTACCACTTACGCACCAACCGCCTACGTGGTAATAGGTGTAGAGCGTGTTTCCAGCCGTCGCTCGTATAGTCCAGTCGACCCGTCCGGTCCAGCAACCGTTGGCCATCGGGGAGATGGTGTCGCCTCGCAACTGAGCAGAATTGGCATTCTTTTTGGCGACAGCATCAAGGGGAACAGGTGCTGCTGTAGTCATGGTTTCCGTCGCCGGCAGCATCGAGGCCACAAAGCTCTCTTTGTCCGCAGAGGGGAGCGTTGCCAAATGGTCCTTAAGGTCAGGGGAAAGCTTGGATTCCACCGTCCTCACCTGAGTGTGTGCCTGTGTGGAGGAATCGGACGTTGCTGGGGCGGCGTTCGCCGTGCCCATCGAGCCGATCAGTCCCAGCAGGGACAATCCGACCCCCAGTATCAACCTTCGTGTTCGCATTTTTTTCCCTTCGAGTGATGAAAGAGGCGACCCCCAATGCGTCGCCATGTACGCATCAAAACATGGTTCATTGCAGAGCGCACTATCTGGCGATACACGATAGTTAGCCGTATAGTGAGGACTGTGGAACTAAACCAGGAAGCGATACTCGTTCAGCTGCGTAAGGGCGTGCTTGAATACTGCGTGATGGCGCAGCTCCAACGCGCACCATCGTATGGGCTGCAGATTGCTGCTGATCTGTCGCAGTTCCCTGCCTTGTTTGCAAGCGAGGGTACCCTCTACCCGCTTTTGGCAAGGCTGCGCAAACAAGGGCTGGTGGAGACGACTTGGCAGGAATCGACCTCAGGTCCGCCTCGTCGGTATTACAAACTCACAAAACAGGGTGAGGTAGCTCTGGTGTCCTTCAAAGATGCCTGGGGTCCCTTCACAGCCGGAGTGACAAAAGCCCTAAAGGAGACCGCATTGTGAATGCTGATGCTGTGAACAAAAAGTTGCCGGAATCGTCGCTTATTTCTGCCTATCTGACGAGTCTTGAGAGGGCGCTTGCGCAGTCGGAGGACCGTGATGAAATCGTAGCTTCGGTACGAGAACATATCGCTGACGCACTGAGCGCTGAGGAAGATGTCCCTGATCCGAGAGCAGTTCGCTTGGTCCTGGATGAACTGGGTCCGGTTGAGCGAATCGCAAACCTCAGCACCGAGATCAGTCCATCAGCAGAAGCCCTGCCCGCCTCCCGGCCGTGGGGAACCGTGATTGCGAGTATTGCCGCAGGTCTTAGTCTGATTTTGGTTTTTATAGTGCCCTTTGTCGCTGTTCCTCTCGCTGTAGTAACGTTGATCTCCGGGATTTTGATACTGAATAAAGGTCGGCGCCGCAGCCCCGCCGCATGGTTGCCCATCATCGTCAGCACAGTTACTTTACTCGCCGCCCTCATCGGTGCGGCATTCTTTCTTCCGAAGGGGGAAGCGGTGCCGGGTCCTGCACATCCGGCTCAGTCAGTTCCCCCGCCTGGCGAAACGACACCATTGGATAAGTAAAGGCGTCCAACACGCTACGGAGCATCCTCTCCCGAGTTGGCAGATATGTGTGGATACATGCCCCTCCACGGCGCAGTGGCGCGTAGCTCAAAGTACCGCTGGTTGTGATCAAGGGCAGTAATAGCGCAGCACAGAACCACATAGACCGTTTTCGGGACGCATCATGTTGTGCATGGCATGCCCCGACGATGTGGAGCGGCACCGGGCTCATAGCGATGGAAAGTTTGGCCGTCCGAAGGCGGCCGCGACTAGCTTTCCCAGTGCCAGCAGCCCTGCCATCAGTACGACCACGGCGGCTCCAAACAGTGCATTGCCGACAGATACGACCCAGATATCCATCCCATCCAGTCCGGTGCCCCTTTTGGTGCGGTCCCCGTACCCGTCATGCGGCTGCGCTAAGGCTCCGAGCACTCCCATCAGGAAATATGCTCCGACAGGGATCACTACACAAGTCGAAAGACCCCCCACCAAGTATCGTTGCTGTGCGGACTCTGCAACGCTGGCAGCTCGGATTGAGACGGGTCAGCTCGCGAGAGCACCTCGCCGCGATAAGGGATCGAAGCGCACTGCCGCCGAACTGGCAACTGTTGTGATTGGAGAAACGATGCGAAAACTCACTTACTACGTCGCCGTCAGCATGGACGGGTTCATCGCGGGGCCTTCCGGTGAATTCGACCGGTTCGTCTCCGAGGGAGACCACGCTGCGGGGATATGGCAGAAGTACCGCGGTACCGCGCCGACCGACCTCGCCGAGGCGGCGGGTCTCTCCGTCGAGCGCGGCCCTTTCGATACGGTACTCATGGGCTGGAACACGTACGCAGTCGGCCTGCCAGACCTCCCTAGTCCTTACCGCCACCTCCGCCAGATCGTGTTCACCCGCGGACACGAGTCACCAGAAGGCGCTGCCGGCGTCGAATTCACCGATCGTGATCCTGTCGAGGTCGTTCGTGAATTGAAGGCCGAGGACGGCGCAGGCATCTGGCTGTGCGGGGGCGGGATCCTCGCCGCGGCGCTGGCCGATGAAATCGACCGTCTCGCACTCAAACTCAACCCGGTCCTCTTCGGCCACGGCATTCGCCTGTTCGGCGACCGGCGCTACGATCCGGCATCCTTGCGACCGCTCGCCATCACTCCATACGAATCGGGTGTCGTACTGGCCGAATACACGCAGGAACGATGACGCCGCAGCACATTGAGCGGAACCGGTTGCGGGCGATTTCTCTCCCATACACCCGCCAGGTTGGGCGAGCCGCGCCGCAATCTCTCTCCCCCCACACACACAACTCCGCACGGGTGTCGCTGTCAGCAGACTGCGGCGGCATAGTTCTGAATTAGAGAGAGAAGAGGTCCTCACCGTCTGTGTAGAACTTCACCGCTTCGTGATCCAGCTCCAGTCCCAGCCCGGGATTCGCTGGGATGGCGAGGCATCCCTCGCTGTCGAGAAACCACCGGGTCGCCACGGGGTAAGTGCGGGCGGCTGATTACGTTTTGCCCGCTACCGGGTCCACTGGATACCGCTGTCCCGGTGAAGGATCCCTCAGTGCGACACGTGTGAGCCAGTCTAGCGAGTGATCTGGTTCTGCGGTTAGCCGCACCTAACCAAAAATGATTTCTGAAGCGCGATTAGGTTCTTGCCCAGCCGCACACTCCCGAAGCTTCAAGCGATGTCCCCGCGTATCCGCGGCCACCCGGCGCGCTTTCGCATAGCTCCTCGGCTATTCCCTTACCCAGGCTATAGACGGGAGGGAAGGCGGCGCTGATGAGCAGCGTCACCGTGACAAGGCACATGGCCCATGCCTTACGATTTGTCTCCGCTCGTCTCATTGCCCTCCAAGTCAGAAGGGCCGCAAACGCCAACGCGACAAATGGCAGGTACATCGCTACCTGGGTCCACACGGCACCCGTTCGCTGGACAAAGGAAATAAGAGTTACTGCGAAGAGGACAACTGAAAGCAGGATAGGGAGAAAAGCCACGACCCCTACAACTGCCACGAGGAGATCAGGCCTAGTTGACCTGCCCCGCCGCTTGAAACCCGTCGTGCTGTGCTGGGTACTCAACGCAGCTCATCCACAGCTGCGTTCTCCTGAGACGCACGGCACAACTGCTCTTCGCGCATTTCGGGACTCAACGCATGCCACGCGTGTGCCTGGGCTGTGACCTCTGAATCCGGCAGGCCCATGGCTCTCAGCTGCTCGGGTGAAACCATCACGCTGTTCTCCGGCCCGATCTGGTCACTCCGGTCCAGGGCCGCGCCGGGACCGGAGGCATAATCAGCAGAACAAGCGATGAACGGTTCGTAGACCGCCGTCGCAGGATCATCCTTCAGCTCAGAAGACCCCATCGACGCTATTGGATCCATCGCAACTGTGGCGGTCTCAGTAGCGGATTCACCAGGCGCCGATAAGGGCGTCGTTCCTATTCCAAGGACAAAGCCACCCAAGATCGCTAGGACGACGGTCATTCCTACTGACGGTCTTCTGTTAATGGTGCCCCCCCCCTGACCCGCTGCCACACCCCATCGATGCAACGGCCCCAGCCTAGCGGACGGTGCAGGACTCACCCCGAAGATAAGCACTTGAGGGGTCCCATTAGGCGATCCCTGAACGGGACGCCTACTCGGTGGAGCTTTCGGGCGAACGTTCTTCGCGGCGCGCCCTTCGCTTCGCCAGCCACTCGGCGCGGTAAACGTCCACCTCTGCTGCCTTCTTATTGCCGAAGTAGACACCAATTATTGGACCAAGGCCAGCACCCAGGCCGAGTAAGGAGTATTGCCAGCCCTGGGTTAGACCCACCACGACTCCGATAACGATCGAGAAGCCGAGGAAGTAAAGGAGCGACTTGCCGCTAACGGTTTTATTTCGTGCCATCCTGCGTCCTCCTCGACGCCGCTAACATTCATTACTGCTCCTGAGCGAGCCCGCGAGGTCCGGGACAGGCACGTGACCGATATGGATCCGTGAACAGGACTCTCCGTCATGGAAGCTATCACTCACAGCTCGGGATGTCTGGGGTCCTTTCCACGTTCGCGCCAATAGTCGTCTCGCTGCCGTCGTACGAACCATGCGATATATACCACCGCGGCTATTGCGGCGATGCACTGACTGATAGCGATGACCCAGTCCCAACGCGATCGGAACTCTGCCGGCAGCCATCCTGGAATGAGAAAAAGCGCCAGGCTGTGACCACGCCTAACACTGCGGGCAACGGGGACGGACGACGCTGCACAGAAGTCATGGCTCACCCTATCCATTTCCCAGGTTTGGAGGTGAACATTTGAAACGATTCGCCTCGGTCCAACTCTCCAAACGGCACGGTTCCCGGTACGAGGCCCCAGGTTGAACGTCCCTGCCGCAGCGCCTGACGCGACCGTGGGTTGTCAGCTTGTGCGGGCCTCAAGTTCGGCGACTCCGGGGCCGGTGAGCTCGGCACAGTAGGCGCTCCGGCCTGTCATCGCCATGATGAGTGCGACGGTACTACCACGGACGACGTCGCCTTCCCCGAGGCTGATGCCCGTGTCCACAGCCTCCAGCCGCAGGCCACGAACCCGTTTCTTGGCGATGACCACCTGATTGGTACCCGCGTAATAGCGCAGCAATGCGACGAGGGCCGCGGCCGGATAGTCGCGGACCAGACCAAGCGGCCGACGGATGTCCTCTCCGTGAACGACCATCTCGCCTAGCAGCGCCAGCCGCGGCAGCGGAGATGTGCGGCTGCCAATGGTCGACCTGAATCGGCTCAGTGTCTCTGAGGAGGAGGTGCCCAGCTGCTCGCGAAGGCGGTCCTCCACTTGTTTGTCGAAGTCGAACCGGGCACGCACGACGCCCGCGAACCAACGGGGCCCCGACACCGCTCCGCTGACAGTCAGATGCGCGAGCACCTCGCGTACTGTCAAGCCAGCGCAGAGCGAAGGAGTTGACCACTGCGCCTCGTCTACCTGCGCAAGCTGGTCCGCGAGAGCTTCCCGCTCAACGTCGATGCTCTGCCAGACCATGTTCCGCTCCACACCGGCGTCCTCCCAATCCAACGTCCGGATAAGGATCCCTCAGCGTGCGCGATTCAGCAATGAGAAGGTTGTCGAACTTCGCCTGTGTGCCCTCGAGGACGGACCGGCACTGCGCGCTGCGTTCCGGCAGAACCCGGACCTAAAAACGCAATTTGGCAGTGCTGAGCTAGCCACGGTCGACCAGGCCCGCGCCCACACCGATGCCCAACTTCCGTTCACAGAGTCCAGACGCTGGGCCATCACGATCGATGACGCTGGCTGAGGCTGGCTAGGGACCGTGATCATCGCTAGTCTCGCCGCATGAGCGTATTCCCCCAGGTGCTTCAGCCGGTTCTTGACACTACTGATGTGCGGGGACTGGCCGAGTTCTACCGTCACCTCCTCGGACTCCAGTACCGGCCAGGAGATGAGCCCAAGGAGCAGGGCATGCCGGACAATGTGGATTGGCTCGTCCTCACTGATGACCGCGGCAACCGCAGGCTAGCCTTTCAGCAGGTTGATAACTCGAAGAGAGCAACATGGCCGCTGCCCGAGGTACCGATGCAGATACATCTGGACCTGACGGTTCCTGACCGGGAGGCACTCGAGCGGCACCACTCCAGGGCGTTGGCGTTGGGGGCGGAGCTCCGCCTCGATCGTACGGACGACCCCAACGAGCCGTTGTACGTTTACGCCGATCCTGCCGGTCATCCGTTCTGCATCTTCGTAGCCTGAAGCGGGAGGGAGCCGCTGCCCGTTGAAGGATCCCCAGCTTGGCGCAGGAGTGTGGCCGTCAGCGCCGGGTCGCAAACCGGACCTGGATCCATTTGAGCTCAGCGCGTGGAAGCACTGCGGTAACGACGCCGCCGCCAGCGAGGCTGGCTCCGATGCCGTACACAAACGGATCAGTATCGACCTCTGCGCCGGGCACCTCGACTCCGTTGACGACGGTTCTGGCCTGGCCGTTTACCGTCCGGGCAGTTACTACGGGTGCGTGCTGGTCCCAGGGTTTACCGCCGGGCCAGAGGTGCTGCCGGTACTGGTTCAACAGGATGTGGTTGACGTGGTCAGCCAGGAGGCTTTCAAGCGAAGAGTGCGGCTCGCGGTGCCAAGTGGTCCGCACGGCCTCCCACAGCTGCGGATAGCGCATCCGCTCCACCTGCTCGATCAGCCAAGGGGGCCGGGGCCACCGCGGAACATCATCGATCCCTCTGAGGGTCTCCTCGTCGAGGTCCGCCAGGTTAACGGGGTCTGATCGGTCATCCGGATTTCGCCAGAGACTGTAGGTGATGCTCGCTGTCATTCCGCTGTACCCATGGTCATCCAGGGCGTAGTTCAGACTGACGGAGTCGGTGTCCTCAAGAGATGGCTGGGACATCAGCCCCAGCACTGGAATGGGCATGAGCTTTAGGTTTTCGGCCCATTCGGCACGGGGGTCTGGGGCGTCTTCCGGGAGAAAGCCAACCCATTCCATGCCTAGACTATGAATCAATTAAGGGTGCCTGTAAATGGAAAAGAGTTTAGGGCCCCAAATGTCCCGCTGAGGAGTGGCGCGACGTCCCGCCCTGTACTGGAAGGCCCCGCACATGCATTCGTCCCCTATCCCCCTTCCGCCGCGTCAGGTCGAGATCGGTGACGCGGCACAGCTCACCGGCGCCACTCCGGACGCAATCCATCGCTACCGCGAGCTGGGTCTGCTTCCTGAGCTGGAACGGGCCGGCGACGGCCACCACCGCTACGGCTATGACGACATGATCCGGTTGCTGTGGATCCACAAAATGGTCAGCGCCGGGATCGATGAGGACGACATCCGTGACATCTTCGCTGACGCTGCTCCTGCTGCCGTCGATAACGGCCGCCACACCGCCGTCGTGCAGCGAATGCGCACCGTGGAGGGCCGGATGGGTCTGCTCTCCGAGTTCGTCACCGGCCGCCTTAGAGGCCTGCCAGCGGGCTCGCTTCGCCAGGCAGACCTGGACAACCTGCTGGTCATCGAGCGGATCTTTGGCCCGCTCGGTGCGGCCGTTAATGCCGGCCGCTATATCGCCCTGGCCACTCACCCCGGTCTGCGGGAGGAATCCGACCGCGTCGAGGCCGCCGAGGACGCACTGGATGACACGGTCGCCGTCGACGATCCCTGCGTGGCGCAAGCCGCTGCAGAACGGCACGCTTTTGAACTGAAACTCGATGCCGCCATCAACGATTCCGGTCAGGCACAAAGCGACGATGAGCTTTTTGACTCCTGGGATGCGGTGCATCCGGCTGGCGCAGAAAATGAGGACGACGCCGGCGGCGGGGGAGAGCGGATAAGCCTCCTCGAAGCCGTCGGAATGATGCCCTACAACTACTCCCCGGCGCGTCTGCGCTGCATGGAACTGACCGGAGAACTCGCAGCCAACGCGTCTTCCGCTTCCTAACAGGGATCAGCAACCGGGCGGCTCTCAGGAACCGATCATTCACGTATAGCGGATTCCCCAAGAATGTGGCCGATGACCCGGGCTGCTTCCGGATAGGCGCCGGGATTGGGTCCGGAGTAGTTGAGGCGGATATGGGGCCCGGTGGGTTCGGCTGGGAACCATTCGTTGCCGCCGGCCACGAGGACGTTGTTGGTCTCGCACCTCTGGATGAAAGACGGGAGATCCGTGGCATCGGGAAGTCTGATCCAGAGGTTCAACCCGCCGGAGGGCAGGGCTGTGAGGGTGGCCAGTGGAGCGTGCTTCTCGAGACTGTCAGCAAGGAGGTCGCGGCGGGATCGCAGCTGGTGCCGAAGTCCCCGGAGGTGTGTCTGCCACCCGGGCTGCGTCACGATGTCCAGGGCCGCTGTTTGCAGGACACCGCTGACGTACATGGACGAAGCCGCGCGGTCTGCCAGGATCCTTTCCCGGGCTGGTCCGCGGGCGATGATCGCAGCCACACGCAGGGCGGGTGATGCACTTTTTGTCAGCGACCGGATGTAGACGACGTGTCCGCTGTCGTCGTGAGCCGCAACGGGTGCCGGGTCGGTGATGATGCCGAAATCGTGCGCCCAGTCATCTTCGATGAGGAACGCGCCATAGGTCCTGGCGACCTCGAGGATCTGCTGCGAGGTATCACGGGTCCATTGGGAGCCGGTGGGGTTGGCGTAGTTCGGCTGGACGTAGAAGGCCCGTGCACCGGTTTCCTCGAAAGCCCGGGCTACCTCCTCGGGGTCGGGTCCCGCGGGTCCGGTAGGAACTGGGACCAGACGGACGTCCGCCTGTGCTGCAGCGAGGATGGCGCCCCAGTAAGACGGAGATTCGATCAACAGGGGCCGGCCGTCCGTGACCAGGGCACGGAAAATGGAACTGAGTCCGCTCTGGCTGCCGGGCAAAACGATCACATCAGCCGCCGACGCCGGGGCGACGCCGGCGGGAGTCACGGCAGCCAGTTCCGAGGCAAACCAGGACCGCAACTCCGGAAGACCCGACGCCGGGGAGCGGCTCAACGCTGTGTCGTGCCGGCCTGCCCGGCCCAGAGCGGAGCGGATCAGACGCTCGGGCAGGAGTTCACGGTCCGGATAGCCGCCGTTCAAGGCGATGGCATCAGTGGATGCGGGCCTCATTGCCGCCGGTGATGATGACAAACGATTACGGGGTGCACCAAGGGCTGCAGTCTGCCAGCCGAAATCCGCTGGCCGGGCAATGCGGGCGGCACGGACGAAGGTACCAACCCCCGGCCGGCTCTCGATCAGGCCCTGGCTGGCCAGGGCACGCAGGGCCTTTTGAACCGTTACCGGGCTGGCCCCATGGCGGGACACCAGGGAACGGGTCGACGGGAGCTTTGCCCCAGCAGGAGCACTTTTGATCCACTCCTGCAGTGCTTCGACGATCCTTCTACTGCTATCGTTGATCATGAAACTACATAGTAGCGCTACTCTCAATTCATTGGCCCCGCTATCGGTTCAGCGGACGGGGATTGCCTGGGGTTTTCTAGGGATCCTCGCCTTTTCCCTGACCGTTCCGCTCACCCGAATCGCGGTCGAAGGTTTGTCCCCACTTCTCATTGGATCGGGTCGTGCAGTCATCGCCGCGGCCCTTGCCGCGGCTGCCCTTTCCCTGACCCGGCAGCGGTTCCCAAGTGCCGGCCAGTGGATCCGGTTGGCCGTGGTTGCCGGCGGAATCGTCGTCGGGTTCCCCCTCCTTACCTCCTTCGCGCTCACGACGGCACCGGCAAGCCACGGCGCCGTCGTCATAGCCCTGCTGCCGGCAGCTACTGCGGTAACGGCCGCCATCCGGGGGAAAGAACGCCCGCACTACTCGTTTTGGCTAATGGCTGCCATTGGCGCCGTCGTTGCTGTGGGTTTTGCTCTCCTGAATGGTGGAGGGCCCAAGGAACTGACCTCAGCGGATCTGCTGTTGTTTGGAGCGGTCTTCGCCGCAGCGATCGGATACGCAGAGGGTGGACTGCTTGCCCGTGAGCTGGGCGCATGGCAGACGGTCTCCTGGGCTCTCGTCATCGCTTCTCCGCTGATGCTCACCCTCACAATCACTGCCGTCGTGCAGCATCCGCCGTCAGGGACTCCCGTCCAGTGGGCGGCCTTCGGATATTTGGCAGTGGTGAGTATGTTCCTGGGATTTTTCGCCTGGTACCGCGGACTTGCCATCGGCCCGATGGCCCAAGTCAGCCAGGTGCAGCTCGTCCAACCCGTCCTCAGCGTCCTCTGGGCCGTGGTTCTTCTCCGCGAGGAGCTCACCTGGACCACGGTCCTCGGATGTGTCGCCGTCATCCTTAGCGCCGGCATGGCCGTTCGGGTGCGGCTGAAGCGTTCTGCGTAAGCATAATTCCGACGACGGAGCAGAGATTTACCCGCTCTTATAAGCAATTTTTACCTTGTACTCGACAGAGGGGTCATTTGTTGTGACCTCAATTGTGTCTTGCCCGGGTGGCAAATCATGAGGCGTAGTGCTTGTTGCCCCCGCACTGCCATCGATGCAGACCGTTTGCGCGCCGTCCGGCAGGGAAAGTGTTCCGGGGCTGATACACGTGAGGCTTACCCAGACCTGTGTAGCTTCCCCGGACCGGGCATCCAGAGTAATGGACTGTGTGCCCGTGTATGTTCCCTCGACGGGAGCGCTGGTTGTTCCTGGACTTTGATCAATTGAAGTCGATGGGGTGGATGCGCCTTCCGGCTCACCTTGCCCTGCGCACCCCGTCAGTAAGAAAACAGCAGTAAGTGCAGCGGCCGCTTTTCCCGGCGAAATTATGTTTTTCATCTACTCGACGCTAACAAATAGCGCATGGCCCAATTCAAGTGCTTGCATCAAGTTCGAAGATAGTAATAAAAACCCGCCGGGGCTGTTGCACCAACCGGGATTGGTTAGCCGCCGCCGAGACGACCGGGCAGGGAGCCGAAATGCGACGCCGTGTAGTCAAGCACCCTTTACGTATAGCTCGCTTGACAGTACAGTTACCTTGACATGACCCGGAGAAAGGTGAACTGATGACCGTGAAAAACGCCCCGAGCAAATGGGGCAGAGCGAAATTCGGCGGCAGCAGCGCACACCTGCTGGCCGCTTCGCTGGCCGCCGGAGTGCTCCTGTCGGGCGCTCTGGGCTGGCTCTTTATGGTGCTGCGAAACGGAGACCGTCCGCTGCTGTCCTTCGCTGTTATGGCAGTCTTCACCCTGCCCGTTGCAGCTGTGCTCGCCTGGGCAGTGCTCGTTGACCGCTCTACCCTGGCCGGGGCCCTCGAAAAACCCGAGGACTCCGTAGAATCCGTCTGGTACGAAAAAGCGGCCAGCGGAGCGTTTACGGACATTCTCCTGGTGGGGGGACTGGGCTGCGCCGCCCTCACGTTCCTGGGAACCGAGGGCACTGCCGGGCTGGTCCTGGGAGGCGTGGTCGCGTTCGCCATGCTTGACTTCGGCGCGCGCTACCTGTGGCTGAAGAAAACCGCTGCCTGATGGAGAACACCCTGACCCGCCGCCGCTCAGAACTCGGCTGGTCGCAGCAGCGCCTCGCCGACGAACTGGGGGTGTCGCGGCAGACCGTCATCTCGATCGAAAAAGGCCGCTACGATCCGTCGCTGCCGCTGGCCTTCCGGCTGGCCGCCGTTTTCGAGTGCCGGATTGAAGACCTGTTTACCCCCGGTCACGCGCCCGGCAAATGACCGGACACAAAGACAGAAAGGCGCCGCGATGACAAACTCTCTGCTTCCCTCCCGCCTGCCGATAGCCGCAGCGCCCATGGCCGGCGGACCAACGACGACGGCGCTGGCCGCCGCAGTTGCCGCAGCCGGCGGATTCCCGTTCCTGGCAGGCGGCTACAAAACGCCGGAAGCCCTGGCCCAGGAAATCAGCGTGCTGCGCGCCGCCGGGCTGCCCTTCGGTGTGAACCTTTTTGTTCCCGCCCCTGAAACCGTCGATGAAGCAGCCTTCCGAACCTACGCCCGCGCGCTGCAGCCTGAGGCGGACCGCTATGGGCTGATCCTCAGCGAGCATCCCGTGGACGATGACGATTCCTGGGCGCAAAAGCTGGCGCTGCTGATTCAGTATCCGGTCGACGTCGTGTCGCTGACCTTCGCCCTCCCGGCGGCGTCGGATATCGCCGCGCTGCAGGCTGCTGGAAGCAAAGTCCTCGCTTCGGTAACCACACCCGCGGAAGCACGCCAGGCACAGGCCGCCGGCGTCGACGGCCTGGTGGTCCAGGGACCGCGGGCCGGCGGGCACAGCGCCACGTTCGACCCCGCCCGCCGGATCGATGAGGTGTCCACCGCAGACCTGGTCAGGGCCGTCCGGGCAGCAGCAAGCCTGCCGGTCATCGCTGCCGGCGGCGTCGACGGCCCGGCAGCAGTCGAGGCCCTGCTGGCAGCCGGCGCTGAAGCCGCAGCGGTCGGCACCCTGTTGCTCCTCGCCGACGAAGCAGGGACTTCCCCAACGCACCGGGCGGCACTGACCGGCGGTGCTTTCTCCGAGACCGTGCTTACCAAAGCCTTCACCGGCCGGCCGGCACGGGCGCTGCGCAACGGATTCGCCGACCGGCACGGCTCCCACGCACCCGCCGCCTATCCTGCCGTCCATCACCTCACCCGGGAGCTGCGCCAGGCGGCCGGCAAAGCGGGCGACGCCGATACCCTCCACCTGTGGGCGGGCACCGGCTGGCGGAGCGCGCCCCGGCGTCCGGCAGGGGACATCATCGCCTGGCTGTCCGGGCCGGAACACACCCTGCAGTAGCCAATCTCACGCGGCAGCAGAGCCGTTCCGGAACGCTCGAAGCTCTTCGGGCATCCTAGGCTGGGAAGCAAGGCTGCGGCTCGCCGCCGCCACCCGAAACCTTGAGAGGACCGTCTTGAGCAAGCTGCCCTGCGCCGAACTCCACCTGCACATTGAAGGAACCCTGGAGCCGGAGCTGATCTTTGAACTGGCTGCCCGCAACGGCATCAAGCTGCCCTACGCGAACCTGGACGAGCTCCGTGCCCGCTACGAGTTCACGGATCTGCAGTCCTTCCTGGACCTCTACTACGCCAACATGGACGTGCTGCGCACCGAAGCCGACTTCGCCGCCATGACCCGCGCCTACCTTGCCCGCGCAGCTGCCGCCGGGGTGCGTCACGTTGAAATGATGGTGGATCCCCAGGCCCACCTGGCCCGCGGCGTCGCACTTGAAACCTGCATTGGGGGAGTGGCGTCCGTGCTGGAGACCTCTGAGGCGGAGTTCGGTATCTCTACGGCGCTGATCGCGGCATTCCTGCGTGACCGACCGCAGGAGGAAGCGTCACGGGTCCTGGCCGACCTGCTGGCCATGGACGCGCCCATCATCGGCATCGGCCTGGACTCAGCGGAGCTGGGCAACCCGCCGGAGGACTTTGTACCGCTCTACGAGCAGGCCCGCGCCGCCGGCCTGAAGCTCGTGGCGCACGCGGGGGAGGAAGGGCCGTCCCACTACATCGAACAGGCACTGGACCTGCTGCTGGTAGACCGGATTGACCACGGTATCCGCTGCATGGATGACCCGGAACTGATAGCGCGGCTTGAACGCGAGCAGGTTCCGCTGACCATCTGCCCGCTGTCCAACGTCCGCCTGCAGGCCGTCGATTCGCTGGAGAGCCACCCGCTGCCGCTGCTGCTGGAACAGGGGCTGAACGTGTCGGTGAACTCCGACGACCCGGCATACTTCGGCGGCTACGTTGATGACAATTTTGCCGTCCTGCGCGAGACGTTCGACCTGAACCCGGCACAGCTGGCCAGGCTCGCCGAGAACTCGATTACGGCGTCGTTCGCTTCCCCGGAACGCAAGGCCGAGCTGCTGGCCGAAGTGGAGGCCTGGCTTCTGGTGGAGGGAATCGACTAAACCTCGTGGTGCTTCCGGGCTAGCCGGAACGAGATGAGAGTCAGAAGAACCGCGGCCGCCAGAAGGGCTGACGCGGTCCACACCAGGGCGCTCTTTTCCGGAAGGGAAAGATTCAGGACCAGAGCCAGTGCCAGCAGCAGGAGCTGCGTGACCAGCAGTTTCCGGCCCGGAACCTTGTTGGACTTCTGCATGTAAACCCCCATGTCATAGCCGTGTTGCTGGCTCCCACGATACAAGTTACCTGTGACCCAGGGGAGTCAGCGTCCGCGGCGGAACGTCAGCCGCACCACGGCACCGGCAACAACCGCCATCAGCCCCAGCGAAATATCCAGCAGCGGAAGAGACAGCGCCAGCAGGAGCGATCCGGCGATTCCGACCACATTCAGCACCCGCGGTGTGTACCAGCGCCGTTTATGCAGCGTAAAGGCAATGACGGCGGTGCCGCCGGCGTACAGCAGCCCGGTGAACGCAGCGACGCCCAGCAGGGTGGACAAAGGGAATGCAAGGACCAGGGCGATGACGACGACGGCGCCGGCCGCCACGCCAACCCACGCGATCTCGGGCCGGCCGGGCAGCAGGGAGCGTTTCCGGCCGAACAGCGGCGGCAGCTCACCCTCGGCTGCCATCGCCGCGCCGATCCGCGCGCAGCCGGCATTCAGGGCTGAAAGTGCCCCCAGCCCGGCAGCGGCCGCAGCGATCAGCACCACGCCGGTGCCCACCCCTCCGCTGAGCTCGGCCGCCGGGACCAGCAGGGGAGCAGGCTCTGCAGCGAGCGACGCCGGCCCGAAGAAGTTCAGCAGCGACTGGCCCAGCACCAGATACAGGCCCAGCACGACGGCGATGGCCGCCGGCAGCGCCAATGGAATGTTGCGTGCAGGGGAGCGTACGTGCGGTCCGAGCGAGGCCAAATACCCGTAGCCGATGAAGGCAAAGTAGAGCAGCGCAGAGGATTCCAGTAGTCCGGCAAACCCCGGCTCGGGCAGGGTTGCCAGCTTGGGGTTGCCGCCGGGCAGATCGGAGTTGAATGCCACCACGGCCACAAAGGCAAGCACCGCAATAACGAAGGCCACGATGAACCGGGACACCCAGTCGCTGCGGGTCGCCCCAAACAGGTTGAGCACCGCGGTCAGGGCGACGGCCGCGACGGCCACCGCCACCGCGTAGTCCGGGGCCAGATAGGTGCCCAGCATCAGTGCCGCCACCCCGGCGGCCGCCAGCCGCGAGCACAGGAAGACCCAGCCGGTAACGAACGCCGCTGTGGGACCGAGGATCACCCGCGCGGCCCGGGTGCCGCCGTCGTCGTAATTGGCCTGTCCCTCGTTCAACGCCGCACTGATCTGGAAAATCGCGACGCCGCAGGCATAGGCAACGACGGCGGCAATCAGCAGCGGGATGGCAAGCGGGCCGCCGTCGGCACTCACCGCAGCGGGGAAGACAATAAACACGCCCGCGCCGACAATGGAACCGATGCCGGCAGTCGTCGCGTCGAAGCCGCCCAGCGGGCGGGCAGTGGCAGCGTTGCCGGACAAACGGGCCTCCAATCGGTCAGCCCTTGGCCGGGAAGCGCGGGGAACACCGGTAAACTCAAAGAAGATCTCTACTCACAATGGGCGGAAACAGGTGGTTTCCGCAACCAATCGAAGTTGAAAGGACTGCTGTGCTGCGCACACATGCCCTTGGTTCCCTGAGGGCCGAGCATATTGGACAGACTGTCACCCTGGCCGGCTGGGTTGCCCGCCGCCGGGACCACGGAGGCGTTGCCTTCCTCGACCTGCGTGATGCCTCCGGCGTTGCCCAGGTTGTTGTCCGCGAAGAGGACGTCTTCCACGGCCTGCGCAATGAGTACGTCCTGCAGATCACCGGCAAGGTCGAGCGCCGCCCCGAGGGCAACGAGAACCCCGCCCTGGCCACCGGCGAGGTGGAGGTCATTGCGGACGACGTCGTCATCCTCAACACTTCCGATCCGCTGCCGTTCCAGATCGACGAGCACGTGGAGGTCGGCGAGGAAGCCCGCCTGAAGCACCGCTACCTGGATCTGCGCCGTCCGGCACCCGCCGCCGCCATGCGCCTGCGCTCCGAGGCCAACCGCGTAGCCCGCGAACTGCTCCACGACGAGGGCTTCGTCGAAATCGAAACTCCCACCCTGACGCGTTCCACTCCGGAAGGTGCCCGCGACTTTGTGGTCCCGGCACGCCTGGCCCCCGGTTCCTGGTACGCGCTGCCGCAGTCCCCGCAGCTGTTCAAGCAGCTGCTGCAGGTGGGCGGCTTCGAGAAGTACTACCAGATTGCCCGCTGCTACCGCGACGAAGACTTCCGCGCCGACCGCCAGCCGGAGTTCACCCAGCTGGACATCGAAGCGAGCTTCGTTGAAGAGGACGACATCATTGCCCTCGGCGAGCAGATCGTCAAGGCACTCTGGAAGCTGATCGGCGTCGAGATCCAGACTCCGATCGCCCGCATGACCTACGCAGACGCGATGGCCCGCTACGGTTCGGACAAGCCGGACCTGCGCTTCGGCCTGGAGCTGACTGAGCTGACCGAGTTCTTCAAGGACACCACCTTCCGCGTCTTCCAGGCACCGTACGTCGGCGCCGTCGTTATGCCCGGCGGTGCCTCGCAGGCCCGCCGCACCCTGGACGCCTGGCAGGAATGGGCCAAGCAGCGCGGTGCCAAGGGCCTGGCCTACGTGCTGGTCCAGGAAGACGGTTCGCTCACCGGCCCGGTTGCCAAGAACCTCACCGACTTCGAGCGCGAGAACCTCGCGGAAAAGGTCGGCGCCAAGCCCGGCGACTGCATCTTCTTCGCCGCTGGCCAGACCAATGAGGCCCGTGCCCTGCTGGGTGCTGCCCGTGTTGAGATCGGCCACCGCACCGGCCTGATCGACCCGAAGGACTGGGCCTTCGTCTGGATCGTCGACGCCCCGATGTTCGAGCCCGCCGCCGCGGCAGTGGCAGCAGGCGACGTCGCCGCCGGTGAAGGCGAGTGGACCGCAGTGCACCACGCGTTCACCTCCCCGAAACCGGAGTTCCTGGACACCTTCGACACCGATCCCGGCTCCGCCCTGGCCTACGCGTACGACATCGTGTGCAACGGCAACGAAATCGGCGGCGGGTCAATCCGTATCCACCGCCGCGATGTGCAGGAACGCGTCTTCAAGGTCATGGGCATCTCCGAGGAGACCGCCCAGGAACAGTTCGGCTTCCTGCTTGAAGGTTTCAAGTACGGCGCTCCGCCGCATGGCGGCATTGCCTTCGGCTGGGACCGCGTTGTGGCCCTGCTGGCCGGCGCCGACTCGATCCGCGACGTCATCGCCTTCCCGAAGTCCGGCGGCGGCTACGATCCGCTGACCTCCGCTCCGGCTCCGATCAGCGCCCAGCAGCGCAAGGAAGCCGGCGTGGACTTCAAGCCTGAGAAGAAGCAGGACAAGCCGGCAGAGACTCCCGCGTCCTAGCCCTGCCTGAAACGAAGCCCGGCTGCCTCATGAGGTGGCCGGGCTTCGTGCTGTCCGGTGTCCGTTTTGCTCCGCATTGTCCATTCTGCTCCGCGGCGCGGCGGCCGATTCCGTACAAAGCGGAGCGTTCACCCAAGACGGCGCGTTCTGCCGTCAGATGCTGATGGTCCCTGCGATGCGGGTGGTGCACTGCCCGCCCACCCAGATGTCCGCACCGTCGGTGTCCACGCGGACGCGTCCGGTCCGGCCAAGGACTGTTCCCTGGGCCGCGATGTACGACGACGGTGCCCGGCCGCTTCCTATCAGCCACTGGGCCACCCCGGCGTTGAAGCTGCCGGTCACCGGGTCCTCACAGGGGAGGTCATCGGAGATGAACGTGCGCACCTCAAACTGGGTGGGGGCGCCGTCCGCGTGCGGACCAATAACGCCGACGGACAAGCCCGCCAGGGCCGGGTAGTTGGGCCGGATGGTCAGCACCTGCTCCGCCGAGTCCAGCAGCACCCCGATCCACTCCGGGCCGTTGACCAGCCAGGCTGCGTCCAGCAGCGCCTCGCGGGGAAGCCCAAGCCCTGCCGCAACGCGGTCCAGCTCGGCTTCCGCCACGGGTCCGGAGCGCGTGAGCGCTGGTGCCGCGAAGGCCAGTCGGCCGTCGTCGTCCGATTTGATCCGCACCAGGCCGGCTGCGGATTCCTGGACGAGGATGCCCTCCTGCCGGGGTTTTCCTCCGGCCTCCAGCCAGGCATGCGCAGAGCCCAGGGTGGGATGCCCGGCGAACGGCAGCTCCTCAGTGGGGGTGAAAATCCGGACCCGGTAGTCGGCCTGCGGATCAGTTGGTGGGAGAAGATAGGTGGTCTCGGACAGATTGGTCCAATTCGCGAACTGCTGCATCCGGGCGGTACTGAGTCCGGAGGATTCAAGGACGACGGCGAGCGGGTTGCCGCCGAAGGGATCGGGGCTGAATACATCAACCTGGGCAAACGGGCGGCTGGAAACAGGGGAGGTGGTTTCGGAAGTCACTACTCGAGCTTAGTGACGCACCCAAGACGGCGCGTTCCGCCGTCAGATCAGGCGAACGCGGGCACCGCGAGATTCCGAAACGCCGACCCGTGGAAGACCAGCGGCTCATGTGCGCCGTCGTGGGTGGAATAGCCGTGCACGCGAAGCAGAACTACGGCGTGGTCCCCGGCCGGAACCTCGTTCTCAACCGACGTTTCGAGCCAGAGGGCGGCCTCGTCCAGGAACAGGGCGCCGGTGTCGGCTTCGTGCAGGCTCAGCCCGGCAAAGCGGTCACCGTCGCGGGAAGCGATCTGGCGGCAGACGCCGTCGTGCCCTGTGCCCAGGATGGACACACCGATCCGGCCTGCCGTACGAAGCAGCGGCCAGGTGCGGGAGGTGTTTTGCACCGCGAACATCACCAGGGGCGGATCCATCGAGACTCCGACGGTGAACGAAGAGGCCACGATTCCCTGCGGTGCACCGTCCACTTCGGCGCAGAGCGCTGCGATTCCGGACGGAAAACGCCCAAAAGCCTGACGCAGTGCATTCGGCTGGAGATCAGTTTCAAGTGCCATGGAGATTCCTCTGCCTGAGGCGCAGCCTGCGGTGCGGAACCGCGCAGGACCAACGCTGTACTTGCCGGACCGGGAGATCCACCGGAACGGCCGAATCGTCACCTGGAGCACCCCGCTACGGCGAGAGGGTTGCCGTCCAGCCGGCCAGGGCCCGTGGCTGAAACTCTTGATTCTGGCTACCAATCTAGGAGCCGAGGTATTCCGGGGCAAACGACCGTCACATTCCGGCCATGCAGGGCAACACTTCGTAACGGGCAATAACCGGCTGACGAACGGCCAGCTATTACAGTGTCCGCATGAGACAACGCTGGTTCAAACAGGTAGACGTCTTCGGCAACAAGCCGTACCAGGGCAACCCGCTTGCCGTCGTGCTGGACGGAGAGGGCCTCGACGACGAGCAGATGCAGCAGTTCGCCCGCTGGACCAACCTCTCCGAAACCACCTTTATCCTCCCGGCGACGCAGGATGAGGCGGACTACCGGGTACGGATCTTCACGCCCGGCGGGGAGATTCCGTTCGCCGGTCACCCCACCCTCGGAACGTGCCACGCGTGGACCGAGGCCGGCAACACCCCGATGAAGGCCGGGCTGGTGGTGCAGGAATGCGGAATCGGACTGGTTCCCCTGCGCGTCAACGCCGGTCTGGCTGCGTTCGCTGCGCCGCGGCTGATCCGCACCGGTCCGGTGGAAGAAGGAACCCTTGCCCGTGTGACGGCCGCGCTGGGGCTTACACCTGACCAGGTCCGCGGCCACCAGTGGGTGGACAACGGGCCCGGCTGGCTGGGCCTGTTGCTGCCCGACGCCGAGACCGTCCTCTCACTGCGCCCGGACCATGCCGCAATCGGCGACCTCCGGGTGGGAGTAATTGGCCCGCAGCCGGAGTCAGCGGAGACAGACTTCGAGGTCCGTGCCTTCGCGCCCGGCCTCGGCGTCTCCGAGGACCCTGTTACCGGCAGCCTCAACGCGGGACTTGCGCAGTGGCTGATCGGCGATGGAATCGCAGAGGAACGCTACACCGTCACCCAGGGCACCGCCGTCCACCGCTCCGGCCTGGTCCGTGTGTTCACCCGTGAAGGCCGGATCTGGATTGGCGGCGAGTCCGTCACCTGCATCGACGGCTCCGTTTCCCTCTAGCCCTTCCATCGCGAGGTCAGTTACGGCTCTTTTCAGCGCTGAAAAGAGCCGTAAGTGGCCTCTCGGCGGGGAGGGACGCGGAACCGAGGGGGAGAGGGCACGGGTAGCCTTGAAGCGTGAATGACTTGTTCAACAGCGGCGAGGACCAGGACCAGCAGGACCACGACGACGACGCCACGGAGGGCGATTCGCGGCAGCGCCCGCGCAGCCCCCTTGCGGTGCGCATGCGCCCGCGCAGCCTGGATGAAGTGGTGGGCCAGCAGCACCTGCTGGCGCCCGGCTCCCCGCTGCGCACCCTGGCCGAAGCGCCGCAGGGAGGGCCTGCCGGCCCGTCATCGGTAATGCTCTGGGGTCCTCCGGGCACCGGCAAAACAACCCTGGCGCACGTGGTGGCCCGCGGGCCCGGCCGGAAGTTCGTGGAACTGTCCGCGATCACCTCCGGCGTCAAGGACGTCCGCCGGGTCATGGACGAGGCACTGACCGCCCGGGACCTGCACGGAATCACCACTGTCCTGTTCCTGGATGAGATCCACCGCTTCAACAAGGCGCAGCAGGACGCCCTGCTGCCCGGCGTGGAGAACCGCTGGGTTGTGCTGATCGCAGCCACCACCGAGAACCCATCCTTCTCCGTGGTGTCCCCGCTGCTCTCCCGGTCCCTGCTGCTGACCCTGAAGCCGCTGACCGAAGCGGACATTTCCGGCCTGCTCCAGCGCGCCGTGGAGGATGAGCGGGGCCTGGCCGGCCGGGTGGAACTCAGCGAAGAAGCACTGGAGCATCTGGTGCGCCTTGCCGCCGGAGATGCCCGGCGCGGGCTGACCGCGCTTGAGGCCGCCGCCGGCGTCGCCTACTCCGAACGTGACCCGGACGTGGACGTTCCCACCGTCCTCCTGGAGCATGCAGAGCAGGCCCTGGATGTGGCAGCGCTGCGCTACGACCGGGCAGGGGACCAGCACTATGACGTCACCAGCGCCTTCATCAAGTCCCTGCGCGGTTCCGACGTCGACGCCGCCCTGCACTACCTCGCCAAAATGCTGGAGGCAGGGGAGGACCCGCGGTTCATTTCCCGCCGGCTGATGATCTCCGCCGCGGAAGACGTAGGCATGGCGGACCCGACGGCGCTGCAGACAGCGGTGGCCGCAGCCCAGGCCGTGCAGATGATCGGCATGCCGGAAGGCAGGCTGATCCTGGCCGAGGCAGTGGTCCACATCGCCACTGCGCCCAAATCGAACGCCTCCTACAAGGCGATCGGTGCCGCGACCGCTGATGTCCGGGCGGGGTACGGCCAGGGCGTGCCGGCGCACCTGCGTGATGCCCACTATCCCGGGGCAAAGCAGCTGGGACACGGCAAGGGCTACATCTACTCACACGACGAGCCGCACGGAGTTGCCAAGCAGCAGTACGCACCGGATGATCTGGTGGGCAAGGACTACTACAAACCCACTGCCAACGGTGCAGAGCGTGATATTTCGGCCCGGCTGGAACGCCTGCGCGGAATCATCCGCGGACAGTAGCCGCTGCGGCTTTCACCGGCCGGTCCCCGCAAGCCTCCGGCGGGAGCCGGTGCATGCTAGGATTGATGGTTGACTGGCAAGCGCACTGCCGGACAATCCCACTTCTTTACCGGATTAGCTTCCGGGTGCGGTGGAACTCTGTCCGGTAACTGCGTTGCAGCAGAAGGCAGCGGTTGGCCGGAGCTCTCCCTAATGGAGGCCAGTGACTACGTATTAGCCGTGCACGGCGGGTTCTCCCGGTGCGTGCGGCAAAACCGCCAAAACAGTGAAAGGTGAACGTGGCTAATTCAACACGTGCACGCCGTCAGGCTCGCGCTTCGCGCGCCCTCGGCATTGCTTTGACCCCCAAGGCAGCAAAGTACTTCGAGCGCCGGCCTTACCCCCCGGGTGAGCACGGCCGCGCACGCCGCAAGCAGGACAGCGACTACGCAGTCCGCCTGCGCGAAAAGCAGCGTCTGCGCGCACAGTACGGCATCCGCGAAGCACAGATGACCCGTGTCTTCGAAGAAGCCCGCCGCACCGCCGGTCTGACCGGTGAAAACCTGATCGAGCTTCTCGAGATGCGTCTTGACGCCCTCGTGCTGCGTGCCGGCTTCGCCCGGACGATCGCCCAGGCCCGCCAGCTTGTTGTGCACCGCCACATCATGGTTGACGGCGCCCGCGTGGACCGCCCGTCGTTCCGCGTGTCCGAAGGCCAGCTCATCCATGTGCACCAGCGCAGCGAGACCATGACGCCGTTCCAGGTTGCCGCTGCCGGCGCCCACCGCGACGTCCTGCCCGCTGTTCCGGGTTACCTGGATGTCTCCCTGGACAAGCTGCAGGCTCGCCTGGTTCGCCGCCCGAAGCGCTCGGAAATCCCCGTGACCTGCGAAGAGCAGCTCGTGGTGGAATACTACGCACGCTAATTCGAGCTTTCCCGCATTCGCGGGTGATTTGCGCGAAAATGGAACAGCCCGCGGCCCTGCGCCGCGGGCTGTTTTGTTTTCCTGCCGTCCCGGGCCGCCTGCTGAGCAGGGAACGCGCCGCCGCCAAGTAAGTGTCCTGTCCCGCCAATGGGTAAGGTACATAGCGGAAACTCTTCGAAAACAACCCAAGGAGAACCATGTCAGGTGGAGATATTGCCGGTCTGATCGCAGCCGGGGTTTTTGCCGTGCTGGTTGCGCTGCTGGCCGTCCCCATCCTCAAGCTTGGGAAGGTGTTCGACGAGCTTCGCGGATCGATCAAGACCCTCAGTGATGAGACCACCCCGCTGATCGACGAGGTGACCACCACGGTTTCCACCACGAACCTGCAGCTGCAGAAGGTTGACGGCATTTCCTCGAACGTCTCCGACGCGTCGGCCAACGTTTCCGCGCTGACCTCCCTGATCGCGGCCACCGTCGGTTCGCCGCTGATCAAGGTTTCCGCCTTCACCTACGGCGTCCGCACCGCACTGACCTCCCGCCGCCCCGCCGGGCGCGGCCGCCGCAGCCGCTAGGACCTTCCGCCATGCAGTCCACCACAGGAGCAGCACATGATTAAGCGTGTCTTTTGGATGTCTATCGGCATCACCATCGGCGTGATTGCGGTACGGCGCATCTCCGACGCCAAGGAGAGCCTCGGCCCGGCCGGACTCAACCGCGCCGTGGGCACCGCCGCAGACGCCCTGCACGATTTCACTGACGCCTTCCGTGACGCCATGACCCAGCGTGAGGGCGAACTGCGCTCCGCACTGGGCCTGGACACCACTGACACGGTTGCCCAGACCATGTCCTCAGCCCGCCGCTGACATTCCCCACCCCGCAGCCCACCTGCGCGGAATTGATTTACCAGAAGGGTAAGAAACACCATGAAGTCCCACGAGATCGCACGCCGCTGGCTGGATTTCTTCAGCAGGAAGGGCCACACGGTCGTTCCCTCCGCGTCGCTCGTCAGCAACGACCCCTCGCTGCTGTTCACCGTTGCGGGCATGGTGCCCTTCATTCCCTACCTCACCGCGCGTGAGACCCCGCCGTACAGCCGCGCCACCAGCGTCCAGAAGTGCATCCGCACCGCCGACATTGAAGAGGTCGGCAAGACGGCCCGCCACGGCACCTTCTTCCAGATGGCCGGCAACTTCTCCTTCGGCGACTACTTCAAGGAAGACGCCATCACCTTTGCCTGGGAGCTGCTGACCAGCCCCGTGGCAGACGGAGGCTACGGACTCGACCCCGAGCGCCTCTGGGTCACCGTCTACGAAGACGGCGACGAGCGCGACGACGAGGCACGCGCCATCTGGCGGGACAAGATCGGCGTGCCCAATGAGCGCATCATCGGCACCGGCAAGGCTGACAACTACTGGAACACCGGCCAGGCCGGCCCCGGCGGCCCCTGCTCCGAGATCTACTACGACCGCGGCCCGGCGTACGGCCTCGAGGGCGGCCCGGCCGTCGATGAGACCCGCTACATCGAAATCTGGAACCTGGTCTTTATGCAGTACCAGCTCTCCGAGGTCCGTTCCAAGACCGATTTCGACGTCGCCGGTGAACTGCCGCAGAAGAACATCGACACTGGCCTGGGCCTCGAACGCCTCGCCATGATCCTGCAGGGCGTGGAGAACATGTACGAGACGGACCAGGTCCGTCCCGTCCTGGACAAGGCCGCCGAGCTCTCCGGCAAGACCTACACCTCCGCCGAAGATCCCTCGGATCCGCACCACGCCGACGACGTGAAGATGCGCGTGGTGGCTGACCACATCCGCTCGGCACTGATGCTGATTTCCGACGGCGTCACCCCCTCCAACGAAGGCCGCGGCTACGTTCTGCGCCGCCTGATCCGCCGTGCCGTCCGCGCCATGCGCCTGCTCGGCGTCGAGACCGCCGTGCTGCCCGAACTGATGCCCGTTTCCCGGGACGCCATGAAGGGCACCTACCCCGAGGTCGAGGCCGACTTCGCCCGCATCTCCCGCATTGCCTACGCCGAGGAAAAGGCGTTCCTGCGCACCATCGCCTCCGGCACCGAGCGGCTCGAAGCTGCCGTGCAGGAGTCCAAGGCTGCAGGCAAGCCGCTCTCCGGAGCCGACGCCTTCGCCCTGCACGACACCTACGGGTTCCCGATCGACCTCACCCTCGAGATGGCTGAAGAAGCCGGCCTCAAGGTGGACGAAGCCGGTTTCCGGTCCCTGATGCAGGAGCAGCGCCAGCGTGCCCAGGCCGATGCCCGGGGCAAGAAGCACGGCCACTCGGACATGTCCGTGTTCAATGAGCTGCTGAAGGCCGGCAACACGGTCTTCACCGGCTACGACGAGCTGGCCACCGAATCCAACGTGCGCGGCATCGTCGCCAACGGCCAGTCCGTGTCCTACGCCGGACAGGGCAGCGAGATCGAGCTGGTCCTGAACGAGACCCCGTTCTACGCAGAAGCCGGCGGCCAGGCTGCCGACGTCGGACTCATCACCGGTGACGGCTTCGTCGTCGAGGTCACCGACGTCCAGCGCCCGGTCAAGGGACTCACCGTCCACAAGGCAGTGGTCCGCGAAGGTGAAATTTCCGCCGGTGCCCTCGCCCAGGCAGCCGTCGACGCCGAACAGCGCCACGCAGCAGAGCAGGCACACTCCGGCACGCACATTGTGCACGCTGCCCTGCACCAGATCCTCGGCCCGGAAGCGCTGCAGCGCGGCTCCTTCAACAAGGCTGGCTACCTGCGGTTCGACTTCTCCTGGGGCGAAGGCCTCTCGGCAGCCGCCAAGTCGGAGATCGAAGAGGTTTCCAACCTGGCCATCCGCAGCAACCACAAGGTCGAAACCAAGATCATGTCCCTGGCCGATGCCAAGGCCCTGGGCGCCACGGCACTCTTCGGTGAAGCCTACGGCGACCAGGTGCGGGTAGTAGAGATCGACGGCGCCTGGTCCCGTGAACTCTGCGGCGGCACGCACGTTGACTCCACCTCACGCATCGGCTCGCTGACCCTGCTGGGCGAACAGTCCGTCGGATCCGGCAACCGCCGCGTGGAAGCCTTTGTGGGCATGGACGCGTTCCGCCACCTCGCCGCAGAGCGGGCCCTGGTGAACGAACTTTCGGAACTGCTGAAGGTTCCTTCGGTGCAGGTACCCGAGCGCGTGGCAGCCACCCTGGCCAAGCTGAAGCAGGTGGAGAAGGAACTTGAGCGCCTGCGCCGCGAACAGCTTGCCGCCTCCGCAGCAGCCCTGATCGGCTCCGCCGTGGACATTGACGGTGTCCGCCTGCTGGCACACGACGCCGGTACCGTCTCCGGTGCGGACGACCTGCGCACGCTCGCCCTGGACCTGCGGTCCCGGCTGGGTAGCGAAGCGGCTGTGGTAGCCGTTGCCGGTGCAGCAAACGGGCGTCCGGTAGTAATCGTGGCCACGAATGAGGCCGCCCGTGATGCCGGCGTCAAGGCAGGTGCCTTGGTGAAGACCGCGGCCGGCGTTCTTGGCGGCGGCGGAGGGGGGAAGGACGACGTCGCCCAGGGCGGCGGAGCCGACGCCTCCAAGATCTCCGAGGCCCTCGATGCCATCCGCGCAGCGGTGGCGAACCGGGGCTAGCACCACAGTGTCCGGCTACCCGCGCGGAACCAAACTCGGCGTTGATGTTGGACTGGCCCGCGTCGGGGTCGCTTCGTGCGACCCCGACGGGCTGCTGGCCACTCCCGTCCGCACCCTGAAACGGGACGCCAAGAAGAACAGCGACATCCAGGTACTGGTCCGCGAGGCCGCAGAGCGGGGGACCGTCGAGTTTTTCGTTGGCCTGCCGCAGAGCATGAAGGGCACTGAAACTGCCTCCACGGAGATGGCCCGCAGCTATGCCCAGGCGCTGGTCCAGGCACTGGATAAGGCTGGGCTCAGCGTCCCGGTGCGGCTAATCGATGAGCGGCTGAGCACAGTCAGTGCCCACCGCTCCCTGCGTGAAGCTGGCTTGGACACACGAAATCACCGTAGAGTAGTAGACCAAGTAGCCGCTGTGGGTATATTGCAGCAGGCTATAGACATGCAGCGTTCCCTGGGACGCGATGTGGGGGTGCCGGTCACACTTCGCCGGAGTACGCACTCTGCTGCTCCGGCCCCGAACGAGGAGCCAACTATTTCCGAGCAAAGCCGCCCCGAAAGCGATACCGCGTCGTGAGCCACCGGTACCCCGACCCCCACGGTACCGGCGGGCGGCCGGAGAACGACCCGGCCGCAGACGGCTACGCGGGCTATGAGGACAACCAGTACCCTGCCCCGCAGTATGACGAGGCCCGCTACGAAGACGCCGGGTATGAGGATGACCGGGACGTCCAGTACGCCCAGGCCGAACCCCAGCACGCCGGCGTCTACAGCGCAGAGTCCCATGCGGCTCCTGCTGTCCAGCACTTCTTCGCAGAAGAGGAAGCAGCACCGAGCCGGCGCAGCCGCCGGCCCTCCCGCGAAAAGCAGCGCCGCCGCCGTCGCCGCACCATTGTCATGATTGCCGTGCTGGCGGTCTTTGCCGGCGCAATTTTCGGGCTCACCGCTTTCCTTCGGGACCTGCTGGGCATGAACGAGGTCCAGGACTATCCCGGACCGGGTGAGGGAACCGTCTCCTTTGTGGTGCAGCCCGGCGACGGCCCGCTCGTCATCGGCAACAACCTGGCAAGCCAGGACATCGTGGCAAGTTCCAAGAAATTCGTCGAAGTGTTCCAGCAGGAATCCCAGGGCCGCGAGATCCAGCCGGGAACCTTCGAAATGCGTTACCAGATGAGCTCCACCGGTGCCCTTGACGCTCTGCTGGGCGACGGCGGAACCGCAGTGCATTACGCGGCAATCGCCCGCGACCTGCGGCAGAGCGAAACCTTCGACGAGCTGGTTAAGTCCACCGGTATTCCGCTGGAGGAGTTCACTGCACTCGCCCAGGCGCCGCAGGACTTTGGCCTGCCGGCCGAGGCAGTAAGCCTGGAAGGCTACCTCTTCCCGGGTGAATACCGGTTCCCGGTGGACACCACGGCACAGGAAATCATCACCGAAATGGTGGAGAACACCTTCACGGCGCTCGAGGAAACAGGAGTCACCGACCCTGCCGAACAGTACCGCGTGCTTACCAAGGCCAGCATCATCCAAGCTGAGGCCGGCGAAGCAGACTACGCCACCGTTGCCGGAGCGATCGAAAACCGCCTGCGCGCGGACAACACAGAGACGAACGGCCTGATCCAGTCTGATGCCACCGTCACCTACGGCCTTGGCCGGAAGAGCTACAACCTCACGCCGGAAGAAAAGGCAGACACCTCCAACCGCTGGAACACGTACGCCAACCCCGGTCTTCCGGTAGGCCCGATCGGTTCACCAAGCGTGGAAGCGATCGACGCCGCCGCCAACCCGGCAGACGTTCCGTACTTCTACTGGGTCACCGTCAACCTGGACACGGGAGAGACCAAGTTCTCCTCCACCCTGGCTGAACACGGACGCTACGTTGCCGAGTACCAGCAGTGGTGCGGCACCCAGGAAGCCGGAAGGTGCGACTAGTTGCCCGGCCGCAAACGGGCGGCAGTGCTGGGGCATCCGATCGGGCATTCCCGCTCGCCCCAGCTGCACCGCGCCGCGTATGACTACCTGGGATTCGACTGCAGCTACGAGGCAATTGACGTAACGGAGGACGCCGCCGCGGACTTCGCTGCCGCCGTGCGGCGTGAACCGGACTGGAACGGACTCTCCGTCACCATGCCGCTGAAAGCCGCCATGGCCGCGGCGGTTGACCGGCTGGATCCGCTGGCCGAGGCCCTCGGTGTGCTCAATACCGTTACCTTCGAGCATGGAACCGCCGGGACCGTGCTCACCGGATGGAACACGGATGTCCTGGGCCTGGTGAACGCACTGCGGCATGCCGGGGCAGCGGAATCCCCCCGGGCCGTGGTCCTGGGGGCCGGCGGCACCGCCTGTGCCGCCGTGTCGGCACTGTCCCGGATGGGCAGCACCGCCGTCGACGTCCATGCCCGCAGTTTCCGCGGCGCTGCTGTGCCCGGCCCTGCTGCTGCCGGAGGGGCACCGGCGACGGCCGACGTGCAGCTGGTCGGAGACCGGCTCGGAGTGCAGGTAAACCTGCGTCCTTGGGAGGACGCGGCCGCCGCCTGCGCCAGTGCCGACGTCGTAATCTGCACACTGCCGCCGCGCGGAGCGGACACGCTGGCAGACGAGTTCAAAACGCTGGAGGCCGCCTGTGCCGGTGCCGTGCTCCTGGACGCCGCCTACGACCCGTGGCCCAGCCGGATCGCCGCTGCCTGGGAACATGCCGGGGGAACGATCGTGCCGGGACTCGAAATGCTGCTCTACCAGGCCGTTGAACAGGTGCGCCTCTTCACCGGCGCCGCGTTCCGCGACGAGGCTGCCGTCATAAACGTGATGTGTGACGCAGTGGGACTGCCCCGGCGCTGAAGGGCCCTTCCGAACATGGCAGTATTGAAGCCATGTTGCGTTGGTTGACCGCCGGTGAGTCTCATGGGCCTGCACTGGTTGGAATTATTGAGGGCGTCCCCGCTGGCGTCGAAGTAAGCACTCCGTCCATCCAGGAAGCGCTGGCCCGCCGCCGTCTCGGCTACGGCCGCGGTGCCCGGATGAAGTTCGAACAGGACGAGGTCCGTATCCTGGGCGGCGTCCGCCACGGACTTACCCAGGGCGGCCCGGTGGCTATCGAGGTGGGTAACACGGAGTGGCCCAAGTGGGAGCAGATCATGGCCTCGGATCCCGTCGCCGCGGAGATCCTTGAAGGCCAGGCCCGCAACGCTCCGCTGACCCGGCCGCGCCCCGGCCACGCAGACTTCACCGGCATGCAGAAGTACGGCTTCGATGAAGCCCGTCCG
The DNA here is from genome assembly GCA_040274025.1 of Arthrobacter sp. Taxonomy (GTDB): domain Bacteria; phylum Actinomycetota; class Actinomycetes; order Actinomycetales; family Micrococcaceae; genus Arthrobacter_B. Next base: position 8,388 of record JBELZL010000034.1, on the reverse strand, counting down.
GTTCTGGAACGTGCCAGTGCCCGGGAGACTGCAGCCCGCGTGGCGCTCGGCGCAGTCGCCTCCGCGTTCCTGAAGCAGCTCGGCGTCGAACTGGTCAGCCACACCGTTTCCATCGCTGCCGTGGCCTCGCCTGAGGGCTCGGCGCTGCCGTTGCCCTCCGATGTTGCCGCGCTGGATGAAAACCCGATGCGCTGCTTTGACCCGGCAGTCACCGAAGCAATGGTTGCCGAGGTGGACGCCGCCCACAAGGAAGGCGAAACCCTGGGCGGAGTTGTGGAAGTCCTCGCCTACGGACTGCCGCCGGGATTGGGCAGCTACGTGCACTGGGACCGCCGCCTTGACGCACGCCTGGCCGGAGCCCTCATGGGTATCCAGGCCATCAAGGGTGTCGAAGTCGGGGACGGTTTCCTCACCGCGGCACGCCGTGGCTCCGCTGCACACGACGAGATTCTGCAGGACGAGACCGGCCGGGTCGTCCGCTCCGGTAACCGGGCCGGCGGCATTGAAGGCGGCATGAGCATCGGTGAAGTGCTCCGCGTCCGCGCTGCCATGAAGCCCATCGCCACCGTTCCGCGCGCGCTGAAGACCGTGGACGTTTCCACCGGCGAACCCGCCCGTGCCCACCACCAGCGCTCCGACGTCTGCGCCGTGCCGGCTGCCGGCGTCGTCGCCGAAGCCATGGTGGCCCTGGTCCTGGCTGAGGCGATGACCGAGAAGTTCGGCGGAGACTCCGTGGCGGAGACGGCCCGCAACCTGCGCACCTACCTGGAGAACATCCCGGACTCGCTCTCCTCGACCGGTACCGGTACCGGTGCCTAAGCAGCACCTGGTCCTGATCGGGCTAATGGCTGCGGGCAAGTCCGTCGTCGGCCGGTCCCTGGCTGCCCGCCATAACCTGCCCTACGTCGACACCGACCAGCTGGTAGTGGACGAACACGGACCCATCCCGGAGATCTTCGCCCGGCACAGCGAGCGGTTCTTCCGCGAAGCTGAGGCACGTGCTGTTGCCGGTGCGCTGGACTCGCCCGAGCGGTCCGTGATCTCCCTGGGCGGCGGGGCAGTCCTGGACACCGGAACCCAGCAGCTCCTGGATCGCGCTACGGTTGTATTCCTGGACACCGACCTGGCCACGGTGCTGCCGCGCATTTCCCGCACGCTGCACCGTCCGCTGCTGGCCGGTGACCCGGCGAAGCGCTGGAGCGCACTGGCAGAGGTCCGCAGACCAATTTACGAATCGCTGGCAGACATAGTCATAGATACCAGGGGACTGGCAGTAGCCGAGGTGGTGGATCGCATCACCGCAGCCCTGGACGAAGGAGAGAACTAAATGCCCGCTGAAGCCACCATCATCCCGGTGACCGGTGAGAAGCCCGCAGAGAATTACGACGTCGTCATCGGCAACGGCCTGCTCGGGCGCCTCCCGGAGATGCTGGGAGAGCGGGTCCGCCGGGTTCTGGTGATCCACCCCCGCGCACTGCGCACCACCGGCGACACGGTCCGCGACGAACTTGCCGAAGCGGGCCTGACTGCCCTCACTGCGGAGATTCCCGACGCCGAAGAGGGCAAGCACATCCAGGTTGCCTCCTTCTGCTGGCAGGTCCTGGGGCAGAACGACTTCACCCGCTCCGACGCCATTGTGGCCGTGGGCGGGGGAGCGGTCACCGACCTCGCCGGTTTTGTGGCAGCCACCTGGCTGCGCGGCATCAAGGTAGTTCACATCCCCACCAGCCTGCTGGGCATGGTGGATGCAGCTGTGGGCGGCAAGACCGGCATCAACACCGCTGAAGGCAAGAACCTGGTGGGTGCCTTCCACCCGCCGGCCGGGGTCCTCGCTGACCTGGACGCGCTCGGTTCACTGCCGAAGAATGAACTGCTCAGCGGCATGGCAGAGGTGGTCAAGTGCGGTTTCATTGCCGATCCCGCGATCCTGGACCTGATCGAAGCCAACCCGGAAGCAGTCGCCGACGGCGCTTCGGATACGGTGCGTGAACTGGTTGAGCGGGCAGTGAAGGTGAAGGCTGACGTCGTCTCCAGCGACCTGCGTGAAGCGGGACGGCGTGAGTTCCTGAACTACGGGCACACGCTGGGACACTCCATTGAACTGGCCGAACGCTACCAGTGGCGCCACGGTGCGGCCGTCTCCGTTGGTATGGTCTTTGCCGCCGAGCTGGGCCGCATGGTGGGACGGCTCGACGACGCCACCGCAGACCGGCACAAGGAGATCCTGACCTCACTTGGCCTTCCGGTGACCTACCGCCGGGACCGCTGGAGTGCACTGCTGGACGGCATGCGCCGGGACAAGAAGTCCCGCGGTGACCTGCTGCGCTTTGTGGTCCTGGACGGACTGGCCAAGCCCTCCATCCTGGAGGTTCCGGACACCTCGCTGCTCTTCGCCGCGTACCAGGAGATTGCCTCCGAGCCGCAGACCGGGATCCGGCTCAGCCTGTAGGGAATCGCCGAACAGGTAGAATGGTCGACGGACCAGACACGCAGCAACGCGAAACGACGAAAGAGAAACTGTGGCAACGACCAACGACATCAAGAACGGCACCGTGCTGAAGCTTGAAGGCAACCTCTGGAGCATCATTGAGTTCCAGCACGTAAAGCCGGGCAAGGGTGGTGCGTTTGTCCGTACCAAGATGCGCAACGTCCGCTCGGGCAAAGTCGTCGACAAGACGTTCAACGCAGGCATCAAGATCGAAACTGCCACGGTTGACCGCCGCGATTACCAGTACCTGTACAAGGATGGCGAAGACTACGTCTTCATGGACACCTCGGACTATGACCAGCTCACGGTCCCCGGCTCGATCGTCGGCGACTACGCCAACTTCATGCTTGAGTCCATGATGGTCACCATCGCCATGCACGAAGGTGCCCCGCTCTACATTGAACTTCCGGCTTCCGTGGTCCTGGAAATCACCTACACCGAACCGGGCCTGCAGGGCGACCGCTCCACCGGCGGCACCAAGCCCGCCACCGTTGAAACCGGCTACGAAATCCAGGTTCCGCTGTTCCTGGAAGCCGGCACAAAGGTGAAGGTTGATACCCGCACCGGCGACTACCTGGGACGCGTTAACGAGTGAGTGCCCGCAGTAAAGCAAGAACACGGGCACTTGAGGTGCTCTTTGAAGCGGAACAGCGATCCATGTCTCCGCTTGAGTCCCTCCGTTCCCGCCGGGAAAAGACGGACCAGGTAATCAACCCCTACACCATGGACCTGGTGGAGGGTGTCATTGCCAAGCAGGAGACGATTGATGAATTCCTGAGCACCTATTCGCAGGGCTGGCCGCTGGAGAGGATGCCGGCTGTTGACCGCATCATCCTGCGGCTGGGCAGCTGGGAGCTGCTCTACAACGACGACGTACCGGACAAGGTCGCCATCAGCGAAGCCGTTGAACTGGCCAAGTCACTTTCAACGGACGAGTCGCCGGCCTTCATCAACGGTCTGCTGAGCCGGCTGCACCAGCTCAAGGATTCGCTGCTGGCCTAGCGGGCCGCACAATCTCTCTCAGAAGCCCGGCGGGGATTCCCTGCCGGGCTTCTGCGTGCCCGGGACCGGCCCGGACATCCTGCCGGCCCGGACAGGCAGCTACCAGCGGCGCCCGGCTGCAGCGACTACCAGCAGGCGTGTCCGGGTACGCGTCAGCTCCGCGAGCAGCCGGCGCTCCCTCAGCGAGTTCTTTTCCGGTTCCCGGCCGTTGACAAGCTGCTGGCGGATCAGGGCAAGGTGTGTCGCTTCGCGGATAAAGGCACGCATGAGGGCTTTGGCCCCGAACGCCCCCGCCCAGTGCAGGGCCTGGCGGCGGCCCGCCGGAGTGGACAGCAGGTTCACTTCCGCCGGCGTAAACCATCCGGCGGCTGCATATTCGCCCAGCCGCCGCCCGGTGAGGAGCCGCTCCTGCCGGCGCAGCCAGCTCACGCCGGTCACCGCAAGGGCGAAGAGGGGTACCTGGAGAAGGAAGTAAAAGAGGAAGAAGTCGTCGGCCACCAGGGCCATTCCGCCGTTCCAGAACATGTGTCCGGCTACCGCTGCGGCCAGGCCCGCAGCGAAGCCGCCCAAAATCCGACCGGCTCCGGGTTTCCGCACGGCAATGCCCAAGCCCAGGCCGACCGCGGCGGTGAAGAGAACGTGGGCGAACGGGGAGAAGAGCCCGCGCAGCACAAAAACGAATCCCAGCTGCAGGCCCACCCCGCCGGCTTCGAACAGTGCGGCGCTGAAGTAGAGGATGTTCTCCGTGAATGCGAAACCGGCACCAACCACACCGGCGTAGACAATCCCGTCCAATGGTCCGTCGAAATGGGAGCGCCTGACAAAAACCAGCAGGAGCACACCCAGTCCTTTTGCTGCTTCCTCCACGAGCGGTGCCTGGATCACAGTGGTGATCACGTCCGCGGGGGTCAGCGGCAGGAGCATTACCAGCACTTCGTTGACAGTGCCGCCCAGCAGCAGGGTAATGGCGACTGAGACGCCCGCACCCCACAGGAAGGCAAAGACCAGCGCGCCGCGCGGTTCAGGCTCCCACCGGTCAATCCAGTGCAGTCCCAGCAGGCAGATCCCCAGCGGAATCAGCGCCAGGATCCCGCACAGGATAAAAGCCTCGCTGCCCAGTGCTGCGAAGAGGAACAGGCCAACCAGCACCAGCACAACGCCTGCCGCAGCTACCAGCAGCACGTTCACTACCCCTGAACCGCCCCGCGGCGGGGCAGGAACGCTGAGTCCGGGCAGTGGTTCCGAGGGTTGCTCCGGCAGGCGGGAGGGACTGCTGCCGGGGGTCAGTGTCATGCGCGCATGCCTGTCATGGACCCAAGAATATACGCGTCACCTGCTGTGATAGTTTTGAGTGGCATTCAACCTTTAAGTCCGTCCTGTGAGGCGGGGAAGGAGGAAGCAGAATATGGATCTTACCGATCCCCAGCAGGCCGCCGTGCCTGCCCGTACCGTTCTGACTTCAGCTGACATTGACCGCGTGCTGACACGCATTGCCTACGAGATCCTTGAAGCAAACAAGGGCGGCACCGATCTGGTGCTGATGGGCATTCCCCGCCGCGGCTATCCACTGGCCCGCAGGCTTGCTGCCAAGATCGCGGCGGCTGACCCCACCGTTAACGCAGAAGCCATCACGGGGCAGCTGGACGTCACGATGTTCCGTGACGACCTGGCGCACCAGCCCACGCGGCCCCCGCACCCCACACAGCTTCCGCCCAGCGGCATCGACGGCAAAGTCGTAGTGCTTGTCGACGATGTGCTCTATTCCGGCCGCACCATCCGTGCGGCACTGGATGCCCTGATTGACCTGGGCCGCCCCCGCGCCGTACGCCTGGCGGTCCTGGTGGACCGCGGCCACCGCGAGCTGCCCATCCGGGCGGACCACGTCGGCAAGAACCTGCCGACCGCGGCCGTGGAAAAGGTCCGGGTGAGGCTGGCGGAGACTGACTCGCCGGCCCTGGACGAAGTCGTGATCGAAGGCGCCGCATGAAACATCTGCTCTCCACCCTGGACCTCTCCTACCAGGACGCCATCTCGATCCTGGACACAGCCGAGGCGATGTCCGCAGTAGGGGAGCGGGAGGTCAAGAAGCTTCCCGCGCTGCGCGGCCGGACGGTGGTCAACCTCTTCTTCGAGGACTCAACCCGTACCCGCATCTCCTTCGAAGCAGCCGCCAAGCGGCTCTCCGCGGACGTCATCAACTTCTCGGCTAAGGGATCATCGGTCTCCAAGGGCGAGTCGCTGAAGGACACCGCGCAGACCCTGGCCGCGATCGGTGCCGACGCCGTCGTCATCCGCCACGGCGCCTCCGGCGCGCCTGCCCGGCTGGCCAACTCCGGCTGGATCGACGCCGCTGTCCTGAACGCAGGAGACGGCACGCATGAACACCCCACCCAGGCCCTGCTGGATGCCTTCACCATGCGCCGGCACTGGGCACAGCTGCACGGCGTCCCGTCACAGGGCACCGACCTCACCGGCATGCACGTGGCGATTGTGGGCGACATCCTGCACTCCCGGGTGGCCCGCTCGGATCTCTGGCTGCTGAAGACCCTCGGCGCCGACGTCACGCTCGTCGCCCCGCCCACGCTGCTGCCCTTCGGCGTCGAATCCTGGCCCTGCAAGGTCAGCTATTCCCTGGACGAGACCCTTGAAACCAAGCCGGACGCCGTGATGATGCTCCGGGTCCAGGCAGAACGCATGCACTCCGCGTTCTTCCCCACGGTGCGGGAGTACGCCCGCCGGTGGGGCTTCGACGACGTCCGCCTGGACCGCCTGGACACGCTTGGTCTGGACAACACGATCCTGCTGCACCCCGGGCCCATGAACCGCGGCCTTGAAATCTCTTCACGCGCTGCCGACTCGCCGCGGGCCACCGTACTGGCCCAGGTCAGCAACGGCGTTTCGGTCCGCATGGCCGCCCTCTACCTGCTGCTCTCCGGTGAAGGCAGCTCCCAGCGCACACCACAGGAAGTATCCGTACAGTGACTACAGCAAACCCCGCTACAACCGCCAAGCCCGCTCCCGCCGCCTCGCCGGTGCTTTCACCGACGGGAACCTACCTGATCCGCGGCGCCTCGCTCCTGGGCGCCGAACGCGCCGACCTGCTGATCCGTGACGGCCTCATCGCCGCCGTGGGCCAGGAGCTCGAGGCACCCGAGGGCTCCCTGGTGATCGAGGCCGAAGGGCTCATTGCCCTGCCCGGCATGGTGGACCTGCACACCCACCTGCGTGAACCCGGCCGGGAAGACGCCGAGACTGTCGAGACCGGAACCCGTGCCGCAGCCCTGGGCGGCTTCACTGCCGTGCATGCCATGGCCAACTCCAACCCCGTGGCAGACACCGCCGGCGTGGTGGAGCAGGTCTACAGCCTGGGCCTGAAATCCGGCTGGGTGGATGTCCGGCCCGTAGGCGCAGTGACCGTGGGGCTGAAGGGTGAACGGCTGGCCGAACTCGGCGCCATGGCGGACTCCCGTGCCCGCGTCCGGGTCTTCTCCGATGACGGCATGTGCGTCCATGACCCGGTGCTGATGCGCCGTGCGCTGGAGTACGTCAAGGCGTTCGACGGCGTTGTGGCCCAGCACGCGCAGGAACCGCGTATGACCGACGGCGCGCAGATGCACGAGGGTGAAGTCAGTGCGGTCCTCGGACTGCCCGGCTGGCCGGCCGTGGCCGAGGAATCCATCATTGCCCGCGATGTGCTGCTCGCCCAGCACACCGGTTCCCGGCTGCACGTCTGCCACGTCTCCACCGCCGGTTCAGTGGAGATCATCCGCTGGGCCAAGGAACGCGGCATCAACGTCACTGCCGAAGTCACCCCGCACCACCTGCTGCTCACGGACGAAGCCGTCCGCAGCTACGACCCGGTGTACAAGGTGAACCCGCCGCTGCGCACGGAGTCCGACGTCGAGGCGCTGCGCCGGGGCCTGGCCGACGGCACGATCGACATCGTCGGCACCGACCATGCTCCGCACCCCAGCGAACACAAGGAGTGCGAATGGGCGCAGGCCGCCATGGGCATGACCGGGCTGGAAACGGCACTGTCCGTGGTCCAGGCGACCATGATTGAGACAGGCCTGATGGACTGGGCCGGCTTTGCCCGCGTGACTTCCACCACGCCGGCGCTGATCGGACGCGTGGGATCACAGGGAAGACCGCTGAAAGCGGGCGAACCGGCCAACGTCATATTGGTCGACCCGGCTGCGCGGCGCACCGTGGACCCCCATAAGATGGCAACCATGGGCAAGAACAGTCCTTATGCAGGGCTGGAACTGCCCGGAATGGTCCGAACCGCCTTCTATGCCGGACACCCCACCGTCCTGGACGGAGCGCTGAACGGTCCCCGGGCCGCAGCAGCAGAGGAGACGCCGTGGATCGGCTGATCTTCCTCATCGGGCTCATCGCCGCCGCCGCCATTTTGCTGACCCTTTTCGCGGTCGGCTGGCGCGGACGCCGCCAGCGCCAGTCGGATATTCCCCGGCCCCGGCCGCTGCCCGAGGACCTGGACCTGCCGCGGTTCGAGGCTGACGGCCAGTACGTTGCCACCACGACCGCGGGAGACTGGCTCGACCGCGTGGCAGTCTACGGACTGGGCGTGAAGTCCGTGGCGACCGCTGCCGTCTTTGGCGAAGGCCTGCTCTTCGCCCGCAAGGGCGCGCCGGACGTGTGGATTCCCCGCCAGGACCTGCGCGATGTCCGCCTGGAGCGGGGCATGGCCGGAAAGTTCGTGGAGAAGGAAGGCCTGGTCCTGGTGACCTGGCAGCTCGGACCAAAGCGTGTCGACACCGGGTTCCGCACCCGGGCTGCCGACCACAAGACCCCCCTGGTTTCGGCGATCAAGGCGCTGGGCCCGGAATCTGCAACATCTAGCGAGGAACAACTGTGACAGTGAACCAAACCCCCGC
>JBELZL010000033.1:0-41066 GCA_040274025.1 Arthrobacter sp. | reverse complement strand
GGATCAAGGATCCCCGGCTGGGATTCGTGACCATCACCGATGCCCGCGTCACCAATGACCTGCAGCATGCCACCGTGTACTACACCGTTTTCGGTGACGAAGCACAGCAGGCCGACACAAAGGCCGCCCTGGATTCCGCCCGCGGCATCCTGCGCTCGGAGGTGGGCAAGAACATCACCGTCCGGCTCACCCCAACCCTTGAATTCGTCGCTGACGAGATTCCGGTGAACGCGAGCCACCTGGAAGAACTGATCCGGGAAGCCAAGAAGCGCGACGAGGAACTCGCAGCGCTGAAGCAGGGCGCCGCCTACGCCGGCGACGCCGATCCGTACCGCAGGGACGACGACGACGAAGAGGACCTGCAGGACGCTCCTGCAGAGGACTCGGACGCACGCAGCTAGTTGTCCCTGACCAGGTTTCAGCAAAAGGAGCGGCACCCCGGCATGGGGTGCCGCTCCCTTGTGTGCGGCTTGCAGGCGGGCTCAGCCGTCGTTGGGGTTGGACGGAAACTAGTTGACGCCGGGCAGCCGGGAGACTCCGGCGACCAGTTCATCCCGTCCGCCGCACAGCGCGATCCGGATCCAGCCCTCGCCGATGGAGCCAAAGGCCGTCCCCGGAGCCACGGCTACCCCGGCGTCCGTGAGGAACTGCCGGGTCCAGGCGCGGATGTCGCCGCCGGAGACATGCGAGAGGTCCGCCCACAGATAGAAGGCACCCTGCGCCGCTAGATAGGGAATCCCCTTGGCATCCAGGACGGCCGACGCCGCATCCCGGTTCCCGCGGTAATGTGCAGCTGCTTCCTTTACATAGTCCTGCGGGCCGGTCAGGGCCGCCACCGCGGCGTACTGGGAGGGGGAGGCTACGCAGGAGACGATCGATTCCATTACCGTGCTCAGCTGCGTCTCCAGGCCCGCAGGAGTCACAAGCGCCCCGACGCGCAGGCCGGTCAGTCCGTAAGTCTTGGAGAGCGTGTAGGAAGCGATGACACGTTCACCGCTGCCGCCGCCGTCGTAAGCCAGCGGGGAAACATGCGGAACGTCGTAGGTGAAGGCCTCATAGCATTCATCGGAGAGGATCCAGAGTCCCCGCCGCCGGGCCAGCTCCACCAGCTTCCGGGTCAGCCCGGGGCTGAAGACTGCACCCAGCGGATTCGAAGGCGAATTCAGCAGCAGCACCCGGGTTCGCGGGGTGATCCTTGACTCAATGTCTTCGATGCGGGGCTGGAATCCGTTCGCCGGATGCAGCGGGTACTCCACGGGAACTGCGTGCAGCAGCCTGGCCGTCATGGCAAAGGTCGGGTAGCCGGGATTGGGGATCAGGATTTCATCCCCTGCGTCCAGGAGCATGCTCATGGCCAGGTGCAGCGCCTGCTGGGCTCCCGAGGTGACGAAGACCCGGCCCGCATCGATGTCCTGCCCGGTCTGTTCCGACACCCGTTCCGCAAACGCCGCCCGCAGCGGGGCAATACCTGCGTTCGGCGTGTAGCCGGTCTCGTCCCGGGCGAGCGTTTCCTGCGCCGCCTGCAGCACGTGCACGGGGGTGGGGAACCCGGGCTCTCCGATGCTGAGCACGATGGCGTTGGGGACAGCCCACGCTGCCTGCGTGATTTCGCGGATCTGGTTCGGGTCAACGGAACGCACATGGGCAGCGAGCTGAGACATAACCGCATGCTACAGCCGGTGCGCCCCGCAGCCCCGGAGGCCGGGCCGCACCGGGACCGGGGAACAGGCGCCGGAGAAGGAGTACCCCTGCCGCGCATATACTGAAAGGCGTGAATTCCGGGCAGGTCCGTTCAGGACTGATTATTGTGGACAAACCGCAGGGATGGACCAGCCACGATGTGGTGGGCCGCCTGCGCAGGCTCGCCGGGACCAGGAAAGTCGGCCATGCCGGAACCCTTGATCCCATGGCAACGGGTGTGCTGGTGGTGGGCATCAACAAGGCCACCCGCCTGCTGACCTACATTGTGGGCACGTCCAAGACGTATGAGGCCACGATCCGGCTGGGCCAATCCACTATTACTGACGACGCCGAAGGCGAGATTACCGCCGAGACCATCGCCGCTGCCGTGACGGACGAAGAGATCCGCAGCGCCGTCGCGGCCCTCACCGGGGACATCCAGCAGGTGCCCAGCAGCGTGAGTGCCATCAAGGTGGGCGGTGAACGCTCCTATGCGCGCGTCCGCGCCGGCGGCGAGGTGAACCTTCCGGCACGGCCGGTGACCGTGTCCCGGTTCGAGATCCACGACATCCGCCGCGAGCACGGCGGCAAACTGCGTGACGTCGACGTCACCGTGCAGTGCTCCTCCGGAACCTACATCCGCGCCCTTGCCCGCGACCTCGGTGCCGCTCTCGGCGTCGGAGGCCACCTCACCGCGCTGCGGCGCACCTCGGTGGGCCCCTACAGCGAAGACCAGGCTTCCACCTTGGAGCAGCTCGCCGAAGACCTCCGCCTGCTGGACCTGAACGACGCCGCACGGGCCCTGTTCCCGGTGCGGGAACTGAGCGAAGAGGAAGCCGCCGACCTCTCCCACGGCCGCCGCATCCCAGCCACCGGACTGCCGGCCCGGGACGGGGAACCCGTGCCTGTAGCCGCCTTCGCCCCGGACGGGGAGCTGATCGGCCTGCTCGCGGACAAGGCGGATACGGCAAAGGCACTGCTTGTCTTTGCACCTGGAAACGAAAGGTCCTAAGTGGTCATCGACCCCCTGTTCATTGTCGGGACGATCGTCTGCCTCGTCTCCACCGTGCTGTGCGTCAGCGCGGCCGTGCTGCGCCACGGACCGAATGACCTCACGATCCTCTCGGCAGCCGCCGTCGAGCTTTTCCTCATCGTCTACGCCGTGGCTGCGGTCATCCGCCAGACCGGCGGAGAAACCCTCAACGGTCCCGCCTGGGAGTTCTGGGGTTACCTTTTCACCGCCGCAGTGATTCCAATCGGCGCCGTCTGGTGGTCGCTGATGGACAGGTCCAGGTGGAGCAACCTGGTGCTGGGAGCCGTCGGCATTACCGTGTTCGTAATGTTGTTCCGGATGGAACAGATTTGGGATGGAGTGCAGCTGGGATGAAGAAACTGATCAAGCCCCGCCCCGACGCCGACCCCGCCGCTTCAACGGCACGGAATGCCGGCCCCGGACGCCTCATCGTAGCCGTTTACGGCGTCTTTGCACTGGCCGCGACCGCACGTGCCGCCTTCCAGATCGCCACCAAGTTTGACCAGGCACCGGTGGCGTACCTGCTTTCTGCCTTCGCCGCCGTCGTCTACATCGTGGCAACCGTGTCCCTGGCCCGGTCGGGTCCAACCTCCTACAAGGTCTCCGTTGCAGCCGTGGGCATCGAAATGTTCGGCGTCGTGTTCGTGGGACTCTTCGGGCTGCTGGACCCCGCCGCACTTCCCGATGACACCGTGTGGTCCGGTTTCGGAATGGGCTACGGGTTTGTGCCGCTGGTCCTTCCAATCGTTGGGCTCTGGTGGCTCTACAAGCACCGGGGCACCCAACACGCCTAGCCGCACCGGGGTTCTTGTCAGCTCCCGGGCGTGAGACGATGTGGAAAACCGCGCCGCAACAGGTGCACCGCTCATTCCATCAGGGGGCAGGACCATGAAAATCCCAACACCGGGGCCGGAAGAAAACTCCCGGACAGCCGCCGGCACACCCCGGCCGCCGGTCCGGCCGGCAACGGCTGCCGGATCTGCTGACCCCGGCACAGATCCCGGTGCGGCCGGCGGGAAGCAAACTGAACGCAGGGGCGGCAAGCTCCGCGGACGGGACCGGAAAACCGAACCGCGGCAAAGTGCAGGAAACCGGACCTGGAAGAGCAGCGACGACTGGGGTGTTTTCCGGGCCGTCGTGGTGGGAGTCGGCGTCGTGATCGCCGCGATCGGCATTTACTACCTCATCACCGGCACCGCCGGTGTGGCCGAAACCAGCGGGGGAGCGGTCAACGCCTCGCTGGAAAGCCAGTTCCGTTTCTTCTCCGCGATGATGGTGGGCGTCGGCGCCGCATTCATAGCGATCGCCATCAAGTTCCAGTGGGCAAACATGCTGTGGCTGGTCTGCCTGATGGTCTTCCTGGGCGGTATCGGCCGGGTACTGTCATGGGCGTTCTCCGGCACCCCGCACTTCACCCTCATCATCCTCATGATCCTGGAGCTGGCCTTCCCGCCGGCCCTGCTGGTCTGGCACCGGTTTATCGCCAAGACCAGCGAGCTCCGCCGGGAAATCAACCGGGGTTCAGAAGACGGCAGTGCCGCTGACGGAACGGGTGCGTAACCTCCGCCGCCTTTTCCGCCATAATGGATGAAGCCTTCCGCATGCAGCACGTGCTGACCGGAAGAATTCATGGATGACTGTCCGCTGGTAAGGAGCTTGGGTGTATTACTGGAATGACCTTGCGGAGGTGCCGTCCGACCTAGGTCCGACAGTAGTAACGATCGGCAACTTCGACGGCGTCCACCTCGGACATCAGCACGTGCTCTCCCGCCTGGTGAAGACCGCAAGGGACCGGGGCGCCGCCGCCGTCGCGCTTTCCTTCGACCCGCACCCGGCAGCCGTGCACCGTCCCGAAAGCGCCCCGGTGCTCATCATGGGTCCGGCAGACCGCAGAGAGGCGCTGGCGGAAACCGGTCTCGACGGGCTGCTGATGCTCCACTACGACCTGGACCTGGCCTCCCTGACGGCCGAAGAGTTCGTCCGCAGGTTCCTGGCGGACGGCCTGCAGGCCGTTGCCGTGGTGCTGGGCCATGATGCCCGGTTCGGGCGGGGAAACACCGGCGACCTGGACACCATGCGGGAGCTCGGCGCCGAGATGGGCTTCGACGTCGTCGCCGTTGAGGACCTCGATGCCCTTCCTGACGGCCCCGGGAACACTACGGGCCGCCGCTGCTCCTCCACCTGGATCCGCGAAGCGCTGGCCGCAGGGGATGTTCGGACCGCCGCCCGCCTGCTGGGCCGCACGCACCGTATGCGCGGCACCGTGGTGCACGGCGCTGCAAGGGGACGGGAGCTGGGCTTCCCCACGGCGAACCTTGCCCCGGAGTCCACCGGGCTCATCCCGGCAGACGGCATCTACGCCGGCTGGCTGGTCGATTCAGCCGGAACGCGCTGGCCCGCAGCCATTTCCGTGGGCTCCAACCCCACCTTCGACGGTGTCAGCCGCCAGGTGGAAGCACACGTGATCGACCGCCCGCAGGAAGCCGTAGAGGATTTCGACCTCTACGGACAGTGCGTCGGCGTCGAATTTGTAGACCGGCTTCGGGGGATGGTTGCCTACACCGGTCCCGACGCGCTGATCGAGCAGATGCGCCTCGACGTCGCGAGGACCCGGGACGTCCTTTCGACAGAAGGCACTGCGGACAGGTAAACTGAATCAAAATTCGGCTGCGGTCCGTGGCGGCTGAATTTCTTTGTGTCTGCCGCGTTTACGCGGAGTGGGCACAGGGTTCCCGGCAGCGAAGTGCTGATTCGGGCCTCACGGCACAACTGTAGGAGTTACATTGGCACTCGATCCCGCCGTCAAGCAGGCGATCATCAAGGAATTCGCACTCACCGAAGGTGACACCGGATCCCCCGAGGTTCAGGTTGCTGTTCTGTCCCGTCGCATTTCCGACCTGACCGAGCACCTGAAGACCCACAAGCACGACCACCACACCCGCCGCGGCCTGATGGCCCTGGTTGGTCGCCGTCGCCGCATGCTGGGTTACCTGCGCGAGACCGACATCACGCGTTACCGTGCGCTCATCGAGCGTCTCGGCCTGCGCCGATAGTTCTGCTTTGAGGGCGGCTCCTGTGCGCATGCGCAGGGCCGCCCTTTAGCGCAGGGTACGTAAGCGGCAGGCATGGACACCGGCGAAGGTCCGGAAGCGCACCTGCCCGCGGCAGTACCGCAAGCAGTACAGCAGTAAAGAAAACCACATACAGGAGTCAGCCAGCATCGCAGCATTCGCGGTCCTCGGTAGTGGTCTCCGGGAGTTTCAGCCCGTGGACCTCGATCGAAGACCGGGTGTTGAGTTCTTTTCCCGCCAGGCGGCGGTGAAACTCATGGGACGATGCTGGGTGCCTCCGAATTAACAGAAACGGAGGTGACTCTCTATGGAGGGTCCCGAAATCCAGTACTCAGAAGCAGTAATTGACAACGGCCGCTTCGGCAAGCGCGTTATCCGCTTTGAAACCGGCCGCCTGGCCGCACAGGCCGCAGGCTCCGCGATGGTCTACATCGACGAAGACACCGCACTGCTCTCGGCCACGTCCGCCGGCAAGTCCCCGCGTGAAGGGTTCGACTTCTTCCCGCTGACCGTGGACGTCGAGGAGCGTATGTACGCTGCCGGCCGCATCCCGGGCTCGTTCTTCCGCCGCGAAGGCCGTCCGTCCACCGAAGCCATCCTGGCCTGCCGCCTGATGGACCGCCCGCTGCGCCCGGCATTCGTCAAGGGCCTGCGCAACGAGGTCCAGGTTGTTGTCACCGTTATGGCGATCAACCCGGACGTGCTCTACGACGTGGTTGCCATCAACGCATCCTCCATGTCCACCCAGCTCTCCGGCCTGCCGTTCTCCGGCCCGATCGGCGGCGTCCGCGTTGCCCTCGTCGAAGGCCAGTGGGTTGCTTTCCCGAAGCACTCCGAACTGGAGCGCGCAGTTTTCTCCATGGTGGTTGCCGGCCGCATCGCCGGTGACGACGTCGCCATCATGATGGTCGAAGCTGAAGCTACCGACAACGCCTGGAACCTCATCAAGGAAGAGGGCGCCACCGCCCCGACCGAAGAGGTTGTGGCTGAAGGCCTCGAGGCTGCCAAGCCGTTCATCAAGGCTCTCTGCGATGCGCAGTCGGACCTGGCCGCCCGCGCCGCCAAGCCGACCGTTGAGTTCCCGCTGTTCCTGGACTACCAGGACGACGTCTACGAAGCCGTTGAAGCTGCTGCCGCCGCCAAGCTGGCAGAGGTCTTCGCCATCGCTGACAAGCAGGAGCGCGACGCCGCTTCCGACGCCCTGAAGGACGAAGTCAAGGCTTCCCTGGCAGAGCGCTTCGAAGGCCGCGAGAACGAAGTTTCCGCAGCCTTCCGCTCCGTTACGAAGCAGGTTGTGCGCCAGCGCATCCTGAAGGACCAGATCCGCATTGACGGCCGTGGCCTGACGGACATCCGCCAGCTCACCGCCGAGGTTGAGGTTCTGCCCCGCGTGCACGGCTCCGCCATCTTCGAGCGCGGCGAAACCCAGATCCTGGGTGTCACCACGCTGAACATGCTCAAGATGGAACAGCAGATCGACTCGCTGTCGCCGGTAACGCGCAAGCGCTACATGCACAACTACAACTTCCCGCCGTACTCCACCGGTGAAACCGGCCGCGTGGGTTCGCCCAAGCGCCGCGAAATCGGCCACGGCGCCCTGGCAGAGCGTGCGCTTATGCCGGTGCTGCCCTCGCGTGAAGAGTTCCCTTACGCCATCCGCCAGGTCTCCGAGGCACTGTCCTCCAACGGCTCCACCTCCATGGGTTCGGTCTGCGCCTCGACGCTGTCCATGCTCAACGCCGGTGTGCCGCTGAAGGCTCCGGTTGCCGGCATCGCCATGGGCCTGGTCTCCGACCAGGTTGACGGCGAGACCCGCTACGCTGCCCTGACGGACATCCTCGGCGCCGAAGATGCCTTCGGCGACATGGACTTCAAGGTGGCCGGTACTTCCGAGTTCGTCACCGCCATCCAGCTGGACACCAAGCTCGACGGCATTCCCGCCTCGGTCCTGGCCGCAGCCCTGAAGCAGGCCCGCGAAGCACGCCTGCACATCCTCGGTGTCATGGACGCCGCGATCGATACCCCGGATGAACTCTCCGAGTTCGCTCCGCGGATCATCTCGGTGAAGATCCCCGTGGACAAGATCGGCGAGGTCATCGGCCCGAAGGGCAAGATGATCAACCAGATCCAGGAAGACACCGGCGCTGACATCTCCATCGAAGATGACGGCACGGTCCTGATCGGCGCCACGGACGGCACGTCCGCCGAGGCCGCCCGGGCTGCGATCAACGCGATCGCCAACCCGATGGTTCCCGAACTGGGCGAGCGCTACCTGGGTACTGTCGTGAAGACCACCACCTTCGGTGCCTTCATCTCCCTGACCCCGGGCAAGGACGGCCTGCTGCACATCTCCGAGCTGCGCAAGCTCTCGGGCGGCAAGCGCGTGGACAACGTCGATGACGTTGTTTCCGTCGGCCAGAAGATCCAGGTCGAAATCACCAAGATTGACGACCGCGGCAAGCTCTCGCTCTCCCCGGTTGTTGCTGAAGACGACGCCGAGGCCGAAATGGCTGCTGAGACAGCAGAGTAGATGCCTGAAAACACTGCAGACAGCCGTTCCGGCGCGGGATTTACCCGCACCGGGACGGTTGTCCCATTTCCCCTGATATCCCGGCCGGGCGAACCGGTACTTGAGATCGGCGACCCGGCAGGCGCCGTCGTCCGCCGTTCCGTTCTGCCCGGCGGCGTGCGTGTGCTCACCGAGTCCATGCCCGGCCAGCGCAGTGCCACCATTGGCTTCTGGGTTGGCGTCGGCAGCCGTGACGAGGCCGAAGGCCGCCACGGCTCCACCCACTTCCTGGAACACCTGCTGTTCAAGGGCACGTCCCGGCGCAGCGCCATGGACATCGCCTCTGCGTTCGACGAGGTAGGAGGGGAATCCAACGCCGCAACGGCGAAGGAAACCACCTGCTACTACGCGCGGGTGCTGGACACCGACCTGCCGATGGCCATTGACGTCATCGCGGACATGGTGACTTCAGCCGTGCTCGATGCGGAGGAACTGGAGCAGGAACGCGACGTCATCCTCGAGGAAATCGCAATGGATGCCGATGACCCGGCGGACCTGTGCCACGAGAAGTTCGCAGAAGCCGTGCTGGGCGACCACCCGCTGGGCCGTCCAATCGGCGGTACTCCGGAGGCGATCAAGGCAGTTCCGCGCGAGGCCGTGCTGGAGCATTACCGGCGCCATTACCGCCCCGAAACCCTGGTGGTCACCGCTGCCGGCGGGCTTGAACATGGGGTCGTTGTCTCCATGGTCCTGGACGCGCTCAAGCGTGCCGGCTGGAAACTGGACGAAGCAGCCGAACCTGCCCCGCGCAGGGACACGACGCCGGCGCAGATTACCGGCAGCGGCGGTGTGCACGTCATCAACCGGCCGGTAGAGCAGGCCAATATTGTGCTGGGCTGCCCGTCGATCACGGCCACGGACAGCGGCCGGTTCGCCATGAGCGTGCTGAACACCGTCCTGGGCGGCGGCATGTCCTCGCGGCTGTTTCAGGAGATCCGCGAGAAGCGGGGACTGGTTTACTCGACGTACTCCTTCTCCGCGGCCTATACCGACGCCGGATACTTTGGCATGTACGCCGGCTGCTCCCCGGCCAAGACCCGGCAGGTCATCGACCTGCTGCAGTCCGAGCTGGAACGGCTGGCCTCCGACGGCCTCGAACCCGGGGAACTGGCCCGTGCACTGGGGCAGATTTCCGGGGGACTGGTGCTGGGCATGGAGGACACCGGTTCGCGGATGTCCCGCCTGGGCAGTGCGGAACTTGTGCGCGGCGAATACGTGGACATCGAAGCGTCCCTGGCCCGGATCCGTGCCGTGACGGGCGAACAGGTCCAGGAGCTCGCAGCCGAACTGGCTGCCGCTCCGCGGACCATCACCGTGGTGGGTCCCTTCAACTCTCCGGCGGACCTCGGCTTCTAGCCCGTTCCTTTCCATCGAGAGGCCAGTTACGGCTCGTTTCAGCCCTGAAACCAGCCGTAACTGGGCTCTCGTTTGTTACTGGGAGGCTAGCCGCCGGCGAAGGGCGGGAGGATGTCCACCGTGTCCGCCGGATCCAGCAGCCGGGAACGGTCCCGGGCAGCGACCTCGTTGACCAGGAAGGTGCTGCGCCCGATCACGGTCTGCAGGACGGGCGCACCCTCCGGCGCATCCGGGTGCAGTGCCGCCAGCTTCTCCAGCAGCTCGCCCAGCTGCATTGAACCGGCGTCCAGGGTTTCTTCTTCGATGCCTGCCGCTGCCTTCGCAGCGCCAAAGTAGCGGATTAGCACTTAGCCACCTATCGCACTCATAGTTCTTTCGGGCTGCACGTAGTCCGGTGCGCCCAGTCCGGCATGGTCCATGCCGTGGGCCTTCGGTTTGCCCCACATTGCTTCCTGCCAGCGGCGGGCGACGGCGGCATCCTCCCCGGTGCTGCGCAGCAGGTCCAGGAGGTCAGTCTCTTCGTGTGAGAACAGGCAGCTGCGCACCTTGCCCTCGGCCGTGATGCGGGTGCGCCGGCAGTCGGCGCAGAACGGTTCGGTCACGGAGGCAATGATGCCGACGACGCCGGCCACAGTGTCAGGCGCCGCGTGGTGCCGTACCTGCCAGCGCTCGGCCGGAGCGCCGTCGCGGTTCCGCGGGTCCGGGGTCAGGATGAACTCTTCCTCCAGCCGGGACCGGATTTCAGCGGCGGTGATCATTCCGTCCCGGGTCCAGCCGTGGTCTGCATCCAGGGGCATCTGCTCAATGAACCGCAGCTCGAAACCGTGCTCCACGGCCCAGGCCAGGAGGCGCGGCGCCTCGGCGTCGTTGATGCCCCGCATCAGGACAGCGTTGATCTTGATGAGTCCCAGCCCCACGCGGGCTGCTTCCTCCACCCCGGCGAGGACACGGTCCAGGAACGGCCGGCGGGTGAGCTGCGCGAAGGTTCCCGGATGCAGGGAATCCAGTGAGACGTTGATCCGGGTCAGCCCGGCAGCCTTGAGCGCCGCGGCCTTTTTGTCCAGTCCCAGGCCGTTGGTGGTCAGCGAGACCGGCAGCTCCGGATGATTGGCGCGGATCCCGGCAATAATGTCCACCAGGTCCGCCCGGACCAGCGGTTCGCCGCCGGTCAGCCGCAGCTCCCGGACACCCAGGGAGTCGACGCCGATCCCCACCAGCCGGATGATCTCCGCAGCGGTCAGAACCTTGTCCTTGGGCAGCCAGTCCAGGCCCGACGCCGGCATGCAGTAGGTGCAGCGCAGGTTGCACTTGTCCGTCAGGGACAGGCGCATGTCAGTGGCGCGGCGCCCGTAGCGGTCCACCAGTCCCTCCAGGGCCGCCGGGACACCGGTTTCTTCCACGGCTGACCGCGGCCGTGCGAAGGAGGGCATGCCCAGCTCAGTTCCCATCCCCCGAGTGTAGGCCGTTTCACACCCGGTCTCTAGGAAGGCGCAGGTAGGCGGAGGCGGCAACCCCGCCCGGCCCTGCCATAATCGAGCAAATGCCCGGTGCGCACCGGCGCGGCGAGCCGCCGCGCGGCGAAGGAGATGACACCTATGCCAGGAACCCGCTGGTTCTCCGCTGCCGCCGGTGCGGTGGCTGCCGCCATCGCTGCTGCAGCCGGTGAACTCACGGCAGCAGCCCTCAGCCCGTCCCTGTCACCGGTGACGGCCGTGGGATCCGTGGTCATCGATGCTGTTCCGGCACCGGTCAAGGACTGGGCAATCGCCGTCTTCGGCACCTCGGACAAAACTGCGCTGCTCGCGGGCATGCTCCTGGTCATCCTGGGCGCCGGTGCCGCCTGCGGTCTGCTGGAAGCCAGGTGGCCGCCGCGGGGTTCGGCCGTTCTTGCCGGCTTCGGGCTCCTCGCCGCCGCCGCCGTCCTCTCCCGCGCCCAGGTCAGCCCGCTGGCGCTGTTCTCTCCGCTTATCGCCGGGCTCGCCGGGGTGCTGGTGCTCCGCGGGTTGACGGCCCGGATCCGGCGCTACGGGCAGGCGCCGGAAGCCGAAGCCGGAGCCAGCCGCCGGGATGTGCTGCGGGCAGTTGGCGGAGGAGCAGCGGTGGCAGCAGCCGGCGGGGGACTGGCCGGCGCAGCGCGCACTTCACAGGTGGCGGTGGAGGATCTGCGCGCCAACCTGCAGCTTCCAGCACCCGTTCAGCCCGCAGCTGCCATCCCCTCGGGTGCAGACCTGGGTATTCCCGGCGCAGAGCCGCTCATCACGCCCAACCCGGACTTCTACCGGATCGATACCGCGCTGCGGGTGCCCCTCACCAACCCGGATACCTGGCGCCTGCGGGTCACCGGCATGGTGGACCGGGAAGTGGAGATCAGCTACGCCGACCTGCTGGCCAAACCGCTGCAGGAAAGCTGGGTGACGCTGGCCTGCGTCTCCAACGAGGTGGGCGGCTCCCTGATCGGCAATGCGCGGTGGCTGGGCTGGCCGGTGCGCAGCCTGCTGGCCGCAGCCGGCGTGCAGCCCGGGGCGGACACTGTGCTGTCCACCAGCGAGGACGGATGGACGGCCAGCACGCCGCTTGAAGCCCTGACTGATGCCCGCGATTCGCTGCTGGCTGTTGCCATGAATGGTGAGCCGCTCCCGCCCGAACACGGTTTCCCCGTCCGCCTGGTGGTGCCGGGTCTCTACGGCTACGTTTCAGCCACCAAATGGGTCAGAGAGCTGAAGGTCTCCCGCTTCGCTGACGAAACCGCGTACTGGACGGACCGGGGATGGTCCGTGCGCGGTCCGGTGAAGCTCTCCTCCCGGATCGACACTCCTACCCAGGGAGCGAACCTCAGCGCCGGGAAAACCACGGTGGCCGGGGTGGCCTGGGCACAGCACACGGGCATCAGCGCGGTGCAGGTGCGGGTCGACGACGGCGGGTGGCAGGACGCGCGGCTGGCTGCCGGCATCTCGGCGGACACCTGGCGGCAGTTCTCCGCCGACGTCGACCTTCCGCCGGGTGATCAGACCCTGACAGTACGGGCGGTCGACGCCAACGGCGCCGTCCAGGATGAAGCGCAGCGTCCGGTGCTTCCGGACGGTGCCACCGGGCTGCACACCGTCAGCGTCAGCGCCGGCTGAACGCTCCGAAGCCGGACATCCCGGCACGGTCCGGGGGGAGGGCCGCCCCGTTCCGCTGAATGATCGAAGCGGTTCGGGTTCCGGGACAGGGTGCATACAGTCCTAGTGGCGGGCTGATCAGCGGCTCGCGGAGACTGGGCGCGGACCAGGATGGTTCCCTGCCGCGGGAGGGCCAACGGCGGTTCAGCTTGCCGCCGGGCGAATCCGGGCAGCTGGGATCACTGCCTGAACGTGCCCCGGAAAAGGACTGTTATGAGAACGAACCTGCTCGACGGCGTCAGGGTGCTGGACTTGACGAATGTGCTGTCCGGACCGTTTGCCGGCTATCAGCTGGCGCTCATGGGGGCTGATGTCCTGAAAGTGGAAGCCCACACCGGCGGAGACCTCGCCCGGAAACTCGGTGCTTCCTCGGACCTCAGCGCCCGGCACCTGGGCATCTCCTTCCTGGCCCAGAACGGCTCCAAGCGGTCCCTGACGCTCAACCTCAAATCCGAGCAGGGCAAGACCGTGTTCCGCCAGCTCGTGGAGTCCCATGACGTGGTCCTGGAGAACTTCCGCCCCGGTGTGATGGACCGGCTGGGTTTTGGCTGGGACGTGCTGAAAGAGATCAATCCCGGCATTGTCTACTGCGCAATCTCCGGCTTTGGGCAGAGCGGGCCGCTGCGCGACCGCCCTGCCTATGACCAGATCATCCAGGGAATGTCCGGCCTGATGTCGGTTACCGGTGACAGCGGAACCGCTCCGCTGCGGGTTGGAGCTCCGATCGCAGACACCGTGGGCGGGTTCGCCGCCGCGTTTGCCATCGCCTCCGCGCTGGTCCGGCGCGGACGCACCGGCGGAGGAGCGTTCCTGGACGTGTCCATGCTCGAAGCCACCCTCACGGCCATGGGCTGGGTGGCGTCGGACTACCTGGTGGGCGGCAGCACCCCGGTGCCGATGGGCAACGAAAACCGCACGGCAGCGCCGTCGGGCACCTTCGCAACCGCCGACGGCGACTTTAACATTGCAGCCAACAAGCAGGAACAGTTCGAAGAACTCTGCCGGGTGCTTGGGCGCCCCGAGCTGGCGGCTGATCCGCGCTTTGCCGAACGGGAGGCCCGGAAGTCCAACCGCCTGGTGCTGAAAGCTGAACTGGAGACTGTCCTGAGGACCCGGCCAAGCGCCCACTGGGACAAGGAATTCGCTGCTGCCGGGATCCCCGGAGCTCCCGTGATGGACGTGGCCGAAGTTCTGGGCTCACCACAGATCGTTGAGCGGAATTTGGTTTCCACCCTGCGGATCGATGCTGCCGCCGGCATCACCGGCACGGGTGTGGGGCCCGACGGCGATATCCGGCTGCTCGGCGCCCCGACCCACGTGGACGGCGCTCCGGTAGGCCCGGACACACCCCCGCCGCTGCTGGGCGAGCACACCGACACGGTACTCGCAGACCTGGGCTACACCGCCGAGGAAATAACCGCCATGCGCACCGGAGGTGTTATCTGATGGAGAGGTCAGCATGGTGGAGCACCTCGATTTCGGACATCTCTCCCGGAGTGATCCGCTACTGGGGATATCCGGTGGAACAGCTGATCTCCTCGGGCGACGTGAGTATGGCAGGCATGGCCTGGCTAATGACCAGGGGAGAGCTGCCCAGCGTTGCACAGGCCCGGCTGCTGGAACGTGCCCTCGTCGCCGGGGTGGACCACGGACCGCAGGCCCCGTCCATCGGCATTGCCCGGATGGCCATGACCTGCGGGGTCGGCATCAATAACGCCATGGCCTCGGCAACCAACGTGCTGGGGGACGTGCACGGCGGTGCAGGCCAGGAACTCATGGAAATTTTCGAAACCATCCTTGCGGATCCCCGTCCCCTTCCGGAGGCAGTGGAAGCTGAGATCGCACGGCTGCGTGCAGAGAATCGGTATGTTCCCGGCTTCGGACACCGTTTCCACCCGGTGGATCCGCGCCGGGCACCGCTGATCGCCGCCGTGGAGCAGGCCCGGAGCGAAGGAGTCGTTGACGGCCGGGTACTGGACACAGCCCTGGAGATCGAACGGCAGATCAACCGCGGCCGTGAGCGTCCGGTGCCCATGAACATCGACGGCGCCACCGCCATCATTTACGCGGAGCTGGGATTTGCCCCGGTCCTGGGGCGCGGCTTGTTTATCCTCTCCCGCTCCATCGGGGCGCTGGCACACGCCTGGGAGGAGTCGAACTCCGGGCTGCGCAACAAGGGACCGGAGCACAGAACAATCCTGCCCGACTACGTGGGACCTGCGCCCCGTGAGGTCCCCTGACCCCTGGTTCGCCTCCCGGGCACTGACTCCTTGCTTCGCCACCAGAGAAAGACGGCACCCATGACTGCATCTTCCACCCCGGACCCCGCCAGAGAGCTTCCATCCGGGGCGGCTGGCGCAACGGGCCGCCTGGAGATCTCCACGGGACCGGTGCGCTACGTGGACATCACACATGTGGACGGCGTGGAGAAGCTTCCGCTGAGCCTGAAGATCCTGCTTGAAAACGTGCTGCGGCACGGCTCAGGAGCGGAGGCGGTGCAGACACTTATCCGTGCGGCGGCCGGTGAAGGGACCGCTGACCAGGAGATTCCGTTCCGCCCGGCAAGGGTCCTGATGCAGGACATGGCGGGCGCTCCGGTCATCCATGACCTGGTGACGCTGCGGGCGGCGGTCGCTGCCGGCGGAGGGAACCCGGCCCGGATCAAGCCGGTGATCCCGGCAGAGCTGGTGGTGGACCATTCAGTGATAGTGGACAGCGCGGGGAGCCGCTCCGCGTTCAGCCGCAATGCCGGGTACGAATTTGAACGCAACGAGGAGCGCTTCCGGTTCCTGCGGTGGGCGCAGGAAGCGTTCGACGGGCTGCGGGTGGTTCCTCCGGGCCGCGGCATCATTCACCAGGTCAACATCGAGCACCTGACCCGCGGGGTGATGACGTCAGAGGCTGAAGGGGAACGGCTGGCATACCCGGATTCATGTGTAGGGACGGACAGTCATACAACGATGGTCAACGGGCTGGGAGTCCTCGGCTGGGGTGTGGGCGGAATCGAAGCGGTCTCTGCGCTGCTCGGCCACTCCCTGTCCATGCTCGTTCCGCCGGTGGTGGGTGTTGAATTCACCGGGAGCCTGCCGGCAGGGAGCACAGCTACGGACCTCGTCCTGAGCATCACGGAGCTCCTGCGCCGGCACGGCGTGGTGGGCAAGATTGTGGAGTTCCACGGCCCTGGGATGGCCGGTGTCCCGGTGGCGGACCGCGCCACCATCGCGAACATGTCTCCTGAATTCGGATCCACTGCCGCGTTGTTCCCGGTGGACGCAGCAACCATGGAGTATTACCGGCTCACGGGCCGGCCCGAAGAGCAGGTTGAACTGATCGAGGCCTACGCCCGGGCACAGGGAATGTGGAGCGACGGCGGGCGGACACAGGCGCGTTACCAGGAGTCCCTGCACCTGGACCTCTCCGCAGTGGTTCCCTCCATCGCCGGCCCGTACCGGCCGCAGGACCGGGTGCCGCTGGATACCGCCCATGACCGGTTCCGCCGCGACCTGGCGCTCCTGCTGGCGAAGGAGGGGGAGACCGCCGGACTGCCCGGTGGCGGCGGTGTTCAGCTGCCGGCCGTTCCGGGCAGCGCTGGCGCACAGAAGCCCGACGGCGGACCGGGTGCGCCGGAACGCCCGCTGCGGCACGGCGATCTGGCCATCGCTGCCATCACCAGCTGCACCAATACGTCCAACCCGCACGTGATGATGACAGCGGGCCTGCTGGCCCGTAACGCCGTCCGGCGAGGACTGAGCGTCCCCCCGTGGGTCAAGACCTCCCTGGCTCCGGGATCCCAGGTGGTGACGCGTTACCTCGAACAGGCCGGGCTGATGCCGGCCCTGGAGAAGCTGGGCTTCCACGTAGTGGGCTACGGATGTACCACCTGCATGGGTAATTCAGGCCCCCTCGCCGAACCCGTCTCAGCCGCCGCGAAGGACGCGGTGCTGACCTCCGTCCTGTCAGGGAACCGGAACTTTGAGGGCCGCATCAGTCCCGACGTCCGGATGAACTACCTTGCCTCCCCGCCGCTGGTAATCGGCTATGCGCTCGCCGGGACCATGGACACCGACCTGGTCCGGGACCCGCTGGGCAGGGACGAGGAAGGCAACGACGTGTTCCTTCAGGACCTGTGGCCTTCCACGCAGGAAGTGGAACAGGAACTGAACCGTGCCCTCACCCCGGCCCTGTTCCGGGACACGTATGCCCACGCGTTCGCTGGTACCCCGCAATGGCAGGCGCTGGATGTCCCGTCCGGTCCGTCCTACGAATTCGGTGAGTCCACCTACATGCGCAGCTCCCCTTTCCTGGATGGGGCAGGGATTACCCCCGCACCCGTAACGGACCTCTCCGGCGCCCGTGTGCTCCTCAAGCTGGGGGACTCGGTCACCACGGACCACATCAGCCCGGTGGGACAGATCCGGCCGGAGAGCCCGGCCGGAACGTATCTGCTGGAACAGGGCGTGGCCCGCCACAGCTTCAATACTTACGGCTCACGGCGCGGCAACCATGAGGTTATGGTCCGCGGCACGTTTGCCAATGTGCGGCTGAGGAATGAACTGGCCGGGGGCCGGGACGGTGGATATACCCGGACCCAGCCGGCGGGGGAGGACATGACAGTGTTCGACGCCGCGGAGTACTACCGCAGCGCCGGCGTACCGCTGCTGATTCTTGCGGGCGGGGAATACGGGAGCGGGTCGGCTCGTGACTATGCTGCCAAAGGCACCAGCCTGCTGGGTGTAAAGGCAGTGCTCGCTGAGTCTTATGAGCGGATCCACCGCTCGAACCTGGTCGGCATGGGCGTTGTTCCGCTCCAGTTCCAGCCGGGTGCAGACACGTCGAACCTGGGACTGGACGGCACGGAGGAATACAGCGTGTCCGGCCTGGCTGAATTCACCGGAGGCGGGTGGCCCCGCACCGTGCGCGTAACAGCCCTCAGGGCGGACGGCACCGCTGCGGACTTTGAAGCCGATGTCCGGGTAGACACTCCGGCGGAAGCCGAGTACATCCGGCACGGCGGCATCCTGCCCTTTGCTTTCCGGGACGCGCTGCGGGAGGAAGCAGCAGCGGCCCGTACCCCTGTTGCCCGCTGAACGACGCAAGGACCGCACACCTATGACCACACCGGTTAGCAGCCAGGAGTTCCAGGCGCAGAGCGAAGGCCGCCTGCCTGCCGCCGAGGAGGTAGCCGAAGGAGTGTGGACGCTGCCTCAGCGGAACCGGTCCGGCCACATGCCATTTACGCTCTGCTATCTCATCGCGGACAGCGCGGGAGGGATCCACGTGCTGGATCCCGGCTGGGACCTGGACGGCAACGCCGGAATTCTGGAGGCAGCATTGACCCGGCTCGGCGCCCCGTCCGGCGTGCCGGTCTCAGCGATCGTTACCCACCTGCACCCGGATCACACCGGCCTGGCGGGGCGCCTGCAGGCGCTCCATGGAACCCGGGTGGTGATGCACCGCCGCGAGCACGAGGCGCAGCAGGCCTATGCGTCGTGGGTATCGGACCGGTCACAAATCCGGGCGGACCTTCAGACGTGGGCAGTCCCGGCCGGACGTTTTGAGGAAGTAATGGGCTATGCCGCGGGCAGCCCGCGGGTGGTGGTGCCGGCAGACCAGCTGGTGGAGGACGGCGAGCTGCTGCAGATACCGGGCAGGCGGCTGCGGGTGCTGCACACGCCCGGGCACACACCGGGTCATTTGTGCCTGGTGGACGAGGATCGGCGGCTCCTTTTCTCCGGCGACCAGCTCCTGCCCCGGGTGACGCCGGGGATGGGCGCCGCAGGCGGATTTCCCGGGAATCCGCTGGAGCTTTACCTGCAGAGCCTGCAGCGGCTGAGTGCCTATGACGACTGCGAGAACCTCCCCGGCCACGAATACCGTTACCGGGGCATTGCCGCACGTGCCCGGGCCATCGCGCGCAGGCACCTGATCCGGACCGCCGAAGTGGAACAGGTCCTCCTAGCGGATCCCGGGGCTGCTGTATGGCAGACCGCGGAACGGCTCAGCTGGGGCAGGGGCTGGGACGCGCTGACCCGCCACTATCTGGTTTCGGCCCTGCGGCAGACTGCCATGCACATGGCCCTGGTCCAATCCGGGGCACACACGGATGCATTTGAGGCCTGGGGCCGGCCGAATGCAGCCGGCCCCAGGCCTCATAACACCTAGCGGTGAATGCCGCCGCTAGCTGCGCGCAACCACCGGCATGGTCAGCTCCCCGACCTCGGGGATCGTCAGCACTACGGTTTCGCCGGGCAGGATCTGGCCCACGCCTTCGGGTGTGCCGGTCGCGATGACGTCGCCTGGCTGCAGAGTCATCACCTCGGAGTACACCTCAATAAGCTTGGCAATCCCGTAAATCAGGTAGGACGTGTTGGAACGCTGGCGTTCTTCGCCGTCCACCGTCAGCCAGAAATCCAGGTTCTCGGGGTCCGGGACTTCGTCTGCGGTAACGATGTACGGGCCCAGCGGAGTGAAAGTGTCGAACGACTTCCGGAAGGACCGGTCCTCCTCGCCGCGCAGGGTGATGTCCAGCAGAGGTGTGTACCCGAAGACGTAGTCCAGCGCGTCCTTGGCGGAAACCCGGCTGGCGGTCCGGCCGATGATCACACCAATTTCAGCCTCATGGTCGAACCGCCGGTCCTCCCAGGGCAGCTCAATCGCTCCGTCCGGACCGACGATGGAAGTCACTGCCTTGAGGAAGCCCTTGCGCACCTCTGCGGTGAGGATCTTGCGGTCGGTGTAGACGCCGTTTTCGCCGCCCATTTCCTGCTGGTGCTTGTGGTAGTTAACCGGTGCGGCAAACAGGTTGCGGGGACGCGGCTGCGGAGCACGCAGCGTAACCTCGGCCTCCGGGATGCCCCCGCCGGCGGCTACCCGCTCGGCGGCCGGAGCCTGAAGCGAAGCCCAGCCGGAGATCAAGGCATTCATCCGTTCATCTGCCGAAGTATGCGGCGGAAGCAGATCCGTGAGATCAACAACCGTGCCGTCTTCGGCCAGGGCACCGACGAGCTGTTCGTTGAAGACGCAAACCCGCATTACTTCGCCCCCTGCTCGCGCCAGAGACCCAGTGCCGTAATGGCCGGACGATCGGTATAGGAGAAAAGCACGGTGTCCTCATCTGTGTGGTTGTGGTGCGAGTGTTCGTACCAAAGGGGAATGGCGAGCGTGTCGCCCTTTGTCCATTCGATCTTCTGGCCGTCCACAATGGAGTATCCGCTGCCGCTGACCACGTGGTAGACGGTGCTGTGCGTGTGCCGGTGGGACAGAGTATCCACACCCGGCCGGATCAGCTGGAGGTAAGCGGAAATGGTGGTCATGACCGGACCGCCGGTGACGGGGTTCTTGTACTCGACGATGATGTCGTCGTACGGGTCGCCGTCGCCGTCGCGCAGGTAGTCAAGGGCAGCCATGGCATCGGCCAGCTTGTACACAAGCGGCTGCTGCAGCTGGTGGGGCTCCCCGTAGGTCTTGGCCAGCATGCCTTCGATGTATGCCGCCGGCATGGCCTTTTCCACGGGCTGTTCGATTGCCGACTCATCAATGATGTACTGGTTCAGCCGGCTGATCAGCGGGGAATCCAGGCCGTCCAGCCAGATCATGGGACCCTCGCCCTCATGACCGTGCTCATGCCAGTGCAGCGACGGCGTGAGAAGGAAATCTCCCACTTCCATGGGCACCCGCTGGCCGTTCACCACGGTGTAGGCGCCTTCGCCTTCCACAATGAAGCGCAGGGCCGAGGGAGTGTGGCGGTGCGGAGGTGCCACTTCGCCGGGCATTACCAGCTGGAGGGCTGCCCAGAGGGAATCAGTGGCACCGGTGCGCTGGTCCGGACGCGAGCCGGGGTTCCGGAATCCCAGGACACGGCGCAGCGCATCCTCCAGCGGCACAACCTCGCCGGCACGGACCATCAGTTCCCGGGCCTGCTCGTAGCGCCAGATGTGGGGTACCAGGTTCGTTTTGGCTTCGGAGCCAATGCCGCCCATCAGCTTCCATAGCGGGGAATAGTTGTTCTCAGCCAATTCGGCGTAGAACGCCTCATCGGCGGTGACTGTCTCGGTCGTCATCACGGCTCCATTCTGCAGGACAGACTTTCATTCCGCTTACTAGAATGTTGCAGCCGTCACTCTTCCGTCAAGGGGCCTCTCGCTGGGTGAAATTGCGTCACGCCGCGACTCAGTGCTCAGGCAAAGCCGCCGGCAACACGGACGCTGTTGGCAGCCGGGCTGTGCCGGGTCTGCACCGAGGAGGTGACGGTGTTGCGGAACCACTCCATCTCAGCTGCGGGCAGTTCGCGCCGGAGGGTGTAGATGGCCACCTGGGTTACCGGCAGGTCATATGGAAGGCGGAAGACACGGAGGTTGTGGCGCCGTGTCAGCCGGCTTGCCACGCCGGCGGGTGCATAGGAGATGAGGTCGCTGCCCTCCAGGAGTTCCGGAAGTGAGCTGAAGGTGGGAATGACCACCGAGACCCGCCTGTTGATGCCCAGTTCCCTCACCCGTGCATCCAGGGCCGTATGGCCCGTGGAAGTGGCAACGGCTACGTGTTCCTCACCCTCATAGGTACCAAGCGCCGGCTCCTCTGAGATCCGCGGATGGTCGGCGGCGCAGAGCCCCACGTATTCCTGGTTGAAGAGCACGTCCCTGCGGATGTCCGACTCGTCCAGCCGGGTGGTGCAGATGGCGGCGTCAGCGGCCCCGGTGCGCAGGTCATGCAGCACGGTGGCGAGGTTCAGGGAATCGATTTCGAGAGTCACTCCGGGCGCCTCGCTGCGGACGGACCGCAGGATCGAGGGCAGCAGCCCGCTCACGCCCGCGTCGGTCATGCGCAGCCGGAAGCGGCGGGTGGAGGTCCGGGGCTGAAAATCCCCGGGGGGTTCCATGATGTCATCGAGTGATTCAAGGACGCGGCGGAGCTTGGGATAGAGTTCATGCGCTGCCGGCGTGGGTTCCAGTCCCTGGCCCTTCCGCTGGAAGAGAGGGTCCGCGAAGTGTGACCGAAGTTTACGCAGCGTGTAACTGACGGACGGCTGGCTGATGAACAAACGTTCGGATGCATGGGTCACGCTGCCGGTCTCGTAGACGAGTACAAAAACGCGGAGCATGCCGAGGTCATAGGTGGCCATCACCTGACTATAAGTAGTGTCTATGTCGGCATCAAGTATTCATTGTTTGAGTTTATGTTCAGGTCTCCTAGGGTGATATAGAACACATTCACCAAAATCAAAGGGATCCACATGGCGGCGACAAACCGCGAAGCAGCATATGAGTTGCTGCGTCGAAAGGGGATGACAAAAGTCTTTGGCAACCCCGGATCAAATGAGCTCCAGTTCCTCAAGGACTTTCCCGCGGATTTCCACTACATCATGGGACTCCACGAAGGCGCCGTAATGGCGATGGCGGACGGATACGCCCAGGCTTCGGGTGAAATCCCACTGGTAAGCCTGCACTCTGCCGCCGGTACCGGAACGTCCATGGGCGTACTGGCAAACACCGTCCAGTCCAAGTCTCCCGTGGTTGTGCTCTCGGGCCAGCAGCTCCGGGACATGGTTGGCCAGGAGATCATGGTGAGCAGCGCCAACGCCGCGCTGCTGCCCCGGCCCATGACAAAGTTCAGCGCAGAGCCGCTCTCGGCAAACGACGTCGTCCGCACGCTGGCGCAGGCAATTCACCTGGCGGGGATGCATCCCAAGGGCCCGGCACACGTCTCGATTCCGCACGATGACTGGGACCACCTGGTAGACGACAACACCCAGATGACCATCTCCAGGACGGTCCAGGATGCGCTCACGCTGGCACCCGAACAGCTTCAGGAACTGACCGCCCTGCTGGACCACGCGGTCTCGCCGGTACTGGTACTGGGTCCGGAGGTTGACGCCACCTGCTCCAACGACGCCGCAGTAGCCCTGTCGGAACGGCTCGGCGCCCCGGTCTGGATCGCCCCGTCGCCCGCCCGCTGCCCCTTTCCGACGGACCACCCGCATTTCGCGGGCCTCCTGCCGGCCAACGTAGCGGACATTTCCCGGCTCCTTTCCCAGCATGACCTGGTCCTCGTGGTCGGTGCGCCGGTCTTCCGCTACCACCACGACAAGCCTGGAAGCTACCTTGCCGAAGGCACCCGCCTGGTCCACGTAGCCCAGGACCCGGACGAACTGGCGCGGGCACCCTTCGGCGATGCCTACCTGGCACCCGTGGCGGACACGCTCACCGGGCTGGCCGAATCGGTCCGTCCCCGTCCCAACACCACTGTTCCGGCGCGGCACATTCCGTCGCCGGGGATCGACAGGCCCGGCCGTATGCACCCCGATACGGTGTTCCGGGCCATCCAGGAGACCGGACCGGACAACCTCATCCACGTTGTCGAGTCAACGTCCACGGCTGAGTCCTTCTGGGCACACGTTCAGCTGCGGACGCAGGGCTCCTTTTATTCAGCGGCGGCAGGCGGTCTCGGTTTTGGCCTCCCCGCCGCCGTCGGGATCCAGCTGGCCCAGCCCGGACGCCGGGTTGTCGCCGAGATCGGCGACGGATCCGCAAACTTCGGCATTACGGGCCTCTGGTCCGCCGCCCGCCACAAGCTTCCGGTGGTCTTTGTCATCTTCCGCAATGAAACATACGGAGCCCTGGTCAATTTCGGCCGGCGTCTCGACACCCTCGGAACACCTTCCTTCGAGCTTCCGGGAATCGATTTCGTGGCCATTGCAAAGGGCTATGGAGTCCGGGCTGAATCGGCAGCCACCGAGGCCGAGCTTCGCGACGCACTGACCCGGGCCTTCAGCGCCCAGGAACCGGTGCTGATCGAGGCGTTCACTTACTTCGAATAGGCAGAACAATGAAGATTACTATCGAAAACCTCCAGCTGCGGTACGGCAAGTTCACCGCAATCGATAACATGAACGTCGAAATCGGGGACCGCGAATCAGTGGTCCTGCTGGGTAAATCCGGCTGCGGAAAGACCAGCACCATGCGCTGCATTGCCGGCCTGGAGCAGCCCACTGCCGGCCGCATCACCATCGGAGACACCGTGGTCTTCGACGCCGAGGCCGGGATTAACCTTCCGCCCAACAAACGCAACGTCGGCATGGTGTTCCAGTCCTACGCCGTCTGGCCGCACATGACGGTCTTCGAGAACGTGGCCTACTCCCTGAAAATCCAGGGAATCGGCAAAACTGAAATCAAGCAGCGGGTCCATGAGGTCCTTGAGCTCGTTGGCCTGGAGGACTTTGCCGGCCGCGGCGCCAGCCTGCTCTCCGGCGGCCAGATGCAGCGTGTGGCTCTGGCCCGTAGCCTGGTGATGCGCCCCGACGTCCTGCTGCTCGACGAACCCCTCTCGAACCTGGACGCCAGGCTGCGCGACCGTCTGCGCATCGAACTGCGCGAAATCCAGCTCCAGCTGGGTTTGACCACTGTGTACGTCACCCATGACCAGCAGGAAGCCTTCGCACTCGCCGACCGGATCGCGCTGATGCAGGACGGCATCATCGTCCAGATGGAAGATCCCACGTCCATGTACCTGGAGCCGGCGAGTGCGTCCATTGCACACTTCCTCGGCGTCTCCAACGTGCACCGCGTGGATCCCGCCGCGGGGGGCAAATGGACCATCTCAGGCAGCAGCCTTGTCCTGGACTCAGCCGGCGCAGCAGATGCACAGGGGGAGGACCTGCGGGCCTGCTTCCGCAGCGAGGACCTGTTGCTTTCGAGCACCGGCGCTGCAGGGGCAAACAGCTGGCGGGGCACCGTAAAGGTAGCCAGCTTCCAGGGCAGCAGCATCCGCTATGCCGTTGATATGGGAGCGGACGTGACCGAGCTGGATGTCCTGGCGCCGCTCGGAGCCGCTGAGCGCTTCTCGCCCGGACAGGAAGTATGGGTGACCATCAAGCCCGAGGCTGTGCAGGTTCTTCTGCAGAACCCGGAGCCCCGGCAGCTCGGCGCGGCGGTGGCAGCATGACCGCCACGCTTCCCTCAACCACGTCGAAGCCGGACACGTCCCCGGACGGCGGCTCAGCACCAAAGCGGGAGAGCCGGACCCCGGCTCCCTCACGCCGCCGGCGCGGACTGGTGGCACTGAAGAACCTCCGGCGGGAAATCCCCAGCGGCATCCTTGGCGTGCTGCTGTTCTTCCTGATCATCCTGCCCATCATCTTCATTGTCATCGCGGCGTTCTCCACCGCGGTGCCGCGGCCGGGCAACACCCAGGTAGGCACCTTCACCTGGGCGAACTTCGGAATCCTGGGCACCCCCGAGGGAGTCCAGAGCATCATCAATTCCCTGATCATCGGAGCAGGCGCAGGCATACTCTCCCTGCTGATCGGGGCGCTGCTGGCATTTATCGCCGCGCGGACTGATGCTCCCTGGAAGCGGTTCATCTACATCACGGGCATTGCTCCGATGTTCCTGCCCGCACTTGTGGGCGCCCTGGCCTGGTCCATCCTGGCCAGCCCCAGCGCCGGCCACCTGAACCTCTTCCTGGACGCCATCGGGATCGGCGGCTCGATGAACATCTACTCCTACGGCGGAATCATCTTCGTCCTGGGGCTCTACTACGCACCGTACGCATTTATGCTCACGTACAGCTCCTTCTCGATGATGAACGCTGACCTGGAAGAGGCGGCATCGGTTCACGGTGCCGGCCTGGGACGCCTGTTCCGCACCGTCACCCTGCCGCTGTCCATCCCGGCGCTGGCAGGTGCCGCGATCCTCTGCTTCACGCTCGCCATGGAGAACTTCCCGGTCAACGCGATCCTCGGCAACCCCGCCGGCATCGAGACCCTTCCCACCTACATCTACCGGCTGATGGCCGGTGACTCCCGTCCCAACGCCGCGGCCGGCATAGCCATTGCCCTCACGGTAGCCGTGGTGGCAGTGACCTGGCTGCAGCAGAGAGTGGTCAACCGCAAGCGGTTCACCACGATGACCGGCAAAGGCAACCGCCCGCGCACGATCCCGCTGCGCTGGCTTCGCTGGGTGGCCACAGGCTTCGCCACGGCATACTTCGCGCTGGCCGTTGTGCTGCCGGTCGGGGCCCTCGTCTTCACAGCCATGGGCGAAAAGACCTACATCAGCCGGTTCTCGGACCTCTTCGGCGGTTTCTCCGCGGACCGGCTGGTCCAGGCCGTCAGCCAGGCTGACTTCCAGCAGTCGACGTGGAACTCGATCCTCATGGCACTGTGCGCCGCTGCAGCCGGCACCCTGATCGCCTTCATGGCCTCCTACGTACGGTTCCGTACCACCTCCAAGGCCGGCCAGCTGCTGGAACAGGTTTCAATGCTTCCGCTGGCCATCCCGCAGGTGGTCCTGGGCATGGGCATCCTCTGGGGATGGCTGACCCTGCCCCTTCCGGTCTTCGGCACGCTCCTGCTGCTGGTCATTGCCACGGTGGCAGTGAACATGCCGCAGGGGTACCGCAGCATCTCCTCGTCGATGCTGCAGATGGACGGCGACCTCGAACACAGTGCCGTCATGCTCGGTGCAGGCAGGCTGAAGGCGGTCCGTGACATCACCATTCCGCTGATGCGCACGGGCATGGTGTCCACGCTGTTGCTGCTGCTCATGCTGGGGCTGAGGGAGATGAGCGCAATCCTCTTTGTCTACACCTCGGATACCCGGGTGCTCTCCATCCTGGTGTTCCACAGCTACGAGAACGGCAGCATCAGCTACTCCGCGGCAATCAGCCTGGTGTTCGTCCTGCTGATCGCAGTCGTGGCGATCGCCACACAGGTCATCGGCATCCGCGAAAAGAAGTTCAAGGAACCCGCCAACTAAGTCCCGGTGCCGGGACGTGAAGACGCGGCCCGGCCCGCCTAGCAATGACGCTAAACAACGAAAGGCTCATCGATGAAGAAGCGCACTGGCAGCGTTGCCTCGCTTGCCGTTCTGATGCTGACGCTGACCGCGTGCGGTTCCGCGTCTGCCAACTCCGTGGTCACGGACGCGGCAGAGGTGGATACCGCCGGCGGCAGCCTGGTGATCAACGGGGAACAGATTGCCGACCAGGAAACCTATGAAGCGGCCAAGGAACAGACCCTCACCGTTTACACCGGCTACCAGGAAGCCAACCAGCACGTCCTGAACGAAGCGTTTACCGAAGACACCGGTATCAAGGTGGAATTCGTCCGCGACGTGACGAACAAGCTCTCCGAGCGGGTGCTCTCCGAAGCCGGCGCCGGGCAGCTCGGTGCAGACGTGCTGATCACTTCCGACTACAAAGTGGCCAACGGCTTTGACGAAGCCGGAATCTGGGACAGCTTCGTTCCGGCTTCCGTAGAGGATCTGCCCGAGGTCCAGCACAACGACGGCAAGTTCGTCACGTTCGCCAACGTTCCCGTCACGTTCGCCTACAACACGAACAACGTCTCGGAAGAAGATGCGCCCACCTCCTGGAAGGACCTGCTCGATCCGGCCAACGAAGGCAAGATCGGCATTGTCCAGGGCAGCGCCGGCGGCTCCTCGATTGCACTGAACCGGTTCATCCAGGAAGAAGTCGATCCGGACTACTGGACCAAGATGGCCGCCCTCAAGCCCACGGTCTATGACAGCGGCGGACAGCGCCAGGAAGCCCTGGCCCGCGGCGAACTCAACGTAGCCACAGCCGGTACTGCCGCAGTGAATGTTGCCATCACGGAGGACGGCGCCCCGATCGAGTACGTGGTGCCTGAGGAGGGAATTGTGCTGTTCAGTTTCTTCGCCGGCCGGACGGCTGACAGCAAGAACCCCGAAGCCGCCGAGGTCTACCTGAACTATGCGCTTTCCGAACGCGGACAGTCAGTGATCCGTCAGGTGGGGGACTACTCAGTCCGCGCCGACGTGGACCCGCCCGCCGCTGCCGGCCGGGATCTGCCGCGGCTGGATTCAGACCAGGTCTGGCTGATGCCGGCTGAGGATGAACTGACCTACGCCTCTGAGGACGCAGCACTTTGGCGCGCCGCCTTCGGGCGCTAGCGTTTCGGCCGCCGTCTCAAACGGGACTGTGTCCTGATTAGTATCCATAAGCCAAAGCCCGGCACGGATTCCGTGCCGGGCTTTGGCCTGCCTTCCCCGGCCCGCATCCGTGATTGGACACCAGCATGTCAGCCGTTGCCGCCGCCCCGCTGCCCCAGGGGCATCCCTTTGCCGCACTTCGCCACCGTGGCTATGCCCTTTTCTGGGGTTCTGCCCTGGTCTCGAACACCGGCACCTGGCTGGGCAACCTGACCGTCCCCTACGTGCTGTACCAGGCCACGGGCAGCGCCTTCTGGGTGGGGCTCGCCGCGGCGGCCCAGTTTGGTCCGGCGCTGGTGCTCTCTCCGCTGGGCGGACTGCTGGCAGATTCAGTGGACCGGCGGGTCCTGCTGCTGTGGACCCAGGTCTGTCTGGGAGCCGCCGCGCTGGCGATGTGGGTGCAGTGGGCCTCGGGCCTGCATTCTCCGGTCCTGCTGATCACGCTGCTGACGATCTCCGGTGTGTTCAACGGGCTGAACAATCCGGCCTGGCAGTCCCTGGTCAACGATCTGGTGCCCAGGCAGGACGTCATCTCCGCCGTCACGCTGAATTCACTGCAGTTCAACCTGGCCCGTGCGCTGGGCCCCGCCCTTGCCGGTGTCCTGCTCGCCACTCTTGGCGCAACCTGGGCTTTTTTCCTCAACGCGGTGTCTTTCAGCGTGGTGGTGGTGGCCCTGTTGTTCGTGCGGGCGCACCGGGCGGTGGCTAAACCGTCCAACCGGCAGGGTTTCGCCGCTCAGTGGCGCGAGGCAGCGGTGTACCTGGCATCCAGCCGTCCGCTGCTGCTGGCCGTGGCGCTGTGCTGCCTCGTGGGCATGCTCAGCAACTCAATCTTCAGCATGACCGTGGTTTTCGCCGAGACGGTTTATCACACCGACGCCATTGGCCTGGGCCTGCTGACCGCGGCACTCGGCGCCGGGTCGGTTCTCTATGCGCTGGCCGGACTGCTGCGCCGGAGGCGTCAGCCGTCCTTTGCCCGCGCCGCGGTTCTGGGCGTCACTGCCCTGGGTGCAGGCCATGTCCTCCTCGGCTCGGTGTCCGCGATGGGATGGGGGATCGCAGCCGCCGTCCTAATCGGCGCGGCCTTCCTTGCCGCCATGTCCACCTTCAACTCCGTGATCCAGCTGCTTGCCCCGGACGCACTGCGCGGCCGGATCCTGGCGGTGCGGCACATGGTTTTCTCCACCTCCGTGGCTGTCGGCGCCCTGCTGGCGGGCGCCCTCACTGATGCGCTGGGGGTGCGGACCGCCTTCCTGATCCTGGGTGCCGGGCTGGCTCTTGCAGCGCTGATCCTGTTCTGCTTCCCGCAAGCCGCTGCCTTGCTGAACCGCGCCGCGTCTCCGGCGAAACCGCGGCCGCAGGCCAGTAAGGGACGCCGGAAGCTGTGGAATGTGCAAGGCCGGAAGCGGCAGCCCAAAGAAACTGCCGGACCGAATTCCACCCGGTGATACATCCGGTTTCACAGCGCCCCGGGCGCGGCTTCACTGGTCACAACACGACCTAAGGAGTAACCATGGCAGGCAACATCGAGTCCTCTGCATTTGGGCTAACTGAGGACCAGCTCGTCATCCGCAAGGCGATCGACGATCTGTGCACCCCGTTCGACAACGAGTACTGGCGCAAACACGACGCCGCCTCCACCTACCCTGAAGAGTTTGTGGATGCCCTCTATGACTCCGGGTTCATGAGCATGCTCATTCCCGAGGAGTACGGCGGCGGCGGCGCTGACATCCGCGACGCCGCGGTGGTGCTCGAGCAGATCGAACGCAACGGCTGCCACGCAGGCGCCGCCCGTGCCGGCATGTACACCATGGGTGCGATCCTCCGCCACGGATCACCGGACCAGAAAGCCGAGTGGCTGCCGAAGATTGCCTCCGGCGAACTGCGTCTGCAGTCCTTCGGCGTCACCGAGCCGGATGCCGGCAGCGACACCACCCGCATCAAGACCTTCGCTGTGCGTGAGGGCGACGAGTACGTAGTCAACGGCAACAAGATCTTCATCTCCCGCGTCCAGCACTCCGACCTGCTGCTGCTGCTGACCCGCACCACCAAGCGGGAAGACGGGGTCAAGCCCACGGACGGCTTCACGGTGCTGCTGGTGGACCTGCGCAAGGCCATCGAAAACGGCCAGATTGTTGCCACCCCTATCAAGACGATGGTCAACCACGAGACCAACGAGCTGGCCATCCGCAACCTGCGGGTGCCCGTTGCCAACCGCATCGGCGAGGAGGACAAGGGATTCCGGGTCATCCTTTCCGGCATGAACTCCGAGCGGGTGATTGTCACCAGCGAGTACATCGGCGCAGGGTTCCACCTGCTGGACCGTGCCGTGCAGTATGCAAACGAGCGCGAGGTGTTCGGCCGCAAGATCGGCCAGAACCAGGCACTTCAGGTTCCGCTGGCCCGTGCCTACGCCCAGCTCCAGGCAGCTTCGCTGATGCGCTGGCGTGCAGCCGAAATGTATGCCGCGGGGGAGAACCCGCGCTTTGAAGTGAACGGCGCGAAGCTGCTGGCCTCAGAGGCGCTCTGGGCGGCGGCTGACGCGGCCTTCGACACCTTCGGCGGGTACGCTGCCGCTGAGGAATACGGCATCGAACGCAAATGGCGGGAAGCCCGGCTGCCGCGCACCGCACCGATCAGCAACAACCTGGTGCTGGCCGGCATTGCGCACGGCACTCTCGGCCTGCCGAAGTCGTTCTGACGCCTTGGCCGAGTACTCAGCGGAGATGGGCGCCACCGAGGTTCTTGCGTCCTATGCCGTGTCCGGCGCCCCGGCTTCCTCGCGCCGCCGCGCGGAGGTAGCCAGGGCCCTTGTGGACACAGTGGCCGTGACCCTGGGCGGGGCGGGGTCGCCCGGCGAGCGCATCCTGCGCACCTGGGCCCGGGCCGAGTCCCCGTCAGGCCCCGCCACCGTCTGGACCACAGGGGAGAAGACGTCGGCGTCGACCGCGGCCCTGGTGAACGGGACGGTGGCACACCTGCTGGATTTCGACGACATCTCCCCGTCCATGCCCCTGCACCCAAGCGCCGTCCTGATGCCGGCGCTGGTGGCGGCAGCAGAGGCATGGGGCGGTGCCGCCGCTGAGCCGGAACGTTTTATCTCTGCCTATGACGTGGGCGCGGCAGCATTCCGTGCCCTCGCGGAACTGCTGCCGCAGCATGTCCACTACGGCCGGGGCTGGCACAGCACGTCCACCATCGGCAGGCTTGCCGGGACAGCCGCCCTTGCCCATCTGGGGCGGCTTGACCTGGATTCAGCCCGCCATGCGCTGGGTCTGGTGGCCTCCCTGGCTGCAGGGTCACGGCCCAACTTCGGGTCCATGACCAAACCGCTGCACGCCGGGGCGGCCGCCCGCGACGCCGTTATGGCCGTGGAACTGGCCCGGGCCGGGTTCACCTCGAACCCCCAGGAGCTGGAATCACCCAACGGGTTCCTGGAACGCTACGGCGATCCGCAGCTTGCTCCGGTCGGTTCCGCAGCCCAGACCCTGGATGAGCGCCTGGAGTACTGGACGGAAGCCTGGGTCCATGACTGGGGACTCAAACGCTACGCCAGCTGCTACGGGACGCACCGCGGCATAGACGCCATGCTGCAGATCCGCGCGGAGAAGCCCCGCAACCCGCCGGTCTCCATCCGTGCCACCCTGCACCGGAGGGGCAGCAGACCGCTGCGCCGCACTGCACCGGCGTCGGGCACTGAAGCTAAGTTCAGTCTCGAGTACGTGCTTGCAGTCGCCTACCTTCGCGGTGAAGTCACCTTGGACGACTTCACCGACCGCGCCTTCGCGGATGAGCAGGTCCAGGAGCTGATGCGGACGGTCAGCGTGGGGGAAAGCGATGTGCCGCCGGTCGGACCCGCGGAGTACTCCACGGGCTTCACGGTTGTTGAGGCAGTCTTCCCGGACGGTTCCACTACGGCCGCACGGGTGGAGATCACCCACGGCCAGTACGGGGACCCGCTGACGGATGAGGAGCTCCGCGCAAAAAGCATCGACTGCGTGCTGGCCGGCGGCTTTCCGGCCGAACTGGCAGACCAGATCATCGAGGTAGTCCTGCAGTCCCCGGGACCGGACTTCACCTCCGTCATTTCAGGAAGGAACCAATGAGCAACGGCAGGCCCACTGTCCTCATCCAGGAGGAGGGGATGCGCGAAGGCATGCAGATCGAAAGCCGCGACATCCCCGCCGCCGCAAAGATCCGGCTGCTGGACGCGCTGTCCCGCACCGGTTTGAAGCGCATCATCGTCGGGTCATTTGTGAGTCCCAAGTGGACCCCGCAGATGGCCGAGGTGGAAGCAGTGATCGACGGGTTCACTCCGGCAGAAGGGGTGGAATACTCCGCGATCGTGCTGAACCGCAAGGGTGAGGAGCGCCGGGCGGCATACGCCGGCAAACTGACCCTCCCGGACCCGGCGCTTGGACGCATCAAGGTCCACCTCTGCGATGTTTTTGTCCGCCGGAACGCCAACCGGAGCCAGCAGGATGAAATCGATGCCCTGGAAGCCTCCGTCGCCTCCGCACAGGCAAAGGGAATCACCCACGCAGAGATCTCCATCAACGCTGCCTGGGGCTCCAACTGGCTTGGCGAGTTCAGCGAAGACGAGCGGATGCGGCTGCTGCAGCTGCAGTACGACGCGTGGACTTCCGCGGGAATCCCGGTCACCCGGATTCAGATCGGCGACCCGATGAGCTGGAACACGCCGGCAGCCATGCGTTCGATGATGCGCCGTGTGACCAGGACCTGGCCCGATGTCCGCAACTACCATCTGCATCTGCACGACGCCCGCGGCATGGCTTTGCTCTCGGCCTACGTGGCCATGGAGGAGCTGGATGAGCGGCACACCCTGCTGATTGACACCGCCATCGGCGGCATGGGCGGCTGCCCCTACTGCGGCAACGGCCGCGCCACCCGGATGATCCCCACCGAGGACTTTGTGCATCTGCTCGAATCCGAGGGAATCGAGACCGGAATCGACCTGCCCCTGCTGATCGAA
This sequence comes from Arthrobacter sp., assembly GCA_040274025.1. GTDB lineage: Bacteria > Actinomycetota > Actinomycetes > Actinomycetales > Micrococcaceae > Arthrobacter_B. The sequence goes on along the minus strand of JBELZL010000033.1, from coordinate 8,237 downwards.
GCGGGCAAGATCGCCGAGGAAGTGGTGGGGCATCCGCTGTGGTCCAAAGTGACGGCGGCAGGTCCCCGGCCCTATGGGGCCGACGTGTACCCGATGGACATGCCGTTTATTGAAACGTTTGAGGAAGCCCAGCATTTCCGCCTGGGGCCGTCTGTTTACCAGGGCGCACTCTCGCCCTGGCGGGAGCCGGTGCGTTCCCCCGTGCGGGACGAATACGAGGCACGGCTGAGCACAGCAGAGGAGAAGGCATCATGAGCGTCAACGGATCGCTGGAGGGAATCCGCATCATCGAGATCGGCACCAGTGTGGCGGTGCCGTACGGCTGCCAGATCCTGGCCGACTTCGGTGCCGAGGTGATCAAAGTGGAACGCCTCAACGGGGGCGACGACGCCCGCACCTGGGCGCCGCTGAGCGGCGGCATCTCCATCACCTTCCTTTCGCTGAACCGGAACAAGAAGTCGGTTGTACTCAATTACAAGGACGAACGCGGTGCCGAACTCCTGGAAGAGCTTCTCGGTACCGCCGATGTCCTGGTGCAGAACCTGCGCCCGGGCGCCCTGGCAGCTGCCGGCTTCTCCTGGGAACGGATCCGGGAAATCAACCCGCGGCTGGTTTACGTGGAAATGACGGGCTACGGACGCACCGGCCCGCGCCATCAGCAGCCGGCCTATGACGCCATGCTGCAGGCCTACGCCGGAGTGGTGGCAATGACCGGATCCGACGACGGCCCTCCGGCACGCGTGCCGCTGTCCATGATGGATATGGGCACCGGCATGTGGCTGACGCTGGGCGTTTTCGACGCCCTGCGCCGGCGTGAGCAGACCGGTGAGGGTACCCATGTGGAGGTCTCGCTGCTCCAGACGGCCCTCGCCTGGGTCAATACCCCGCTGATGTCCGTCGCCGCAGGCAGCCCGGTGCCCGAGCGCCTGGGTTCCGGATTCCGCGGCAACGTGCCCAACGGCGCTTTCCCGGCGTCAGACGGCTACGTGTTCCTTTCGGTTGGCAACAACGAGAGTTTTTACCGGCTGCTGGATGCCCTGGAAGCCGGGCATCTGCGCGATGAACCGGGGTTTGAGGACAATCTGGCCCGGGTGGCCAACCGTCACACCGTCAATGAGCGGCTTGGCGAGGCTACATCCAAGTTCACGATGGAGGACCTGCTGGAGCGCCTGGACCGTGCGAAGGTGCCTCACTCTGCGGTCAACACCCTGGACCGGGTGCTGGCCGATCCGCAGGTGGAAGCCCTGGCCCAGCTCGAGGCCATGCGCCATCCCCGCCTGGGCGAGGTCACCATGGTGAACACGCCGATCACCTTCAACGGGGAGTATCTGGCCCACCGCCGCACCCCGCCGGAACTCGGCTCGGACACCGCCGAAGTTCTTGGCGCACTGGGGCTCACCGCAGAGCAGATTGACGGGCTGCTCGCTGCAGGCGTCATTGAGGCCGCAGCGGGATCCACAACAGGTGAAGGAGAGAATTCGTGAGCGACGGACTGATTGCCGGCAGCGCTGACGAGGTCCTGTACGAGGTCCGGGACCAGGTTGCCTGGATTACCATCAACCGGCCCGAGCGCCGCAACGCGATCAGCCGGCATACCGTGCAGCTACTCGTCCAGGCTTTCGTCGAGGCCGAGGAAGATCCGGATGTCTGGGCCGTGGTTATCACCGGAACCGGTGACAAGGCGTTCTGCGCCGGCGGTGACATGAAGGAAATGGACAGCGTGGCACGGGCCGGACGCCAGGTTCATACCCCGATGACCGGCCAGTACCGTGCCCTCCTGGAAGTAATCCTGGAGACGTACAAACCCGTGATCGCCGCCATCAACGGCCATGCCCTTGCGGGCGGGTGCGAGATAGCCCTCGCCTGCGACATCCGCATAGCCGTTGCCGGATCCACCGTGGGCCTCACCGAAGCGCGGCGGGGGATGGGCGCGAACTTCGGCTCGGTGGTGCTTCCCCGCCTGATTCCCCGGGCCTTGGCGATGGACATGCTCTATACCGCCCGGATGGTTCCGGTGGAGGAAGCCCAGCAGATCGGCCTGGTGAACAAGGTGGTATCCCGCGAGGACTTCGAGTCGGAGGTGAAGAGCTACGTTGCAGGCATCGTCGCAAACTCGCCGGTATCACTTCGGCGGTACAAGGAGATGGCGGTGAAGAGCTGGGGCCTGCCGGTCAGCTCGGCACTGCGCCTGAACGTGGGGCCGAATCCCTACACCAGCGAGGACCGCGCCGAAGGGGTCCGTGCCTTCCTCGAAAAGCGCACCCCGCAGTGGAAGAACAGGTAGGAAGAATGATGGATGTGCTTGATGCAGGGGCCGGGACGCACCGGCTGCCGCTGGGCGGCACGTGGAGCGCAGGCGGCGGAACCGGGCTGCAATCCAGGGACGCTGCCACGGGCGAGGTGCTCGCCGAGCTGGGCACCGTAACGGCGGAAGAAGTACGGGAAGCCGCCGCCGCTGCCGCCGTGGCACAGCGGAAGTGGGCGGCACTGCCGCCGGCAGCGCGTGCCGGGGTGCTTCAGCGTGCTGGAGAACTGTTTTCACAGCACACGGATGAGATAACCCCCTGGCTTGTCCGGGAGAGCGGGGGAACGTGGGCCAAGGCCGCGACAGAGGTGTTCGCTGCAGTCGCCGAATGCGGCGAAGCAGCCGCCCTGCCGACCCATCCGCACGGGCAGACCCTGGCCACCAACAAGGCACGGTGGTCTTTCTCGCGGCGGATCCCTGCCGGCGTGGTCTCGGTCATCTCTCCGTTCAACTACCCGCTGACGCTCGGAATCCGGTCCGTGGCTCCGGCGCTGGCTCTGGGCAATGCGGTGCTGCTCAAACCGGACCCGCGCACCTCCGTCAGCGGCGGCGTCCTGATCCAGCGGATCTTCGAAGCGGCGGGGCTGCCTGCCGGGGTGCTGCAGGTCCTCCTCGGCGGTTCCGAGATTGGTGCCGCCGTGGTGAACGCGCCGGAGGTCCGCATCATCTCCTTCACCGGTTCGACGGCGGCCGGCCTGAAGGTGGGCGAAGCTGCAGCAGCAAAGATGAAGCGTGCGCACCTGGAACTTGGGGGGAACAACGCAGTCCTGGTGCTCCCGGGTGCCGACACGAAAGCTGCGGCGGCTGCCGGAGCTTTTGCCTCCTTCCTCCACCAGGGCCAGATCTGCCAGGCAGCCGGCCGGCACCTGGTGCACGAGTCCCAGGCGGAGGAATACACCGCGGAGCTGGCGAGGATTGCCGGTTCGCTGGTTGTTGGGGATCCGTACCGCGAGACGGGGGTACAGATAGGCCCCGTGATCGACGCCGGACAGCTTGCCGCCGTCAGCGCGATGGTGGACGCCTCTGTGGCGGCCGGTGCCGAGGTGCGTGCGGGGGGCCGGGCGGAAGGCAGGCACTACCTGCCCACCGTGCTGGCCAACCTGGATCCGCAGATGCCGGTGTGGCGGGACGAAATCTTCGGTCCGGTGGCGCCGGTGCTGGTCTACCGGAGCGTGGATGAAGCAGTGGAACTGGTCAACGCCAGCCCGTACGGGCTGTCCGTGGCCGTGCTTGGAGACGCCGGCAGCGCGATGTCCGTGGCGGACAGGATCAGAAGCGGCGTTGTGCACATCAATGAACAGACGGTGGGAGATGAGGCCACGGCGCCGTTCGGCGGTATGGGTGCATCCGGCAACGGCGCCCGGTTTGGCGGGGCGGAAGCCAATTACGAGGCGTTCACCGAGACACAATGGGTCACAGTACGTCCAACCATTGAGACCTACGCCGTGCCGTCCGGCCAGGCTCCGCTCAACGGATAGAATCGCCGGGTGGCGGGCCGAAACGGCCGGTAACAGGATAGACGGAGATTTTATGGCGGGCAGCGGTATTACGGACCAGAACGATGACACAAAACGGTCCGTTCTGGGCAGGGCATTCGAGATCCTGGACTGTTTTGAGGGCGGACAGGAAATGACCGTCGCCGGAATCTGCGAACGGACCGGCCTGCCTCCCGCCACTGTCCACCGTATGCTCGCTGCCCTGGTGGAGTGGGAGGGCGTGGAGCGTCTTGCCCGCGGCCGCTACCGGCTCGGTGCCCGGATCTGGCGCCTGGGAGTGAGCGCCCCGCAGATCCGGCGCCTGCGGGAACTGGCACAGCCGTATCTGGTCAATCTGCACATGGCAACGCGCGGAACCGTGTACCTGGGTGTCCGGGATGGCCAGGACGCCGTCTTTGGGGACCGGATTACCCGGGTCAAACCCACCGCAGCATCCTCCTTCGTGACCCGCCGGATGCCGCTGCAGAGTACGGCTGGCGGCCGGGTGCTGCTGGCCTACAGCGACGATGCCTGGCGCCGTATCCAGAAGGAAGCGGCGGAGGAAGCCGAGGGATATGGTTCCGGACTGCCCGAGGACGGCGCGTCCGCAGGCGCCCGGTCTGCGGACGGACTGGCCGCACTGGGCCGTGAACTGGAAGTTATCCGGGCCCAGGGCTACGGGGTGATGCGTGACGACGGACTGCCCGGACGCACTTCCGTAGCTGCGCCCGTCTTTGGCGAACTCGGGACCGCGGTGGCCAGCCTGACCGTATCCTTCCCGGAAACCCGCATCCCGGAACCCCGTACGATTCTTCCGCAGGTCCTGGGAACGGCCAGGGCGATCAGCGCGGACCTCTCCCGGCACTCGCTACCCGGGGCCGGAGCGGCCGGCGGGGATTCGACGTACTGAGTTTTCCGGCGACATCGGCCAGAATCACGTTCTGCAGGGCGAGGTCCCGGCTAAGGTCGAACTATGACTGTCAAGAAGGACGAGCCCACCTATCCGATCGGGTCCGTGGACAAGGCACTGCGCCTGGTGGTCCTGGTCTCCGAGCATCCGTCCGGAATCCGGATAGGCGAGGCCGCCGGCACGCTCGGCGTGGCTCCTTCCACTGCGCACCGGCTGCTGCAAATGCTGGTGCACCGCGGGTTCGCACGCCAGGATCCGGAGACAAAGGCCTATTACCCGGGGGAGACCCTGGACCGTCTTTCAGACCAGCGTGAGCGCGCACGCCAGGTGGCCCGTCCAATTCTTGCGTCCCTGGTCGAGGAGTCCGGCGAGACGGTGCACCTGTGCATTCTTGATGGCTGGTCTGCCCTGACCATTGCCTCTGTGGAGAGCCCGCACCTGCTGCGGGTCGGGAACCGTGAGGGCCACGCCCAGCCGGCCGTGCGCAGCGGCATGGGCCGGGTCCTGCTGTCCGGGAAGGACGCTCCGGTGCCTCCGGCAGTGCTGGAGTCTGCCGGCGTGGATCCGGAACGCTTCGAAGCACATTTGGCGGAAGTTGAGGCCAACGGGTATCTGCTGCAGCACGGTGAAGTGGAGCATGGGGTCAGCGCCCTGGCCGTTCCGGTGTACAGCCGCGACGGCGAATCGGTGGACTACGCCATCGGGCTCACCTACCCGACCGGGAGGATTCCTGAAGAATCGCTTTCCCCGCTGGTGGATCACATGAAAAAAGCAGCGGTGCAGCTCGCGAACGAACTGCACCGCTGACGGTTTCGGGCCGGGCCCGGCAGCAGGCTAGACCGGGTAGCGGCGTTCCTGCGGCGCACGGTCAAGCGGCATGAACATCCAGTCGAGGTTGGAGTAGTCCTTGGGATCGTGGTCCCGGAAGACGTAGTTGCGCATGTTCCGGGCGACTCCCTCGATGTGGAAGAGCTCTCCGGCGGCGCGCGCCAGGCGCTGGATGTTGCCGGCATGCTTCAGGCGGCGGTCCTGGTATGCCGTGAAGGCTTCCTCGACGTCGTCCGTGCGGGTAAGTTCTTCCGAGATCGCGATCGCATCGTCGATGGACTGGGCGCCGCCCTGGGCCAGGTACTGCAGCATCGGATGGGCGGCGTCTCCCAGCAGCGCCACGCGGCCGTCCACCCATGCCTCTGCCGGTTCGCGGTCATACATGGGCCAGCGGATGTCCCTGCTCAGGTACTGCCCGGCGTTCTGCACGGCGTCGCAGCACACCGAGAACCGGGCATCCAGTTCTTCAGGGGTTCCCCAGTTGTCATGGTCCGGCGAGTACGCATCCGACTTGAAGACAGCCACGTTGTTGTACAGTTTTCCGCCGCGGAGCGGGTACTGGATCAGGTGCATGTTCGGGCCGAGCCAGCAAAGCACTGCGGGGGAGGACGTGACGTCTTCGCCCACGGCTTCAATGGGAACAGTGCCGCGGTAGGCCACGTACTTGGAGGCAACCAGGCCGTCATCCACGATCGCGCCGCGCAGGTTTGACCGCACGCCGTCGGCTCCGATGACGGCATCCGCGATGTACTCCGCACCGGCCAGTGTCTTGACCAGGACTGTTCCGTCAGCCTGGTTGGCCGCGCTGAGAACCTCGGCGTCCGTTACCAGCTGCACCCGGCCGCTCTCCTGGCAGGCTTCCAGAAGTGCTGCATGCAGATCGGCCCGGTGGGTGACGATGTACGGGTATCCGTAGTGTTCCTCGAACTCCTTGCCCAGATCGATGGTGGCGATGGTCTGGCCGGTCACCGCATCAATGTAGATTTTCCGCTCCGGAACGACTGCGTCCCGCTTTACCTTGTCCAGTACTCCCAGACGGTCAAGGGCGGACAGGGCGTTCGGGGCGAGCTGGATGCCTGCACCCACTTCCGCGAATTCGGGGGCACGTTCCAGGACAAGGACGTCCTTGCCGTTGCGTGCGAGGCCGGCGGCGGCGGCAAGTCCGCCGATCCCTCCGCCTGCCACCAGGGTCTGGACCTTTGTTGGCTCTTGCGTCATGACTTTCTCTCCTCCGGTGCCGAATCGGCAGCACCCGGTCGGGACCACGATTCTCAACTGATTCTGTAAGGTAGAACGGTATTCGTTTATACAGAATATGGAGCAGGGGATGCCGCGTCAATGGGCGGACGCGGCACTATCAGCCAGTGAGAGGACGGGTACTGCGCCGGCGTTCGGCCCCCTAGGCTGTCAGCGATGAGATCGAGGTGTTGCCCGCGGGATGGGAGCCCCAAGCATCCGCAGACAAAGGAGCCGTAATGAAAATCGTTGTCCTGATCAAGGAAGTCCCTGATACCTACGGGGAACGCAAGCTGTCCCTGGAGACAGGGCTGGCGGATCGTGCAGCCGGTGACGCCGTGCTGGATGAAATCGGCGAGCGGGCGGTGGAAGCCGCCCTTGCCCACGCGGACAGTGACCCGGAAACCGAAGTCGTCCTGCTCTCCATGGCTCCGGAGACGGCAAACGCAACCATCCGCAAGGGCCTGGCCATGGGAGCCGGATCCGCTGTGCAGGTGGCTGATGAGGCACTTCAGGGTGCCGACCTGGGGTTGACTGCCGAGGTGCTCGCCGCTGCGGTGCAGCGAATCGGTGCTGACCTGGTGATTACCGGCAACCAGTCCACTGACGGGTCCGGCGGGGTGATGGCAGCCATGGTCGCCGAACGTCTTGGCCTGCCCCAGCTGACCAACCTCTCCGAGGTGGATATTTCGGCAACGGAAGTCTCCGGTACCCGGGTAAGCGACGCAGGTGTGGCGCGCGTATCTGCCGCGCTGCCTGCCGTCATCTCCATCACCGACGCAATGCCTCCCGGCCGCTTCCCGAACTTCAAGGGCATTATGGCCGCCAAGAAAAAGCCGTTTGAGGTACTCACTGCAGCAGAGCTTGGTGTTGACGCCGAGCGCCTGGACATCCCGAGGTCCATCATGACGCGCGTAGACACGCGGCCTGCCCGCGGGACCGGCGTCAAGATCGTGGATGAAGGCGACGGCGGCCGGCTGCTGGCGGAATTCCTACTCGAAAACAAACTTGCCTAAAGGGGCACCCACCATGACTGAATTCGCAAGTGATTCCATTCTCGTGCTGCTGGACACCCTGCCCGGGGGAGGACTGGCAAAGAGTTCCGCCGGCCTCCTGGGCGCCGCAGAGGGCATCGGTACGCCGGTGGCGCTGCTGGCCGGCAACCCGGCGGAGCTCGTCGAGGCCGCAGAGGCAGCCGCCGCCCTTGGCGCCGCCCGGGTTCTGACAGCAGATATCTCTGCTGCCGGGGCGGATATGACTGTCCCGGTAGTGGACGCACTCGAAGCCGCCGCCGCGCTGGCGGCGCCCGACGCCGTGCTGGTCTCCAATTCCGTGGAGGGGCGCGATGTGGCCGGACGGTACGCCGTGCGTGCCGGTACCGCCCTGGCGGTTGACGCCGTGGGCCTTTCACGCGATGCAGAGGGCATAGTGGCACTGCACTCCGTTTACGGCGGCGAGTATCTTGCAGAGTCCGCACTTACTT
>JBELZL010000032.1:0-41878 GCA_040274025.1 Arthrobacter sp. | reverse complement strand
TGCGCACCGGCAACGAAGTGCAGATTGGCAAGTTCCGGCTCACCTTCTACGCTGCACGCCCGGCTGCCGGCACGGCTTAAAGGCGAACGCGGATGCCAGGACCAGAGGCTGCGCGGCGGGCCATCGGCTCTGCCGCGGAGCGTTCGCGCCCCCAGGTACTGAACATCGGCCAGGTCCTGGCGGACCTGAGCGCCGAGTTTCCCGGGATCAGCGCCTCTAAGATCCGGTTCCTGGAGGAAAAGGGTCTGGTCTCGCCGCAGCGCACCGCCGCCGGTTACCGGAAGTACACCTCACAGGACGTTGAGCGGCTGCGTTTTGTCCTGGCACTGCAGCGCGACCAGTACCTGCCGCTGAAAGTCATCAAGGATTACCTGGACGCAGTGGACCGGGGAGAGCGTCCCGAATCCCTGCCCGGCGGCATCAGCCTCGCACCGCGCGCCGTCTCCGACCAGCTGGCGGAGGAACTGGCCGCCCGCTCCCGGGCGCGGCTGCTTTCCTTCGATGAACTGGTTGCGGAGTCCGGTGCTTCAGCTGAACTGGTCCGCAGCCTCATCAGCTTCGGTCTTATCAGCGCTGAAGCCCGGCAGTATGATGAACACGCCCTGAAGGTCGCCAAAGCCTGCCGGCAGCTCGAAGCCCACGGCATCGAACCGAGGCACCTGCGGCCCTTCCGGGCGGCAGCGGACCGCGAAATCGGACTGGTGGAACGGGCCATTGCCCCCGTTGCCTCACGACGGGACGTTGCCTCGCAGGCACGGGCTGCCGAGACTGCCCGGGAGATCAGCGACCTCTGCCTAAGCCTGCACAGTGCCCTGGTCCACGGACAAATAGCCCGGATGGAGAGCTGACGCAGATGCAGGAAGTCGAAGTGGTGGGCGTTCGGATCGAACTGCCCTCCAACCAGCCCCTGGTCCTGCTGAAAGAAGCGGAGGGGGAGAGGCACCTGCCGATTTGGATCGGCGCCCCGGAGGCCAGCGCCATCGCCTTCGTGCAGCAGGGGATTGTTCCGCCCCGGCCCATGACCCATGACCTGATGGTCAGCGTTATCAAGGCCCTCGGCCGCCGGGTTACCGAAGTCCGCCTTGTTTCCGTGGAAGACACGGTCTTCCACGCAGAGCTGGTGTTCGACGACGGCACCCGGGTTGGCTCGCGGGCCTCCGACGCGATCGCCCTCGCCCTGCGGGTGCCGTGCCCGATCATGTGCGCCGAGACCGTCCTTGAAGAGGCAGGGGTCCGCATTACCGAGTCCGACGCCGAGGATGATGAGGACGAGGCAGAGAACGCAGAGCAGGAACTGCGCCAGTTCCGTGAGTTCCTTGCCGACGTCGAGCCCGAGGATTTTGAGCGCTGACGGATTCGACACGCTCCAAAAAAACCGGCCGCATCTTTGACCTTGCCTGCGCACGGATCTAACGTCGAAGCATAGAGTTCCCATTGCGCCAATGGGCTACCGGAGACACACTAGTGAGACCGCCTGCATTCGTGCCGGCAGGGACCGTGTCCAGCAATACGCTGGTGGTCCCTCTCCCTCCGGCTGCCGAGCGGCTACAGACTTCGCGGGGACCGTTACTAGGAGGAACAGTGAGTCCGAAAGGCGATGCCGGCGAACACCGCGCCGTAGCACCCGGAAAGGTTCTGCCGGCAAGTGCCCAGGGACTGCTGTTCACTGAAGACCTGCCCGTCCTGGATGAAGACGCCGGCTACCGCGGTCCCACCGCCTGCAAGGCTGCCGGGATCACCTACCGCCAGCTCGACTACTGGGCCCGCACCGGACTGGTGGAACCCGCTGTCCGCGGAGCCTCAGGCTCAGGCACGCAGCGTCTCTACAGCTTCCGGGACATCCTCGTCCTGAAAGTCGTCAAGCGTCTCCTGGACACCGGGGTATCGCTGCAGCAGATCCGCACCGCCGTGGAACACCTGCGCGAACGCGGGGTCGAGGACCTCGCCCAGATCACACTGATGAGCGACGGCGCCAGCGTCTACGAATGCACCTCTGCTGATGAGGTCATCGACCTTGTGCAGGGCGGACAGGGCGTGTTTGGCATCGCCGTCGGCCGCGTGTGGCGCGAAGTTGAAGGCAGCCTCGCCCAGCTTCCCAGCGAACACGCAGATGAGCATTCCTACCCGGAGGACGAGCTCAGCCGCCGCCGTGCGGCCCGGAAGATCAGCTAATTCCAGGTCTTACGCAAGAGGCCGCTTCCCTTCGGGGAAGCGGCCTCTTGCTGTTCTGAAGTCCTAGCCGGCAGGACGGCGCATAACACGGTTGCGCACGCTGCCGGTCTGCACCAGGTTCTTCAGCAGCGCGTCAAAGGAGCTGGCCGCCTGCTTCGCTGAATCGCCCGGCCAGTGGTGCACTGAATGCGCGGCACCCTGGATCTGCTGCCAGTTGGCGTGCTCGGCGATGTTCGGCTCCATCAAGAGGTCACCGAACATCTGCTTCATTTCAGCCAGCCGGAACGTGTGTTCGTTCGACGTGGGGCGTACCCGGTTGGCCACAATGCCAGCCGGTGCCAGGCCGGGCGCGAACTCCTGGCGGAACAGATCCAGTGCCCGCATGGTGCGTTCGGTGCCGGCAACGGAGAAGAGACCCGGTTCGGCAACCAGCAGCACGCGGTTACTGGCGCTCCATGCCATCCTCGTCAGCCCGTTCAGGGACGGCGGGCAGTCGATCAGCACCAGCCCGTAGCCGCTGACCTTCCCCAGAAGGGTAGATAGCCGCCGCAGGTCCCGCTTGCCCAGATCCGGGCGGTCGTAGATACCCGAATAGGCCGATCCCATGGCGACGTCGAGCACGGGCCGGCGAAGCGGATCACTTCCGGGCTGCTTGCGTGCGGTCTCAACCCAGCCGCTGGGGACAACGTTGGCTGCAAGATCAGCGCGCCGGGCACTGCGGAGCATGTCTCCGATGCCGAGGTTGTCCCCCGGAGAGACTGCCAGGCCGGTGGTGGCATCGGCGTGCGGATCCAGGTCCACCACGAGGGCAGGGACGCCTGCAGCCAACGCGGCTGATGCCAGCCCGAGCGTCACGGAAGTCTTGCCGACGCCGCCCTTCAGGCTGCTGATGCTCACTACTTGCACTTGTTGAACCAATACCTAACGTGTCGGGGGATCACGGGCGCCGGGTCCGTGCCAGGGAACCGTAATCATTCTATGTGACGCAACCCGACGGTCCCGGCAGGTGGGAGTTTGCACATCGGCGCCCGGCACTGAACTATGCTCGGTGTGATGTGTCTTACGTACGCTTGCTGTTTATGCAGGCCATACCCAGACTAAAAACCGAGCCACACGGTCCGTTCCACCACGCAACGATGCAGGAGTGTAATGTTCTCGAAGATCCTGGTAGCCAACCGCGGCGAAATTGCCATCCGCGCCTTTCGCGCCGCCTATGAGCTTGGCGCCAAGACAGTCGCCGTCTTCCCACACGAGGACCGCAACTCCATCCACCGGCAGAAGGCTGACGAGGCCTACCTGATCGGCAGCGAGGGGCACCCTGTCCGCGCCTACCTGGACGTGGAGGAGATCATCCGCGTGGCCAGGGAATCCGGCGCCGACGCGATTTACCCGGGCTACGGTTTCCTTTCCGAGAACCCGCAGCTGGCACGGGCCGCCAAGGAAGCCGGCATCACCTTCATCGGCCCCGACGCAGACATCCTCGAACTGGCCGGACATAAGGTCCATGCACTCAACGCAGCCCGGGAAGCAGGGATTCCGGTCCTGCGTTCAACGGCACCCAGCGCCGACGCCGACGCACTGCTGGCCGAGGCCGAGGAGATCGGCTTCCCCATCTTCGTCAAGGCCGTCGCCGGCGGCGGCGGCCGGGGCATGCGGCGCGTGGACACTGCACGGGACCTGCCCGAAGCTTTGAAGGCCGCCATGCGGGAAGCCGACACCGCCTTCGGCGACCCAACGGTCTTCCTGGAGCAGGCCGTACTGCGCCCGCGCCACATCGAGGTGCAGATCCTTGCCGACAATGAGGGCAACGTCATCCACCTGTTCGAGCGCGACTGCTCCCTGCAGCGCCGGCACCAGAAGGTCATTGAGATCGCTCCGGCGCCGAACCTGGATGAGAACATCCGCCAGGCGCTCTACCGCGACGCAGTCACCTTCGCGAAGTCCCTGAACTACGTCAACGCCGGAACCGTGGAATTCCTCGTGGACACCGTAGGGGAGCGGGCCGGCCAGCACGTGTTCATCGAAATGAACCCTCGCATCCAGGTGGAACACACGGTGACCGAAGAGATCACCGACGTTGACCTGGTCCAGTCGCAGATGCGCATTGCCGCAGGCGAGAATCTTGCCGACCTGGGCCTGGTCCAGGACGAACTGCAGATCCGGGGAGCTGCCCTGCAGTGCCGGATCACTACCGAAGACCCCGCCAACGGCTTCCGTCCCGACGTCGGAAAGATCAGCGCCTACCGCTCCGCCGGCGGCGCAGGCGTGCGGCTGGACGGCGGCACCGTTTACGCAGGTGCCGATATCAGCCCGCACTTCGACTCGATGCTGGTCAAGCTCACCTGCCGCGGCCGGAACTACCCGGCCGCCGTCAACCGGGCACGGCGCGCGCTGGCGGAGTTCCGCATCCGCGGTGTCTCCAGCAATATCTCCTTCCTCCAGGCCGTCCTGGAGGACCCCGACTTTGTGGCCGGCGACGTCGCGACCTCCTTCATCGAGGAACGCCCGGAACTGCTGAACGCCCGGGGCCCGGCCGACCGCGGCACCAAGCTGCTGAGCTGGCTTGCCGATGTCACTGTCCACAAGCCCAACGGTGAACTTCCCGCACACATCGACCCGCGGGAGAAGCTGCCCACGGACCTTCCCGAGCCCAGGCCGGGATCCCGCCAGCGGCTCCAGGAACTCGGTCCGGAGAAGTTCGCGGCGGCGCTGCGTGCACAGCAGGCACTGGCCGTCACGGACACCACCTTCCGGGACGCGCACCAGTCCCTGCTGGCAACCCGCGTGCGTACCCGCGACCTGGTCGGCGCTGCTCCCGCAGTTGCCGCGCTGACACCGGAGCTGCTCTCCGTGGAGGCCTGGGGCGGCGCCACCTACGACGTCGCGCTCCGCTTCCTGGGCGAGGACCCCTGGGAGCGGCTGGACGCGCTTCGCCAGGCGCTGCCGAACGTGTGCATTCAGATGCTGCTCCGCGGCCGCAACACGGTCGGCTACACGCCGTACCCCACGGAAGTCACTGACGCTTTCGTTGAAGAGGCCGCAGCCGCCGGCGTCGACATCTTCCGCATCTTCGATGCCTTGAACGACGTCAGCCAGATGGCCCCGGCCATCGAAGCGGTCCGCCGCACGGGCACGGCGGTCGCCGAGGTGGCACTTTGCTACACCGCGGACATGCTTGACCCGCAGGAGAAGCTCTACACCCTGGACTACTACCTGGGCCTGGCCCAGAAGATGGTCGACGCCGGAGCGCACATCCTGGCCATCAAGGACATGGCAGGCCTGCTGCGGCCCGCCGCTGCCGCGAAGCTGGTCGCCGCCCTGCGCGAACGCTTCGACCTGCCGGTCCACCTGCACACCCATGACACTGCCGGCGGCCAGCTCGCCACGCTGCTCGCTGCCGCAGAAGCCGGCGTGGACGCAGTGGACGTGGCAAGCGCCACCCTGGCCGGCACCACCAGCCAGCCCTCGGCGTCGTCACTGGTGGCAGCGCTTGCCCATACGGAGCGGGACACCGGCCTGGACCTCGCCGCCGTAAGCTCGCTGGAACCGTACTGGGAAGCCGTCCGCCGTGTTTACGCGCCCTTCGAGTCCGGCCTCGCCGGCCCCACCGGGCGCGTCTACCGGCACGAGATTCCCGGCGGCCAGCTCTCCAACCTGCGCCAGCAGGCGATCGCGCTGGGCCTGGGGGAGCGCTTCGAAGCGATCGAGGACATGTACACCGCCGCGGACCGGATACTGGGCCGCCTGGTAAAGGTCACGCCGTCCTCCAAGGTGGTCGGTGACCTGGCGCTGCAGCTTGTGGGCAGCAACGTTGCACCGGATGACTTCGAAGAGAACCCGCAGAACTATGACATCCCCGATTCGGTGATCGGGTTCCTCAGCGGCGAGCTGGGCGATCCGCCCGGAGGCTGGCCGGAACCGTTCCGGACCAAGGCACTGCAGGGCCGCAAGCCCAAGCCTCGCCACGTGGAGCTGACAGACGTCGACGAACAGGGACTGCGCGGGGACTCCGCCACCCGCCGCGAGACGCTGAACCGGCTGCTGTTCGCCGGCCCGGCCCGCGAGTTCGCCACCACCCGGGAAACCTACGGCGACCTCTCCGTCCTGGACACCCGCGACTACCTGTTCGGACTGCGCCCGGGCGTGGAGCACGTGGTGGAGCTGGAGAAGGGCGTCCGGCTGATTGCCACCCTGGAAGCCGTTTCCGAGCCCGATGAGAAGGGCATGCGGACCGTGATGACCACCTTGAACGGACAAATGCGTCCGGTCATGGTGCGGGACCGCAGCGTCACCACTGACGCCAAGGTTGCCGAGCGCGCAGACCCCGCACAGCCCGGACACGTTGCTGCTCCCTTCGCCGGCGCCGTCACCGTCACTGTGGAGGAAGGCGCGCAGGTCGGTGCCGGAGAAACGGTGGCCACGATCGAAGCCATGAAGATGGAAGCGTCCATCACGGCTCCGGTGGCCGGCACGGTCAAGCGCCTGGCCGTAAGCGGTGTTCAGCAGGTGGACGGCGGCGACCTGCTGGTGGTCATCGAGCAGGCGTAAGACGCCGCACAGGAACGGTTCAAGCCGGGGCCGGCGCCGATAGACTGGCAGAGTGACTCACTACGATCTCGCCATCATCGGCTCCGGCTCCGGCAATTCCCTTATTACCCCGGACTGGGATAACCGCAAGGTGGCCGTTATTGACGGCGGAACCTTCGGAGGCACCTGCCTGAATGTCGGCTGCATCCCCACCAAGATGTTTGTCTACCCTGCCCAGCTGGCCGCCTCCGCCGCCGAGGCCGGCCGGCTGGGAGTCGACCAGCGGGTGGAGAAAGTCCGCTGGCAGGAGATCCGGGACCGGATCTTCGGCCGAATCGATGCCATCTCTGAAGGCGGGCGGCGCTACCGTGCCGAAGAGCTTGAGAACGTCACGCTTTACAGCGAATACGTCCGCTTCACCTCCCCGCACCGCCTTGAGACTGCATCCGGCGAGGAAATCACCGCGGACCAGATAGTGGTTGCCGCCGGTTCCCGCCCGGTCCTGCCGGACATCCCGGGGATCGACCTGCCGCAGGTGCATACTTCGGATACCGTCATGCGCGTGGCTGACCTTCCCGGCCGCGTCCTGATCCTGGGCGGCGGCTACATCGCCGCGGAGTTCGGCTTTGTGTTCTCGGCCTTCGGGTCGAAGGTGACCATGGCCGTCCGCTCCGGGGCACTGCTGCGCGCACAGGACGAAACCGTCTCCGAACGCTTCACCGCAGCCGCGTCGGCCCAGTGGGATGTCCGCCTGAACACGCAGGTGCAGTCCCTGGCCGAG
Source organism: Arthrobacter sp. (assembly GCA_040274025.1). Lineage (GTDB taxonomy): Bacteria > Actinomycetota > Actinomycetes > Actinomycetales > Micrococcaceae > Arthrobacter_B. The sequence goes on along the minus strand of JBELZL010000032.1, from coordinate 34,398 downwards.
AACACCGACGGGTCTGTCCGGGCCGTCCTGGACACCCCCGCGGGTACCTCGGAGCTCGACGTCGACCTTGTCCTGGTGGCCACCGGCAGGGTGCCGAACACGGACCGCCTGGACCCGGCCGCGGCTGGCCTGGACATCAAACCGGACGGCCGGCTGGCCGTCGACGAATACCAGCGGGTGCTCAGCGGCGGAGAGCCTGTTCCGGGGCTGTGGGCACTGGGCGACGTGAGCGGTGCCGAGCAGCTCAAGCACGTGGCAAACCTCGAGGCACGCACGGTGGCCCACAACCTGGTTCACCCCTCTGACCTACAGACCTCATCCCACCGGTTTGTACCCTCCGCGGTGTTCAGCCACCCGCAGATCGCCTCCGTGGGCCTCACTGAGGCCCAGGCCCGCGACTACGCTCTGGCCAACGGCGTGGAACTTGCCATGGCGGTGCAGGAATACGGCTCGACGGCGTACGGCTGGGCCATGGAAGACAGCACCGGTTTTGTGAAGCTCCTCGCTGACAACGCCACGGGACAGCTGCTGGGCGCGCACATCATGGGACATGAGGCGTCCATGCTGATCCAGCCGCTGATCCAGGCGATGGCCTTCGGACTCGATGCCAACACGATGGCGCGCGGGCAGTACTGGATCCACCCGGCCCTCACCGAGGTAGTGGAGAACGCCCTGCTGTCCCTCGGCACCACGCCGCAGGACACCGCGCTGCGCCCCTAGTGCCGGCCCCGAGTGCAAAAGGCGGAAGCCCCCGGATTCCTCCGGGGGCTCCCGCCTTGGTTATTGAGCCGGAAGAACCGGTCAGACCTTCTGCCCGGTATAGATCTCCTCGACCACGTCGGAGAAGTCCTTCAGCACCTGGGCCCGCTTGATCTTCAGCGACGGAGTGAGGTGGCCGCTGGATTCGGTGAAGTCCGTGGTGACCACACGGAAGACCTTGATGGCCTCCGCCTGGGACACAGCCTTGTTGGCACGGTCCACCAGCGCCTGCAGCTCGTCCTGAAGCTGCTGGGACTGGGCGGCCTCAGCCACCGTAGTGGCCGCGGGCATGCCGTGGCGTTCCAGCCACCCGGGCAGGGCTTCCTCGTCGATGGTGATCAGCGCTGAAATGAACGGGCGCTGGTCGCCGACCACCACGCACTGGGAGACGATCGCATCGGCCCGGATTGAATCTTCCAGCATGGCCGGGATGACGTTCTTGCCGCTGGCGGTAACGATGATCTCCTTCTTCCGGCCGGTGATCTTCAGGAAGCCGTCGGAATCAAGCTGGCCAATGTCTCCGGTGCGGAACCAGCCGTCGGTGAAATTCTCTTCGGTGAGGTCCGGGCGCTTGAAGTAGCCCTTCATCACGCTGATGCCCTTGGTGAGGATTTCGCCGTCGTCGGCGATCTTGACTGCGTTGCCCGGCAGCGGGGCGCCGACCGTGCCGATTTTGATCAGCTGCGGGGTATTCACGCTGATCGGTGCGGTGGTTTCGGTCAGGCCGTAGCCTTCCAGGACCATGACGCCGATCCCGTGGAAAAAGTGGCCGAGCCGGTCGCCCAGCGGGGCGCCGCCGGAAATCGCATACTGTACCCGTCCGCCCATGGCGGTGCGGATCTTGGAGTACAGCAGCTTGTCGAAGAGCGCATGGCGCAGCTTCAGGCCCAGCGGCACCTTGCCGGCTTCGCTGGCCTTTGAATACTCGATGGCTGTCTTGGCGCCGGCGTGGAAGATTTTGCCCTTACCGCCGTCTTCGGCCTTGAGCATGGAGGAGTTGTAGACCTTCTCAAATACACGGGGGACCACCAGCAGGAAGGTGGGTTTGTAGCTCTGCAGGTCCGGGAGGAGGTTCTTCACATCCGGGGTGTGGGCCACGGTGGAGCCGGCAGCGACGGCCAGGACCGAAATGAACCGGGCGAAGACGTGTGCGAGCGGGAGGAACATGATGGTCTGGGCACCCTCCTTGGCAACCTCGGGCAGCGCTGCCGTGGAGTTGCGGGAAAGGTTGACGAAGTTGCCGTGGGTCAGTTCGCAGCCCTTGGGTTTCCCGGTGGTGCCGGAGGTGTAAATGATGGTCGCCGTGTCTGCCAGGTTCGCCGCGGACCGGCGGGCTTCCAGCTCTTCGTCCGTTACGGAAGCTCCCGCCTCACGGAGCTGGTCCAGTCCGCCGCCGTCCATCTGCCAGACGTGCTTGACTGCGGAGAGGTCCTCGTCCGCTCCGGCCTGGCGCACCACGTTTTCGTGCCGGGCCGCCTCAACGACTATGCCCACGGCCTCGGAATCGCCCAGGATCCAGGCCACCTGGGCGGGGGAGGAGGTCTCGTAAACCGGCACCGAAACGGCTCCGGCGAACCAGATGGCGAAGTCGACCAGCGTCCACTCGTAGCGGGTGCGGGCCATGATGCCTACACGGTCCCCCTGCCCGATTCCGCTGGCGATCAGTCCCTTGGCAAGGCGGGAGACATCAGCCAGGAACTCAGTGGCGGAGATGTTCTGCCAGGTATCACCGGTTGAGCGCACGGCGAAAAGGTCCGGGTTGGAAGGCTTCGCTGCCTGTTCCAGAAGCAGGTCCGTGGTGTTCGTCTCAGGTGCGGGTTCCACCAGGACTGGAACGCTGTATTCGCGCACGATAGCTCCTTTGATATCTGTATGGACGGCGGGTTGCCCCTTAGCCTATAACCTAGATCACATTTTATACTGGCGGGTAACTTTCGAATGGATAACTCTTGCGTGTCCGGGGGTTCCGCTTTGCCTAGAATGGGTCTTTGATGCCTTCCCCAAATCCAGCTCCCGTCCCACTCCCGCCCGGCGCGCGGTGGCCCCGCCGTCCCGCTGACCCGCTGCGCACGCGGCGGCCTGTGAGGCTTTCGTCCCCGATGCGCCGGCGCGGACTGGCAATCGGCATCGACATCGGCGGCACAAAGGTCGCTGCCGGACTGGTGGATGCCGGCGGCCGGGTGCTCGAAGTCCTCCGCCGCTCCACCCCGGGCCAAGACCCGCGGGAGGTCGAGAACGTCATCGTGGAACTGGTCCGTGAGCTCTCCGCGCACAAGCACGTGTGGTCCGTGGGCATCGGCGCCGCCGGCTGGATGGACCTGGCGGGAAGCACGGTGCTGTTCAGCCCGCACCTGGCCTGGCGCAACGAACCGCTGCAGGAGAACCTGGAGCGGCTGCTGCGCCGCCGGGTGTACCTTGCCAACGACGCCGACGGCGCTGCCTGGGCGGAGTGGCGCTTCGGAGCGGGCAGGGGAGAAAGCAGGCTTGTCTGCATTACCCTGGGCACCGGGATCGGCGGCGCCATGATCATGGACGGACGCCTGGAGCGCGGGCGCTTTGGTGTGGCCGGCGAGTTTGGGCACCAGATCATCATGCCGCAGGGGCAGCGCTGCGAGTGCGGAAACCGGGGATGCTGGGAACAGTATGCCTCCGGCAATGCGCTGGGGCGCGAAGCCCGCGAGCTCGCGGCAGCCAATTCGCCGGTAGCACAGGAGATCCTGCGGAGCGTGAAGGGAAACATCCCGGATATCACCGGAGCCGTGGTTACCCGGCTGGCACTTGAGGGGGACCGCACTGCCATTGAGCTGGTGGGTGAGGTGGGCGAATGGCTGGGCCTGGGGCTTTCCAACCTTGCGGCAGCCCTGGACCCGGGGATGTTTGTTATTGGCGGCGGGCTCAGCGACGCCGGTGAGCTGCTCTTGGAGCCTGCCCGGCGCGCCTACGCCCGCAACCTCACCGGCCGCGGTTTCCGGCCGGAGGCCCGGATCGAGAAAGCGGCGCTGGGGCCGGCTGCCGGGCTGATCGGCGCTGCGGATCTTTCCCGGGTCGCTGCCCGGCGGTGAGGGATCGCTGCGGCTAGACCGCCGCGCCGTCGTCGCCCTCATCCCTGGACTGCGGGAGGCGGAACAGCAGGTAGCCGGCGCAGGTGACGAAGATGGCCACGATGCCCAGCACCACCGGCATTGGCGCGCCGCGCCAGAACATCGCAAACAGCAGCAGCAGGAGCGGGCCCCCGGCGGCGCCCAGCCAAGCCAGGATCACCAGCGGCTCCCCGCTCCCCAGCGGCGGCGGCTCTTCGGGCACGAATGAACCGTCGGACTCGTCTTCCACGGGGCTGTAGTCGCGGGGGCCGGATCCTGCCGGTGGCTGGGGGCCGCGGCGCAGCGGCTGGTTTTCAAAGATGGCGCGGGTCCGGTCCGCCGGTGACAGCGGACCTGCTGCAGGCGGCACGGCGGGCCCCGGTGCCGTATGCGGCGCCTGGTTTCCTTCCTCCGGGTTTGACGGAGCCGGCGGCTGCTGCCGGGGATCGGTCTCGGACGTCTCCTGGAGCCGCGCCACCAGGTCCAGCCAGGTGGCCTCGTCGGTGGATTCGTTGCGGTCCGGTTCGCGGTCACTCATGCGTGGCACCTGCACTCACCCGTTGGATGAACTCGTGGGATCGGTCAAAGATCAGCTGTGCGTCATGGTCCATGGTGGCCACATGGTAGCTGTTCGTCAGCGGGACTACCTCCAGGTCGGTGCTCCCCACCAGCTGCCGGAGCAGATCCATGCTGGATTCGGGGACCACCGGGTCCACCGTGGAACGGAAGGCAATGACCGGTGCCGTGACCCGGGGCAGATGCTCCGCAGTGTCCTTGAAGAGCTTCAGCAGCTGGGCAACGGCTCCCACGGGGGTTCGCGGGTACGCGCCCTCGTTCTGCCCCGGCATGCGGATGCTGTTGCCGATCGCGGGAACCGAAGGCATCACGTACTTGAGCAGGTGGGCGTAGCGGGCCCGCGGATCCGCGACAGTGAGGCCCGGATTGACGACGGCGACCCCGGCCACCGGCTGCCGGGCAGCCAGCCTCAGGGCCAGTGCGCCGCCCATCGACAGGCCGGCGGCCACCACGTTCTCCGTCCGGGCAGCCAGTTCGGTGTAAGCGTCCTCATAGCCCTGGTACCAGTGCTGCCACGGGGTGCGGGCCAGTTCCTGCCAGGTAGTGCCGTGCCCCGGAAGCAGCGGCAGGCTCACGGCATAGCCGGCGTCGGCCAGATGCCGTGCCCAGCCCAGCATGCTCACGGTGGAACCGGTGAACCCATGGCTGAGCAGCACTCCGGTCGATGCGTTCGGGCCCTCGCCGGCGCTTGAAAACGGCGCCGGGCCCCCAGGGGAAGTCATGACTCTATGGTTGCATTTGGCGGGCGATTTTCCACCCCGCGGGAAACAAAGTCGGTTCTGTCAGCGTGGGCAGAAATTCTACGCTGCCGCCGGGGCGCTTACAGTAGTAGTAACGGGCCCAAACGGGTTCCTTTATGTGTCTTGTCCGGACGGGAGAGCTGGCCGCGTGTTCTATTGGGTGATGAAGACGATTTTCATCGGACCGGTGGTGAACCTCCTGTTCAGGCCGTGGGTCAAGGGCATGGACAACGTTCCCGCCACCGGGCCGGCGATCCTTGTCAGCAACCATCTCTCCTTCTCGGACTCGATCTTCCTGCCGCTGGCCGTGCCGCGGCCGGTGAGTTTCCTCGCTAAGTCCGAGTACTTCACCGGACGGGGGATCAAGGGCAAGCTCACCGCGGCCTTCTTCCGCCTGACCAATCAGCTGCCTATTGACCGCTCCGGCGGTGCGGCCTCGGAAGCCGCGCTCCGCGCCGGCGTGAAAGTGCTTGAAGGCGGCAACCTGCTGGGCATTTACCCGGAGGGAACCCGCAGCCCCGACGGCCGGTTGTACCGGGGCAAGACGGGCGTGGCAAAGATGGCGCTGCAGACCGGCGTCCCCGTTATTCCGGTCGCCATGATCGGAACGGACAAGGTCCAGCCGATCGGGCGGAGGATCCCGAACATCCGCCGCATCGGAATTATCGTCGGGGAACCCCTGGATTTCTCCCGCTACGCCGGGATGGAAAATGACCGCTTTGTACAGCGCTCCGTGACTGACGAAATCATGTATGAGCTGATGCGTCTTTCCGGGCAGGAGTACGTGGACGTCTACGCCAGTACGGTCAAGGACAAGATGGCAGCGGCACGAAAGGCCTCCAAAACGGCTCAATCACGCAGCGCGGCCGTCCGTGCACCCCACGCGGAGACCCCCGAACCCGGTGTCGGTCCCGGAGCAGTCCGCCGGAACAGCATCAAGGAACCCGGTGAGGTTACCGTGATCGGTGCTCCGGACCAGGCAGCACCAAAGGATTCGGCACTGCAGGCGGACCCGGCAGCGCCGCAACCCCGCGGGGCAGGCGGCGGTGTCCCCGGTGGCGAGCAGGAGACCCGGCGCGGCGCCTGAGGCATGGCCGGATGCACACTGCGTAACAGGACACATTGGATCGCAGCGTTCGGGCACCGGGAAGTAGGCTTAAGCCGTGACCCAAATACCTGCTGACCTAGCTCCCAGTTTCCCGCCTTCCTCCGGTGCCGCCGTGTATCCCGGACTGGATGATTGGCGGTCGCTGCCGATTTCCCAGCAGCCCACCTGGCACGAGGACCCCGGATATGCCGCTGCAGTGGCGGAGCTGTCCATGGTTCCGCCGCTGGTGTTTGCCGGTGAAGTCGATATCCTGCGCGAACGGCTCGCCCAGGCCGCCCAGGGAAAGGCCTTCCTGCTTCAGGGAGGAGACTGCGCCGAGACCTTTGAGGCTGCGACCGCAGACAAGATCAGCGCCCGTGTCCGCACCATCCTGCAGATGTCCGTTGTGCTGACCTACGGCGCCTCCCTTCCGGTGATCAAGATGGGCCGCATGGCCGGGCAGTTCGCCAAGCCCCGGTCCTCCAATGATGAGACGCGCAACGGCGTAACGCTTCCGGCCTACCGGGGCGACATGGTCAACGGCTTCGACTTCACCCCGGAATCCCGGCGGCACGATCCCGCGCGCATGGTCCGCGCGTACCACACCTCCGCATCCACGCTGAACCTGATTCGCGCCTTCACCCAGGGCGGATTTGCCGATCTTCGGCTGGTCCACCATTGGAACCGCGGCTTTACCGCCAATCCGGCGCACTCCCGCTACGAATCCCTGGCCCGGGACATCGACCGCGCCGTGCGTTTTATGGACGTCTGCGGAGCCGACTTCGAAGCGCTGAAGCGAGTTGAATTCTTCGCCAGCCACGAAGCGCTGCTGCTGGACTATGAGCGGGCCCTGACCCGCATTGATTCACGTACCGGGAAACCGTACGACACGTCCGCACACTTCCTGTGGATCGGCGAACGGACCCGCGACCTCGATTCGGCCCACGTGGACTTCCTGTCCCGGGTCCGTAACCCGATCGGCGTGAAGCTGGGTCCGAACAGCACGGCGGAAGATGCCCTGGCCCTGATCGATAAGCTGGACCCGAACCGCGAGCCGGGCCGCCTGACCTTCATCACCCGCATGGGTGCGAAGAACATCCGGGAGAAACTGCCCACGCTGGTGGAAAAGGTCACGGCTTCCGGTGCCCAGGTCCTCTGGGTGACGGACCCCATGCACGGGAACACCGTGACGTCCCCCAACGGTTACAAGACGCGCAATTTCGACGACGTCATGGATGAGGTCCGCGGGTTCTTCGAAGTCCACAACGAGCTGGGTACCTTCCCGGGCGGCCTGCACGTGGAAATGACCGGTGACGACGTCTCGGAATGCCTCGGCGGAGCGGACCCGGTGGACCAGGAGGCGTTTGTGGAAGGTTACGAATCGGTCTGCGATCCGCGCCTGAACCACATGCAGTCCCTGGAGATGGCCTTCCTTGTAGCCGGAGCCCTGGCCGACAAGAACTGATTCGGTCAGCTTCCAGCTGTGCTGCGGACGGGTATCCCGGTCCGCAGCACAGCTGGTCCGGCGCCGCTTAGACCACGGTGAGGGTGATTACGGACCCTTCGGGTGCCGTTCCTCCGGCGGGATCCTGCGCGCGGACAGTCCCGAAGAAGCCGCCGAGGATCTCGTTGACCTCCACGCGGAACCCAAGCTGTTCCAGTTCCCGCCGTGCAGTGTCGGCCTGCTTGCCCACGTAGCTGGGTACCTGGACCATGCGCGGACCGTCGGAGATGATCAGGGTCACCGTTCCACCGCGTTCAAGGAGCCCTGAGGCGGGGTTCTGCGCGGCTACGGATCCCTTGGGTACGTCCGTGCTGTTCACGCGCTCCGGGGACACCGAGGCCTCCAGCCCGGCCTCCTCTATGAGCTTCACTGCTTCCTGTTCAGACTTTCCGGCCACCGAAGGTACCTCGACGGGTGCCGGGCCCTTGGAGACCGTCAGATCCACCGGAGTGCCCCTGCGCAGGTCCGCATCGGCGGCCGGAACCTGCGCCAGCACCTGGCCGGCGGGAATGTCTTCGCTGAATTCCTCGGTTACTGTTCCGGTAGCCAGGCCGGCTTCGGAGAGCTTCTCTTCGGCGTCTTCGAGGGCCCGCTGGATCACATTGGGAACACTGAACAGCTCCGGACCGCGCGAGACCAGAAGCGTCACCGGTTGAAACCGGCGGATCTGCTGGGCAGCGGCAGGTTCGGTTCCCACCACCAGCCCGGCGGCAATCACTTCGTCGTACACCTCGTTCGTCGTGTAGCGCAGGCCTTCATCACTTAGCCGGCTGCCGGCTGCTTCAACCGAGGTGTTGCTGACTTCCGGGATGGATACCAGGGCCCCGGGTCCGGCACCGAAGAACCACCCGGCGAAGGCGGCGGCTGCGATGAGCAGGGTCAGCAGAAGAGCCAGCAGTACGCCGCGCCGGCGCGGGCGGCCCGGGCGCAGCGAGACTTCCGGGCGCTGTGCCGCGCGGCTCGCTTCCTTTTGGCTGGCCTTGAAGTTCCGCCGCGCCTGGCGGCGTCCGGCGCGTGCTGAGAGCTCCGGGTAATCGCCGTCACCGCCGTCACCGCCGGCGTCCCCGGTGTCGCCGTCGTAGGTCCCGTCGTAGCTGCCCGGCGCGTAATCCGGGCGGCTCTGCGTGCCGCCAAGCACCGTTGTTGCGTTCTCGGTACGGGCCAGGACCTCGGTGGCATTCGGCTCCGCCCGGCTGATTACCTCAGTAGCGCCGGAGGGCGGCGGTGCAATAACGGTGGTCCGCTCTCCGTGGGTGGAGGGCGGGGGAGGCGGAGCGCCGGGAGCGTGGTAGTCCAGCTGTTCGTCGGTGAGTGAGGTGCGGATGTGGCGAAGTTCCCCGAGCAGCGCCCGGCCGTCCACAGGACGGCCTTCGGGGTCCTGGGATGTGCACCAGAGAACGAGTTCGTCGAGGTCCTCAGCCAGCCCCGGACAAGCGGCGGAGGGGGCCGGCACGGATGAATGCACATGGGCGAAAGCCACCTGGATGGGAACCTCGCCGGTGAACGGCTGGGATCCGGTGAGCATTTCATAGAGCATGATGCCGGCCGAATAAATGTCGCTGCGTGCATCAGCGCCGGCGCCGGTGACCAGCTCGGGGGCAAGGTAGGCCACGGTGCCAACGAGGGTGCCGGTGTTGGTGCTGGTGGTGACGGCGCGCGCCAGCCCGAAGTCAGCAATCTTGATGGCGCCGCTGCTGGCCAGCAGCACGTTCTCCGGCTTGACGTCGCGGTGCACCAGCCCGGCGTCGTGCGCGGCGGCCAGCCCGTCCACGACGGCGTCCATCATGGCCAGCGCCAGGCGCGGCGTGAGCCGGTGGCGTTCGTTCAGGACGTCACGCAGGGTGCGGCCGGGCACGTATTCCATCACCAGGTAGCTCAGGGATTCAGAAACCCCCTGGTCCAGGACGCCGACGACGTGCGGGTGCGAGAGCCGGGCAGCGGACTTTGCTTCGCGCTCGAACCGGTCCAGGAAACCGCGGTCTGCTGCCAGGTGCGGATACAGCACCTTCAGGGCTACGTCGCGGTCCAAACGGGTGTCGGTGGCCAGATAGACCGTGGACATTCCGCCGCGGGCAATGCGGGAACGCACCAGGTAGCGGTTGTCTACCAGGGTTTCCAGAAGTGGGTCACTCACGGGCTCATGCACCCTTTGATCCTATAAGCGGAAACAGGAGGGAGGCGGATCGACACCCGATCCGCCTCCCTCCTGACTTGTCCGTCCGCGGGCTAGAAGCCGGCCCGGTGGGCTAGGACAGAGGCCACGTACGCCTTCGTGTCCGGGTACATGCCCTGGGTGGTCACGGAGTACTGGCCCTGGTAGTAGGAAGCGATCGCGGTCTCCAGATCCGGGCTGGTGCGTACCAGCGCGCGGATAATGGCGACGCCGGCGGTGACGTTGTCATACGGATCCAGCAGGTTCAGCTGGCGGCCCACCAGGTCTGAGGCCCACTCGCCGGAGGACGGAATGACCTGCATGGTGCCAATGGCGTTGGCTGGGGAGACCGCACGCTGGTCAAAACCGGACTCCTGCAGGGCGAAGGCCTGGGCCAGTGCCGGATCCACGCCCATGGCGCGGGCGGTATCGGCAACCAGCTGCTGCATCTGCGCACGCGTCGGCACTGCCATCGAATTCAGGGTCTGCTTGTTCAGGTTGGCGTTTGCCACCACATGCTGCGGGTAGGTGTAGTGCAGGAACGTGCTGGGCACCAGATCCGTCGGGGCCGAGGCCGGTGCCGCCGGAGCTGCTGCGGCTGGAGCAGAGGACGCGGTGGTGATGGTCGAACCGCCTCCGAGGGAGAGCTTCTGCCCGGGGCGGATGACGGAGGTCATGCTCAGGTTATTGGCATCAAGCACGGACTTCAGGCTTACTCCGTGGCGCGCGGCAATGGCTCCCAGGGTGTCGCCGGCAACGACTGTGTAGGTTCCAGCCTGCGGTGCGGCAGGTGCGGCAGGCGCCGCCGGTGCCGGGGCGGCCGGCGCCGCATCCGTTCCACTGCCGAGGGAGAGCTTCTCGCCGGGGTAGATCACCGACGACATGCTCAGGTTGTTGGCGGACAGGACAGTGGAAAGGCTGACGCCGTGCTTGGCAGCGATGGCGCTGAGGGTGTCCCCCGGCTTCACCGTGTAGGTGCCGGGAGCAGGTGCCTGGGCAGCCGGTGCGGAGGGAGCCTTGGCCGTGCCGGTGAGCTTGAGTTCCTTGCCCGCGTAAATGATCGAGCTGGGGGAGAGGTTGTTGATCCGCAGCACCTCGTTCAGGTCCAGGCCGTAGCGTGCCGCGATGGAGCTGACCGTGTCCCCGGGGACAATCCGGTGCGTCGCAGGCACGGCAGACTCTGCCGCGACTGTTGCGGGAACCTGGGCTGCCAGCTGCGATGCGGGAACGACGGCGCCGCCGGCGTTCTTCATGGCCTGCAGCGGAAGCTGCGGGAACAGGGCCTTGGCCGGAGTCTGCGGCACCGTTGCCTGCGCCGGCTCAGCAAGGGCGAGAGAGGACATCATGACAGCCGGGATCGCCGCCGTAGTGACTGCGACGCTCAGTTTGCGGGGCATGCCGGTGGCAGCAGTACGCGGCCTGGCGGGGGGCTGCATGGTCATTCGGGTTGTTTCCTCATCTGTTGGCGGTGCGGCTTCTACCGCAGTCCGAGGGACAAAAAACAAGTAGTGATGCGGGTGTTACACAAGTGATTAGTGTGACTTATGCGAATTTACACGAGAAGAGTCGGAAGTCGATAGCCGGGCGTGAACATATAGCGCTAATTCGGCGGACGAATAGAGTGCCGAGTGGCCTGCATTGCCGCATACGTGGCAATCTTGGAAGCGTGAATGAACTCGAGGAACTGGTTTCCGACTGGCTGACCCTGCCCGACGCGGCTGAACAACTAGATGTAACAATCAGCAAGGTTCACAGCCTGCTGGAAGAACGCGCACTGCTTGCGGTACGGCTCGGAGAGCGCAAAATCCGCAGCATCCCAGCAGTCTTCATCAATGACGGCGCAATCCTGGACAGCCTGAAGGGGACCATCTCGGTCCTCACCGATGCCGGCTTCTCCGACGAGGAGATGCTGCGCTGGCTGTTTACCCCTGACGAGACCCTCCCCGGACGTCCCGTGGACGCCCTGAAGGAAGGCCGCAAGACGGAAATCCGCCGCCGCGCCCAGGCCCTGGCCTGGTAACAGCGCCTTAGGCAGTACGAGTCACTGCCGCATGGGCTAGGAACTCAAGCGCCGAGCGGGTCTGCTCATCCACCGTCAGTGCGGCGAGGGTGCTGAAGGCCTGCTCGGTGTGCTCGGCAATGAGGGCCTCAGTCGTTGCCAGCGCTCCGCTCTCTTCGATCGCGGACCGCAGCGACGCCACCTCGTCCTCGTCCAGGTCCGGCCGGCCCAGCTGTTCCGTGATCTGCTTCCGGACTGCCGCGGATCCGGAACTCAGTGCATAGGCAATCAGCACTGTGCGTTTGCCCTCGCGAAGGTCATCCCCGGCGGGCTTGCCCGTAACCTCCGGGTCCCCGAAGACGCCCAGGACGTCGTCGCGCAGCTGGAATGCCTCGCCAAGGGGCAGCGAAAACGCCGAATAGCCGGCGAGGAGATCCTCGTCTGCGCCGGCGAGTGCACCGCCAATGGCCAGCGGATGCTCAATGCTGTACTTCGCAGACTTGAAGCGGAGGATGTTCCGGGCCCGCACCACCGCGCGGTCCGGCTCGTGTCCCGGGCCCACCACCTCTTCGAGGATGTCCAGGTACTGCCCGGCCATGACCTCCGTCCGCATACGGTTAAAGACCGCCCGGGCCCGGGTGTTGTAGGCCGCGCGTTCACCCACGGAGGTAAATGCCTCTTCGCTCAGCGCGAGGCAGAGGTCCCCGGCAAGGATTGCCGCGGAAGACCCGAAATGGCTGCCGTCCAGGAACCACTCGGCCTCGGCGTGCCGGTTGCTGAAATGCCGGTGGACACTCGGGGCCCCGCGCCGGGTATCGGAGCGGTCAATGATGTCATCGTGGATGAGCGCAGCGCTCTGGAAGAGTTCCAGTGCAAGTCCCGAGCGGACAGCCGGCTCCCCGAGCACCTCGCCCCCGGCACCCCGCCAGCCCCAGTAGTTCAGCAGGGCACGCAGGCGTTTGCCTCCCTTGGCGAGCGAATGGACCGCGCCCAGCAGGGGAACGGACTCAGCCGAGACCTCTTCCAGGACTTCGCGCTGTCCGCCCAGGAACTGCTCCAGGTCAGCGGACAGAGCCGACCGGTAAGCAGCCTGTTCCGCTGACGCGGCGGCCTTGCTGTTGTCCTTGTTTGCCTCCGGGGCGGCTGGGGCCTGGCTCATCTGCGTTCCTATCCTGCGGTCTCTGCGGCGCCGGGGAGCACGTTCGCCCCGACCGTATAGATGGAGCTGCCGTCCCGGGAGGTCACGGAGACGTTCGCGGTCTCTGTCTCCGAGCCGGTGGTCCGGGCGAAGTCCTTGGCGGGAGTCGAATCCACTGAGTCGCCTTCCAGCGCCGTGAAGCCCAGTCCTTCGAAATGCGCGGTGTAGTAAGCGAGGATTTCCTCCGGGGCCGCGGAGGACGACGCCGTCAGCGAGGCAGTGAGGAGCTGTCCGTCGTCTTCGAAACTGGAGGCTGTGGGCTCCGAGCCGGCGAAGACCGGAATGAGGGTCTTCGGGAAGCCTTCGGCAATGGCCGACGACGGCGACGGGCTGGGGGCCGCGGTTGTGGCGGTGGAAGAGGGTGATGCAGCGCTCATCGAGGTGCTGGGGGAAGAGGACGCAGACGGGGAAGGGCCGGTGGAACTGCATCCGGCGACGGCAGCCAGGACAGCTGCGCTGCACGCAAGGGCAAGGATTTTCTTCATGGGAATCCGCATCGACGAAGGGTCAGGGCCTGTTTCCAGTCTAGGGGAGCGCCCGTGTGTCCGCGGGCCTGCATAGTATGAGGGCGTGGGTACACCAACGGATGCAGCCGGTGAAAACCGGGACTGCACCATCATGCATGTGGATATGGACGCGTTCTATGTCGCCGTGGAACTGCTCCGCCGTCCGGAGCTGGCAGGCAAGCCGGTAATCGTCGGCGGACTAGGGGGCAGGTCGGTGGTCCTCTCCGCCTCCTATGAGGCGCGGAGGTTCGGCGTTAGGTCCGCGATGCCGATGGCCAGTGCACGCAGGCTGTGCCCCCAGGCTCAGATTCTGGAACCGCACCAGGACGTCTACCGGCAGGTTTCATCCCGCATCATGGCCATCTTCGAATCCATAACGCCGTTGGTTGAACCGCTGAGCGTTGATGAGGCCTTCCTTGACATCGCCGGTTCAATGCGGCGGCTGGGGCCGCCCCGCCGGATCGGGGAGCTGGTGCGCAGCCGCGTCTCGCAGGAACTCGGGATCACCGCCAGCGTGGGGATCGCCTCCACTAAGTTCGTTGCCAAGATTGCCTCCACCAAATCCAAGCCCAACGGCCTGCTGCTGGTTCCCCGGGATGAGACCATTTCCTTCCTGCATGCCCTGGATGTATCGGCGCTGTGGGGCGTGGGCGCCAAAACACGCGAAGCCCTGGCCAGGGTCGGCATCAATACCGTTTCCGACGTCGCACACACACCGCCGGCGGTCCTGCAAAAGCTCCTGGGTGCCACGGGACGGCATGTCTATGACCTCTCCTGGGGACGTGACGCACGTGCCGTGACCCCGGTGCGGGTAGAGAAGAGCATCGGGGCGGAGGAGACCTTTGCCAGGGATGTGGATGAGGACGAGGTCCTGGAGACCGAGCTGCTGCGGCTTGCCCACCGGACGGCTGCCAGAATGCGCGCGGCAGGACTGCAGGCCAGATCCGTGTCCCTGAAACTGCGTTACGCAGATTTCTCCACACTCACCCGATCGCGCACGCTTACTGAACCGGTGGACAGCGCGCAGCTGCTCTACGAAGTGGTCCGCGGACTGCTGGCAGGGCTGGGGCGGCGGCCCATGAGCGTCCGCCTGATCGGGCTGCGCGCGGAGAACCTTGAACCGGCTGACGGAGCCGGTCAGCAGCTGACCCTGGACGGGCGGGATGATAACTGGCGCTCCGCGGAGGACGCCCTGGACCGGATTAACCGCAGGTTCGGAGAGTCCGGCATCATGCCGGCACGGCTGCTGGGCCGGGAGAAGAACAGGCCGCAGGGCGGCGCAGGCTGAGCATTGCCTGAGAGGGTCCAGCCGCTCCCTGCTGCGGCTTTCCCCGGACCCGTTTGCAATCTATCCTTGAGGGTAAGTGCAGATCAGCGTCGACACCTCCGTGTGAACAACCGGGACCAACCGGGAACAACCACCACGCCGGGTTCGTTGCTTGGTTTACAGGGCACACTTGGACCGCAAGGAGACAGTAATGGCACTCTCAGAACACGAGCAGCGCTTGCTTGATCAGCTGGAGCAGCAATTACACGCTGAGGACCCGAAGTTCGCCAATTCCATGGCGTCATCGGCGGGCCGCGGCATGTCTACCCGGCGTATCGTGCTGGGCGCTCTCGTGGCAGTAGCCGGAATAGCCGTTCTGATCCTGGGCATTACCCTGGACAGTCCGCTGAACATTCTGGTGGGTATCCTCGGCTTTATGGTCATGGGCGCCGGAATGTACTACGCGACCACCAGGGGCAGGCAGGCCGAGCCCCGCGTTCCCGCCGGGCGAAAGGAACGTGCCGCTGCGCCCCGCGGCTTTATGTCCAACCTCGAAAACAAATGGGATGAGCGCAAGAGGGACCAGCCTTAGCCCTCCCGCCCCACTTCCCTCCCCGGCAACCCGCAGGAGGGCAGGAAGACCCGCTTCGGCGGGTCTTCCGTCGTTTAAGCACCCGTTGAAAACGGTTTTGGCCGTTCGTTCCCTCCACTGCAGCCCCACATCCCCATCCCGCGCAGTTATTGGGATGCAGGGGTCCGACGCGCCGGAAAACGTTATCGAATTGCGTTGACTGTGGAGGGAAGTGGAGTAAAGTGGGGGGCGTAAGAGGGTAGGGCGGTGCAGGAGGGTGTAACTCCCAAATCTGACAGGTGGTGAGCGATGTTCCTCGGAACTCATTCACCGCGCCTGGATGAAAAGGGCAGGCTCATTCTTCCCGCCAAGTTCCGCGATGAACTGGCCGACGGGCTGGTTCTGACCCGGGGCCAGGAACGCTGCATCTACGTCTTCAGCCAGAAGGAATTCGAAAAGGTCCACGAGCAGATGAGGCAGGCGCCGCTGTCTTCACGCCAGGCACGTGACTACATTCGTGTCTTTCTGTCCGGAGCCTCTGACGAAGTTCCAGACAAGCAGGGCCGCGTCACCATTCCGCCGGCACTGCGCTCGTATGCCGGGCTCGGACGTGAACTCGCCGTTATCGGTGCAGGCACCCGGGCCGAGATCTGGGACGCCACGGCATGGCAGGAATACCTGGAAGAACAGGAAAACGCGTTTTCGGAAACCGACGAAGACACGATGCCCGGCATCTTCTAGCCGTTGCACAGCACGCAGTACAGCACAGGCATTGAAATTCGAAGCCGGACACCGGCGGGATCTTGAACGAGATCTCCAGCCGCCCCGCGGACTTCACCTGGCTCACCTTCCCCGGAGCCAGGCGTACCGTGAGGCGCGGATGGGGATCTGGTCCAAGAACCCGCTGCACCGGATAAGCAGCGGAAGGAGAGACCAATGAGCGAAGACCGCCCCACGCAGGACCGTCACGTACCCGTACTGAGGGACCGCTGCATCAACCTGCTCGCTCCGGCCATCGAAGCAGCTGAGGCAGCGGGACGGACAGCGGTAGTAGTGGATGCCACGCTTGGCATGGGCGGCCACACGGAGGCCATGCTGGAGCGCTTCCCGAAGCTGCACGTTATTGGCATTGACCGGGACACCCAGGCGCTGGCACTGGCAGGGGAGAGGCTCGCGGCTTATCAGGACCGCACCGACCTGGTGCACGCCGTCTACGACGAAATCGCAGACGTGGTCGAGGACCTCAAATTCGACTCCATTGACGGTGCTCTCTTTGACCTGGGCGTTTCCTCCATGCAGCTCGACGAGCGTGAGCGCGGGTTTGCCTATTCCTACGACGCACCGCTGGACATGCGGATGGACACCAGCCGCGGCCGCACCGCCGCGGAAATCGTCAACACCTATGACGAAGCTGAGCTCGTTTCCATTATCCGACGCTGGGGCGAAGAGAAGTTCGCCGGACGCATCGCCTCCTCGATCGTCTCGGCACGGGCGCGCAAACCCTTCGAGACCACCGGCGAACTGGTTGAGGCCATCCGCGCAGTGGTACCCGCTGCTGCGGCACGCACCGGCGGGCACCCCGCCAAGCGGACTTTCCAGGCCCTGCGCATCGAGGTCAATGAAGAACTCGACGTCCTGGAACGGGCCATTCCGTCCGCACTCTCCGTTCTCGGCGTCGGCGGGCGGATTGTGGTCATGTCCTACCACAGCCTCGAGGACCGGATCGTGAAGGACATTTTCGCAGCCGGTTCCCGTTCCTCTGCACCCAAGGGCTTCCCGGTGGAACTCGAGGAACACAAAGCACAGCTCAAGCGCCTGACCAAGGGAACGGAAGTTCCCACGGAACAGGAGATTGTAGAAAACCCGCGTGCGGCCTCGGCCAAGCTGCGGGCAGTCGAACGGATTCGCGCAACCATGGACGGGGCACGCTGATGACTGAACGATCGAGACGGCGCCGCCCGCCGGTTCCAGCCAGCGGGGCCCAGCACGTCCAGGACAACCTGGCCCGCGTGCTGCCGCAGGAGGCCCCGGAGCAGCCTGCGCCGCGCCGCCGGACTCCGCTCGCCCTGGTGCCGGCAGCTGCCCGCCGGCGCCGCGTTCCCGTCGCGGCCCTGTGCTTTGCCGTGCTTGCCGCAGGCCTGGCCGCGGTCCTGATGCTGAACATTTCCGTCTCCAGCGGCCAGTACCAGCTGGTCCAGCTGCAGAACCAGCGCACTGAGATTATCCAGAAGAATGAGGCGCTGACCCAGCAGGTGGAACACCACCAGGCACCCCAGGTGCTGGCCGGTGCTGCCGCTGAACTGGGAATGGTGGTCTCACCTACCTTCGGTACGATCGACCTGCAGACCCTCGCCGTCACCGGCGACCCGGAACCGGCCAAGGAAGGAGCCGGCCCCGGCACACTGGTGGAACTGCCGCAGGTGCTGACCCGGCCGGTAACTCCGGCCCAGCCCGCGGCTGAAGAGCCGGCCGAAAACGCACGGGCCGCTGAACAGCAGGACAGCGCCGCCCCTGCGGCAGGTGCGGACCCCGCTCCCGCACCGGCCCCGGCAGCGGAACCCGATTTGAACGGCGGCACGATTCCGGCGCCCAGCCAGAGAAACGGCCAGTAAACCAACCAGCACCGGCGAGGACACGTTGTGGCAAAAGCAGGACAGGCTCCGGCAGAGGAGAACCACAGGGTATCCCTTGTCACCGGCCGGCTCCGCGCAGGACTGATCATTGTCCTGCTCCTCCTTACCATGCTCGGTGTCCGCCTGTTTCAGGTGCAGGCAGTGGATCCGGATGGGATGGCGGACGCTGCCGTAGCCAACCGCCTGGTTACAGTCGGCGTTCCGGCCCTGCGCGGCGGCATTCTGGACAATGAGGGCAACTACCTCGCACGCAGCGTCGAGCGGTTCGACATTGTGGTGGACCAGCGGCTTTCCGCCGCCTATGAGGAAGAGGAATACCAGCGGCGCAACGCCGAGGGCGAGCTGGAAACGGTCACCTTCGACGCCGCGATGGAGGAACTCTCCGTCATCCTGGACCAGGACACGCAGACTCTGAGGCGGTCCATCCTGGGCGAGAAGGGCTTCAACTTTGTAGCCAAAACCGTCACCCCCGAAATCCGCGACAAGGTCCTGGCCGTGAAATTCCCGGGCGTCTACGCAGACCGGACCACGCTGCGCACCTACCCCTCCGGCCCGGTGGCCGGCTCGATCGTCGGATTCCTGGGCACTGAAGGCGCCCAGGAAGGGCTGGAACTGACCCAGGATTCAATCCTTGCCGGTGAGGCCGGAAGCAAGACCTATGAGATCGGCGGGGACGGTATCCGCATCCCCTACGCCACCAATGAGGATGTCCCGGTCCAGGACGGCGATTCCATCCGGCTGACCATCGACCAGGACCTGCAGTGGTTCGCCCAGCAAACCATCGCTTCCCAGGTGCGCGAGTACAACGCGGACTGGGGCAACGTCGTCGTGGTTGAAGTCGAGACGGGCAACGTGCTGGCCATGGCCGAGTCAACCACGGTGGACCCCAACAACCCCGGAGCCACCGAAGCCGAGTCACGCAAGGCACGCTCCGTCACCGACTCCTTTGAGCCCGGCTCAACCACCAAGGTCATCACCATGGCCGCCGCAATCGAAGAGGGGATCATCACCCCAACCTCCCAGTTCCAGATCGAGAACACCTACTCGATCGACGGGCAGACGTTCAAGGATGCCTTTGAACACGGGACCGTGCGCATGACCGCCTCGGGTGTGCTGGCCAAATCCATGAATACCGGCACCATCATGGTTGGGCAGCAGCTTTCGCCGCAGCAGCGCTATGACTGGCTGCGCAAATTCGGCATTGGCACCGAACTGGGCACCGGACTGAACGGTGAAACCTCCGGGCTCCTGGCCCCGCCGGAAAACTGGGATACCCGCCAGCAGTACACCGTGCTGTTCGGCCAGGGACTGACACAGACCGCGCTGCACACCGCCATGGTCTACCAGACGATCGCCAACGACGGTGTGCGCCTGGCACCGCGGCTGGTGGACGCACGCATTGACGCCGAAGGGACGGAACATCCCACCGAGCGGGAACCCGGCATCCGCGTGGTCTCTGAGGAGACGGCCCTGGAAGTACAGCACATGCTGGAGACCACCACCGTGGAAGGCTCCGGAGCTTCCGGCGCCCTGGAGAAATACCGGGTCGGCTCGAAGACCGGTACCGCAGAGGCCCCGAGTCCCAGCGGCGGGTATGACGGGTACACCGTCTCCTATGCTGGTATTGCACCCATGGACGATCCCAAGTACGTCGCTGTGGTCACCCTTCAGCGGCCCAAGGGAGACCTCTACTACATCGAACCCGGAAAGACCTTCCAGAAGGTCATGGAACAGGTCCTGACCACCAACAACGTAGCCCCCTCCGAAGGGGAGCCGGTTACGTACCCCATCGAGTACTAAAGCTGGAGCAGTGCAGTGCCACATAGCAACCATCAGCGCGCCCAAAGCAGCATGCGCCCGGAACGGGTACGACCCGTCACCCTCGCCGCTGCCGCCGCGGCGCTCCCCCCGGGGTCCCCGGCCATCACGGCGGCGCCCGGTACCGGCGCCGGCGCGTGGGATGGGGAGCTGACCGGGGTCAGCATCAACTCCAGGCAGATCTTCCCCGGCGACCTTTACCTTGCACTGCCCGGGGCACGCCACCACGGGGCAGGATTCGCCGCTGACGCGGCCGCCGCCGGTGCCGCGGCCATCCTGACGGACGCTGAAGGGCTGGCCCAGCTGCCTTCGACAGGCCTGCCGGTCTTCGTGGCCGAGGACATCCGCCGGCTGGTGGGTCCGCTTTCGGCTGCCGTATTCAACAGCCAGCCGCAGGACGGCAGCGCCCCGGTGCTCTTTGGCGTTACCGGCACCAACGGGAAAACCACCACCACGTACTTCATTACCTCACTGCTGCAGGCACTGGGGCGCACCACCGGCCTGATCGGCACCATCGAGATCCTCGCCGGGGCAGAGGCGATCCCCAGCATCCTGACCACCCCTGAATCTCCGCAGGTCCACGGTCTGCTGGCCCTGATGCGCGAACGTTCCCTGGACGCCGCAGCCATGGAAGTTTCCTCACACGCGATTTCCTACCGCCGCGTGGACGGTGTTGTCTTCGACGTAGCCGGGTTCACCAACCTCACCCAGGACCACCTGGACCTGCACGGATCCATGGAGGACTACTTCGAGGCGAAGGCGGACCTTTTCCGCTCCGGCCGCAGCCGCCGCGCCGTCATCACCGTGGACGAGCGCTGGGGCCGGCGCATGGCGGAAGTCGCGGGCAGTCGCGGCACCACGCTGTCCACGTCCGAAGAAGCCGGCGACGCCGACTGGCAGGTCCGCGCGGTACACCGGGAAGGCCTGGGGCACAGCTTTGAACTCCACCCGCCGCAGGGGACTGCGCTGCGGGTCCGGACCGGACTGCCCGGAACCTTCAACGTGTCCAACGCTGCCCTCGCCCTGGCCATGGTGCTCGAATCCGGTGCCGCCCCCGATGAGGTGCAGCAGGCCCTGGATGAACACGACCCCTTCACCGTGGAGGTACCCGGACGCATGCAGCTGCTCTGCGAGGCTCCGGCTGCGATTGTTGATTTTGCCCACAACCCGGACGCGCTGCAGCGCACGCTTGAATCCGTCCGCCGCCCGCAGGGGAAGGTGATCGTGGTCTTTGGTGCCACCGGGGAGCGGGACGCGACCAAACGGCCCCTGATGGGGGAAATCGCAGCAAGCCTCGCCGACGTCGTGATTGTCACCGATGACGACCCGCATGACGAGGACGACGCCGCCATCCGCGCCGATGTGCTCCGCGGAGCCCGCAGTGCCGCAGAAGCGGCAGGAACAGGCCCTGAGAGCCCGATGATCCTGGAAGTGGCGCCCCGGGCAGCCGCCATTGCCCGCGCCGTCGAACTTGCCTCCCCGGAAGACACCATCCTGGTGGCCGGGCGCGGACATGAGGTCTGGCAGGAGGTCAAGGGGGTCAACCTGGCCCTGGATGACCGGGTGGAACTACGCGCTGCGCTGGCCCAAGCCGGATTCACGGTGCCTACTTACGACGGGGTAGAGTCCTAATTCGTCATGATTGAACTTAATGCAGCCGAAATTGCGGCAATTACGGGTGGCGAGCTGGTGGGGGCAGCAGCAGCAGACCCGAGAATTCCAGTGACGTCAGCCACAACGGATTCCCGCGAAGCGGGCCCGGGGGCCCTCTTCATTGCCAAGCCCGGAGAATTCTCCGACGGCCATCTCTTCGTCGCCGGGGCGTTTGAAGCCGGCGCCGCACTGGCCCTGACCGAACGCCGTGTAACCGGCGCGGACGGAACGCTCTTTCCGGGGATCGTGGTTCCGGATGCGGTGGCCGCCATGGGGCAGCTGGCCGCGGAAATCGTCCGGCGGCTTCGCGCCGAAGGTCCGCTGACAGTCATCGGCATCACCGGCTCAGCCGGGAAAACCACCACCAAGGACCTGCTTGCAGGGCTGCTCGCCGGCCACGGGAACACCGTGGGCCCGATTGGCTCCTACAACGGCGAAGTCGGCGTTCCGCTCACCATCTTCAAGGCCGGGCACGGCACCCGCTACCTGGTCGTGGAAATGGGCGCCACCGGCATCGGGCACATCACCTACCTGGCGGACATGGTCCGCCCGGACATTGGCGTCGTCCTCTGCGTCGGCAGCGCCCACGCCGGCGAGTTCGGCGGAGTGGAGAACATTGCCCGCGCCAAGGGCGAGATGGTCGAAGCACTCTCCCCGGCCGGCACTGCCGTGCTCAACGGCGACGACATCCGTGTGGCTGCCATGGACAAGCGCACTGCTGCGAACGTGCTCTCCTTCACCTCCTCCACGGAAGAACTGCCCGGAAACCACGCCACGCTGCGTGCCCTGGACGCCCGGACGGATGAACAGGGCCGGCCTGTCTTCACCCTCGAGTTCCCCAACGGGGAGCAGCACCGGATTGAATCAGGCCTGATCGGCGCCCACCACACGGCCAACCTGCTCGCCGCCGCCGGAGCAGCACTGGCTGCCGGCATAGCTCCGGCGGACATCGCCGCAGGCCTCTCCGGCCAGAAGGCGGCCAGCCGCTGGCGGATGGAACGCACCGACCGTCCGGACGGCATCACCGTGATCAACGATGCCTACAACGCCAACCCCGAATCGATGCGCGCGGCGCTGCGCACCCTTGCCGAACTCGGCCGGGGCCGGCGCACTTGGGCCGTGCTGGGGGAGATGCTCGAGCTGGGCGATGAGTCCGTCACCGAACACGACGCCATTGGCCGCTACCTGGTCCGCCTCAACATTTCCAAGCTCATCGTCGTTGGAACCGGAGCCCGGGCACTGCACACAGGAGCCGTGATGGAAGGATCCTGGGGAGACGAATCGACCTTCGTGGAAACCCCCGAAGAAGCCCAGGCCATCCTGGAAGCCTCACTGGAACCCGGGGACATCGTCCTGTTCAAATCTTCCAACGGAGCCGGACTGCGGTTCCTTGGTGATCGGATTGCCTTGAATACCCTTTCCGCAGCCCGCGGCGTCCAGGACGAGACCCTCCGGGGTGAGGCACTGTGATCTCCCTCCTTATCGGATGCCTGCTGGCACTGCTGCTCGCCTTCGCCTGCACTCCGCTGTTCATCCGTTTCCTCGTCAAGAAGGGCTACGGACAGTTTGTCCGTGACGACGGCCCGACGTCGCACCATACCAAGCGCGGAACGCCCACCATGGGCGGTGCCGTGATCGTGGCCTCCGTGGTTGCCTCGTACTTCATCACCCACCTGATCTCCTACGCGATCAATCCCACCACCTTCGGGCCTTCCGCATCCGGGCTGCTGGTCCTGTTCCTGATGGTCGGCATGGGCCTGGTGGGCTTCATTGACGACTACACCAAGATCTCCCGGCAGCGTTCCCTTGGACTGAACGCCAAGGCGAAGATTATCCTGCAGGCGATCGTGGGCATTGTGTTCGCCATCCTGGCCCTGCAGTTCCCCAACAACGCCGGACTGACTCCGGCGTCGACCAACATCTCCTTCGTCCGTGACACGGCGATCGACCTGGCGTTCGCCGGCACCATCATCGGTGCAATCCTGTTCATCCTGTGGTCCAGCGTCATCATCACCGCGGCCACCAATGGCGTGAACCTGGCAGACGGACTGGACGGCCTTGCCGCCGGCGCCTCGGTGCTGGTGTTCGGTGCCTACTTCCTGATTGGCATCTGGCAGTTCAACCAGTCCTGCCTTGGCCCGGCCAACGACGGCGGCGTCTGCTACGAGGTCCGTGACCCGATGGATCTGGCTTTGCTCGCCGGCGCCATGGCGGGTGCCTTGGTGGGGTTCCTCTGGTGGAACACCTCCCCGGCAAAGATCTTCATGGGAGACACCGGATCCCTGGCCATCGGCGGGGCGATCGCAGCGTTCGCCATCCTTTCCCGCACCGAACTGCTGCTGGTCATCCTGGCCGGTCTGTTCGTGATCATCTCCGCGTCGGTAATCATCCAGGTGGGCTACTTCAAGCTCAGCGGCGGCAAGCGGGTGTTCAAGATGGCACCGCTGCAGCACCATTTCGAACTCAAGGGCTGGGCCGAAGTCACGGTGGTGGTCCGCTTCTGGATCATCGGCGGACTCTGCGTCGCCCTTGCGCTGGGACTCTTCTACGCTGATTGGGTGGCCGGACAGTGAATACTCCTTCATCCCCAAATGCATCAAACGCCCGCCTTGAAACACTAACCACCTGGGACGCCGACTGGCGCGGCCTCCGGGTGCTCGTTGCCGGAATCGGCCTGTCCGGTTTCTCCGCAGCGGACACGCTCATTGAACTCGGTGCCCGGGTCGTGGTGGTGGACGGACTGGATTCCCAGGAAAACCGGGGCAAGGCCGACACCCTGAGGATCGTCGGCGCAGCGGACGTCCGCCTCGGCGCCGAAGCAGTGGCCGGCCTGTCCGCAGTGGACGAAGAACTGCCGGAACTGGTGGTTACCTCCCCGGGCTTCCGGCCCTCCCACCCGCTGCTCGCGGCGGCGGCAGACGCAGGCATTCCCATTTGGGGCGACGTCGAACTGGCCTGGCGGGTACGCATCCGCGAAGGCCGCCCCACGGCGCCCTGGCTCGCCATCACCGGCACCAACGGCAAGACCACCACCGTGGGCATGACGGAGTCCATGCTGCGGGCCGCAGGACTGCGCGCCGTTGCCGCCGGAAACGTCGGTACACCGATCCTGGACGCCATCCGCGACCCCCAGGGCTGGGATGCAATCGCCGTCGAGCTTTCCAGCTTCCAGCTGCACTGGACCTACTCCATGTCACCGCTGGCCAGCGTCTGCCTGAACATCGCCGAAGACCACGTCGACTGGCACGGCAGCTACGAGGCGTACCGCGCGGACAAGGCAAAGGTGTACGAAAACACCCAGGTTGCCTGTGTCTACAACGCCGAACAGGCCGAGACCGAGCACATGGTCGAAGAGGCCGACGTCGTGGAAGGCTGCCGGGCAGTGGGTTTCACCACCGGCATGCCGGCAGTCAGCATGGTGGGAATCGTTGAAGGGCTCCTGGTGGACCGTGCCTTCATCGAAGAGCGCCGCAACGCCGCCGCTGAACTTGCCTCCCTGGATGACCTGGGCGACCGGGCACCGCGCCACGTGGCCGCGGATGCCCTTGCCGCCGCCGCCCTGGTACGCGCGTTCGGCGTGGAACCGGTCGCGGTGCGGGACGGACTTCGCAACTACGCTCCCGGCGGGCACCGGATTGAACCGGTGGCCAAGCTCAATGACATCCTCTGGGTCAACGATTCAAAGGCCACCAATCCGCACGCCGCCGCAGCGTCCCTGGCAGCCTTCGGGCACGTCGTATGGATCGCCGGCGGGCTCTCCAAAGGTGTCACCTATGACGAGCTGGTGACCGCTCATGCCCAGCGCCTGCGCGCCGTTGTGCTCATCGGGAATGATTCTTCGCAGCTGCGCTCTGCTTTGGACCGACACGCACCCGATGTGCCGGTAATTGAAGCCTCCCCGGCGGACACTGGAGAAGAAGGAACGCCCACCGGCGAAGCCGTCATGGTCCAGGCCGTGGCTGCCGCAGCCGCAGTGGCGAAGGGCGGGGACACGGTCCTCATGGCGCCGGCATCGGCATCCATGGACCAGTTCCGTTCCTACGCCCACCGGGGCGAGGCGTTCATCGAAGCTGTCCGCGGATACGTGGAAGGGCAGGCGCAGACCACCAAGGAGCCGTAGATGGTGACCACGCCCACGGGCAAGGGACGCAAGCCGACGGCGCGCAGGCGCCCGGCAGGCACGCAGCCGGTACCGGCAGCAGCCAAACCCGTCACCACAGCCGGCCGCGCCGGGGCCGCCGGAGGTTCCGCTGCCGGGGCGGCCGTCCCGCCGAAGAACCGGGGCCTGCGGCTTAAGGAACGATTCACCGCCTTTATGGTCCTGCTTGAGGGCAGCGACGCCAAAGCGACCGGTTCCAGCTACTACATGATCCTGGGCGCCACGCTCGCGCTGACGGCGATCGGCCTCATGATGGTGCTCTCCGCCTCGTCCGTGGAGGCCATTGCTGCCGTTGCGGGAACAGCTGCCGGAGCCGCTACCACCTTTGACCTGTTCATCAAGCAGCTAATGTTCGCAGCCGCGGGTGTTGTCCTGATGCTCATCCTGTCCCGTTTCGGTCCGCGCTTTTACCGGGCCATCGCGTGGCCGGCACTGGGCGCCGCCGTCATCCTTCTGGTCCTGGTGCTCTTCATCGGCGTGGAGGTCAACGGCAACAGGAACTGGCTCGAGTTCGGTCCGGTCAGGGGTCAGCCCTCCGAGGCGGCGAAACTGGCCATGGCCATCTGGTTCGCCGCCGTACTCTCTCGAAAAGGACCACTGCTGGGGGACTGGAAGCACGCGCTCATTCCCGCAGTGCTCCCGGGCGGAGCCCTGCTGATCGGCCTGGTGCTGCTGGGCCACGACCTCGGCACCGTGATCATCATGGGGCTGATCATGCTCGCCGCGCTGTTCTTCGCCGGTGCGCGGCTGAAGCTGCTGGGGCTGCTCAGCCTTGCTGCCGCGGCGGCCGCGGCCATCTTCTCCATGGCCAGTGGAAACCGGACCAGCCGGATCAGCGCCTGGCTGCAGCTGGACTGCTCCGCAGGGCTGTGCGACCAGGCCAACGCAGGCATGTACGCACTTGCGTCCGGCGGCTGGTTCGGTGTGGGGATCGGCCAGAGCCGGCAGAAATGGAACTGGATTCCGGAGGCCCACAATGACTTCATCTTTGCCATCATCGGCGAGGAATTCGGGCTGCTTGGCACGCTGGTGGTGCTGGTGCTGTTCGGTATCCTTGCAGTGGCCACGGTCCGGGTGACCATGCGCCACACCCAGCCGTTCATCCGGATTGTCTGCGGCTGCATCCTGGTCTGGATTACCGGCCAGGCAGCGGTGAACATTGCCATGGTCACCGGGCTGCTGCCCGTGATCGGCGTCCCGCTGCCGTTCATCTCCTACGGCGGATCGTCGCTGACGTTCACGCTGGCTGCCGTGGGAGTCCTCTTGTCCTTTGCACGCACTATCCCTGAAAGAGAACCCGCAGCTCCATGACGCAGTCCCCACTTTCCGTAGTACTCGCCGGCGGCGGCACAGCAGGGCACATCAGCCCGCTGCTGGCCATAGCCGACGCCGTTAGGCAGCTGCGGCCCGATGCCCGCATCAAAGTGGTGGGCACTTCAGCCGGCATGGAAACCAGGCTGGTGCCCGCCGCCGGCTATGAACTGGCCGTGATCGACCGCGTCCCCATGCCCCGACGGCCCAGCGGAGACCTGGCGCGCCTTCCTGCCCGCCTGGCCCGGGCCGTCCGGCAGGCCGGGGAGATCCTGGACGAAGCTGCTGCCGACGTCGTCGTGGGTGTAGGCGGCTACGTCTCCACTCCCGTCTACCTGGCAGCCCGGAAGCGCCGGATCCCCGTGGTGGTGCATGAGGCCAACGCCCGTCCGGGACTCGCCAACCGGGTCGGGGCCAAGAGCGCCGCCGTCGTGGGCGTCGCTTTTGAAGAGACCAAGCTGCCCGGCGCCCGCTGGGTGGGTATGCCGATGCGCCGGGAAATCTCCGGCCTGGACCGCAGCGCAGCCCGGCACGACGCCCGCGCAGCCCTGGGCCTGGAACAGGACCTGCCCACCCTTGTGGTCACCGGAGGCTCCTCCGGGGCGGCGAGCATCAACGCAGCGGTCACTGCTGCCCTACCGGAGCTGGCCGCGGCGGGCATCCAGACCCTGCACGTCACCGGACGAGGCAAGGCCGCGGCGGATGCTGAGGGCAGGACCCTCACCGCGCCGCTGTACCGGCAGGTGGAATACGTTGACGGGATGGAACTTGCGTACGCTGCCGCAGACCTGCTGCTGGCGCGTTCCGGGGCCGGTACGGTCAGTGAGATTTCCGCCGTCGGCCTTCCCGCAGTGCTCGTCCCGCTGCCGCACGGCAACGGCGAGCAGGCGCTGAACGCCGCCGGACTGGTGCAGGCCGGCGGTGCCCTGCTGGTCCGGGATTCGCAGTTCACCCCGGAATGGATCAGCGCCAACCTGATCCCGCTGCTGCAGGATACCCAGGCACTCAAGACCATGGCGGAGGCCTCCGCTGCCCGCGGCATCCGCAACGCTGATGCGCAAATGGCTGAACTCATCCTTGAGGCAGCGGAACGGAACGACGCATGAACCAGCCCTTCCTCGCAGACCTGGGCCGCGTCCACTTCATCGGCCTGGGCGGTGCCGGGATGTCCGCCGTTGCGCGGGTCATGCTGGGCCGCGGCATCGAGGTCTCCGGCTCCGATGCCCGCGACTCGGCCGGCCTGCGAGCACTTCAGGCCCTTGGCGCCACGGTGCATGTCGGGCACGACGCCGCCAACCTGGGAAGCGCCTCCACCGTGGTTGTTTCCACGGCAATCCGCGCAACCAACCCCGAACTCGCGGCTGCCGAGGCGGCGGGACTGCGCGTCATCCACCGTTCGCAGGCGCTGGCCGCCGCGATGGAGGGCTCCGACGTGGTGGCTGTTGCAGGCACCCACGGCAAGACCACCACGACGGCGATGATCACCGTGCTGCTGCGCGGTGCCGGCCTGGACCCGTCCTTCGCGATTGGCGGTGACGTGGCGGCGCTGGGCGTAAATGCCCAGGCAGGGTCAGGGAAGGTGTTCGTTGCCGAAGCGGACGAATCCGACGGTTCGTTCCTGAACTACGCACCGAAAATCTCGGTCATCACCAACGTGGAGGCCGACCACCTGGACCATTACGGAACCGCAGAGGCAGTTTTTGCCTCCTTCGACCGGTTCGTGGAGCTGCTCCCGGAGGACGGCCTCCTGGTGGCCTGTGCGGATGACCCCGGTGTCCGGGACCTGCTGGCGCGCAATGGAAGCACCCCGGTAGCCACCTACGGCTATGGCGAGGATGCTGACGTGCGGATTACCGGCACGGTAGCGGACGGCCGGCGCAGCAGGAGCATGCTGCACTTCCGCGACGGGCACACGGAACGGCAGCAGGAGCTGGAGCTCCAGGTGCCGGGCCGGCACAACGTGCTGAACGCCGCCGCTGCCTTCACGGCAGCCCTGGCCCTGGGCGTGGATCCCGGCACGGCTGCCCGCGCACTGGGAACATTCTCCGGAGCCGCGCGCAGGTTTGAGCCCAAGGGTGAGGCCCGTGGCGTACGTGTTTTTGACGACTACGCCCACCATCCCACTGAAGTTGCTGCTGCGCTGCAGGCCGCCCGCGCAGTCGCCGGCTCCAACGCCGTGCACGTAATGTTCCAGCCGCACCTGTTCAGCCGGACCCGCAACTTCGCAGCTGAATTCGCACAGGCACTGGACCTGGCTGATTCGGTCACCGTCCTGCCGATCTACCCGGCGCGCGAGGACCCCATCCCCGGCGTCAGCAGCGAACTGATCACCTCCCGGCTCAAAACCCCCGGAACCGTTGCCGCCCAGGCACAGGATGCAGTGCAGCAGATCGCCGCGCGGGCCGCGGAGGGGGACATCATCCTCACTGTCGGAGCCGGCGACGTCACCCAGTACGGCCAGGCGCTGGTTGAAGCGCTCGGCCGTGCGCCGGGCGGGAGCCATCCGGATGCCGGGTAGGAAACCCCGCCAGCCCCCGGCCGCAGCGGGCCAGGGTGCAAAAGCCCCCGGCGCAGACCAGCGCGGGGGAGCGGCACAGCCTGCCCGGACCTCGGCCAACTCGGCCAAGGTAGAGCTACTGCAGGCACCGGATGCGCAGATTCACGAACTGCGGCCCGGGTCCGGCGCCCGCCCCGACACGGTCATTTCAGCCACCAGGGACGCCTTCGATCCCGCCGGCACGGCCGGGCCGGACGGCGGCCCCGCCGCCGCGGCGGAAGGCCAAAGCGGGAACGCCAGTATCCTGGCGTTCCCGGAGCCGCCGGCCCGGCGCCGCCGGCGCTACATCCTGGCCGGGTCCGGCGCAGCGGCCCTGCTGCTTGCTGCCCTGTTTTTCGTGGTGTTTTTTTCTCCCGCGCTTGCGCTGAAGAACATCCGGATCGAAGGCAATTCACTGCTGCCCGCCCAGGAAGCCGAGGCTGCCCTCGCGCCGCTTCTGGGCACGCCCCTGGCCCTGATCGCGGATTCCGACGCCGCGGAACTGCTGGCGGACCGCCCGGAACTCGAAGGCGTGGAAGTCACTGCCGTCCCGCCGTCGGACCTGATTGTCACCGTTACTGAGCGGATCCCGGTGGCAGTGCTGCAAAACGGGCGCGAATTCCTGCTCATCGATGAAGAGGGCCGCCAGCTCAAGGCTGTGGCAGAGCGCGCCGAAGCCGCCCTGCCGCTGATTGACGGCGGAACCGAAGCCGTGAACAGCACCGTGTTCTCCACAGTGACTCAGGTGCTTTCCGCCCTGCCGCCGAATGTCCTGGGCCAGCTTGACCATGCTTCGGCGCAGACGGTGGATTCGGTCGAACTCAAGCTCACCAGCGGTCAGACGGTATTCTGGGGAAGCGCGGAAGCGAATGCGGCCAAGGCACGGGCACTGGAAGCCCTGCTGCTGATGCCCCCCGCTGATCCGCCGGTTTCGGTGTTTGACGTGAGCACGCCCAACCGGCCGGTGACGCGGTGAGCGGGACGGCGGCAAAGACCAGCGAAGTTTCTCACCGACACGCGCGGAACGGTAATTGCGCAAGCTTCCGGCGCCCCATAGCGTCGGGAGTAGAGCATTACTTGACATAACTATAACCCTCAAGTGGAGGGTTAAGGTTGTTCGGTTGAAGGTTTCGGCCGGGGACGACCCGGCCACATTGATCAGTTGCACAGATTCGAACAAGGGACACAGGACGTGGCAGCACCGCAGAATTACTTGGCCGTCATCAAGGTCGTCGGCATCGGCGGCGGCGGCGTGAATGCCGTAAACCGAATGATCGACGTCGGACTCCGCGGAGTCGAATTCATCGCCATCAACACAGACGCCCAGGCGCTGCTGATGAGCGACGCCGACGTGAAGCTCGACGTTGGACGTGAACTGACCCGTGGACTGGGTGCCGGCGCCGACCCTGAGGTTGGCCGCAAGGCAGCAGAAGACCACGCCGAGGAAATCGAAGAGGTGCTGCGCGGGGCGGACATGGTCTTCGTGACGGCTGGCGAGGGCGGCGGAACCGGTACCGGCGGCGCACCTGTGGTCGCCCGGATCGCGCGTTCGCTTGGTGCCCTGACCATCGGCGTCGTCACCCGCCCGTTCACCTTCGAAGGCCGCCGCCGGTCCAACCAGGCCGAGTCCGGCATCGATACGCTGCGCGACGAAGTCGACACGCTGATCGTCATCCCGAACGACCGCCTGCTCTCCATCAGCGACCGGAACGTCTCCATGCTGGACGCCTTCCGCTCCGCTGACCAGGTGCTGCTTTCCGGCGTCCAGGGCATCACCGACCTGATTACCACCCCGGGCCTGATCAACCTCGACTTCGCCGATGTGAAGTCCGTGATGCAGGGAGCCGGTTCGGCGCTGATGGGCATCGGTTCCGCGCGCGGCGAGGACCGTGCCGTCAAGGCGGCGGAACTGGCCATCGCCTCGCCCCTGCTTGAAGCTTCCATTGACGGCGCCCACGGCGTGCTGCTCTCCATCCAGGGCGGCTCGGACCTCGGCCTGTTCGAGATCAACGAGGCAGCCCGCCTGGTGCAGGAAGTTGCGCACCCGGAGGCCAACATCATCTTCGGCGCCGTCATTGACGACGCACTGGGCGATGAGGCACGCGTCACCGTGATCGCTGCCGGCTTCGACCAGGTTGATGTCACCTCCCAGCCCGCTTCGGCAAAGCCTGCTGAGCCCCTGTCCCCGCCGGCTGCTGCTGCGGCCGCCGGTGCCGGTGCTGCGGGCGCTGCGACGTCGGCCTGGGCCCACCGCCCGCAGACGGTGCCGGCTGACGCCGGGTTCGACGTCGACCTGCCGGCTGTTGTGGAGCCCGACCTCAGTGCGGGACGCCAGGACGACCTGGACGTACCCGATTTCCTCAAGTAAGACCAGTACCGGCGCGGGGTTATCCGATCGTATGTTTTGGTGGGAAGGGCAAGGGCCTGACGGGCTCCGCATAGCTTTCACCGATACGTCGGCGGGCAACCTCGCGCTGCACGTGGGGGATGATTCTGCTGCCGTCCGCGGCCGCCGCTCTGCGCTGGAACAGCGGATGGGCGTGGAACCTGGGTCCCTGCGGTTCATGGAGCAGGTTCATTCCGCAGAGGTAGTTCCGGTGGCTCCCGGCCCGGCCGCAGGTGAGGTTCCGGTGGCGGACGCCCTGCTGAGTGCGGACGGTTCCGCGCCCTTGGCCGTGATGGTGGCGGACTGCCTGCCGGTGATCTTTGCCGGAACCGGGCCCCGCGGCGTGGTCACGGCGGCGGCCCACGCCGGACGGCGCGGCCTGCTGGACGGAATCCTGCCCAACACGGTGGCAGCCATGCGCACTCAGGGTGCCGCTGCGATCCGGGCCTGGATCGGCCCCGGCGTCTGCGGCCGGTGCTACGAGGTTCCCGCGGAAATGCTCGCTGACGCATCCCATTTGCCGGCAGCAGCCTCACAGACCAGCTGGGGAACCCCGGCACTGGACCTCCCGGCAGCTGCACTGGCGCAGCTTGAGGAACTCAACATAAGCGTTCAGGTTGTTCCGGGATGCACCATGGAAGAACCGGAACTGTTTTCACACCGCCGCGACGCCCCTACCGGACGGTTTGCCGGGCTTGTCTGGCAGCCGCGGTAGCATCCGGCATATTCGATCCACACCAGCAGTACGAGGGACCCATGAGCACCACAACCACGAACCGGGCAGAAGACCTGCGGCACCGCCTGGACCGCGTCCGGAAGCGGATCTCGGATGCTGCAGCAGCCAGCGGACGGACTGAGCCGGCCCTCATCGTGGTCACCAAATACTTCCCGGCGTCCGACGCCGCCGCCCTGGTGAAGCTGGGCGTGCGCGATGTGGGGGAGAACAAGGCCCAGGAGGCCGAGGCCAAGGCGGCAGAACTGGGCGATGATGCCGGCCTGCGCTGGCACTTCATTGGACAGCTGCAGACGAACAAGGCCAAATCGGTGGTCAGGTACGCATCAGCCGTGCACTCCGTGGACCGTGCCGGACTCGTCACAGCCCTTGCCAAGGCTATGGGCAACGAGAACCGGCGCCGTGCCGAAGCCGGTGAACCCGCCAGGGAACCGCTTCAGTGCTACCTCCAGCTGGACCTGCGCAGCGGCGAAGACCTTGAACCGGGACGCGGGGGAGCCCGGCCGGAGGACATGCTGGGCCTGGCCGCCGCCGTGGCCGCGGAACCCACCCTGCACCTGGCCGGACTCATGGCAGTCGCGCCCCTGGGTGAAGACCCGGCGGCAGCCTTCGCCCGGCTGCAGGAGCTGTCCGGCAAACTCACAGACCGTTACCCGGACGCCTCCGGGATCTCCGCCGGCATGAGCCAGGACCTGGAAGCTGCCGTTGCACACGGCGCGACACACCTGCGCATTGGGTCGGATGTTCTCGGTCCCCGCCCCGCTGTGGGGTAGCGTCAAACATGGCAGGGGCAACACTGCAGAAATACCGGATACCACGGGGTATTCCTTGGGTAACACTGGATAACGCGGGACGCTGAAGGACTGAAGGAGCAACCATGGCTGGCGCAATGCGCAGGACGATGATCTACCTTGGGCTCGCCGATGGCGATGAGCTGTACGAGGACGAGCAGAAGCCTGTCCGCGAGGCTCCGGCCCGGGAGGAAGAACGCGCACCGGAGAACGAGCGGAGCGACCGGGAGCCGGCCGCCCCCGCCCAGGCCGAGCGCAAGACCGCGGTAGAGGAATACCGTGCTCCCGTGACCCCCATCAAACGCGCCCCCTCATCGGCAAAGGAAGACGTGGCAGGCTTGCGGCAGATCACCACCGTCCATCCCCGTTCCTACAACGACGCCAAGATCATCGGCGAGAGTTTCCGCGACGGGATTCCGGTCATCATGAACGTCACTGACATGGGAGAAGCCGACGCCAAGCGTCTGGTGGATTTCTCTGCGGGACTTGTGTTCGGGTTGCGCGGTACCATCGAACGAGTGACCAACAAGGTCTTCCTGCTCTCGCCGTCCTACGTCGAGGTGCTGGGGGATGACAAGAAGGTCAGCGAGTCCCAGTCCACTTTCTTCAACCAGAGCTAGCCGCCGCCCCCGGGCGGAGCAGGCAGCCGTTCTCCTACGGCGGAAACGAAAACACGCGTGAGTATTATTTTTGCCCTGCTGTACCTGGTGCTGATGCTCTTTCAGCTCGCCCTGATTCTTCGCATCGTCTACGACGCGGTCCAGATGTTTGCACGCCAGTGGAGGCCCAAGGGTCCAGCGCTGGTACTGGCAACAGCCGTCTACGGTGCCACTGATCCGCCCGTGCGGGTCCTGCGGAGGATTATTCCGCCGCTGCGGCTTGGTGGAGTCTCCCTGGACCTGGCGTTCCTGGTCCTGTTCATTGTGGTCAGCATTCTTA
>JBELZL010000031.1:0-44107 GCA_040274025.1 Arthrobacter sp. | reverse complement strand
CACCAACACTTCACCCATACGGCAGGGAACGCCGCCTATTTGCCGCCGTCGTGCCCTGCCTCCGGTTTTGCAGTACGCGGCTGCTGCAGGCTACTCCGCTTCGGCGAAAGCCATCCGCAGATTCGCTTCCTGGTCCTTGGAAAGGTTGGTGGCGATCAGCGACGCACCCGGGAAGCCGTCCTTGAAGGCATCAAGGACCCGGTCCTCCACGGCATCGGAGGAGAGCACAAACAGGGCCGAAGTGCCCGGAGTGACTTCCTGCCGAATCTGCTTGATGAAATTGTCATCAATGCCAACGTCCACCATGGAGCCGGACAGTGCACCGATGGCCGCTCCAACGGCCGCACCAATCAGCGGGATAAAGAAGATCAGCCCAAACAGCAGGCCCCAGAAACCGCCGCCCAGGGCGCCGGCGCCAACCATGTTGTGTTCCTGGATGGTCCGGGGCTTTTTCTTGTCCTGCGGCCAGGTGACGATTGCCTCGTCCTGCACGTTGATCAGGTTCTGGGACTCAAGGCTCGCCAGGGTTTGCGTCGCCCTTTCGGCTGCGTCCGCGTCAGGGAATTTCCATACGGTAAGTGTTGCCATGTCAGATACTCCAAACAGTTGGGATCCAGGCACTATCCGTCCGGGTGCCCGGCACACGGACGGTTAGAGTACGTGCCACGCTAGCCAGCCGCTGCCGCCCTCTGCAAGGGAACAGGACCGCGGATGCCCCGTGCAGGCCAAGTCTTCCTCCCGTATCTGTCGCGCAGGGTTGGGCGGTCGTAGACTCAAGTCTGCGGCACGCCCGGACCGCCGACCCAGGAGTGGTGAATGAGGGACCTTTCCCGCCCGGCATGGTGGACCAACGCGGTGGTCTACCAGATCTATCCGCGCAGTTTCCAAGACACCACAGGCGACGGCATCGGCGACCTGACGGGCATCATCAGGCGGCTGGACTACCTGCAGGAACTCGGCGTTGACGTCCTCTGGCTCTCTCCCATCCATCAGTCTCCGCAGCGGGACAACGGATACGACATCAGCAACTACTGGAGAGTTGATGCGGTGTTCGGTACGGAGGAGGAATTCGACCGGCTGCTTTCCGAGGTTCACGCGCGCGGGATGAAGATGATCATGGACCTGGTTATCAACCACACCTCCACGGATCACGACGCCTTCAAGCGCTCCATCTCGTCCCGCGAGAATGTCTCCCGTGACTCCTATTACTGGCGGGATCCGCGCCGGGGTTTCCGCGGCGGCGAGCCCGGTGCAGAACCCAACAACTGGGGATCCCTGTTTGGCGGATCCGCGTGGACGTGGCATGAGCCCACCCAGCAGTACTACCTGCATATCTTTTCGCGGCACCAGCCGGACCTGAACTGGGCGAGTACCCGGGTCCGGAACCGGATCTACACGATGATGAACTGGTGGATGGACAGGGGAATCGACGGTTTCCGGATGGACGCCGTGAACTACATATCGAAGGACCAGCGCTTCCCCGACAGCATGATCCAGTTTGGCGGCGTATGGGGAGACGGTTCTCCGTTCTTCACCTCCGGCCCTCGGGTGCATGAGTTTGTGCAGGAGATGATGCGCGCGGTGTTCGCGCATCGCAGCGAGGACTATCTGGTTGTCGGGGAAACCACCGGAGCAACCGTGGAGGAAGCCCGGCTCTTCACCGATCCCTACCGGAATGAACTGGACATGCTGTTCCAGTTCGAGCACGTGAACCTGGACCACGGGCCCGGCGGCAAGTGGGACCGCCGTCCGGTGAACCTGCGGGACCTGAAGACCAGCTGGAACCGCTGGCAGCACGGTTTGGCCGAACGGGGCTGGAACAGCCTGTACCTGAGCAACCACGACCAGCCCCGCCATGTATCCCGGTACGGGAACGACGGCGCCTTCCGCTACGAGTCAGCCACTTTGTGGGCGACCCTGCTGCACATGCAGCGCGGAACGCCGTTCATCTATCAAGGGGAAGAAATTGGCATGACGAACGCCGGTTTCACCGCCATTGACCAGTACCGGGACGTTGAATCCCTGAACTACTACGCGGATTCGACGTCCCGGGGCATGGACCCTTCAGCGGCCCTGGAGATTCTCCGGCACGCCAGCCGCGACAACGCCAGGACACCCATGCAGTGGACGCCGGGACCGGGCGCCGGGTTTACCGACGGGGTGCCCTGGATCGGGATAGCCCCCCGGTACGAGGAGATCAACGTGGAACGGGACCAGGCCTCAGCGAAATCGATCTTCCGGTACTACCAGCAGCTCATCCGGCTCCGCCACGAGCTGCCTGTAGTCGCTACGGGCGACTTCCAGCTCCTTCATGCCAATCATCCGGCCCTCTTTGCCTTCCGGCGAAGCCTGGGCGAGATGAGTCTGGGGGTGATGGGCAACCTGTCCAGTCGAGATCTGGCCGTGCCGGAGGACCTTCAGAAGGGTGAGTTGATCCTGAGCAACTACGGCACCGGCCAGCAGCAGGCAACGCTGGGGCCCTGGGAAGCCCGTGTGATGGACATTAGCGGGCTGCCTTCGTAACTAACTATCCACCGGCCAGCAGCAGCTCTGTCCAGCAGCAACTCCGGCCAGCAGGGGCTACTCTCCGGTCAGCGTGGCGCCGTAAAGCTCCAGCAGCCCGGCGGTTCCCCCGGCGGCCATGGCACGGCGCTGGCGTTCTGAACCAGTGCCGGATTCCCAGAGGTCCCGGAGCCCGGCGCGCACCCACTCAGTGTCATTCTCGGCGTCGAGCGCCTCTGCAGTGAAGTCCAGGAGCGCCTGGATGCGGTCCTGCGCCGGGACCAGTTCAGCACCCACGGGATCCACGAGCTTACCGGTCAGTCCTTCGCGGGCAGCCTGCCACATGGCCGCATCGAGCAGCTCGGATTCCGGTACCGGACGGTCCATTCCGCGGCCGGCTTCTGCGACGGCGGTGCTCACCAGCCCGCGGACGAGGGCTGCGATCAGCACCGAGTCCCGCGCCCGCAGCTGTGCGTCGCCGGCGCGTACCTCCAGGGTGGGATATGAATCCGACAGCCGGGCCATCCAGGTAAGCACACCCCGGTCAAGGATCGCGCCGGTGGACACCAGCTGCCGGACCCGGCGTTCGTAGTCTGCCGCGTCCTGGAAAGTGGGAGGGCAGCCCTGCACCGGCCAGCGGCGGTAGTGGACCACCCGCCAGCTGCCAAAGCCGCTGTCCCGGCCCAGCCAGTAGGGGGAGTTACAGCTCAGGGCCACAATGGCCGGCAGCCATTCCCGGATCCGGTTCAAGGCCTGGACCCCGGCCTCGCGGTCTGGGATCGAAACGTGGACGTGGAGCCCGTTTACGAACTGGTCCCCGACGATCCCGGGGGCGCTGTCGCGCAGCTGGCGGTAGCGTTCCTTGTCCGTCAGCTCGGGGTAGTGATCTTCAATGAACGGGGCGGACGCGGTTCCGGAGGCCACCACTGAGGCCTTCCGGGCCGCAGCTTCAAGCTGGCCGCGGAAGTTCAGCAGGTACTCCTCCGCCTCCGTCAGGGTGGCTGAGACCGGTGTGGCGGTTTCAATCTGGCAGCTGAGCAGCTCGCGCTGGATTTCACCGTCCGTGACCCGCGGGGAGAGGTGCAGGTATCCTGCGACTTCCTCAGCCTTGTGCACCGGGAGCCCGGAGACCGGGTCCAGCAGCAGGTACTCTTCCTCGATGCCCAGTGTTGCCATGCATCCCTCCACATCTTCATGGCTGCAGGCATCCACCCGCAGCACTTCCTCAAAAAGACTAGGGCCGAAGGGCGCCCTAAGGCCAAATGAGAAGCACACTGAGGTTTTGTTGCGGCGTTACCTCCCGGCAGTCAGGGCCGACTCAAACAGGCCCGTAAGCCCGTCCCAGCCGCCGGATGCGTAGGCAGCCCGCTGGCGGTCTGCACCCGTTCCGGAAACGAGCATCCGCTGCACCCCGTCCCGGACATAATCCAGGTCTCCGTTGTCCTCCAGCGACGGCCGGATGTGCTCCAGCAGCGCTCCCACCTGGTCTGCGGCAGCGGCTGAATCCCCCTGGACACCCATCAGCCGTCCGCCCAGGCCGTACCGCGCCGCCTGCCACAGTCCGGCGTCGAGCAGTTCGGGCCCGGGAACGGGCTCCGGATCCGTGGCGGCCGTCAGTACCAGCCCGCGCACGAGGGCTCCGAGAAGCACAGCATCCGCGGCCTCCAGCTGCGCGTCACCCACCCGCACTTCCACGGTGGGGTACCGCTGGGACAGCCGGGCCGCCCAGCCGACGTGCCCGGCATCCAGAACAGCATCGGAATCGAGCAGCCGGGCAAGCCTGCGGTCGTAATCCGCGGCATCCACAAACTCCGGCGGGCACCCCTGCACGGACCACCGGCGGTAGTGGATCAGCCGCCAGCTGGCGAAGCTGGTGTCCCGCCCGCGCCAGAAGGGGGAGTTGCCTCCCAGCGCCGCCAGAATGGAGAGCCAGGGGCGGAGCCTGTTCAGCGCAGCGATCCCGGTTTCCCGGTCGGGAACGGCCACATGGACGTGGGTGCCGTTGAGGTAGTGTTCCCCGGCGACGGCACCGGTGAGTTCGCCCATCGCCTGGTAGCGCTCGGTACCGGTGACTTCGGCGGGGCTGTCCGCAATACGCGGAGCAGCACCGGAAAGCACGACGCCGATGCCGGCCGACGCGGCGGCCCCGGCTATGGCGGTGCGGGCCGCCAGCAGGGAGGCGGATGCCTCTTCCACGGTCTCGCAGATGACGGTGGAGGTCTCAAGCTGGCAGGCGAGGAACTCCGCCTGCCCGGACGGCAGGGACGCTCCCGCAGGAGGCACTGCCGGTACGGCGGCCAGGGTCCGTGCGAGCTCAGCAGCACGGGGTGCGGGAAGCCCGGTGGCCGCGTCGACGAGCAGGAACTCTTCCTCGATGCCGAACGTCGCCATGCGTTCCCCTGGTTGCCGAACAAATCCGGGAGATGCCTGCCCGTCGGCTCAGTTTAGGGCAGGTTCCGGCACCCAGGGAGGGGCTGGAGGAAGAAGCCTGCCCGGAGGCCTCAGGCCCGGACGGCACGCCAGGTGAGCGTGAGATAGGGCAGCTGCAGTACTTCGCCGGGAGTGTGCCCCAGGTGCTCGTAGAGGTACCAGGACAGGTTCGCCAGGACCTTGGCGCGCGTGGGTTCTGACGCCGAGAGGTAGTAGGCGCGTGACTGGGCGAGTTCCGCCAGGTCCTCCGGTGTCATGTCGACCGTCCAGGAGGTGGTGTGGAATTCCTGCAGCTTCAGCTGCGGACCGAGTTCCGGGCGGAAGCCCGGCCGCAGGACGTCGCCGGCGTGGATGATCCGGGAAAACCGGTGCACCCAGGGCACGCTGACGTCGAGCTGGTTCCAGATCAGTCCGGCGAAACCGTCCGGAGTGAGGATCCGGTCGAACTCTGCGGCGGAGGCCGCCGGGTCGCACCAGTGCCAGGCCTGTGCCACGGTGACTGCGTCGAAGGTTTCCTCCGGCAGGCCGGTGTTCTCGGCCGTGCCCTCGGTTGCCGGAACTCCGGGCAGCGAACGGGAGAGCTGGGTGAGCATGTCCGCCGAAGGATCAACGGCGTGGACCCGGAAGCCTGCGGAGGCGAGGGCAGCCGTGTACTTTCCCGTCCCCGCGCCGATGTCCGCCACGGAGACGGAAGAGGCAGGGCGTCCGGCCAGGGAGGGAACGTTAAAAAGCCACTGGACCGCTTCAGCCGGGTAGCCTGGCCGGATCCGGTCATAGTGTTCGGCACCCGTGCGGTAGCTGCCGCCGAGCTGCCGGCGGCGCAGACCGTCGAGCTTGGGTCCGCTGGAAGCCAACTCAGTTCCGGAAGAGGTCGTCGAGGTCAGGATTGAGCCGCTGGAGCACTTCGTTGTGGAGCATGCCGTTGGTGGCCAGGGCATTGCCGCCGAAGGGTCCGTCTTCGCCCTCGAGGGAAGTGAACCGTCCGCCGGCTTCGGTCACGATCGGAACCAGGGCAGCCATGTCGTACAGGTTCAGTTCGGGCTCGCAGGCAATGTCCACTGCTCCCTCTGCCACCATGCAGTAGGACCAGAAGTCGCCGTAGGCCCGGGTCCGCCACACGGATTCGGTCAGGCCAAGGAACTCGTCCAGATTCCCGCGCTGCTTCCAGCCGGTGAGGCTGGAGTATGACAGGGATGCGTCGCCGAGGCTGGAGACATCCGATACCCGCAGCCGGGTTGCCGAGGCCAGGGAACGGCCCATGTAGGCGCCGGTTCCCGTAGCGGCCCACCAGCGTTTGCCCAGCGCCGGTGCACTGACGACGCCGACTACCGGAACGCCGTCGTCCACCAGGGCGATGAGCGTGGCCCACACGGGTACGCCGCGCACAAAGTTCTTGGTTCCGTCGATCGGATCGATGATCCAGCGCCGCGGCCCTGAGCCCGTGGACCCGAACTCCTCACCCAGCACGGCGTCGCGCGGCCGGGCGCGGGAGAGCTGGCCGCGGATGGCGTCTTCGGCTGCCTTGTCTGCGTCAGTGACCGGCGTCAGGTCCGGCTTGGTCTCGATGCGCAGGTCCTGGGCCTTGAACCTGGACATGGTCTGGTCGTCCACGGAGTCGGCCATTACATGGGCGAGGCGCAGATCATCGTTGTAGTTCTGAACGAACGGCATACTTCAACTTATCGCTATTGCCGCTGCGCTGCCCACGTTTACGCGGGCGCGCGGCGTGTGCCTGCCTGGAAGGGGCTCCAGGATGTGCTTACTGGGTTCCCAGTTCCTTGGCCTGGGCGCGGTTCTCCGTGCGCAGGCCGCCTGATCCGAGCAGCCGGCGCAGGGAGGCCAGCCGGGCGGGACCGGCAGCGCCGGCGCTGCCTGATTCAACCCAGGCGTCAAGGCCGCAGTTCACGGCGTCGTCGTCATGCCGGCAGCCGCGTTCGCAGGCTTCGGTACCCGGTTCAAGATCCGGGAAGGCACTGAGGATCCGGTCCGGATCCACGTGGGCGAGCCCGAAGGAGCGGATGCCGGGAGTGTCGATGATCCAGCTGCCCGCCGGAGCGTCCTGTACCTTCAGCGCCAGTGCGGAGGAGGAGGTGTGCCGGCCGCGGCCGGTCACGGCGTTCACGCCGCCGGTGGCGCGGCGCGAGCCGGTCAGCGCGTTCACCAGCGTGGACTTCCCGACGCCGGAGTGGCCCACCAGGACGCTCACCTTGCCCAGCAGGTGCTCGTGCAGGGCTGCGACTGCGCCGCCTGCCAGCCGGGCGGACAGGCCGTCGTCGGATTCCGAATCGACGCCCGCGTCCTCGTCCGAGGCGGTGCGGCTGATGAGGACCTCCAGGTCCAGGTGCTCGTAGTTGGCCAGCAGCTCGGCCGGGTCCTTCAGGTCTGCCTTGGTGATGCAGAGCAGGGGGGAGATGCCGGCGTCGTATGCTGCCACCAGGGCTCGGTCAATGAACCCGGTGCGCGGCTCCGGGTTGGCGGCGGCGACCACGATCACCAGCTGGTCCGCGTTGGCCACGACGACGCGTTCCACCGGGTCGGTGTCATCCGCAGAGCGGCGCAGCAGCGTCGCCCGCTCATTGACCCTGACCAGGCGGGCGAGGCTGTCCGGGGAGCCGCTCACGTCGCCGACCAGCCCCACCAGGTCACCGGCGACCACTGGGGTGCGCCGCAGTTCCCGGGCGCGGGCCGCCGTCACGATCCGTTCCTGGGGTGTGTCTTCGTCCACAATCGCCGTGTAGCGGCCGCGGTCTACAGTGATGATGCGCCCCGTGACGGCGTCTTCGTGCGCGGGACGGTCCTTGGTGCGGGGCCGCGAGCCCTTTTTGTTCGGGCGGATGCGGACGTCTGATTCGTCCCAGCCTGAGGTGCCTCGTGCCACGGCTACTCCTCCCGCGGCGCCGCCGGGCCGGTTCCGGCCACGAGGGCGGTCCAGAGCTGCGCGAATTCGGGCATGGTCTTTGATGTGGCTGCGATGTCCTCCACCACAACGCCCGGGACCACAAGTCCCAGGATCGCTCCGGCGGTAGCCATGCGGTGGTCGGCGTAGGTGCCGAAAACCCCGCCGTGCAGTGGAGCCGGCTGGATGGACAGCCCGTCAGCTGTTTCCGTGACCTCTCCGCCAAGCGAATTGATCTCAGTCTTCAGTGCTGCCAGGCGGTCAGTTTCGTGTCCCCGGAGGTGGGCAATGCCGGTAAGGACCGACGGCGAATCCGCCAGCGCACAGAGGGCGGCGACCGTCGGGGCCAGTTCGCTGGTGTCAGCGAAGGTGCCGCCGCGGATCTCTCCGGTACCGGTCACCGTGAGCACGCCGTCGGCCAGCTCGGCGGTGGCACCCATCTGGGGAAGGATACTGCGCCACTTGTCTCCCACCTGGGTGGTGTTCGACGGCCAGCCGGGAATGCTCACGCTGCCGCCGGTGGCAACAGCGGCCGCCAGGAAGGGACCGGCGTTGGAAAGGTCGGGTTCAATGTGCACGTCGAAGGCCTTGATGGGGCCCGGGGAGACCTGCCATTCATTTGGCACGGAGTCGTCCACCTCGACACCGCATTCGCGCAGCACCTGAACGGTCATGGCGATGTGGTCGAGGCTGGGGACGGTGTCCCCGGTGTGCACCAGGTGCAGTCCGTTGGTGAAACGCGCGCCGGCAAGGAGCAGGGCGGAGACGAACTGGGAGGAGGCACCGGCGTCGATCTCGAGCCGTCCGCCGGGAACGCCGCCGCGTCCGGTGACGCTGAACGGCAGGGCGCCGCGTCCGTCGTCGTGGACCTCAATGCCCAGCCCGCGCAGGGCCTTGATGGTTGCTCCCATGGGGCGCTGGCGGGCGTGCGGATCGCCGTCGAATGCGGCAGTGCCGGTGCGCAGGGCAGCAAGCGGCGGCACAAAACGCATCACCGTGCCGGCCAGGCCGCAGTCGACTTCGGTGTTCCCGGCAGCTGCTGCCGGAAGCGGTTCAACCAGCAGATCCGGACCGAACGGACCGTCGCCGTGAGCTTCGGTGATTTTCGCACCCAGGGACCGCAGCGCCGTGACCATCAGGGCGGAGTCCCGTGAGTGCAGGGGAGCGCGGAGGCGGGAGGGTCCGTCCGCCAGTGCGGCCAGGACCAGGTAGCGGTTGGTGAGGGATTTGGAGCCTGGGACCCTGACCACCCCGGTAACGGGGCGGCCAGGGGTGGGGGCCGGCCAGCCTTCAGTGACGGGCGCGGATGTTTCAGTCATGGTGCTTAGGAACCTGCGATATCTGATGCGGCGCTGCGGACAGCGCGGTCTGCCTTGGCGAGCTGGTTGCGGGTCTGCTTGGTGACCTTGCGGGAACGTCGGCCGGCATCCTTGCCCATGGCCCGCACGCTGCGCTGTGTGTCCGACACCAGGTTCCCGGCCCGCCAGGCCAGTCCGGGACGGCCGTTGGTGTCCACCGCGGCGAGCAGCACTCCGCCGATCAGGGACATGTTCTTCAGCAGCTGGGTGCGGCGTTCCTTGCGGCCTTCTGCGGTGGTGGCATCGCCGTTGCGGTACTCCACGAGCGTGTTCACGCCTGCAGTTGCTGCCAGGACAAGGCCTGCGAGCCGGGAAAACTTGCCCAGGCCCAGCATGGCCGCGGCGCCGAGCTGGGTGGCGCCCAGGACACGGGCGACGGCGGCCGGGTTCTCCGCGAGGCCGGCGGCGGACGGTACTGCTGTGCCGAGCCGCTTGAGGGTCGGAGTGAGCTGCTGGGCGGTCTGGTCGGCGTTGCGCAGCCGTTCCACACCTGCAGCCACGAAACCGGCGGCGAGGAGCGGGCGGGCTAGGGTTCGGACAATGCTCATGCGTGGCCTCCTGGGTTACGCCGGACCGGCGTGCGATCAAAGATGATACGGCTGTGTCTGGCGGGACACGCCGTACGCAACGGATACCCCCTAGTCTGGCACCTTTGGCCCCCTTGTACACCTCAGGGCGTTTAACACCCGCCAGGGCCCGGCCGTGGAATATCCGCAGGCGGGCGGCCGTTATGGCTGATGTCGGTCTTGCACCGGCAGCTCGGATGCGCACGCTGCCGGGTTCTCGAGAGCGTCGGAGGTTAAGGATGGCAGGTTCGCTGGTCCAGGAGCGGAACACGGCGGAGAGGGCCGTGCCCGGGTTGTTGGTGCGTACTCGCCCCTTACACTTGGACTTAATGAGAACTGATGTGCCGGAAGGCAGCCCACAGGTGGAAGATCCGGGCCTCGACGTCGCTACTGAACCGGAAGAGGCCCGCAAACTGCGCTTCGAGCGTGATGCCATGCAGTACGTGGACCAGCTCTATTCGGCTGCCATGCGCATGGCCCGCAACCCGGCGGACGCGGAGGACCTGGTGCAGGAGGCCTACACCAAGGCCTTCTCTGCCTTCCACCAGTACAAGCCGGGAACCAACCTGAAGGCGTGGCTGTACCGGATCCTGACCAACACCTATATCAACCTGTACCGCAAGCGGCAGCGCGAACCGCTGCAGGCGAATTCGGACGGTGTGGAGGACTG
This sequence comes from Arthrobacter sp., assembly GCA_040274025.1. Lineage (GTDB taxonomy): Bacteria > Actinomycetota > Actinomycetes > Actinomycetales > Micrococcaceae > Arthrobacter_B. The sequence goes on along the minus strand of JBELZL010000031.1, from coordinate 33,685 downwards.
GCAGCTGGCCCGGGCGGCAGAGCACAGCTCCTCCGGCCTGCGTTCAGCCGAAGCCGAGGCGCTGGACCACCTGCCGGATTCCGACGTCAAAAGTGCGCTGCAGTCCATCCCTGAGGAGTTCCGCCTGGCGGTCTACTTCTCGGACGTCGAAGGTTTCGCGTACAAGGAAATCTCAGAAATCATGAACACGCCGATCGGCACCGTGATGTCACGGCTGCACCGCGGACGCAAGATGCTCCGTGAGCTGCTGGCTGAGTACGCCTACGAACGTGGCATCAAGGGCAAGGCACAGAAGGCTGCCGCCGGTACGGCGGAGAATCAGGGGAAAACACTATGAGCGATTGCCGGAGCCTGGGTGATTGCGATGACGCGCGCATCGAACGGCTGTATGAATACCTGGACGGTGCGCTCTCGCATGAAGACCTGGTGGAAATCAAAGAGCACCTCGACGGCTGCCCGGAATGCGCGGAAGAACACGACCTCGAGTGCGTTATCCGCTCCGTCGTGAAGCGTTCCTGCACGGAAGAGGCGCCGCAGACGCTGAAAGCGAATATCCTCGCCAGGATCAGCCAGATCCAGTCGGTGGACCACTAGCTGACGTAAAAGGAAAACCCCCGCTGCCGGAAGGCTGCGGGGGTTTTCTTTCGTTAGCGCGGAAAATCCGGCCAGACGTCCGACTTAAGTGTTGGGACGCTTGCCGTGGTTTGCGCCGCCGCGCTTACGGTCACGACGCTTGCGTGCTCGCTTGCTCATGGCTGCCTCCTTCTTTCGCTTTCAAGTTCTGCCCTTCAGTCTCCCACACACTGCGCCCGTTGGCATAAATGCAGGCCCGGTGTATGCGCGGCCGCGCCGGGACGTCGCCTAGGATGAGTCAACCAAGCGAGTAGAGGAGTTCAGCATGCGAGCCGTGTACGCCCAGTCCCAGTCCCAGGAAGACCCGCTCAGTGGCCTCGTGGTCGGTGAACTTCCCAGCAGGGAACCGGAGCCGGGATTCCGGCGTGTGCGGGTTCAGGCATCGGCACTGAACCGGCATGACCTGTGGTCGCTGCAGGGCACCGGCCTGCCCGCTGACCGGCTGCCAATGATCCTGGGCTGCGATGCAGCGGGTGTGGACGACGACGGCAACGACGTCATTGTGCACTCGGTGCTTTCAACTCCGGGCTGGGACGGTGACGAGACGCTCGACCCGCGCCGGACCCTGCTTTCGGAACGTTACCCCGGCACCATGGCGGACGAGGTCTGGGTTCCTGAACGCAACCTTATCCCCAAGCCTGCACAGCTGAGCTTTGAAGAAGCGGCCTGCCTGCCGACGGCATGGCTGACGGCCTACCGCATGCTTTTCACGGTTTCGCCTGCCGCTCCCGGTTCCACGGTGCTGATCCAGGGTGCGGGGGGCGGGGTAGCCACCGCCCTGACCGCGCTGGCTTCGGCTGCCGGCTTCCGGGTCTGGGTCGCCGGACGCAACCCGGCCAAGCTCGAGGACGCGCGGCGGCTGGGAGCCGAGGCAGTCTTTGAATCCGGTGCCCGGCTGCCCGAACGCGTAGACACCGTGTTTGATTCGGTTGGTGAGGCGACCTGGGGCCATTCGCTGAAAGCCCTGAAACCGGGCGGCGCCCTGGTGACGTGCGGCGCCACGTCCGGTCCGAACCCTCCGGCCGACCTGAACCGGATCTTCTTCCTGCAGCTGAAAGTGCTCGGCTCCACGATGGGCACGCGGGCCGAACTCCAGCGCCTGGTCCAGTTCCTGCTCGCCTCCGGCGTGCGTCCGGAAATCGATTCGGTGTTTGCGCTGGAGGATGCGGCCAAGGGCTTCCGCAGGATGCACGACGGCGCTGCCACCGGAAAGATCGTTTTCCGGCATTAGTCCCGGTTCCGGCACAGCTTCAGCACAGGGAAAAGACGTCTGCATATGGAAATGGCGACCGCTTCAGCGGACGCCATTTCCATATGCAGGGTAGTTCATACCTCGGTTGGTTTTTGACCGGGCTAGTTCATGTCCGGCAAATCCAGCCAGCGGAACCAGCCGCGGTGCAGGACCAGCCAGGCAATGAGGCCGTAGCCGGCCTGGCCCGGTGTTCCGCCGTTTGCTGCGAGGTCAGTACGCCACTGCTCATGGTTCAGCAGGGGGGTCAGTGTGTCCACGTAGACGTGCTTGCGCCGGGTGGTGACGTCGCCAAAGGCGGCAGAAAGGTCCGCGAGCCTGCGGTTGCGCTCGGCATCGAGGCCCGGCGGGGGACCGACTACCAGGACTTTGATGCTCATCTGGGCGGCGCCGTCCAGGATGTTGGCCAGGTTGAGCCGGCTGCGGGCCGTGGACAGCTCCAGGTCCAGGTCGCGGTCGGAGAGGCCGATTACCAGCCTGTTCTCACACGTCTCATCGAACCGCCGGCCAGCTTCCATCAGCCAGCGGTTGGCCAGGGCTTCGGTGCCTTCGCCGGGGGCCGCGAGGCTGTAGGCCTCAAGGGTTGCGTTATCCGGCGTGGTGCGGGCCAGCACGCGTCCAAGCCAGCCCAGGGCACGGGGATCGCCATGACCGGCGAGCAGTTCGTCACCGACCGCAGCGAGCCTGATTCTGCGTTGTTCCACGAGTTCCCTTTTCAGTTGTGAATGTGAAGGGTGGGTTAAAAGCCGGGTGGGGCACCATCCGGTGCCCCACCCAAACCTAGCCTATTAGCGGCGTTCGAATGCCTTCTTGACCAGGATGTCCTGCTCGACGGCGTGGCGCTTAGCCGAGCCGGTGGCCGTTGAAGCCGACGCAGGACGCGAGACCAGCCGCAGCGGGCGGTCCAGTTCCGGCGGCAGGTTCAGGCCGATGAACGGCCACGGACCCTGGTTGGCCGGCTCGTCCTGTGCCCAGATGAGCTCCGCGTTCGGGTACTTGGCAACGGCGTCCTGGATTTCCTTGTAGGGCAGCGGGTAAAGCTGCTCCACGCGGATGATCGCAGTCTTCTCGTCGCCGGCCTTCTGGCGGTTGGCCAGCAGGTCGTAGTACAGGCGGCCGGAGACCAGCAGCACCTTGTCCACGGCGTTGCCGTCCAGCTCGGCGTGTTCGCCGATCACCGGCTGGAACGAACCCTGGGTGAAGTCATCCACCGAGGTGGCGGCGGCCTTCAGACGGAGCAGCTGCTTCGGCGTGAAGATCACCAGCGGCTTGCGCGGCCGGCTGTAGGCCTGGCGGCGCAGCAGGTGGAAGTGCGAGGCACCGGTCGTGGGGTTGGCCACGATCATGTTGTCCTCAGCGCACAGCTGGAGGAAGCGTTCGATCCGGGCGGAGGAGTGGTCCGGGCCCTGGCCTTCGTAGCCGTGCGGCAGCATCATGACCAGGGAGGAGCGCTGGCCCCACTTCTGCTCAGCCGAGGAGATGAACTCGTCAATGATGGTCTGGGCGCCGTTGACGAAGTCGCCGAACTGCGCTTCCCACAGGACAAGTGCATCGGGACGCTCCACCGAGTAACCGTATTCGAAGCCGAGGGCAGCGAATTCGGACAGCAGCGAGTCGTAGATCCACAGCTTGGCCTGGTTCGGATCCAGGTCGCCCAGCGGGGTCCACTCGGTGCCGGTGGCGCGGTCGTGGAAGACGGCGTGGCGCTGGGTGAACGTGCCGCGGCGGGAGTCCTGGCCGGCAAGCCGGACGGGGACACCTTCCATGAGCAGCGAACCGAAGGCCGCAATCTCTGCGAAGCCCCAGTCGATGTTGCCCTCGCGGGACATCTGCTCGCGCTTCTCCAGCAGGGACTTCAGCTTCGGGTGGACCGTGAACCCGTCGGGGATGGTCACGTGGGCCTTGCCGATCCGCGCCAGGGTATCCGCGGAGATCGCGGTGCTGGCCGGCGCCACAACGGTGGAGCCTTCCTGCTGCGCGGCGGGGCGTTCCAGGTCGGAGACGGCCTCGGAGTCCTTGGTGATGACCGGGATCGGGGAAGTCTGGGCGGCATGCGTTTCCGCGAAGACCCGCTCAAGGCGGCTCTGGTAGTCGCGAAGTGCCTGCTCAGCTTCTTCCTGGCTGATGTCACCGCGGCCGATCAGCGATTCGGTGTAGAGCTTGCGCACCGAACGCTTCGCCTCAATCAGGGAGTACATCATCGGCTGCGTCATCGAGGGATCGTCGCCCTCGTTGTGGCCGCGGCGGCGGTAGCACACCATGTCGATGACGACGTCCTTGTTGAACCGCTGGCGGTAGTCAAACGCCAGCTGTGCCATCCGGACAACCTGCTCCGGATCGTCGCCGTTCACGTGGAAGATCGGCGCCTGGACCATCTTGGCGACGTCGGTGGCGTACACGGAGGAACGCGAAGACGTCGGTGCCGTGGTGAAACCAACCTGGTTGTTCACGATCACGTGGATCGTGCCGCCCGTGCGGTAGCCGCGCAGCTGGGAGAGGTTCAGCGTTTCCGCGACCACACCCTGGCCTGCGAAGGCCGCATCGCCGTGAATGAGGATCGGCAGGACGGGGAACTCGTCCCCGCGGTCCAGCCGGTCCTGCTTGGCGCGGACAATGCCTTCGAGTACGGAGTCACCGGCCTCCAGATGGGACGGGTTCGCGGCAAGATAGACCTTGGTCTGGTTGCCGTTGTCCGAGGTAAAGGTGCCTTCGGTGCCGAGGTGGTACTTCACGTCGCCCGAACCCTGGACGGAGCGCGGGTCCTGGGTGCCTTCGAACTCGCGGAAGACCTGGGCATAGGTCTTGCCTGCGATGTTGGTGAGCACGTTCAGGCGGCCGCGGTGGGCCATCCCAATGCCGACCTCTTCCATGCCTTCGTCTGCGGCACCGGAGATGATGGCGTCCAGCAGCGGAATCAGGGATTCGCCGCCTTCGAGTGAGAAGCGCTTCTGGCCGACGAACTTCGTCTGCAGGAAGGTCTCGAATGCTTCTGCGGCGTTGAGCTTGCTCAGGATACGCAGCTGCTCTTCGCGGGACGGCTTGCTGTACGGAGCCTCCAGGCGGTTCTGGAACCAGGAGCGTTCCTCCGGATCCTGGATGTGCATGTACTCGATGCCTGCGGTACGGCAGTACGCATCGCGCAGCACACCGAGGATCTTGCGCAGCTTGAGCATCGGCTTGCCGCCGAATCCGCCGGTGGGCCATTCGCGGTCCAGGTCCCACAGGGTCAGGCCGTGGTTCAGGATGTCGAGGTCCGCGTGGCGGCGCTGGACGTATTCCAGCGGGTTGGTGTCCGCCATCAGGTGGCCGCGCACGCGGTAAGCGTGGATCAGCTGCTGGATGCGGGCAACCTTGTTGATCTGCTCATCCGGGTTTACCTGGATGTCCGGGCTCCAGCGAACGGGCTCATACGGAATGCGCAGGGATTCGAAGATGTCATCGTAGAAGTTCTGCTCACCCAGCAGGAGCTGGTGGATGATGCGCAGGAACTCGCCGCTGCCGGCACCCTGGATGACGCGGTGGTCATAGGTGGAGGTCAGCGTGATGATCTTGGAGATGGCGTTGCGGGCGAGGATCTTCTCGTTGGCGCCCTGGAACTCTGCCGGGTACTCAAGGGCGCCGGCACCAATGATGCAGGCCTGGCCTTTGGACAGGCGCGGTACGGAATGAACCGTTCCGATTCCGCCCGGGTTCGTCAGGGAGATGGTGGTGCCCTTGTAGTCATCGGCCGTGAGCTTGCCGGCGCGGGTGCGCTTGACCAGGTCTTCGTAGGCGTGCCAGAACTCGGAGAAGTTCAGGGTCTCAGCCTTCTTGATGTTCGGCACCACCAGCAGGCGGGTTCCGTCCGGCTTCGGCATGTCGATTGCCAGGCCAAAGTTGATGTGCGCGGGCTGGACTGCAACGGGCTTGCCGTCCACCTCGTCGTAGTACACGTTCTGGGACGGGAACTGGGCGGCAGCACGGATGATCGCGTAGCCGAGCAGGTGGGTGAAGGAGACCTTGCCGCCGCGGGCACGTTCCAGATGGCTGTTGATGACAATGCGGTTGTCAATCAGCAGCTTGGCCGGAACAGCGCGCACGGTGGTGGCCGTGGGAACGCTCAGGCTGAGGTCCATGTTGGTGGCGATGGCCTTGGCCGGGCCGCGAAGCACCGTGACGGTGTCTTCTTCGGTCTCCGTGCTGGGCTTGGTCTTGGGCAGCTGGGCCGGGATGGGCGCAGACTTGGGTTCCGGCTTGGTTTCCTGCTTGGCGGCGGCCGCAGCGGACTTCGGCTCATCCTTGGCCGAGGCTGCTTCCTTCGCCACAGGGGGCTTTCCTGACTGCTGGGTTGCTGCGGGGGACTCTGCGGAGGCCTTCGGGGCCTGGGCTTCGGTGTTCACAACGGGCAGCTGGCGGGTGGCCGGGTTGGCGCCGAGTTCGCTCGGGGGAGTCGAACCGTTACCGGAGGCTGAATTACCGGCGTCGGACTTGGCGTCCTCTGCCTTAAAGGAGTCGAAAATGCTCCACCACTTCTTGTCGACGGAATTCTTGTCTTTGAGGTACTGCTCGTACAATTCGTCGACAAGCCATTCGTTCCCGCCGAATTCCTCCGGCAGGCGGTGGTTGGGTTGGTCTGGCACTAGATATACGCCTCTTCCATGAGTTGCCGTTTGCCCTGATGGCACCATGATCTGAGCGCTTCCGCCTCAAGACTTGCTGGTGCGGCCCGGTGCGCAGTGACCGAGACTTGTTTGCAAGTCTAGTTATAGATCGGCGGAAGTGGCCAATCTCAGCGGTGTCCTCTTGTGGGATCGGACACACTTTGCTCAGCTTTCAGCGCGAGATTGAGCACAGTGGTGCCGTGCGGAATCTGATCTGGTGTGCCGGCGCCAAAGCTGTAAACTGAAAGGTCTATGGACAGCAACTCTAGGCGCCGGCCTGCATCCACTGCGGTTACACCCGCTCGGACGCACAGAGCCGGCAACGCCCGCACAAGATCCCCGCACTCTCCGGCAGCGTCATCGGAGCCTTCCAGTCCGGCCTCAGCCGAACCCCCTCCTTCCGGCGGTAATCCGCCAATAGGCTCCCGGGGAACCCCAAGTTCGTGCCTGCGCGCGGAGGCTGGTTCCTGAGATGGAGTGGCTTTTCCTTTTGGCCGGGCTGCTGCTTATCTGCGGCACCGGCTTTTTCGTGGCTGTTGAATTCTCCCTGGTCGCCTTGGACCAGCCCACTGTGCGCCGTGCGGTGGAAGACGGAGATACCCGGGCGGAGCCGCTGCTGCGCTGCCTAACCACCCTTTCCACCCAGCTTTCGAGCTGCCAGCTGGGCATCACGCTCACCACGTTGCTTACCGGCTACGTGATGGAGCCCTCCGTGGGCCGGCTGCTGCAGGGACCGCTCGCCTCGCTGGGACTTCCCCCCGCGGCGTCGCTCTCCGTTTCTGTTGTTGCGGCCATGGTGCTGGCCACCCTGCTTTCGATGCTCCTGGGGGAACTGATCCCCAAGAACATGTCGATTGCCCTTCCCTTTAAAGTGGGGCGCCTGCTGGCGCGCCCGCAGCTGGGCTTCACCTTCGTGTTCAAGCCGGCCATCCTTCTGCTCAACGGGTTCTCCAACAAGGTGCTGAACCTCTTTGGCCTCGAAGCAAAGGAAGAGGTCTCCGGCGCCAGGACTCCTGCGGAGCTCTCTTCCATGGTCCGCCGCTCGGCGGAAATGGGAACCCTGGATGCCGGCACCGCCAACTTCCTGGCCCGGACACTCTCCTTCTCTGAACGGACCGCCGCGGATGTAATGACACCGCGGATCCGGCTTGAAACGATCGACGCCGACCAGCCTGTTTCCGATGTCATTGAAGCGGCCCGCAGGACCGGTTACTCACGGTTTCCCGTCCTGGGGGATTCCCCGGATGACATCCGGGGTGTGGTGCACGTGAAGAAGGCCGTTGCCGTTCCGCGGCGGAAACGGTCTGAGCTGCCCGCCGCTGCCATTATGAGCGACATCCTGCGGGTGCCTGAGACCGTGCACCTGGACTCGCTGCTCTCGGAACTGCGCAGCGCGAACCTGCAGCTCGCCGTCGTACTCGATGAATACGGCGGTACCGCCGGCGTCGCCACGCTGGAGGACCTCGTGGAGGAAATCGTCGGCGAGGTTTCCGATGAACACGACAAGCTCAAGCCCGGCGTGCTGCAAAGCGCCTCGGGGTACTGGTACTTCCCGGGCATCATGCGCCCGGATGAAGTGTCCGACCTGATTCCGTCCCTGCACGTGCCGGACGATTCCGGCTACGAAACCGTGGGCGGCTACATCATGGCTGAACTTGGCCGCATTGCCGAGGTTGGCGACACGGCGCCGGTTCCGGGCGGCATGCTGGAGGTCGAACGCATGGACGGGCGCCGGATTGACCGCGTCTGTTTCGTTCCCGGTGAGCCGGATCCGGAGTCTGACACTGCGGATGAGGCAACGCCGCTGGCCCGTCAGGAGCGCGCTGCTGCTCTGGCTGGTCCCGGCACCTCCGGGTCAGGGCGTGCTTCGGGTAGACGGGGCTCTCAGGGCGCTCAGCCATCCCGGAGCGCTCAGCAATCCCGGAGCTCGCCGGCTGCTTCGGCTGCTGCTGGAACCGCCAGCGCAGCGGGTGCTGCGCCGGCTGCCGCCCATGAAGCGCGGGCCGTTGAGAGCGCCGTGGCCGCGCCGGCCCGCGGGGAGGAAACCCGATGAACGATCTTGCCGGTATTTTCTGGCTTGTAGTCCTGCTGCTGGGCAACGCCTTTTTCGTGGGTGCGGAGTTTGCCGTCATGTCTGCCCGCCGCAGCCAGATCGAGCCCCTGGCTGACGCCGGATCCAAACGCGCCAAGACCACCCTCTGGGCCATGGAGCACGTCTCGTTGATGCTGGCGTGTGCCCAGCTGGGCATTACGGTGTGCTCCCTGCTCATCCTCTACGTCGCTGAGCCAGCGATCCATCATCTGCTTGCAGCTCCGCTGGAGGCAGTGGGCGTGCCCACCGAGATCGCGGACCTCTCCGGGTTCCTGGCAGCGCTGTTGTTCGTGACCTTCCTGCACGTGACCATCGGCGAGATGGTCCCGAAGAACATCTCGGTTTCAGTGGCGGACCGCGCTGCCCTGGCCCTGGCGCCGCCGCTGGTCATGATTTCCCGGGTGGTCCGTCCGATCACGGCAAGCCTGAACTGGATTGCCAACCACGCCCTGCGTGTGGTCGGGATTACCCCCAAGGACGAGGTGACCTCTTCCTTCACGCTGCAGGAAGTGCAGTCGATCGTGCAGGAATCCACCCGGCACGGCCTGGTGGCCGACGATTCCGGTGTCATTTCCGGGGCGCTTGAGTTTTCCGGGCAGACCGCCGGTGAGGTTATGGTGCCGCTGGATGAGCTGGTTACCCTGCGCACGGACTGCACACCGGCCGAGTTCGAGAAGGCTGTGGGGCGTACCGGGTTCTCCCGCTTTGTGCTCATGGATGAGGCCGGCAACTTCACCGGCTACATGCACCTGAAGGACGTTATGGCAATTCCCGAGGAGGCCTACGAAAGGCCGATCACGGAGAACAAGGTCCGCACACTTGCCAACCTGCGCCTGGGCGACGGAATCGAGGACGCGCTGGCCGTTATGCAGCGCACGGGGTCCCATGTGGCCCGTGTCCTCGGTGACGATGCCCAGACCCGCGGAGTCCTGTTCCTGGAGGACATCATCGAGCAGCTGGTGGGGGAGATCCGGGATGCTACCCAGGCCCAGGGGCTGCGCCGGTCAGGTGAGAGCTTCACCGGCTGAGCAGCTCGCGGCACTGCTCTCCGGATACGTGCCGCCGTATTTTGAATGACTCCATGGATGGGCGTGCTTAGATGCGAATGATTCGCGTTTAGGTTATGCTGATCAAGCCCCGGTGCCCGCCGGAGGTTGCAAAAGACTCGAAACGGGGATACTGACACTATGCGCCGCCTGCCGATCCGTGTGGCCGGAATCCTGACCGCCGCCGCACTTGCGCTGTCCGCCTGCTCTGCTGATTCCGAAGATGGCAGTGCGGCCGGAGGGAGCGGGGACACCATCCGCGTGGTAGCTTCCACCAACGTGTACGGAAGCATCCTTGAAACTGTCGGCGGTGAGTATGTCAGTGTTGAGTCGATTATTAACCGTCCTTCCCAGGACCCGCACTCCTATGAAGCCACCGCACGGGACAGGCTCGCAGTCTCGGAAGCAGCCGTTGTTGTCCTGAACGGCGGGGGATATGACTCCTTTATGGAGACCCTGGTCCAGGAAGAGTCCGTCGCTTCCGAGAATGTGCTTAACGCCGTCGAGATCTCCGGTCTTGAGGACGAGGGTCACGAGGGCGAGGATCACGAAACCGAAGAAGCGGGCGACCACGCAGGCCACTCGCACGGCGCCTTCAACGAACACGTCTGGTATGACCCCGAGGCGATGGGTCTGCTGGCTGAGGCCGCTGCCGAGCGGCTGGCTGAGCTTGATCCTGAAAACGAGCAGGCCTTCCGGGACAACGCGGCCGGCTTCAACTCCGGGATCCAGGAACTTGAGGACCGCCTCGCCGCGCTGCGGACGGCAGCTGAGGGCCGCGACGTCGCAATGACCGAGCCGGTCCCGGCCTATCTTCTCGAAGATGCCGGACTGCACAACATCACCCCGGACGATTTCACCGAAGCTGTGGAGGAAGGGCAGGACGTTCCTCCGGCTGTGCTCAAGGAGATGCAGGACCTGGTGGCTTCGGGGGATATCGCGTTCCTTGCCTACAACGAACAGACCTCGACCTCGCAGACCGAAGCTGTCCGGGGGACCGCCGAGGACGCCGGAGTTCCCGTCCTCGACTTCTCCGAGACGCTGCCCGAGGGCGAGGACTTCCTTTCCTGGATGGACAGCAACGTGACGGCCATTCAGGACGTCCTGAAGTGACCCGTCCGGTCGTACAGCTGCGCGGGGCCTCCATGGCCTTCGGCAGCCGTACGCTCTGGCAGGGACTGGACCTGGACATCCACGCGGGGGAGTTCCTTGCTGTCCTGGGTCCCAACGGCACAGGAAAGACCACTCTTCTGAAGGTCCTGCTCGGGCTGCAGCCGCTCAGTGCCGGTACCGTCACTGTCAACGGGCACAGGGTGGAGCGCGGCAGCAAGGACATTGGCTACATTCCGCAGCAGAAGTCCTTCGCGCCCGGAACTCCGCTGCGTGCGCGGGATCTTGTCGGCATGGGGGTCGACGGCGACAAGTGGGGTATCCGCCTGCGCCGCGGACCCGTGCGGGCCCGGGTTGATGAGCTTTTGGCGCAGGTTGGCGCTACAAGCTATGCCGACGCTCCTGTAGGGAAGCTTTCCGGAGGAGAGCTCCAGCGGCTGCGTGCTGCCCAGGCACTGGCTACCGATCCCGACCTGCTGCTTTGTGATGAACCGCTGCTTTCTCTCGACCTGCACCACCAGCAGGCTATTAGTGCCCTCATCGATGCGCGGGCGCATGTGAATGATTCCGCCGTTGTCTTCGTGACGCACGAGATCAATCCGATCATCGATTATGTTGACCGGGTTCTCTACCTTGCCGGCGGGCAGTTCCGTACCGGGACGCCGTCGGAAGTACTGCGCTCCGACGTCCTTTCGGATATGTACGGCTCCCCTGTGGAAGTGCTGCGCAGCCACGGCCGGATTGTGGTGCTTGGCGTTCCTGACGCCACTACGCACCACCACGGCGAAAGTGAGGCCGATCTTGGACCTTTCTGAGTTCTTCTCGTCCGTCTTCGACTTCAGTGACTACGGTCAGCTGCTCCCTTTGGTGACCAACTCGCTTTGGGCAGCTGCCATTCTGGGTCTGGTTGGCGGGCTTATCGGTGTCTTTGTGATGATGCGCGATCTGGCGTTTGCTGTTCACGGTATTGCTGAACTTTCCTTTGCGGGTGCTGCCCTTGCCCTGCTTCTGGGAGCGAACGTTGTTCTTGGGTCTTTGGCGGGTTCCATCGCTGCTGCGCTGATACTTGCGCTGCTGGGTTTGAAGGCCCGTGACCGCAACTCGATTACCGGCGTCATCATGCCGTTCGGTCTGGGTCTGGGTATCTTGTTCCTTGCACTCTATGAGGGGCGTTCAGCCAACAAGTTTGGTCTGCTTACCGGTCAGATTGTTGCTGTGGACAGTGTGCAGCTGAACCTTCTTGCCGTTTGTGCCGCCGTCGTTGTTGTGGGGCTGGTTGTTGTGTGGCGCCCGCTGACGTTTGCCAGTTCTGATCCGGAACTTGCGCAGGCCCGTGGTGTTCCGGTGGGTGTGCTGTCTATCGTCTTTATGTTCCTTCTGGGGCTTTCGGTTGCTTTGTCCATTCAGGTTGTGGGTGCCCTTCTGGTGCTTTCGCTTCTGATTACTCCTGCTGCTGCTGCCTTGCTAGTGACCTCTTCGCCCCGTCTGGTTGTTGGTTTGAGTGTCATCTTTGCCCTGGTTTCTGCTGTGGGCGGCATTCTTCTGGCTCTCGGTGGGCGCATTCCCATCAGCCCTTACGTGACAACGATTTCCTTTGCCATCTACTTGGTCTGCCGGATCATCATGGCTGTCCGCGGCCGGAACCGCCGGTTGGTTACTGCTGCGTGAGCTTGCGGCGCAGGGATTCGCTGAGCTGGGCTGAGCCGGTCCGGGTGGGGCGGTCTGGGCTGGGCGGGCCGGTTGGGCAGGTGCTGGGCTGAGCCGGTCCGGGCTGGGAGCGGCTTGGGATCTGCCTCTGCGCGAAGCAGTGAGCCTGCCCCCGGCCCACGAAAGTAAGCGCTTGAGGCGGCAGCAGGGCAGCTCTGCTCCTCATAAGCCAACTTGTTCAGCAGCAAGCCAACTAGTCCTGTGCCTGTGCCTGTGCCTGTGCCTGTGCCTGTGTCCGTACCATGTGCCCACACCGTACCGGGCGGATCCCCAAGGACCAGCGTATGGCGTGTGGCGTGCCTGCCGCGTAAAGGCCGGCGCGGGTTCTGTTCGTTGGCGATCGTCACGTACCAGGCATCTCAAGAATCCAGCGCTCGGCTTTCCCAGGGACGCCTTGTACACGGGCCTGGGAGTGCAAAGGCGTACCAGTGACAGGCAGCTGAACCTGCGAGCTTTATCTAGAAGGGCGGCGGATCATCGTCTGGTTGCCCTGGTTGCCCTGGTTGTCCTGGTTGTCCTGGTTGCCCTGGTTGCCTTGGTTCCCCTGGTTGCCCTGGTTGCAGCATTCTTTGCGTGCCGCGGTCTGCAGGCTGCCCCGGTTGGCTGGGCAGGTAGCCCAATGCGGCGTCTGTTGTGTAGGTGCGGCCGGTGGGTGAGTTCCATTCGATGGTTCCGGCCTGGGGTTGGCGTGCTTTCCAGTGACCGAGGGTCTTGAACCGGTGGTGTTTTGGGCAGAGGTGTTCCAGGTTCGCGTGGTCTGTTGGTCCGCCGTGGGAGAAGGGTGTGGTGTGGTCGATCTCGGCATGGGTGACGCTCACTGAGCAGCCGGGGAACCTGCAGGTTCCATCCCTTGCCTGGAGCCAGCGTTTGAGCCCGGCCGGGATACGCCGTGTTCGTCCGACATTCAGAATCTCTCCGGTGGCTGGGTCCTGGAGCAAGGGTGTCCAGTGCAGAGCGTCGAGGAACATGGCCCGTGCGGTCTCTGCACTGATGGGCCCGTAGCCGTTGAGTTCAGCCGGGTTCTCGTCGAGTCCGGCAAGGGTATCCGCGTTTATCAGGACCATGACCTCCGTGCGGACCTTGGACCGGTTTTGGTTTCGATGCCGTTCTGCCCGGCGCGGACGCTTGCTCGTACGGGCGCCGGTGCGTGAAGCCGCTGGGTTATCCGTGGTCTTTACTCGTCCAGAGCCAGAGCCAGAGCCAGAGCCAGAGCCGGAGTCAGAGCCAGAGCCAGGCCCGTGCCCAGAACCTGAGCAGGACCCGTACCCGGAGTCAGTGCCAGGTCCGGTTCCGGACCCGTACCCGGATCCGGATCCAAAGTCAGTGTCAGTGCCATCAGCGGATCCAGAAACCGTGCTGGTATCCCTTTCGGCGACGGGGGCAGCTGCTGGTTCGCCTTCGAGCAGCAGGTCGGTGAGGATATCTACACGGAGCTGGTCCATAGTCCGGGGGTCACCGGCTCGTTTGCCGGCCTTGGCGGCACCGGTGAGCGCGGCGAACAAGGCCTGGCCCTTCTCCGCAGCGATGATGGCACTGAGGCAGGACATACCGTCCGGCAGGGGCTGGAACGTCACCCGCCGTTTGTCCTTCGCCTGACGGTGACGGACCGGAATCAGATCCGGAAACCGTGATTCGCGGAGCCTGCGGGCACGCCTCCCGAACCCGGCAGCGGTCCGGCCTTCCGCTGCGGCGAGCAGATCCAGTTCGAACGCTCCTCGTACTGTGAGCACCTTGACCCCGGCACAGGTATCGGAGTTGGCCGCGGCTGCGGCTCCGGCTTTTCCTTCGGCGCCGTCTACTCCGTCGGGCAGACTGCTTGAGGAGTCAGGGCACGTTCCCTCACCGCCGGGTGTGCTCAGGTCATCAAGGCCGAGGTCCAGCTGGCCAGAGTCCTGGGCGGACGGGTCATCGGCCGCCCCGGACGCGTCCGGGTCTACAGAGCCGGCCGCAGCGGGACCCGCACCGGCCGCAGCCTCATCTTCCGGGACCTCGAGCAGGTCAGTGGGTAAGTTGTGGGTTTCTTCGAGGATGATGCGCGCGTGCTGGAGTGCGATCTTCCCCTCGCTCAGACGGGCTAGGGTCTCCGGAGCATCAGCACAGAGCCGGGAGGATTCACTGATCAGCTGCATAGCAGTCATATGTGGAATGTTCAGGACAGTGGAGGCTTCAGCGGCGGCAAGACTCAGGGCCAGTGCTGGTTCTTCGCGTCCGGATGCTTCGGCAATGTCCCGGGCGAAGAGCACCTCCAAACGGGCGGCAACACGTGCCTGCTGGGCCTGCGCCCACGAGATCAGCATTCCCAGACGCTGCAGTGCGGACACTGTTTCGTCATAGCCCAGGGACTCGGGACCACGGAACGACAACCGGCCAGCGAAACCTTCGGGAAGAGTCTCCACAGGGGTGTCATTCACGAGTGCCGGATCGGCACAAAAGACGGTGCCGGAGAGGGCTGCGAAGCTGGGGTGCGGGCCGGACGTGCCGGTAGGACCGTGCTCAGCAGAGTCAGCATGACACGAGGGTTCGGCTCCCGGCGCACCGCTCCGTTCCCGGTCAGCTGACCGGGTGAACGGGGTGTCCGAGGAGCGGCTCATACCTCAAGACTCTCAGCTGCCACTGACATTCAGAGGCCCAAAACGGCCCCTTTCAGCACCTCCGATTACCGGCGGTTTACGCGATTTTAAAAGGCAGAAAGTTGATGAGTACGGGCGACGGCACAGGGCCCAAGAAGGCTGTGCCTGCACCGAACGCTGAGGCACCTTGACAACGATGGCACAGGCTACCGCGAACACTCCGGACAAAGCCCAAAGACCTCAACGGTGTGCGCAACCTCTGTAAAACCGTGTTCACGGCCCAGACGGGCCGCCCAGCTCTCAACAGCAGGAGCCTCAACCTCAACAGCCTTGCCGCAGTTGCGGCAAACCAAATGATGGTGGTGGTGCTCAGCCTCGCAGCGGCGGTACAAAACCTCACCGTCGGCACCACGGAGAACATCGACCTGCTTGTCATCAGCCATGGACTGGAGGATCCGGTAGGTAGTAGCCAGAGAGACCTTCTCGCCACGGTCCTGAAGCAGACGGTGAAGCTCCTGGGTACTTAGAAAGTCATCAAGCGAATCCAAAGTACGTCCAACAGCCAGCCGCTGCCGGGTAACCCGGGGCTCGGCAGTACGTCGCGAGGACGATGGCTGCGCTGACATGGAAGCCTCCTGGGCTAACGGGGATCGGACCTGACCCCAGATTATCAGCGTTGGTACGCCGTGGCCTGCCCGGAGACGGCAGCAGAGCCGGAGTATCGTGACCCTATGAAAATGACCAAGTACACGCATTCCTGTGTCCGTTTCGAAAAAGAGGGATCAGTCCTGGTACTGGATCCGGGCAGCTTTTCCGAGGTCGAAGAAGCTCTGCGGGACGCAGACGCAATCCTGCTGACACACGAGCACGCAGACCACATCGACACCGAGCAGGTACTGCCCATCCTGGCCGAGCGAGCAGACCTCCAGCTCTACGCCCCCGCAGCACTTGCAGCATCACTGCGCAGCGAAGCAGCAGAAAATGCACAGGACCGCATCCACGACGTCGAACCCAACACTGTCCAGGAAATCGCAGGAATCTCGGTACGGTCCTTCGGCGGACAGCACGCACTGATCCACCCGCTGATTCCAATGGTTGAAAACCTCGCCTACCTGATCGAGGACCGCATCTATCACCCCGGGGATTCCTTCACGGTGCCCAACGGACTCAAGGCAGAAGTGCTGCTGGTGCCGATCCACGCGCCCTGGTCCAAGGTGGGTGAGGTTATCGACTTCGTCATTGCAGTGGGAGCCGCAACGGCGCATCCGATCCACGACGCACTGCTCAACGGAAAAGGCCGAGGAATCGTGGAAAAACATCTGGAACGCTTCGGCGCCATGTACGGAACCAGCTACCAGCGGCTGGCACCGGGAGACGTGGTGGACCTGTGACGGAGATTCTCATCGGAGCGGAAGAACTCCGCGAAGCACTGGCAGCCGGGGAACCTGTCCGGCTGCTGGACGTGCGCTGGGAACTGGGACGCAGCGACGGACACCGCAGATACCTGGAAGGGCACCTGCCCGGAGCGGTCTACGTTGACCTGGACACTGAGCTCTCCGCCCCGCCGGGGCCGGGAGGACGGCATCCGCTGCCGTCGCCGTCGGTCTTTGCAGCCCTGGCGCAGGGCTGGGGAATCAACGACGGCGACACAGTAGTCGCGTACGACGCCGCCGGGGGCGCCGCGGCAGCACGCGCCTGGTGGCTGCTGCGCCACGCCGGCTTCGAGACTGTCCGGCTGCTCGACGGCGGCGTGCAGTCCTGGCATGCCGCCGGAGGGGAGCTGGAGAAAGGGCACGTCACACCGGAACCGGGCTCGGTAGAGCTGTCCTGGGGGCACCTGCCCGTCGTGGAGATGGAGAACGTGCCCGAACTGGCTGCGGAGGGTGTGCTCATCGATGCACGGGCACCTGAACGCTTCCGCGGCGAGAGCGAACCGATCGACCCGCAGGCAGGGCACATCCCGGGAGCAATCAACGTCCCCGCGGCCGGGAACCTGGATGCCAACGGACGCTACCTGCCGGTCCCCGAACTGAGGCAGCGCTTCGAGGCAGCCGGTGTGGACGGCTCAAAACCCGTGGGAGCCTACTGCGGCTCCGGCATCTATGCGTCGGCAGAGGTCGCAGCGCTGGCCATGGCCGGGGTCGAGGCTGCCTTGTATCCCGGCTCATGGTCGCAGTGGTCCTCCACGCCGGGGCAGCCGGTGGCAACCGGCGCCGCAGACGGGTAGCGTCAAAGCATGTTTACCGGCCGTCCCGTTCCGCCCCCGCTGCGTGTGCAGCTCCCCGGCGGGGACCGCCAGCCAGAGCAAGGAGAACGCATGAGCACGCTTTTCACCAGGATCATCGAGGGTGAAATCCCCGGCCGCTTTGTCTGGAAGGACGACGACGTCGTTGCCTTCCTGAGCATCGGCCCCCTCGCCGACGGGCACACCCTGGTGGTCCCGCGGCAGGAGATCGACAAGTGGACGGACGCGCCGGCAGACCTCCTGGCAAAGCTGACGGCCGTTGCCCAGGCCATCGGTAAGGTCCAGGTGGACGTCTTCGGGGCTGAGCGTGCCGGTCTGACGATCGCAGGCTTCGAAATCGACCACCTGCACATCCACGTCTGGCCTGCGAACTCACTGGAGGACTTCGACTTCAGCCGGGCGGAAACCAACCCCGACCAGGACAAGATGGCAGCCAACGCAGAAAAACTGCGCGAAGGCCTCAAGGCCGCCGGCTACGGCGAGTTCGTGCCCGAGGCATAGTCCCGGCAGGACCTACGCCCCGGCAGGACCTACGCCGGAGCCAGCGCCTGGTTCAGAGCGGTCCGGATCCGTTTCTCTGAAACGGACCGGGCCGTTCCCAGTTCCTGCGCAAAGAAGCTGATCCGCAGCTCCTCGATCATCCAGCGCACCTCAGCCAGCGCCGGCGGAGTGCCGCGCCCGGGCGCCAGGGCCGCCACGGCGTCGTCGTAATCATCTTCCAGCCCCTGTACCACCGCCATGCTCAGCGAATCCCGCTGCACGTTGGTGGGCAGTTTCTCCAGCCGCCGCTCAATGCCGGCCAGGTAGCGCGGCAGCTGCGCCAGCTGTGCGTAGCCGGTGCGCGCCACAAAACCGGGGTAGACCAGCTGCTCCAGCTGGGCACGGATGTCATTGAGCGCCGAAATCAGCGCCAGGGACGTGGTGCCTTTGAGCTGCTTCTGGATCCTGCGGGTAGCGGACAGGACCTTCTCCACGATTGCCGTCACGCTGAACACGGTGTCGATCAGGTCGGCACGCACGCGCTCATACAGCGCATCGAACTCCTCGCGTGTCCAGGGCAGTTCCTCCGGTGTGAGCTTGTCGATCGCGGCGAGTGTGCAGTCCTGGATGAGGGCTGAAACGCTGCCGTGCGGATTCTGGCTGAAGGTGAGCTTCTCGGCGTTGCTGAGGTGTTCAAGCACGTACTTCCCCGGACTGGGCACACGCAGCGCAAGCAGCCGGATCACTCCGCCGCGCATGGCAGCCTCCTGCTCGGCAGCATTTTGGAAGACCCGCAGGCCGGCAGTGGACCCTTCATCCACCAGGGCGGGATAACCGGTGACGGTATGCCCGGCAACCAGCGTGTCGATCCGCCGTGCAACTGTTCCCACGCTCCACTCGGTGAGGCCGGTTTCTTCACGGAACGACGGCGTCGCCTGCCCGTTGCCGGAAGCGCCGGCAGTACGTGCCTGCTTGCCTTTAACAGCCTTCGGCGAAGGCTTCACCGTACCTGGCGTCGCGCCGAGCGAATCGGCAATGGCCCGCCGGGTTGCAGGGGCCAGGGACTCCTGCAGCGCGGCCAGGTCCTTGCCTTCATCGAGGACACGGCCGGAGGAATCCACCACGGAGAAGCGCATCCGCAGGTGCTCCGGGATTGCCTCCCAGTTCCACAAGCCGGGCGGAATAATGTGCCCCTTCAATCGGCGCAGGGCCAGCTCAAGCGACGTTTCAAGGGGATCCGACGCCGGATCGAAGTCAGCCGCCAGCGCTGCCGCAGCGGCACGCGCCACGTCCGGCGCCGGAATGAAGTTCTTGCGCACGGCCTTGGGCAGCGACTTGATCAGCGCAGTGATGAGCTCGGCGCGCAGGCCCGGAATCTGCCAGCGGAAAGGTTCGGGGTCCAGCTGGTTCAGGAACAGCACCGGAACCTCGACGGTCACGCCGTCGTTGGCGCCCGGAACGCCCGGGGTGAACTCGTAGGAGAGCGGCAGGTCGAAGTCCGCATACCGGAAGGTCTTAGGGAACTCGTTCTCGTCCAGGCCAGCGGCGTCGTCGGTGCGCAGTGCATCCGGATCGAAATCGAGCAGCGCGGGGTTTTCGTGCCGCGCATGCTTCCACCACTTGTCGAAGTGCCGTTCGGAGACCACCTCGGAGCCAACGCGCTCGTCGTAGAACTCGAACAGGGTTTCATCGTCCACCCGCAGGCCGCGGCGGCGCACCCGGGTCTCCAGTTCTTCCACCTCGGCGAGCAGCGCCTGGTTGCGGTGGAAGAACTTGTGGTGCGTGCGCCAGTCACCCTCCACCAGGGCATGCCGGATGAACATCTCGCGGGAGAGTGCCGGATCGATCCGGCCGTAGTTCACGCTGCGGCGGGGGATGACCGGCACGCCGTAGAGCGTGACCTTCTCATAGGCCATCACGGACCCGTTGCGCTTGGACCAGTGGGGTTCACTGTAGGTGCGCTTGATCAGGTGCGGAGCGACTTCCTCCACCCACAGGGGATCAAACTTCGCCGCTATACGGGCCCAGAGGCGGGAGGTTTCCACCAGTTCGGCGGCCATGACCCAGTCCGGGGACTTCTTGAACAGCGACGAGCCCGGGAAGACGGCGAAACGGGTGCCGCGCGCACCGGCATACTCGCGCTTGCGCTGGTCGTACAGACCAATATGGCTGAGCAGGCCGGAGAGCAGCGAGATGTGGACGTCCTTGTCACGGCCAACCGGATCCACCTCGCCGGGGGAGAGCGTGATGCTCAAGGGCTTGGCCAGCTGGCGCAGCTGCGCGAACAGGTCCTGCCATTCGCGGATGCGCAGGAAGTTAAGGAACTCGTTTTTGCACAGTTTGCGGAACTGCGAGGAGGAGAGTTCCTTCTGCTTCTCCTGGACGTAGCGCCAAAGGTTCAGGAAGCCGGTGAAGTCCGAGTTCTCATCCACGAACCGCTTGTGCAGCTCGGCGGCCTTCTGGGCGCGGGCCGGGTCGTCCTTGGACGGCCGCTCCCGCGGATCCTGGATCGTCAGTGCCGCGGCCAGGACCATAACCTCGCGGACGCAGCCCCGCTGGCCTGCCTCCACGATCATCCGGCCGAGCCTGGGGTCAACCGGCAGCTGGGCAAGCTTGCGCCCGACGGCGGTGATCCCGCCCTTGGGTGCCAGCGCACCGAGCTCACGGAGCAGCAGCGCGCCGTCGTTCACTGCCTTGGGATCAGGCGGCTGGACGAACGGGAAGTCCGCCACGTCCTTGGGGCCCTGCGCCACGCCCATGGCCGCCATCTGGAGGATGACGGCAGCGAGGTTGGTGCGCAGGATTTCCGGATCGGTGAATTCCGGCCGGGCTTCGAAGTCTTCCTCGGAGTAGAGGCGGATGGCGATGCCGTCCGAGACACGGCCGCAGCGCCCTGAACGCTGGTTGGCCGACGCCTGGGAGATGCGCTCGATTGGCAGGCGCTGCACCTTGGTGCGGTGCGAGTAGCGCGAGATGCGCGCGGTGCCGGTGTCAATGACGTACTTGATCCCCGGGACCGTCAGCGACGTCTCGGCAACGTTGGTGGCCAGGACAATCCGGCGGTGCTTGCCGGGGGAGAAGACCCGGTGCTGCTCGGCCAGCGACAGCCGGGCGTACAGCGGGAGGATCTCGGTATTGGCCAGGCGGGGGTTGCGGGTGACCGTGCCGCGCAGGGCATCGGCGGCGTCGCGGATCTCCCGTTCACCGGAGAAGAAGATGAGGATGTCCCCGGGAGCCTCACGGGAGAGCTCGTCGACGGCGTCGCAGACAGCATCCAGCGGGTCGCGGTCCTCTTCGAGCTCGTCCTCGTCATCCTCCAGGGCGCCCAGTGCCGGCTGGTTCAGCGGCCGGTAGCGGATTTGAACCGGGAAGGTCCGGCCCGAAACCTCGATGACCGGCGCCGGGGTGCCGTCCGGGGCGGCGAAGTGGCGGGCAAACCGCTCCGGGTCGATGGTCGCTGAGGTGATGATGATTTTCAGGTCGGGGCGCTCGGGCAGCAGACGCTTGAGGTAGCCGAGGATGAAATCGATGTTGAGGCTGCGTTCGTGCGCCTCGTCGATGATGATCGTGCTGTACTTTTTCAGCTTTCGGTCGTGCTGGATCTCCGCGAGCAGGATGCCGTCGGTCATCAGCTTGACCTTGGTGTCCCGGCTGGTTTCCCCGGTGAACCTCACCTGGAAGCCCACTTCGGCGCCGATCTTGACGTCGAGCTCCTCGGCGATCCGCTCCGCAACGGTCCGTGCTGCCAGCCGCCGGGGCTGGGTGTGGCCGATCAGGCCCTTCTCAGCCAGGCCGAGTTCCAGGCACATTTTCGGTATCTGGGTGGTCTTGCCCGAACCGGTGGCACCGGCGATCACGGTGACCTGGTTGGCCGCAATCGCGGCCATGATGTCTTCGCGGCGTTCCGAGACAGGGAGCTGCGGGGGATAGGAGATTGTCAGTGCCATAGTTGGCACCAGTCTAGTGCGTGGGCGGAAGAGGCTGCGGAGAAGCAAGTGCCTCGGCATGGTGCGGGGAACCGGCGGCCCGGGCCAGCAGCCCGGCGGCAGCACGCGCCCGCTCCCGCATCTCTTCGGGAGCCAGGATTTCGAACTCCACTCCCATGCCTGCCATCCGGACCAGCGGCTGGTCCAGCGAGTCCCAGCCGCTGCGCAGCACGGTGTGCCCGGGACCGTCCGCTTCCAGCACGGCAACCTCGGCGGGAACCTGTTCCGCCACCGAGGCCAGCGGAGCCGCAATGCGGATAACGACGTCGTACTGGTAGGGACTTCGGGTAATGGCCGCCTGCACGTAGGCAGCCAGGTCCTTCGCCGGCAGCGGCCGGGGAACGAAGCGCTCGCGGAGTGCAGGCACCGACTGGCAGCGGTCCACCCGGAAGGTCCGCCAGTCCTGGCGTTCCGTGCACCAGGCCACCAGGTACCAGCGCCGTCCGGTGCTGACCAGCTTGTAGGGCTCCACGATCCGCCGTCCCTCCGCCGATTCGAGCGCCTGATAACGGAACGCAGCCATGCGCCGTTCCGAGATCGCCGTCGAAAAGGCGGTGAGGATCTCCGGGTTCACTGCCGAGGCTGCCGCAGACGGACCAGCCAGGACGCTCACCGACTGGCGCAGGGCAGAGAACTTGGGCCGCAGCCTGCCGGGGAGGACCTGTTCAAGCTTCACCAGGGCACGGATGGACGCTTCGCCGATGCCGGACACAGGGCCGGAAGCCACAGCGGTCAGGCCGAGGGCGACGGCGAGCGCTTCCTCGTCGTCGAGCAGCAGGGGAGGCAGCTGGGCACCGGCGCCCAGCTGGTACCCGCCGGCAATCCCGGGGGAAGCTGAGATCGGATAACCGAGGCTGCGGAGCTTGCCGATGTCCCTCCGCACGGTGCGTTCGGTGACGGACATCCGCTCCGCCAGCGCGGCGCCGGTCCATTCACGGCGCAGCTGCAGCAGTGAAAGCAGATGCAGCAGCCTTGCTGATGTCTCGAGCATGTTCCCAAAGCTACTCCCGGATGCGGACAGAAGCTGTCCTGAATGAAAACAAGCCGCATAGCCGCGGGGATGAACCGGCTCCACCAGCGGGATGGATTTGGCGCGCCCCGGGGCAAATCGGCGTCGTCGGCGCTTTGACGCTGGTAGCGTCCATCCGAGTCAACCGGAAACGGGCAGCCCATCCGCTGTCCCTGGAAACCGGACCATCCCCGCCGCCGGCACACACCGGCCGCGGAACGTATTTGGGGGATCTGCATGGGTGCTGCCCGGCGCTTGGTATTTCCAATTCTCTGGCTGGTGGTGTTTGGCGTCATTGCCGCAGCACTGTTCAAACTGGCCTTCTTAGACGGTCTTGCGGCGGAGGCGGAAACGCTGGCGCCCTCTGCCGAGCTGCAGACCGCGACCGTCGAGGCTACCCGTGCCAGTGTGACCAACCTGGTCCAGGCACAGGGATCCGTCGTGGCGGATCCCGCGGCTACCGTCCGCAGCACCAGTGACGGGACCGTGGTGTACATCGACGTGGAGGCCGGGCAGGCCGTAACCAAGGGGGACCGGCTCTTCCAGGTGCGGAAGCCGGTGGAGGCCCCTCCGGCGGCGCTTGCCCAGCAGGACGAAGACGACGCTCCGCCCCCGGCACCGGTGCAGCTCTATACCTACTCAGATATTGTCGCGACGGCGTCGGGGACCCTGACGGATTTCCCGGTGCTGCTGAACCAGCAGGTGAGTGTGGGAACCGACGTCGCAGCGGTGGCGCCGGGAACATTCTCAGTCCAGGGAACCCTCAGCACCGAGCAGCAGTTCCGCATCCTGGACCGGCCGCAGACCGCCAAGGTCACCCTGAACGGCGGCCCTGCACCGTTTGAATGCGCAGGCATCACCACCGGCGGCGCGGCCGAAAAGGACGCCGGCCAGGAGCCGGCTTCCGCTGAGGGACAGCCGGCCGGCGGAGCAGCGGGAACGTTCAGCTGCGCGGTGCCGGCCGGAGTCGCCGTCTTCTCCGGGCTGGGGGCCAGCGTGGACATCACCGCGGGCCACGCCGAGGATGTAGTGACTGTGCCCGCCACTGCCGTCCGGGGAGCGGTGCAGAACGGAGTGGTCTGGGTAGTCCAGGATGCTTCCGGAGCGCCGGAAGAGCGTGCAGTGAGCCTGGGCCTCAACGACGGACAGCAGGTCGAAATCACCGAAGGGCTTGCCGAGGGCGAGCAGGTTCTCCAGTTTGTCCCCGGCTCCCCGGCGCAGGACGACGGGCAGATCGCCATGAGAGGGGCGATGGGCGGATGACGCAGTACATCGATGCGTTCCCCGGCCTGGCCGGCTCCGCTGCCGCGGAAGACCAGCCGCTGGTGCGGCTGCGCGGTGTCACGCGGACTGTCCGGCTGCCGGACAACGAGGAGCTGCATATTCTCGGCGGTGTGGACCTGGACGTCCGCCGCAGGGACCACATATCGATTGTGGGCCGCTCCGGCTCCGGGAAGTCCACGCTGCTGAACATTCTGGGGATGCTGGACCTTCCCACCACCGGAACCATTGAATTCGACGGCGTGCCGGTGGAGAGGATGGGAGGCAACCAGCGCGCTGTCCTGCGCGGCGCCGCCGTCGGCTTCATCTTCCAGCAGTTCAATCTCCTGGCTGAACGCACCGCCCTGGAAAATGTCATGACGCCCCTGCTGTACGCGAAGGGACGCGCCTTCTGGCGGCGGGAAAAGCTGGCCGCCGAAATGCTGGAACGGGTAGGGCTGGGCAACCGCCTGAAGGATAAGCCGCAGCGGCTCTCCGGCGGAGAGCAGCAGCGCGTCGCCATTGCGCGGGCACTGGTCCGCGGCCCGCAGCTCATCCTCGCAGACGAACCCACGGGTGCACTGGACATCGCCACGGGACAGTCCGTGATGGCGCTGCTTGCTGAAGTGGCGGGAGAGTCCGGCGCAGCGCTCATCACGATCACCCACGACCCGAACGTGGCGGCGCTGGCGCACAGCCACTACCTTCTGGAGGGTGGGCAACTGTGTGCCGGAGCGGAGGCCGCAGCATGAGCCTTTCCGGTATTGCAGGCTCACTGGCAGAGGCGTGGGCTGAACTGCGGACCCATAAGACCCGCGTTCTGCTGGCACTCATCGGTGTAGCCCTTTCCGTGGCATCCCTGACCACCGTCGTCGCGCTCGCGGACATGTCCCGGGAGGCGATGGAGCAGGGATCGGAGGCCACGAGCGGACGCCCGGCCACCCTGACCGTGAGCGCGTACCCGATGGACGGGAACTTTCCGGATCCAGCGCCCCTGCGGCAGGCCTACGGCTCGGTAGTGGACCGGTACGCCATCGAATACGCGTCCCTGAACCTTCGGACCGTGGTTCCCTTCCAGTTCCCGGACGGTGTGATGCAGACGGAAACCTCGGTGGTCGACGCCGACTACGGCGTGATGCGGCGGGTGAACCTGACTGCCGGGTCATGGTTCGGCGAGGCAGACGCCCAGCGCCTGGCGCCGGCTGTGATCGTGAACGAGGCGTTCTATGCCCGGCTGGGTTCCCCGGACCTGGCGGTTAACCCCGTGGTCCAGATTTCGAACGGGACGCCGGTGGACGCTGTGGTTACCGGTGTCCGCCGGAACCTCTGGCCGGATGAGCCGCCCTCGGCCTACCTGCTCGCGGACGCTTATGACAGGGTGGGCGCCGGCTCCGGAGCGGATACGAACATCACGCCGATGCTGGAACTGTGGGTGCCGGAGGAAATCGCCGAGCCGCTGCAGGCTGCCATCGTTTCGGATCTGTCCGCGCAGTTCCCGGCCATGCAGTTTGATGTCTACCGAGGAGACTATGCGGCCTATGGCGACCCCTACGGGGGAATGCAGCTGGCCGTCGGCGGCATTGCCGGTCTGGTGCTGCTCCTGGGCGCTGTAGGGCTGCTGAACATTTCCATGGTCACGGTGAAATACCGTGTCCGTGAGATTGGAATCCGGCGCAGCTTCGGGGCAACCTCGGGCAGGATCTTCTTCGGGGTCATGCTTGAGTCCATTGTGGCGACTTTCGTTGCGGGACTGGTCGGAGTCATGGCCGCCATCGCCGTAGCCAAACTGCCCGTGGTCCAGCGCCAGGTCGCCTTCGGTATTGCCGAACTGCCGCCCTTCCCGATCGAGGCAGCCCTGCTGGGACTCGGTGCTGCCACGGCGGTTGGAGCGCTGGCCGGGCTGATCCCGGCACTGGTGGCAGTGCGGGTGAAGGTCATCGACGCGATCCGGTTCTAACCCGGGCGCTCGGGGAAACAAAAACCCCGCTGCCGGTAACGGCAGCGGGGTTTTCCCTGCAGGTTTGGTGCCCTCGATAGGATTCGAACCTACGGCCTGTTGCTCCGGAGGCAACCGCTCTATCCCCTGAGCTACGAGGGCGGGACACCGGAAAACCGGTGTGTCCTGCAGGGACTAAAGAAGCTTAGCAGGTTCTGGCGGCTGGCCGGAAACCACTTTCGTTTCCCACGCGCCGAGAGGCCAGTTACGGCTCGTTTCAGCCTCGAAAAGAGCCGTAACTGGCCTCTCGAGGGAAAGGAAGGAAGAGGGGATTAATAGCCGAGGAAAGGATCGGTCTGGACGCGGCGCACACCGGCACCCTTGAGGGCCCGGCGGGCAGCAGCAACAGCCGACGGCGACCCGGCCACATACGCGGTACGTTCCGCGGCGTCGGGCACTGCCTTCGCCAGGGCAGCGGCATCCGGCAGGCCCGCTCCCAGCCAGGTCCACCCCGGGACCAGCGGATCGGCGGGAGTGCACACGAGCACGCGGGCCCCTAGATCCGAGAGCTCCCGGGCATAGGCAAGTTCCTCGGTGGAGGAGGCGGCATAGACCAGCACAATGTCACGGCCCGCCGCGTCCGGGGACCGCAGCTGGCTGAGGAACGGCGTGATGCCGATTCCCGAGGCCACCATCAGGACCTTGCGGGAGGCGTCGCGGGGGAGCTGGAAGTCACCGCCGACGGAGGTCGCGGAGATCCGTGCCCCCGGTTTCAGGGCCAGGAGCTTGGTCTTAAAGGAACTTCCCGGCGCTGAGATGCGCAGGGCCACGGACACGGTGTTCGGATCCGCCGGATCGGAGGTGAGGCTGAAGATCCGGCGCAGCCCCCGGCTGTCCGGGCTGGGGTGCGGCAGGCTCAGTTCAAGGTACTGCCCGGCGGTGTAGCGCAGCGGCCGCTCGGGCTCGAACACCAGCTCGCGCGAGCTCGGCGTCAGCTCGCGGGAGGAGCGCAGCCGCAGCGCAATGCCTCCGCGCTGTCCTGCGGCGAAGGCCAGCAGGTTGCCAATCAGCAGGGCGAGCTCCGGGGTCATATAGACCGGCCCCAGGGCAAGCGGGGCGGAGAACAGGACGCCAACGACGGCGGCTTCGGCCAGGCGCTGCCAGCGCAGCGGCGGCAGGGTCAAAGGTTCGGAGAGCATAAAGCCTGCGAAGAACAGGACCGGATAGGAGGTGAAGGCAGTCGCAAGGCCTTCCAGGACCGGCTCTCCGGCAGCAGCGAAACGCACCGTTGTAAGCCCGGCAGCCACGGCGGTGAACACCGCGGCCATCGGCAGCAGCCGGCTGCGGTAGAGCACCAGCAGCGCCGCGGGGACCACTGCCACGAGCATCAGCGGAGCCGCGACCCACCAGACAGGAGCGGTCAGACCGGTGAGACCCATAACGAAGGCACCTACCGCGGCCGGGTTGAAGATGTGGCGCTTCCGCCACACCAGCAGGTACTTGGAGGCTGTGGCAGCCAGCGCGGCCAGCGCTATCCAGCCCAGCTGGGCACCGTCTGTGGTGGGCCAGAAGAGGAAGAACAGCAGCAGTCCGGTAATCAGCGCCGAGTCAGTCTGCGGGAAGGTCCGGAACAGCAGTCCCATGACCCGGCTGGCCATCAGGGTGGAGACTACGGCAGTTGCCAGCGTTGCCCCCAGCTCAGCCGGTGTGTAGAACAGCGCGCCGGTGAAGGAGAGCACAAAGGACCACGCCGCCATGGCCAGCAGCAGCACTACGAGCATGCGGTACATGCTCATCTTGCCGAGCAGGCGCTGCAGCCGTGCGGAGGGAGCGCTCAGGGATACGGTCATGAAAAAAGGACTCCAGCCATTGCGGGTAAGAATTCTGCCCTGCCGTCGGAGAACATCCGGACATAGTCGAAATTGAACTCGGCAGTGAGAGAGGAAGGATCAGTAAGGAAAAGTGCTGTGGCCAGGCCGTCTGCCGTCATGGTATCCTGCGCCAGCACCCAGGTTGCTGCTACGGCCTGGACCGGAGTGCCCGTGGAGGCATCCAGGACGTGATGCAGGCCCTCGCCCCACGCGCGGCGGTTGGTGGCAGAGGCGCACAAGGCGCGTCCCTGAAGGCTTACGACGCCGATGGCCTGGGTGGAGCGGTACGGGTGCCCGAGCGCGACGTGTAGGACATCCGGCCCGGAATGGCGCATGTCGGAACCGGCATCAACCACTACCGAAGCATAGCCGCGTCCGGTGATCAGCTCCCACACGAGGTCCACCAGCTGGCCTTTTCCGGCTGCGCCAACGTCCACGGTCGCCGGCCGGTCAAGGTGGAGCAGGACGTCCCCGGACGCGGCA
Organism: Arthrobacter sp.; assembly: GCA_040274025.1. Taxonomy (GTDB): domain Bacteria; phylum Actinomycetota; class Actinomycetes; order Actinomycetales; family Micrococcaceae; genus Arthrobacter_B. Next base: position 5,368 of record JBELZL010000031.1, on the reverse strand, counting down.
ACCTCCCACCGGACGGCCTCGCGCCATGCCGGTGCGCCGGAGGGTTCGCCCTGAGGAGTCAGGCGGTAGCCGGGGCCGTACCCGAGGCGTTCAAGGGAGCCGCCGACCAGCGGGTTCATCCGCCCACCGGTCAGGCGGTCCAGGGAATCGAAGAGGGAGAACAGTGCGGCCGTGTAGCCGGGCAGGGCAACGGACCCGGCCCCGCGCCCCAGCCGGGCCAGCGCGGAATCGCTCCGGAAACGCGAAAGGGCCTGGTCATACTCTTCAACCAGTGCGGAAACCGCGGCGCGGGTTCCGCTGTCGAGCGGCTCTGTGGCACTGATCTCCCACTGGGTGCCAATCGCTTCGAAAGCCCAGGACTCCATGGCAGCCGCTAGCGGGCAGCCTCGTTCATGATGGCGTCCAGGGCCTTGTTGAACCCCGAGCTGGTCAGCGAGGAAGTAGCAATCTTGTCTACGTCCAGCTCGTCAATGGGCTTTCCCACGACCTCCTCCTGCACGCCGCTGGTGAACTCACGCTGGTACGCCTTGGACGTTGGATGGTTCCCCGAAGTGGAGACTTCGAGTTCAGTGACCATTCCGTCCTGCAGGGTCAGAGAGACCTTGACCTCTTCCCGGCTGGTCGACGGCGGGATGTAGGTGCCGGCGGCGGTGTACTGTCCATCCTGGAACTCGCGGCTTCCGGCAGGAGGGGCGGTGGAGGGCGTGCCGGAAGCCTCATCGACAGCGGCGTCCTGTGCCGTCCCGGCAGACCCGCAGCCGGCGGTCCCCAGCAGCGCCAGCCCGGCTGCAGCAGCTAGCAGCGGTTTCTTGGAATTCACGGATGCTCCTTCATTGCAGGCGGTTCTCCCCTTCTTTATTACAACCCATCAACGCCGCCGGATGCTTTTCGGTGCCCGCCTGTGCCCCAGGCCACACGGGGCCGGCCCAGGGGAACGCCAAAGCGCTAAAAGGCCTGTGAGGTACGCCAAAGGGGTAAAAGGACGCAAACGCCAGGAATAAGGTCCGGGTGTGCTGCCCCGCTATGCTTAACCGGTGACTCCTGAAGAACTTTCCTCTGCCGTAACTGCCTGCCTCAAAGACGCCATCGATGCGGGTGAATTCAGCATCGAGCTTCCCTCCGAGGTCCGCGTGGAGCGGCCGCGGAACCGGGACCACGGTGACTGGGCCACCAACATCGCCCTGCAGCTCTCCAAGCAGGCCGGCATGAACCCCCGCCAGTTCGCCGGAATCCTCTCCTCGCGTCTGGAGAAGATCGACGGCGTTGCGAAGGTGGACATTGCCGGACCAGGCTTCCTGAACATCACGCTCGACGCCGGTGCCGCCGGTGAACTGGCCAAGGCGATCGTAGAAGCGGGCCCCGCCTACGGCCGCTCCGATGCGCTCTCCGGTACCCGGATCAACCTTGAGTTCGTTTCGGCGAACCCCACCGGTCCGATCCACCTGGGCGGAACCCGCTGGGCCGCCGTCGGCGATGCCCTGGCCCGGGTCTTCGAATCCCAGGGCGCAGAGGTCACCCGTGAGTACTACTTCAATGACCACGGCGCGCAGATCGACCGTTTTGCCCGCTCCCTGCTGGCCTCCGCCAAGGGCGAGCCGGCACCCGAAGACGGCTACGCCGGTGCGTACATCGAGGACATCGCCTCCCGCGTCCTGGCTGTTGAGCCGAACATCCTGGAACTGCCGGAAGCGGAGGCACAGGAGCGTTTCCGCGCAATCGGCGTGGACCTGATGTTCGGCGACATCAAGGAATCCCTGCACAACTTCGGCGTGGACTTCGATGTGTACTTCCACGAAGACTCCCTGCATGAGAACGGGCAGGTCGAAATGCTGCTCGAGAAGCTCAAGGGCTCCAAGAACCTGTACGAAAAGGACGGCGCGTGGTGGCTGAACTCCACCGAGTTCGGCGATGACAAGGACCGCGTGGTCATCAAGTCCGACGGCAACGCCGCCTACATTGCCGGGGACATCGCCTACATCCAGAACAAGCGTGAACGTGGCTTCGACCTGAATCTCTACATGCTGGGTGCGGACCACCACGGTTACGTGGCCCGGCTGAAGGCCGCTGCTGCAGCGCTCGGCCACGACCCGGAGTGCGTTGAGGTGCTGATCGGCCAGATGGTGAACCTGGTCAAGGACGGCAAGCCGGTCCGCATGTCCAAGCGCGCCGGAACCGTGGTCACGCTCGAAGACCTGGTTGACGCCGTCGGCGTGGACGCTGCCCGCTACACCCTGGCCCGGTTCTCCACGGATTCCAATATCGATATTGACCTGGATCTGCTGACCAAGCGCAGCAACGAGAACCCGGTGTTCTACGTCCAGTACGCCCATGCACGGACCTACGCCCTGGCCCGCAACGCCGAAGCCGCGGGCGTGGATGACTCCGCGTTCGACGCCGCGCTGCTCTCCCACCCGACTGAAGGTGCCCTGCTGGCTGCGCTCGGCCAGTACCCCGGCGTGGTGGCCCAGGCGAGCACCTTCCGCGAACCGCACCGCGTGGCCCGCCACCTGGAAGTTATTGCCGGTACCTACCACCGCTGGTACGACGCCTGCCGCATCGCACCGCAGAACGGGGAGGAAGTCACCGACGTAAACCGGACGCGCCTGTGGCTGAACACCGCCGCACGCCAGGTGCTGGCCAACGGCCTGGACCTGCTGGGCGTCTCCGCTCCGGAGAGGATGTAAGGCCCGGTTATGACCGTTTCCCCGCTGGCACCTGCTTGGCTCAGCTGCCCCGAAGACGCCAATGTGCTCCGCCCCGGAATGTGGGCGCGCGACGTCCGGCGCAGCCAGGACGGAGAGCTGGAGATTTCCGGCATTCCTGTCTCCGCCCTTGCCGCTGAATTTGGTACCCCGCTGTTTGTGGTCTCTGAGGCCGATTTCCGGGCCCGGGCCCGCGATTTCAAGGACTCCTTTGACGCCGCGTTCGCCGACGCCTGCGGGGGAGTGGACGTCTACTACGCCGGCAAGGCGTTCCTGTGCACCGAAATCGCCCGCTGGGTGGCACAGGAAGGGCTGCGGCTGGACACCTGCTCCGGCGGTGAGCTGGCCGTGGCCGCCCGCGCCGGGATACCCGGTGCCAGCCTGGGCCTGCACGGCAACAACAAGTCCGACGCCGAACTAAACCGTGCGCTGGACATGGAGCTGGGCCGCATTGTGGTGGATTCCCTGCCCGAGCTGCACCGGCTGGGCGCCCTCGCCCAGGACCGCGGTGTGCAGGCGAACGTTATGCTGCGCCTGACCCCCGGCGTCCATGCCCACACCCACGAGTTCATTGCCACGGCGCACGAGGACCAGAAGTTCGGTCTGTCCATGGCCGCCGACCCGGGGACCGGAACCTCCCCGGCCGCCGCTGCCGTGGCGGCGGCGCTGCAGAATCCCGGCATTCGGCTGCTGGGTCTGCACAGCCACATCGGCTCCCAGATCTTCGACCCGGCAGGATTCGAGGAAGCGGCCCGCCGTCTGCTCGGCTTCCTGGCAGAAGTCAAGGCGCAGCACGGCGTGGAACTTCCTGAGCTGGACCTGGGCGGCGGCTACGGGATCGCCTACACCGAAGCGGACACCCCGCGGCCGGCTGCGGAGATCGCAGCCGCCATGGCCGCCGTCGTCTCCGGCACCTGTGCAGAGCTTGGCCTTGCCGTCCCGCGGATCTCGATCGAACCCGGACGCGCGATCGTGGGACCAACCACCTTCACCCTGTACCGCGCCGGCACCATCAAGACGGTGCGCGTGGACACCGCCGACGGCGGCACCGCGGAACGCCGCTACGTTTCGGTGGACGGAGGCATGAGCGACAACGCCCGCCCGGTGCTCTACGACGCCGACTATTCCGCCGTCCTGGCCTCACGCAGCTCCGAACATGACGCGGTTATGTCACGCGTGGTTGGCAAACACTGCGAGAGCGGGGACATAGTGGTGAGGGATGTTTATCTGCCCTCGGACGTTGACCACTCAGATCTGGTGGCCGTTCCCGGCACCGGCGCCTACTGCTGGGCGCTGTCGAGCAACTACAACTACATTGCCCGTCCGCCCGTCGTGGCTGTCCGGGACGGCGCTGCGCGGCTGATTATCCGCGGCGAAACCGAAGAAGACCTGCTGGCGCGGGACGTTTCATGACCGGTATAGGAGAACGCAAAGCAATGAAGACCCTCAAGGTGGCCCTGCTGGGCTGCGGCAACGTGGGATCCCAGGTAGCCCGGATTCTCCTGAACGACGCCGCTGACCTCACGGCGCGCACCGGTGCACAGCTCGAACTGGCCGGCATCGCCGTCCGCAATCCCGACGCCCCGCGCGACGTCGAGCTTCCCCGCGAACTGTTCACCACGGACGCTGAAGCGCTGGTCGAATCCGCGGATATTGTGATTGAGCTTATGGGCGGCCTGGAGCCTGCCCGCACGCTGATCCTGCACGCGATCGGCCATGGCGCATCCGTGGTCACCGGCAACAAGGCGCTCCTGGCCGCAGACGGGGCGGCACTGTACGAAAAGGCAGACGCCGCCGGTGTCCGCCTGGCCTACGAGGCCGCAGTTGCCGGAGCCATCCCGATCCTGGGTCCGATCCGGGACAGCCTCTCCGGCGACCGGATCACCCGGGTCCTGGGCATCGTCAACGGCACCACCAACTACATCCTCGACGCCATGGACAGCACCGGCGCGCAGTTCGCCGATGCCCTGGCGGAGGCACAGCGCCTCGGCTACGCCGAAGCCGATCCGACCGCAGACGTGGAAGGGCACGACGCCGCTGCCAAGGGCGCGATCCTGGCTTCCCTTGCATTCCACACCACCTTCGAAATGGCCAATGTGTCCTGCGAAGGCATCACCTCGGTCACCGCTGCTGACATCGCCGCAGCCAAGGACGCCGGCTTTGTCATCAAGCTGCTCGCGATCGCGGAAAAGCTCGAGGCCGACGGCGCCGAGGGCGTCAGCGTGCGGGTCCACCCCACGCTGCTTCCGCGAACCCACCCGCTCGCGGCGGTGCATGGCGCATTCAACGCCGTCTTCGTAGAAGCCGAAAACGCCGGCGAACTGATGTTCTACGGCCAGGGAGCCGGCGGAACGCCCACTGCCTCGGCGGTGATGGGCGACGTCGTCACGGTAGCCCGCCGCCTGGTCCTCGGCGGCCACATGGGTGTGGAGGCCGCTTCCGGGCATGTTCCCGCCCTGCCGCTGGAGAAGGTCACCACCAGCTACAGCATTGGCCTGGACGTTGCGGACGCGCCCGGAGTCCTCTCCGCCGTCGCCCGGGTCTTCGCCGAGAACGGCGTCTCCATCGAGACCATGCGCCAGAAGAGCCACACCGATGCAGCCGGCGCCACCGCCGAACTGCGCTTTGTCACCCACCGGGCGTCCGAGGCCGCACTGGCGGCCACC
>JBELZL010000030.1:0-45983 GCA_040274025.1 Arthrobacter sp. | reverse complement strand
GCACGCCGTCCTTGCCGCGCATGCGCACGGCACCGAGTTCCACCAGGTCGCGGGAGAGCGTGGCCTGGTTGACCTGCACACCATCGTCCGCGAGCAAAGCGGCGAGCTCTGCCTGCGACCGCACCGACCGCCCGGTGAGCAGCGCACGGATGCGCGCCTGCCGGGCCGTCTTGGTGGTGGGCATGGTCATGCCGCTTCCTCCGGGATTCCGGTGAGACCGGACCGCGCCATCAGCCAGACCATCAGTGCCTTCTGGGCATGCAGCCGGTTCTCAGCCTCGTCCCAGACCACGGACTGCGGGCCGTCAATCACATCGGCGGAAATCTCGTAGCCGCGGTAGGCGGGCAGGCAGTGAAGTACGACGGCGTCCTCCGCGGCCTGCGCCATGGCGGCACTGTCCACGGCGTAGTCCCGGAACAGCTCCTGCCGTTCGGCCTTCTCCTCTTCCTGGCCCATGGATACCCAGGTGTCCGTGGCGACGACGTCGGCTCCGGCCAGGGCCTCGGCGGCGTCGGTGGTGATCAGCACGGATCCGCCGGTCTCTTCGGCACGGGCTGCTGCGGCGTCGACGATCTTCGGATCCGGCAGGTAGCCCACCGGTCCGGCGACCCGGACGTGCATCCCTGCGGTGACACCGGCCAGCAGGTAGGAGTTGGCCATGTTGTTGGCGCAGTCGCCCAGGTAGGTCAGGGTCAGGCCGGCCAGGGTGCCCTTGTGCTCACGGATGGTCATCAGGTCCGCCAGCAGCTGGCAGGGGTGGTAGTCGTCGGAGAGCGCGTTGATGACCGGGACGGAGGAGTTCGCAGCCATTTCTTCCAGTCCGGACTGGGCGTAGGTGCGCCAGACGATGGTTGAGACCATGCGCTCCATGACCTTGGCGGTGTCCGTGATGGATTCCTTGTGGCCCAGCTGGGATTCCCCCGCGCCGATGATCAGCGGCACGCCGCCCAGATCGGAGATGCCGGCGGCGAAGGACACCCGGGTGCGGGTGGAGGTCTTGTCGAAGATGACGGCGACGGTCTGCCGGCCGGAGCCTTCACCGGCGTAGGGCTGGTATTTCCAGCGGTCCTTCTTCAGGGCGTCTGCGAGGTCGAGGACTTCAGCCTGTTCGGCCTGGGTCAGGTCAGTGTCAACGAGGAAGTGGCGGGTCATGACTGTCCAATCGTCGTGGCTGCGGCGGCCTGCAGGATGGCGGGAAGCTTGTCCAGGAAGGTTGCTGCCTGGTCGGTGGTGAGGATCAGCGGGGGTGCCAGGCGCAGGGTGGCCGGGCCGGTGGCGTTGATGATGAACCCGGCGTCCAGCGCTGCCTGAACGGCGGCCGGGGCCGCGCCTTCGAGGTCCGGACCCAGGTCGATGCCGATCAGCAGGCCCTCGCCGCGGACTTCGGTGACACCGTCCACGGCGCGCAGGCCCTCGCGCAGGAAGTCGCCGGTGGCCTGTACGTTCGCCATGACGTTGTCGGTTTCGATCGCGGACAGCGTGGCCAGTGCGGCGGCGGTTGCCACGGGGTTTCCGCCGAAGGTGGTTCCATGCTGGCCGGGGGTCAGCAGGGCGGAGACCTCGGGGCCGAAGGTGATCAGCCCGCCGATCGGGAAGCCGCTGCCCAGTCCCTTGGCCACGGTCATCGCGTCCGGCAGCACACCTTCGGAGGCAAACCAGCGCCCGGTGCGGCCGATTCCGGTCTGGACTTCGTCGAACACCAGCAGGGCACCGGCGTCGCGCGTGATCTGCCGGGCGGCTTCCAGGTAACCGGCCGGCGGCACCTGCACGCCGGCTTCACCCTGGATCGGTTCGATGAACACAGCAGCGACAGTCTCATCCACAGCGGCACGCAACGCCTCGACGTCGCCGTACGGGATGTGCTCGACGCCGCCGGGCAGCGGTTCGAACGGCTCCCGGTAGGCGGCCTTGGCGGTCAGTGCCAGGGCACCCATGGTCCGGCCGTGGAAGGCACGGTCCATGGCGATGATCCGGGTGCGTTCCCCGGTGGAATTGCGCCGGGCCAGCTTGAAGGCGGCTTCGATCGCCTCGGTGCCGGAGTTGGCGAAGAAGACCTTGGAGCCGGCCGGGGCCTGGGCCAGCTGCAGCAGCTTCTCTGCCAGGGCCACCTGGGTGGGGCTGGTGAAGAAGTTGGAGATGTGTCCCAGGGTGTTGAGCTGGCCGGCGACCACCGAGGTGACAAACGGGTGGGCGTGGCCCAGAGCGTTGACGGCGATGCCGCCGAGCAGGTCCAGGTAGGCGTTGCCGTCAGCGTCCCAGACGGTGCAGCCCTCGCCTCGGACCAGGACGCGCTGCGGGGTGCCGAAGACGTTCATCAATGAGTCGGTGTAGCGGGCGAGCCATTCGCTGCCTGAGCCGGAGGCATCAACCAATGAGGGGGCCGCAGTATCTGCGGGCGTGGTGGGGGTGCTCATGCTTCTGCTCCGTCCGGAATGATCTGGGTGCCGATGCCGGCGGTGGTGAAGACTTCCAGCAGCATCGAGTGGGCCATGCGCCCGTCGACGACGGCGGCGCGGTCCACTCCCCCGTCCACGGCGGCCAGGCAGGCTTCCATCTTGGGGATCATGCCCGATTCAAGGGTCGGCAGCATGTCCCGCAGTTCGCCGGCGGTGAGGGCGGAGATCAGCGAGGACTTGTCCGGCCAGTTGGCGTAGAGGCCTTCGACGTCGGTCAGGACCACCAGGCGGCAGGCTCCCAGCGCCACAGCCAGGGCGGCCGCTGCGGTGTCCGCGTTGACGTTGAGCACCTGCCCGGTGGGGTTGCCGTCGGCGCCGATCTCCGGGGCCACCGTGGAAATCACCGGGATCCGGCCGGCTTCGATGAGGTCCAGGATGGCGCCGGGGTTTACACCCACCACTTCGCCGACGAGACCCAGGTCCACTTCTACGCCGTCAATCACGGTTCCGGTGCGGACGGCCTGCAGCAGCCCGCCGTCTTCGCCGGAGAGGCCGACGGCGTAGGGGCCGTGGGAGTTCACGAGGCCGACCAGTTCGCGGCCCACCTGCCCGGTGAGCACCATGCGGACAGCGTCCATGGCTTCGGGGGTGGTGACGCGCAGTCCGCCCTTGAACTCGGATTCAATGCCGAGCCGGTCCAGCAGGGCACTGATCTGCGGTCCGCCGCCGTGCACCACAACGGGGTGCACGCCCACGTGGTGGAGGAAGACGATGTCCTCGGCGAACGCCTGGCGCAGTTCGTCGTTGATCATGGCGTTGCCGCCGTATTTGATCACGATCGTGCTGCCGGCGAAACGCTGGATCCAGGGCAGTGCCTCGATCAGGGTGGCGGCCTTGTCCTGTGCCGCTGCCTGGTCCTGCTGGGTGGCTGTGCTCATGCTTCTCTTCCTGCCTAGCTGCTGTACGCCGAGTTTTCGTGGACGTAGTCCGTGGTCAGGTCGTTCGTCCAGATGGTCGCGGACTCGGTGCCGGCGGCCAGGTCGATTTCAACGCTGACGGCACGTCCGGTGAGGTCCACACCGTCGCGCGGTTCCCCGATGCCGCCGCCCCGGCAGACCTGCACGCCGTTGATGGTGACGTTGATCTGGTCAGGTTCGAAGGCTGCGTCTGTGGTGCCGACGGCGGAGAGCACGCGGCCCCAGTTCGGGTCGTTGCCGAAGATCGCGGTCTTGAACAGGTTGGAACGGGCAACGGCGCGGGAGGCATTCTCGGCGTCGGCCACCGTGGCGGCGTTGACGGTGGTGATGGCGATGTCGTGGCTGGCACCTTCGGCATCGGTGATCAGCTGCTGGGCCAGCGAGTGGCACACCTGGGTGAGCCCGCGGGTGAACTCCTCGGTGTCCGGCGTCGTGCCGGAAGCGCCGGAAGCCATGAGGATCACGGTGTCGTTGGTGGACATGCAGCCGTCGGAGTCGGTGCGGTCGAAGGTGACGGCGGTGGCGGCGCGCAGGGCCGCATCCAGGGCAGCGGCGTCGAGATCGGCGTCCGTGGTGAGGACCACCAGCATGGTGGCCAGGCCCGGAGCCAGCATGCCGGCACCCTTGGCCATGCCGCCAATGGAGTGCCCGCTGCCGGTAAAGACTGCCTGTTTGGAGACGGTGTCCGTGGTCATAATGGCTTCGGCTGCCAGGTCACCGCCGTCGGCATCCAGCGCCGCCACGGCAGCTTCGGCGCCCGGGAGGAGCTTGTCCATGGGCAGCTGCTCGCCGATCAGGCCGGTGGAGCAGACCAGGACGTCGTTCGCGGAAATGCCGAGCAGGTCAGCAACCTTCTCTGCGGTGGCGTGGGTGTTCTGGAAACCCTGCGGCCCGGTGCAGGCGTTGGCGCCGCCGGAGTTCAGGAACACGGCGTCGGCCCGGCCGTCAGAGATAGCCTGGCGTGACCAGTGCACGGGAGCCGCGGCGACGCGGTTTCGGGTGAACACCGCTGCTGCTGCCTTGGCGGGACCGTCGTTGACCACCAGGGCGACGTCGCGTCCGCCGGAGGCCTTGAGGCCAGCGGTGACGCCGGCGGCGCGGAACCCTGCCGGTGCGGTGATGCCGGTTGCTGCGTTGGTGCTCATTACGGTGCTACTCCCTGCAGGGTGAGCCCGGTGGTCTCTTCGAGGCCCAGGGCGATGTTCATGGACTGGACAGCGCCGCCGGCGGTGCCCTTGGTGAGGTTGTCGATCACGGCCGAGACAATCACGCGGCCCGCGTGTGGATCGTAGGCGAGCTGCAGGGCGGCGTAGTTGGAGCCGACCACCATCTTGGTGGCGGGCCACTGGCCTTCGGGCAGCACCCGGACAAACGGTTCATCGGCGTAGGCCGCTTCCCAGGCTGAGCGCAGCGCGGCGGCGTCGACGCCGGGGCGGACTTTCGCCGTCGCGGTGGTGAGGATGCCGCGGGCCATGGGGGCCAGCGTCGGCGTGAAGGAAATGGAGACCTGCTCCCCCGCTGCGGCGGAGAGGCCCTGTTCGATTTCGGGGGTGTGCCGGTGCCCGCCGCCCACGCCGTAGGGGCTCATGCCGCCCATCACCTCGGAGCCGAGCAGGTGCGGCTTAGCTGCTTTGCCCGCACCGGAGGTGCCGGACGCTGCAACGATGACGACGTCGTCGGGCTCCAGCAGGCCGGCTGCGAAACCGGGCGCCAGGGCCAGCAGTGAGGACGTGGGATAGCAGCCGGGAACGGCGATCCGGCGTGCGCCGCGGAGGATTTCCCGGTGGCCGGGAAGTTCAGGCAGGCCGTAGGGCCATGAGCCGGCGTGCGGCGAGCCGTAGAATTTTTCCCACGCGGCGGGATCGGTGAGCCGGTGGTCGGCGCCGGCGTCGATCACCAGGGTATCTTCGGGCAGCTGCGCAGCGATCTCAGCGCTGGCGCCGTGCGGCAGGGCCAGGAAAACGACGTCGTGCCCGGTCAGGTTTTCAACGGTGGTGTCCACCAGGATCCGGTCAGCGAGGGCATGCAGGTGCGGCTGGAGTTCGCCGAGCCGGGAACCGGCGTTGCTGTGCGCGGTGATGGCACCAATTTCGACGCCGGGATGGCCGGCGAGCAGGCGCAGGACCTCGCCGCCGGCATAGCCGCTGGCACCTGATACAGCTACGGAAATCGTCATGCCAACCACCCTACAGCAGTTTTATGCATGAGGCTTCATAATTATGCAATGTGACTCCGGCGGCCCGGTATCCGTGCCTCCCGGCGGCCGCCGTCCTACGATGGGTTCGCGTACCCGTTTACTGCCGCCAATCCATCGGAAGAGGCATTCCATGCATAAGGCCATTGTCGTCCCGAAAGCGGGCGGACCCGAAATCCTGCGCTATGAAGACGTGGATCTTCCGGTTCCCGGCCCCAACGAGCTGCTGGTGAAGGTCGCGGCCACGGGCGTGAACTTCATTGACACGTACCAGCGCAGCGGTGTCTACAAGATGGACTATCCCTTCATTCCGGGTTCCGAAGCCGCCGGCACCGTAGTCCAGGCGGGCGTGGACGTAGCCGCTTTCAGCGACGGGGACCGGGTGGCCACGGCCGAAGGCGGCGGCGCCTATTCGGAATACATGCTGCTGGATGCGTCCAAGGCCCTGCCCGTTCCCCGGGGCGTAAGCAGCGAGGTGGCTGCGGCCCTTCCCCTGCAGGGCATGACGGCGCATTACCTGTGCAACTCCACCTACCCGGTCCAGTCCGGGGAAACCGTCCTGACGCACGCCGGAGCCGGCGGCGTCGGACTGCTGCTGACCCAGCTCCTGAAGGCCAAGGGTGCCACCGTAATCACCACGGTTTCCACTGACGAGAAGGAAGCGCTGGCATCAGCGGCTGGCGCGGACCATGTACTGCGGTATGAGGGCTTCGCGGACCGGGTCCGCGAGCTGACGGACGGGCGCGGCGTGGATGTGGTGTTCGACGGCGTCGGCAAGGCCACGTTCGACGGTTCCCTGGCCAGCCTTCGCCCGCGCGGCATGATGGTGCTGTTCGGCGGCGCGTCGGGCCAGGTGCCCCCTTTCGACATCCAGCGGCTGAACGCCCTGGGCTCGCTCTACCTGACCCGACCGACCATAAGGGATTACCTGCTCAGCGCCGAGGAGCGGCAGTGGCGTTCGCGTGAGCTGTTCGAGATGGTGGAGGCCGGAACCTTGGATGTCCGGATTGGTGCCACCTATCCCCTGGCCGACGCTGCCCGTGCGCATGAGGACCTTGAGGGCCGGAAGACCTCCGGCAAGGTGCTGCTGGTTCCGTAGCGCCGGCGGACTTTTCTTGGGCTTCATCAGCGTCCCCTCCGGCCCTTTCTTGGTTTCGCTCCGATTTGTCCCAAACGCTCCGGTTCGCGGCGGAGGGATCTGCACAAACCGGAGCGATCCAAGATCGGGCACAGTTTCGGCTGCGCGACTCCCGGCCACATGGTAGACACCTGCGATGACACGTACCCGTCCAACACTGCCGAGTGCCGAACCGTCATACCGGATGCCCTCGATCAGCCCTGCACCTGCTGGCAGCGATGAGCGCTGAGGACCGGGACAGCGTCACGATGCTGGACGTCGGCAGCATCACACTCGCCGTTGCGGGTGTTCTGTGCGGCAACCTCATCGGTCTCCCGCCGGACGCCCAGTTCGCCCAGCTGGTGCTGATCGTTTTCGGACTGAACACGGTAATCCTGGTTCTCCGGGACAGGCGTGCCACCAGCAGGCAGGACAAGGTTCGTACCCTTCAGCCCGCGCGCCGGCACATGGTAGCTGCCTGCGCATTCATGGCATTTATCGTGGCCATGGCTGTTTACGTCAGCCTGATTCCGGGGCACGGTTGGATAGCAGCCGGGCTTTTGCTGGTCGGCTTGGGGGCAAGGGCTCAGTTCCTCGTTGTGGACAGGAAGCTGCACCGCTAGCCCCGCTAGGACACCCCGCACGGAGAGGCTGCCTACCATGAAGACACACCCGGCACGAGACGCCCTGGCACAGCGCATCCGGCAGAACCTGTCCTCCCAGCCGGACGTTCGGGAGAAATACATGTTCGGCGGTGTGGCTTTTATGGTGGACGGACGCCTGGCGGTGTCGGCTGGCCGGGACGGGAACCTGCTGGTTTGTGTGGATCCGGCGGATTACCGGGAGCTGCTCGCCGCCGGCGGCCAGCCCGCCTACATGGGCGTCGGCCGGCCGATGGGCGAGGGATGGATGAACGTGCCCATGGACATCATCGCTGACGACGAAGCGCTGGACTGGTGGATTGCCGTCGGCCGAACGTCGCGGAGCGGCTAGGCCGGATCGGCGAGCAGAGCCAGCTCCTGCCTAAGGTCGGTTTCCTCGGTGTGCAGGACCACCCGCATGCCAAGCGCCTTGGCAGTTTCGATATTCGCCGGATTGTCGTCAATGAAGACCACGTCCTTTGGCGCCGCGCCTAGGTCCGCCAGAACATGCTTGTAGATCCGGGAATCGGGCTTCACCATTCCCAGCCGGCCGCTGAAGTACCGCTTCCGGAAGTCCGTTGCCCAGGGCGCGGCGGACTCGTACCGGGAAGACATTTCCGCCGGCATATTCGACAGCAGGGCCAGCTGCGCACCCTCTTCAGCCAGGGCCTGCAGTACCTTCATGGTGCGGGGATTGAGGCGGGACCACTGCCGGGCGTCGAGCTCTTCCAGCCGCGCCAGCTCGTCTTCGTCCGCACGCCGGCCGAGCACCGAAGCCCAGTAATCCGCGGGACTTAGCCCGCCGCCGTCGTACTCCAGCCGGGTGGCCCAATAGGGACTCGACGCTGGCTGGAGATCCATTCCGGTGACCTCCCGAAGCGCATCCCAGTTTTCCGGAAGCGGTGCGGCGGAGATCACCATGCCGTAGTCGAAGAGGTACCAGGTGCCGGGGTGGGAAAGAGTATTCACCCGCTACCAGCTAGCAAAAACGCGCGACGCCCCGCCGGAAGATTCCGGCGGGGCTTCGCGCAATCAGGTGGAACTACCGCTGCACGGCACCAAAACGCTCGGCAGCCAGCGCGACGGCGGCGGCCCGGGATTCGGAGGCCTCGTCGGCGGTCAGCGTGCGGTCATCGGCACGGAACCGCAGGGCGAAGGCCAGGGACTTGTGCCCCGGCTCGATGCCCTTGCCCGTGTAGACGTCGAACAGCGCGATGTCTTCCAGCAGGTCACCGGCACCTTCACGCAGGGTTTCCAGCACAGCCTCGGCCGGGATGTCCTCGCCCACAATGAGCGCCACATCCTGCGTGGTGGCCGGGAACGTGGAGATTTCCTTCGCCACGATCACGTCCGGTGCTGCGTCGAAGAGGGCATCGGCGTCGAGCTCCAGCGCCACGGTGCGGGCCGGCATATCCCTGGCCGCGAGCAGCTTCGGGTGCAGTTCGCCGGCGTAGCCAACGGTTTCGCCGCTGCGCAGCGAGATCTTGGCAGTGCGTCCCGGATGGAAGGCCTGGTGTTCGCCCTGACTGATGACCAGTTCGACGCCGAGCACGTCACCCATGAGCCGGGCGGTGTCGACGGCGTCGGCCCAGTCCCAGGCCCGCGGCGTGTGGCCGGCGCCGGCGGGTGATTCGTGGCCGGTGAACAGCACGCCGATATGCAGCGGCTGGTCCGGAATGCCGTTGTACAGGCCGTCCAGGACTTCCTCTGACGGCTTGATGCCCAGCGGCGGAATCGACTCGGTGCCGTTCTGCCCACCGGGCAGGAAGACCAGTGCAGATTCGAAAAGCGCCAGGTCACGGAAGCCGCGCGAGAGGTTCCGCTTGGCGACGTCGAACAGGCCCGGCAGCACCGAGGTGCGCAGGTAGCCGAACTCGGCGGAGAGCGGGTTGGCCAGCTTGACGGCCGGACGTTCTTCGCCGGCGACCGGGGTACCAAAGGTGTTGTTGTCCGCTTCGGTGACGAAGGGGTAGGACAGCACCTCGGTCAGGCCCGACGCCGCGAGGGACTGCTGCAGGCGGCGCCGCTGCTGCTGGACGCGGGTCAGGCCGCGGCCGGGAGGAGCAACCGGAAGGGTGGAGGGGATCTTGTCGTAGCCCACCAGACGGATGATTTCCTCGGTGAGGTCCTCGCGGGTTTCCAGGTCGGTCCGCCAGCTCGGGGGAATCACCCGGAAGCCGCCGTCGGCCTTTTCAACGTCTGCACCCAGGTCGGTGAGCGTGCCGGTGATCTGGTCCTCGGTGAACTCCAGGCCGATCAGCTTGGCCGGGAAGTCCGCGGGCAGGAAAATGCTGCGGGTCTCCGGTGCGGTGCCGGCGTCGGTGATGGACGCGTCGGCGGTGCCGCCGGCCAGTTCCACCAGCAGGTCGACGGCGCGCTGTGCCGCGATGTCCGCGACGTGCCAGTCAACGCCGCGCTCGAAGCGCTTGGACGCTTCGGAAGGGAGTTTGTGGCGGCGGCGCGAACGTCCAATCGAGACTTCCTCGAAGTGGGCGGCTTCAATCAGGACGTTCTGGGTGGCGTCGGAGACCTCGGTGGCGTTTCCACCCATCACGCCGGCGATGCCAATGGCACCGGAGCCGTCAGTGATCAGCAGGTCTTCGGGGTCCAGCGTGCGGACCTTGTCATCGAGGGTTTTCAGGGTCTCGCCCGGGTTGGCGCGGCGGACCACGATTTCGCCGGTGAGCTTGTCCAGGTCGTAGAAGTGCAGCGGCTGGCCGAGCTCGAGCATCACGTAGTTGGAGATGTCCACGACCAGCGAGATGGACCGCATGCCGGCCAGGCGCAGGCGTGAAGACATCCACGGCGGCGTCGGGCGGGTGGGGTCCACGCCGCGGACGGTGCGGGCCACAAAGCGGTCGCAGCCGGCCTTGCCGTAGATCGGGGCTTCGTCGGCCAGGCGCACCGGATACCCGGCGCCGTCGGCTTCCGGAACCTCCACCGTGGCGGCGGGGTCGGTGAACTTGGTGCCGGTGGCGTGGGCGTACTCGCGGGCAGCGCCGCGGATGGAGAAGACGTAGCCGCGGTCCGGGGTGACGTTGATTTCCGCGGCCTGGTCGTAGAGGCCCAGTAGCTCCATCGCGTCGGTGCCGACCTCGGGATCAAGTCCCAGGGTGGAAAGCACCAGGATGCCGTCGTGGTCTTCGCCGATGCCGAGCTCACGCACGGAGGCGACCATGCCGGCGGAGACATGGCCGTAGGTCTTGCGCGGGCTGATCCGGAAATCACCGGGCAGCACGGCGCCGGGCAGGGTGACCACAACCTTGTCCCCGACCTCGAAGTTGTGAGCACCGCAGACAATTCCCTGCACGCCGGACGGGTCAATGCCCTCGCCGGTCAGGGTCTGCTCGGCGCCTTCCGGAACCACCCGGACGGAGCACCAGTTGATGGTCTTGCCGTTCTTCTGCGGCTCGGGCTCCTTGGACAGCACCTGGCCGACGACGATCGGGCCCTGCAGTTCGTCGGTGGGACGGTGGACGTCCTCTTCCTCCAGGCCAACCTTGACCAGTTCTGCCATGACGTCTTCGGCGGTTGCGTCCGCCGGAACCTGGGCATACTCGCGCAGCCAGGAAAGTGGGATTCTCACTTAGATCTCCATCCCGAAGTGTTCGCTGAAACGTACGTCGCCTTCGATCATGTCCCGCATGTCGGATACTTCGTTGCGGAACATGAGGGCACGTTCAATGCCCATGCCAAAGGCAAAACCTGAATAGACCTCGGGATCGATTCCCGCGGCGCGCAGCACGTTGGGGTTGACCATGCCGCAGCCGCCCCACTCGATCCAGCGCGGGCCGCCCTTGGCACCGGGGTGCCAGATGTCCAGCTCGGCGCTGGGCTCGGTGAACGGGAAGTAGTTCGGGCGCAGCCGCACCTTGGCTTCGTCGCCGAAGAGCACACGGGTGAAGTGCTCCAGGGTGCCGACCAGGTCTGCCATGGTGAGGCCCTTGTCGATCGCGAGGCCTTCGAACTGGTGGAACACGGGCGTGTGCGTGGCGTCGAGCTCATCGGTGCGGAACACCTTCCCCGGGCAGAGCACGTAGATCGGCAGCTCGCGCTCGAGCATTGAACGGACCTGCACCGGGGAGGTGTGCGTGCGCATGACCAGGTGCGCTTCCGGGGGCTCCACGAAGAAGGTGTCCTGCATTTCGCGGGCGGGGTGGTCCGGCTTGAAGTTCAGCGCGTCGAAGTTGAACCATTCAGATTCGACCTCGGGGCCCTCGGCGATTTCCCAGCCCATGCCCACGAAGATGTCACTGACGCGGTCCTGCAGCGTGGAGAGGGGATGGCGTCCGCCCATGCGGCGGCGGCGCGGGGCTGCGGTGACGTCTACGGCTTCCTCGACGAGAATCCGGGCATCGCGCTCAGCTTCAAGCTCCACGGTACGGGCGGCGAGCGCCTGGTTGATTCGTCCGCGGGCCGGGCCAACAACCTTGCCGGCGGCAGCTTTCTGGTCCTTGGGGAGTCCGCCGATCTGACGGTTGGCCAGGGAGAGCGGGGACTTCTCGCCGGTGACGGCGATGCGGACGTCTTTGAGGGCATCCAGGTCCGCTGCGGAACCGATGGCTGCGAGCGCTGAATCAACGGCAGCCGCGATGGCTGACTCGTCGAGCGGATTGGGTGCCGCGTTGTCTGGGGAGTCCGTCCCCGGTATGGAATTCGACATGTACCGTTCTTACCTGTTTCCGGCCGTGTTGATGTGAATGGTTGTGGATGCTGTGAGTAAAAAGATGCTGCAGGCAAAGGTACGCAGCCTGCGGCTACCAGTCTAACCAACTAACGCCGTCCGCCCGGGCAGTGTGAAGGCATGCCCCTCCCCTAGCATGGGCGCATGAACTCTCCCCTGTCCCGTAGGCAGGCGCTTCGCCGCGCGGTGAACCTGGTCAACGGCACGACGGCGGCTGGACTGCTGGCTGCGCGCCTGGGCAAGGTGCCGGTCAGGCAGGGCCCCGAAGGCCTGCTGCTGGGCGGGGGCTGGACCCTTCCCCTGCCCCATGCAGCGGCCTTCACCCTGGGCAACGTGATTCTCTACCGGCCTCCGGTTGCGAAGGCGTTCGACGCCGGGGACTCGCCGCTGCTGCGCCACGAGGCCCGGCACAGCTCCCAGTACGCCGTGCTGGGACTGGCGTTCCTGCCGCTCTACTTTGCTGCTGCGGGCTACTCCCGGCTGCGGACCGGGGACCCGGCGTCGTCCAACATCTTTGAAATACGAGCCGGACTCACCGACGGCGGCTACCGACCCCGGCCCTCTTCCCGCCGAAAGGCCAGTTACGGCTCTTTTCGGCGCTGAAAAGAGCCGCAACTGGCCTCTCGAGGGGTAGGCAGCCATTCGAACACATGTTCTAATAGGTGGATGAGGTGGCAGGAACAAGAACCAAAAGCAGCACCGGCCGCAGATGCCCTGCTCCCCCTGCAGGGGCTGGTCCGCTCCGTGCAGACGCCGGGGTTCGCGGGCGTGACTTTCCATGAAGTCCTGGCGAAATCCGTCCTGAACAAGGTGCCAAAGACTTCCTCCATGCCGTTCGGCTGGACAGTGAATCCCTACCGGGGCTGCAGCCACGCCTGCGTGTACTGCTTTGCCCGCAAGACACACAGCTACCTGGACCTGGACACCGGGGCGGACTTTGACAGCCAGCTGGTCGTCAAGACCAACGCCGGCGAGATCCTGCGGAAGGAGCTCGCAAAGCCGTCGTGGCAGTACGAACACGTGGCCATGGGCACCAACACCGACCCATACCAGCGGGCGGAGGGCCGCTACAAACTTATGCCCGGCATCATCCGCGCCCTGGCAGACAGCGGAACCCCGTTCTCGATCCTGACCAAGGGGACCCTGCTTGCCCGCGACCTGCCGCTCCTTGCCGAGGCGGCACAGCAGACCAGCATCAGCATGGGGATATCGCTGGCTCTGTTGGACCCGGACCTGGCCAACCGGGTTGAGCCGGGCACACCCTCGCCCAAGGCGCGGCTGGATCTGATCCGCCGCATCCGGGACGCCGGTATGGACTGCAATGTGATGGCCATGCCGATCCTGCCGTGGCTGACCGACGGCGATGAGTCCCTCGACGCGCTCTTCTCCGCGCTGGCCGACGCCGGTGCCACCTCAGTCACGGCCGGCGCCCTTCACCTGCGCCCGGGAGCACGCGAGTGGTACCGCCAATGGCTGGACCGTGATTACCCCCAGCTCTCGGCACGCTACGACAAGCTGTACGACGGCGGCACCTACGCTTCGAAGGACTACCGACAGTGGCTCGCTGGACGGATCGCCCATTTCAAGAAGCGTCACGGTTTCGCCGGTAAGAACCAATTCCTCGCCACCCGGGGCGCTGCCCGGCCGGCACCAAAGACGGCAGCCGGCCTGCCGGTGGCAGCCGGAACTCTTTTCTAATTGCCGGATGGGTCTTGACCGGTGCAGCGGGGAGTCTTAAGTTACAACCAAATGGTTGTAGATGTGTTGTCAGATGAGGCCGTGAACCGCCTGTTCCATGCTCTGGCGGACAGCACACGCAGGGACATCCTGCGGCGTGCTGTAGCCGGGGAGTTGTCGGTTTCCCGGCTGGCTGAGGCCTACCCCATGAGTTTCGCGGCGGTCCAGAAACACGTTGCGGTCCTCGAGGCGGCAGGCCTGGTCTCTAAGGAACGCCGCGGGAGGGAACAGCTCGTGAGCACCACGCCGGACGCCGTCGAACAGGCACACCGCGCGCTGGACGCACTGGCCGAGGCCTGGGAAGGACGGCTGGACCGGATGTCGGAACTGCTGGCACAGCGCTCCGGCGGCACGAAGAACCCTGAAAGGACGAACCATCATGAGCCTGAGAAGTATCGACAAGGACTATGACACGCTGACCATCACTGCCCTGGCAGACTTCGACGCCTCGCCTGATCAGGTATGGCAGCTGTGGGCAGATCCGCGGAAGCTCGAACGCTGGTGGGGTCCGCCAACCCACCCCGCCACGGTCCAGCAGCACGATTTCGTTCCAGGCGGGGCAGTCACGTATTTCATGACCGGCCCCGACGGCGAGACGTATCACGGCTGGTGGGACATGACCGCTGTAGACCCGGTGACGTATCTGCAGTTCCGGGACGGATTCGCGGACAAGGACGGAACGCGGCGGCTGGACATGCCGGTCTCTACGGCCTCGGTCACGTTCTCCGGCAGCGGCGAAGGCACCGTGATGGAGATGGTGACGTCCTTTGCGGACCGGAACCAGATGGAGGAACAGATCAACATGGGTGCCGTGGAAGGGGCGGCAGGGGCCATGGCGCAGATGGACAGCGTCCTGGCAGCATGACGCAGGCGGTTCCCGCCGGACGCCTCAGTTACAGGGAAGGCTTTCCTGCCCCAGCTGCCCGGCGGACGGCCGTGACGATCGGCAGATCTGCCGGAATCCACGGCAGTTCCACAAGTTCCGTGGAATCGAGGCGTACCCAGCGAAGCTCATCGTGGTCCTCCAGCGGCTGGGGCTCCCCGGTCTTCACCTCGACGAGCCAGACCCGCATGGCAGCCGTCGGATTCAGTGGCCAGCCCTGCTCCAGCGGTCCAGTCACCTCTGCTCCCAAAACCACTTCGACGCCGAGCTCCTCGGTGAGCTCACGGTGCAGCGCTGCTTCGCAGGTTTCCCCGGGCTCAACCTTCCCGCCCGGGAACTCCCACATGCCGGCGTAGGCTTCCGGGGCGGTGCGGCGGGCGGCCAGCAGGCTCCGCGGCTGGCCCAGCTCATCCACAATCGCGGCCCCGACTACCTGCTTCAGTTCTGAATTCGACACAGATCGAGTCTACGGTGCCCGCTGGCCTAGAATTGGAAGGAACGGCATCGTGGCCGTTTGGTCCACGGCCAACGGCAGCGTCCGCGCTCCGTCCCCGGGCCCGCCAGACGCGCCCGTGCCCTTTTCACGGCTCCGCGGCAACCGCTGATCCGAAAGCACCCAGCACCTATGCCTTCCCTGCGCGCAGCGACGCCTAAAACCCGCCACGTCTCCCTTGCCATCACGGCCCTTGCCGCCGGCGGTTTCGCCATCGGCACCACCGAGTTCGCCATCATGGGACTGCTGCAGGAGATGGTCGCCGAACTCGGAGTCTCCGTCCCTGAAGGCGGCCATGTCATCTCCGCCTACGCCCTCGGCGTCGTCATTGGCGCACCCCTGCTCGCCGCAGCAGGCGCCAAGATGCCCCGCAAGTGGCTGGCGCTGGGGCTGATGGCGTTCTTCGCCGTCGCCAACCTTTCTTCCTTCATTGCCCCGGACTACGGATGGCTGCTGTTCACACGGTTCCTTTCCGGACTGCCCCACGGGGCCTTCTTCGGCGTCGCGGCCGTGATCGCAGCGTCACTGGTGGCGCCTACCCGCCGCGGCTGGGCAATCTCCATGGTGATGCTGGGACTGAGCATCGCCAACGTGATCGGCGTGCCCTTCGCCACCTGGCTGGGACAGCTCGCCGGCTGGCGGTGGATGTTCGTGCTGGTCGGTGCGATCGCCCTGCTGACCGTCGCGCTGGTCGCGTGGTTCGTGCCCTATCAGGCAGCCCACCCGGATGCCAGCATCCGCCGTGAGCTCAGCGCCCTGCGCCGGATGCAGATGTGGCTGGCCCTCCTGGTCGGCACAGTCGGGTTCGGCGGATTCTTCGCGGTCTACACCTACATATCCCCCACCATGACCGAGGTGGCCGGCTTCTCCATGGGAGTGCTGCCGCTGATCGTCGGGCTCTACGGGGTGGGACAGGTAGTGGGCAACATCGTGGGTGGCCGGATTGCCGACCGCTCCGTGATGGGCAGCATCTACGCCGTCCTGGCCGGCACCGTAGTGATCCTCGCCGTCTACGCCTGGGGTGTTCAGTACAAGGCCGGCGCGATCATCCTGGTTTTCCTGGTCGGTGCGATCGGCTCCGCACTGACCCCTGCGCTGCAGACGCGCCTGCTCGATGTCTCCCCCGGCGCGGCATCACTCGCGTCATCGCTGAACCATGCTGCACTGAACATGGCCAACGCACTCGGCGCCATGGCCGGCGGTCTGGTTATCGCCTGGGGCTGGGGCTTCCGGTCACCGGCAATCGTCGGTGCCGTGCTGGCACTGCTGGGCCTGGGAGTGGCGCTGCTCAGCGGGGCGCTGGAACGGCGTCGGCCGGGGGGCGCACCGGAAGAGACCGCGGCAGCCGAGCCGGCGCCGTCGGCGTCCCGCTAACTGCGGAGGACTGCGGCCGCCGCGAGTCGACGCAGTCCTAGCGGTTCTGGGCGCGGGCGGAGGCGTACAGGCAGACAGTTGCCGCAGTGCCAACGTTAAGGCTCTCGGCCTGTCCGTAGACGGGCACGGCCACCCGGAAATCCGCGGCTTCGAGTTCGTCCCCGGCCAGGCCCTGGGCTTCGTTGCCGAACAGCCAGGCAGAGGGATCTTCAAGGCGCGGCCCGGCGTCGCCGGGCGCGTCCGCGGCAGGTGCCAGCCGGCGCAGGGCGGAGGAATCCTGGAGCGCATCCAGGTCCTGGCTGCCGTAGCCGTCAGCCGCGAGGATGGTGATTCCGGCTTCGTGCAGCCGGGAGGAGAGTTCAGCGAAGTCCACGCCCGAAACTACGGGCAGGTGGAACAGGGAGCCGACGGTGGAACGGACGGCCTTTGGATTATGGATGTCCACACTGGAGGCCGTAAGGATCACGGCGTCTGCCCCGGCTGAGTCCGCCGCACGCAGGATGGTTCCTGCGTTGCCGGGGTCCCGCACCTCGCACATAACCGCGAGGAGTTTGGGCCGCGTGGCCAGTACGTCGTCGAGCGTCGGGGACTGGATGCGGCACACAGCCACAATCCCCTGCGGCGTGACCGTATCCGCTATGGCGGCCAGGACCTCGTCCGTGGCCAGGCGCAGCGTGGCCTGCTCTGCCAGCTCAGCAAGTTCCGGGAGCCGGTCCAGGCAGGTTTGGGTGGCGTAGGCCTCAACGACGACGCCGGTGCGGCCGGCGGCGAGGGCGGCGCGGTGCGCAATGAGCGCCTCACGGACGGCCTGGGGTCCTTCGGCCAGGAAACGGCCGGTCTTTAAACGCGCCGAACGCCCCGCCAGCTTCGCTGCTTCCTTCACCCGATCAGCTCGGGGATTGGACATCAGCGGCGCTGGGGAGCGTCCGGCGTCAAACATGTTCAGCAGGTACCGAAATTAGCCCTGGAACTTCTGGCGGGCTTCGCCGCCAGCAGGCTCCAGGCCGGCAGCCTTGGCTGCTTCCACGGAGTTGAACCAGTACTCAGCTTCAGTCTGCTCGTACCAGGTGGAACCCGGAACGTGGTACTTGCCGGTTGCGGCACCCTTGATGACGTAGCCCTCGGGAGCTTCGCCTTCGGAGGCCTTGAAACCGCCGTCAGCAACAGTGGCAGTGGCGGCCGGGGCAGCCTTTGCAGCCGGAGCAGCCTTGGCCGGAGCCTTCTTGGCAGCCGGAGCTGCAGCAGCAGCGGCCGGAGCGGAGGTGTCGGACGGCAGTGCGTCCTTGGCAACCTGAACCAGGGTGGCGAACGCGTTGGCGTCGTTCACGGCCAGCTCGGCCAGCATACGGCGATCAACCTCGATCTCAGCAGCCTTCAGGCCCTGGATCAGACGGTTGTAGGTGAGGCCGTTGGCGCGGGAAGCAGCGTTGATGCGCTGGATCCACAGGCGGCGGAAGTCGCCCTTGCGCTTGCGGCGGTCACCGTAGCTGTACACGTACGAGTGCAGCAGCTGCTCTTTGGCCTTGCGGACCAGACGCGAACGCTGTCCGCGGTAGCCCTTGGCGCGCTCGAGGATTACCCGACGCTTCTTATGGGCGTTAATCGCCCGCTTCACACGTGCCACGTGCGTACTCCTTAGAAATAGTCCCGCGCACACTACCGGTGCTGCGGCCCGTGTCGGGCCGCGGGAAAGTTAGTTGAAATATGGAGCAGTCCTTCTCAGAACCGCAGGGGAAGATGGTTACTTGCCGAGCATCTTCTTGATGACCTTGGCCTCGCCCGGGGTGACGATCTTGTCACCGGCGAGACGGCGGGTCAGGCGGGAGGACTTGTGCTCCAGGTAGTGGCGGCGGTTGGCCTGCTGGCGCTTGAGCTTGCCGGTGCCGGTCAGCTTGAAGCGCTTCTTGGCGCCACTGTGGGTCTTCATCTTCGGCATGGGAACCGATCTCCTTTTGGTTTCCGCGGTACGAACCCGCGGGGATATGGGCACCTGTAGCAGGTGCCAGGGTTTCCTAGGGACGCCTGGGCGTTTCTAGCGGTGTTGCGCGGTGGCCTACTCCGCTGTGCCAGGCTTTTTCTGGCCGGCACCGGGTGCCGGTGCCTTGCCAGCAGGCTTGGGCGCAGCTGCCGGCTTCGGCCGGGCAGCGGGCTTCGGCACGGACGGCTTCACAGCAGTCGGCTTGGGCATTGCCATGGGCTTCGGCGCTTCAGCAGGCTTTGCAGGTGCCGGCGCCGCAGCGGGCTTGGCGGCCTGCGCCGGCTTGGCGGCAGCAGCCTTCGCTGCTTCCTCCGCGCGGCGGGCATCAGCAACAGCCTTGTCCGCAGCAGCCTTGGCGGCCTGTGCTGCCTTTGCCTTCTCAGCCTGCTCCTGCTCGGCGCGGGCCTTGTCGGCCTCTGCTGCGGAGGAACCAAGGCGCAGGCCGTCCGGCAGCAGATCTGCCAGGCTCTGCGTCATGGGCGCCTTGTCGGCACTGGTATCCACCCGTGCCGGGGCTTCGCCCTTCTTAGCGGCTTCGTTGGCAGCCTTGGCCTCGGCGCGCTGGGAGGCGCGGCGGGCTTCGGCCTTAGCTTCTGCCTTGTTCTTCAGGGGGCCGATCACCATGACCATGTTCCGGCCGTCGATGCGGGGGCTGGACTCAACCACACCCACCTCAGAGACGTCCTCAGCGAACTTCTGCAGCAGACGGATACCCATCTCAGGGCGCTGCTGCTCACGTCCGCGGAACTGGATCATGGCCTTGACCTTGTCACCCGCACCGAGGAAGCGAAGGGCGTGCCCGCGCTTGGTCTCGTAGTCGTGGGTGTCGATCTTGAGACGGAAACGGATTTCCTTCAGGACCGTGTTGGTCTGGTTCTTGCGTGCCTCACGGGCCTTGACTGCGGCTTCGTACTTGTACTTGCCGAAGTCCATTAGTTTGCACACCGGCGGCTTCGCCTGAGGTGCTACCTCTACAAGATCCAGGTCGGACTCCGCTGCCAGACGAAGGGCGTCCTCGATCCGGACCACACCTACCTGTTCCCCAGCCGGTCCTACCAACCGCACCTCAGGGACACGGATCCGATCATTGATTCTTGGCTCGCTAATGTTGCAGCTCCTGTTTGACTCAAAACGGCTACCGCCTGCAACTGAAGAAGGCCCCCAATTGCACGCGCAATCGGAGGCCTCGAGGATCGGCTGGCACTGTGGAACAGTGCGCTTCCAGTGAATCATCCGCAGATGCTGCCCCGGAAGGCCGACCAGAACCCGGCAACTCTGATCCTGCCGTGAGGCTGGTTTCATCAGGCTGACGCGGGTGGGAGAGTCTCCGCTTGCATACCGGCTTCCTGCTATCCGCAAGGCCAGCCCACTAATTCCTGATTCTCATCAAGTCTGTGAACTGGGCGCAAATAACGTCTACCGGTCGGTCTGTGACAAGCTTACCAGTATGAGTACCCCACAGAGCAATCCGGCTGGCGATTCTGCCCGCCATTCCTTCCCCGGAACCACCGAAGAAGCACACAGCCACGCTGAGGCACCGGTCTCCGCGCAGGTCCGTGACATCGCCGAGGTGCCCGCCGTGGAAGTTATCACCACCGCAGCCGTCCACCTGATGAGCGCAGCAGCCGTTAAGTGCGGGCTGGCCGAAGGCGCCGACGCCGAGGACCTCAAGGACCTGGACGAGGCCCGCAAGCTGATCACCGCACTGGCAGGCTTCGTCACCGCCGCCGCTCCGGAGATCGGCAGCCAGCACGCCGGACCGTTGCGCGACGGCCTGCGCTCCCTCCAGCTGGCCTTCCGTGAAGCTTCCATGGTTCCGGACGCCCCGGGCCAGGGACCGGGCGAGAAGTTCACCGGCCCCGTCAACTAAATTCTCCCGCACCAACACCGGGGCCCGAAGAGTTCACTCTTCCGGCCCCGGTGTGTGTAAGGCAGGTGCGCGGTTTGAGACCTGTCTAGACGCGGACGCGCCGGGCGTTGACCATGGCGCGGGTGCCCAGCGTGAGGAGCACCATGAGCGCAGCGGCGGAACCGGCGAAGGCAAAGCCGGCCCACGGGCCCACCAGGTCAATCGCAGCTCCGGCCAGCGGCGCGCCAATGGCGGTTCCGGTGGTCAGGGCTGAGCCGTACCAGCCCATGGCTTCGCCTCGGCGTTCCTCGGGTACCAGGTCCGCTACGCGTTCCGACGCAGCTGAGAGCACCGGGGCACACAGCAGACCGCCGGGAATGGAGAGCAGTGCCAGGGACAGGGTGTCCGTTGCCAGGGACATCGGCAGGGTGAGCACGGCCATGGCCAGCAGGAGCAGCATCGGGGAAATGCGCCGCTTCATGGCACCGTAAACCAGGCCGCCCACCAGCGAGGCGAAGCACCAGACGGCAAAGACGATGCCGAGCTGCCCCGGGTTGCCGGAAGCTTCCACGAGGGCCACAATGCCGACGTCGCTGCTCGCCAGGAGCAGGCCGGCACCGGCTGCGACCACAAAGACCACAGCCACGCTGAGCGTCATCCAGGAGAATCCGGCGGCAGCACGCGCCAGGAGCCCGCCGCGCAGGCCCGGGTCCTCTGCCTCGGCTGCAGCACCGGCGGCCTGCGTCAGTTCGGCTGCCGGTTCGCCCAGATGCGCCGGAGCGGAGGAAACTACCGCTGCCGTGGCCGCCTCGACGTCGTGCTCGGGCGGCTCCAGAGCCTCGGAGCGCGTCGGCGGGTTGAACCACATCAGGAACAGGCCTGCACCGGCCGTGCACAGGCCCACCAGGGTGAGCCCGACGGCGGTGGAAACGGAGGTGGCCAGGACCGCGCCCACGGCGGGACCTCCCATGAACACCACTTCGGTGGCAATCGAATCCATGGTGAAGGCGGTGCGGCGCTTGTCCCCCGTGGCCAGGATGCCCAGGGACTGGCGGACCACGCTGAACACGGGCAGCGTGAAGATGCCGCCAATCAGTGCCAGCACCAGCAGCCACTCGTAGCTCACATGAGGGGCAATGGACCAGATGACGGCTTCGGAGATAACGGATGGGATCAGCGCCCTGCGCAGCCCCACGTTGTCCACCCGCCGGCCGCGCCAGGGCGCCCCGACGGCGATGCCGATGGTCACCAGTGCAGCCACGGCCCCGGCGGCGGCATAACCCTTGTCCAGGGTGAGCACTACATGCAGGGTCAGGAGCACGCCGGCCGCAGCGTGCGGGAAACGCGCAAGCATACCGACCAGGAGCAGCCGGCGGACCGGGACGATGGCCAGCAGGTCCCGGTAGACACTAAAGTTCACTGCACTTCTCTTCTGGCCGTTCCGGCCGGTCAGCGCGTGATTTTCAGTTCCAGGGAATCAACGCGCTCAACGAATTCAGGATGGCTGGCAAGGCGCTGCTGCAGCGCTGCTGCAAGTGACTGGACACCTGCTGCATCCAGTCCTGGTGCCAGTTGGAGGACAATCCTCAGTTCCGGCCCGGCGCCGCCGCCGGAAACCAGCGTACCCCCTGCCGTGCGGGAGGCTACGCCGCTGCCGGCGCTCAGGCGGACCTGGCGGATAGCCGGTTCCCGGACGGCTGCTTCGGTAACGATCCCAGTCAGCGAGGCATCCGCGTAGGAGGGCACCCACTCACGCTGCTGCGCCAGTGCCCACATGGCCGGCCGGCGGACCACGAAGGTCACATCGCTGCCGGGATCAATGACCAGCAGCTGGGCTTCCTCCGAGACGGCAGAGAGTGCCGCCCGCGGTGCATACACGGCCACCGGACGGGCCTCCGGGTGCCAGCGCGAGAGCGCATCGACGGAGGAGAAAACCGGCAGGGCCTTGCGGCCGTCGGGAGCGGTGAGGGTCACCAGGGCAAGGTCTGCTTCCTTGTCCGCGGTGAGCCCGTGCTCCGAGGATGCTTCCTGGCCGAGCGTTGCCACGATCGCCACATACACACGTGCCGTCGCCAGCGACTGGATCACGCCTGCTTCCGTGCCGGAGCCGGCCACCAGCGCCTGGACGGCGCTGGTGTACCCGGCGTCCGGCTGCCCGTCGTCCTTGTCGAACTGGTGCAGCGGGTTGCCTTCACCTTCAAGGCTGCGCCCCGCCCAGGGCACACCCGCGGAGTCCGTCGGTCCCCCGGCGGCTGCCAGTGCCGCGGCAATGTGCCCGGGCAGTTCGCGCTTAGCCACGGCTGCTAGCGCACCGGGTGGCCGGCGACGTCGAACGCCTCGGGAAGCGTGAAGGCACCGGCGTACAGTGCCTTGCCCACGATGGTTCCTTCCAGGCCCAGGGGAACCAGTTCGCGCAGGGCAGCCAGGTCATCCAGGCTGGAGATGCCGCCGGAGGCGACAACGGGGCGGTCGGTGCGTGCCAGCACGTCACGCAGCAGGTCCACGTTCGGACCGCGGAGGGTTCCGTCCTTGGTGACGTCGGTGACGACGTAACGCGGGCAGCCGGCATCCTCCAGGCGGGCGAGAACCTCCCAGAGGTCCCCGCCTTCCTTGGTCCAGCCGCGTGCAGCGAGCGTGGTGCCGCGGACATCGAGTCCGACGGCGATCGCGTCGCCGTAGCGGGCAATGGCGCTGGCGGTCCATTCCGGGTTCTCCAGGGCTGCGGTGCCCAGGTTCACGCGGCGTGCGCCGAGTTCAAGTGCCTTTTCCAGCGAGGCGTCATCGCGGATGCCGCCGGAGAGCTCCACCTTGATGGAAAGTTCTTCCACCACGCGCTTGAGCAGCGGCAGGTTGCTTCCCCGGCCGAAGGCTGCGTCCAGGTCCACCAGGTGCACCCACTCAGCGCCGTCGTTCTGCCAGGCCATGGCAGCATCCAGCGGGTCGCCGTAGCTGGTCTCAGAACCTGCTTCGCCCTGGACCAGGCGGACGGCCTGGCCGTCAGCTACGTCCACGGCCGGGAGCAGTTCGAGGATGGGTGTTTCGGTGAGGGACATGGTCCTGCTTTCAGTGATGGTGCCGGCTCAGAGGCCGAGGGTAAGGACGTAGGCGCCGAGCAGGGACATACCCGCCAGGATCCAGAAACTGATGGAGACAAAGCGCGGCATGCCCTGCCGCCGGAAGGAAATGGCTCCGCCGATCAGCAGGCCGGCCAGGCCCATGAGGACAACACTCCACATGCCTTATCCCAATCCCTTTAGCCAGTTTTCAAGCAGGGCAGCTCCGGCGTCCCCGGATTTCTCCGGGTGGAACTGGGTGGCGCTGAGCGGACCGTTCTCCACTGCGGCAACGAACGGTCCGCCGTGGTTGGCCCAGGTCACCAGCGGCGGCTGCATAGCCGGCTGGGTAACGTCGAAGTCCCATTTCTGCACACCGTAGCTGTGCACGAAGTAGAACCGTTCGTCTTCGATGCCGGCAAACAGCCGCGATCCGGCAGGGGCTTGAACGGTGTTCCAGCCCATGTGCGGAACTACGTCGGCTGCGAGACGTTCCACGACGCCGGGCCATTCGCCCATGCCCTGGGTCCGGACGCCGTGCTCAACGCCTTCATCGAACAGCACCTGGAGCCCTACGCAGATGCCCAGCACCGGGCGTCCGCCGGCCACGCGGCGTCCGATCATCCGCAGCGCATCGACGTCCTTGAGTCCCTGCATCACTGCGGCGAACGCGCCCACGCCGGGAACGACCAGGCCGTCTGCTTCCAGGACATCGGAGGACTTGGAGCTCAGGGTGACGTTCGCCCCGACCCGCTCCAGTGCACGGACAGCGGAGTGGATGTTCCCCGATCCGTAGTCAAGGACCGTTACGTTTCGGTTCACAGTGCACCCTTGGTGGAGGGAATGCCCTCTACGCGCGGATCCGGCTCCACCGCGGCGCGGAGGGCGCGGGCGAAGGCCTTGAACTGTGCCTCGACGATGTGGTGGGGATCCCGGCCGCCGAGCACCGTCATGTGCAGGCAGATCTGCGCGTGCAGGGTGATTGCTTCAAAGACGTGCCGGGTAAGCGATCCGGTGAAGTGACCGCCGATCAGGTGGTATTCCTGTCCGGCCGGCTCCCCGGAGTGCACCAGGTAGGGGCGTCCGGAAATGTCGACGACGGCGTTGGCCAGCGCTTCATCCAGCGGCACCGTGGCTTCACCGAACCGGCGGATGCCGGCCTTGGAACCCAGCGCGGTCTTCAGCGCTTCGCCGATGCTGATGGCCACGTCCTCCACTGTGTGGTGGACATCGATGTGAGTGTCGCCGGTGGCCTTGACCGTGAGGTCGATCAGCGAGTGCTTGGCCAGTGCCGTGAGCATGTGGTCATAGAACGGCACAGAGGTGCTGATATCTGAGCGGCCGGTGCCGTCCAGGTCCAGTTCCACGAGGACGGATGATTCGCTGGTGGTCCGCTCGAGGCGGGCCGTGCGGCCGGTGGCGGTCTCCACGGTCATAGAAGGTTCCTTTGGAAGAAGTGGGCTCTGGTTACCAGTCTAGTGTTTGCGCACCCTGCCGGTGCTCGCTGCGCTACGCGGAAAGCAGCTCGCGCAGGCGCGTGAGGAAGGCGGTGGTCTCCGCTTCGGTGCCTGCGGTGACGCGCAGGTGTCCGGGGATGCCGACGTCGCGGATCAGCACGCCGGCGTCCAGCAGGCCCTGCCAGGTCTTCCGGGGATTCTCCAGTCCGCCGAACAGCACGAAATTGGCGTCTGAGTCCGCAGGCTGCAGGCCCATTTCCGTCAGGTCTGACACGATCCGGTCCCGCTGGCCCTTAATGTCCTCCACGTTGGCCAGCAGCGCATCGGCGTGCTCCAGGGCGGCATTTGCGGTGGCCTGTGTTACGGCTGAGAGGTGGTACGGCAGGCGGACCAGGCGCAGCGCGTCAGTGACCTCCGGAGCGGCGGCCATGTACCCGAGACGGGCACCGGCCAGGGCAAAGGCCTTGCTCATGGTCCGTGAGACGATCAGCCGCTCCCGGCCGGGAAGCAGGGACAGCGCGCTGGGGGTGCCGGTGTGGAAGAACTCGGCGTAGGCCTCGTCCACGATCACGATGGCGCTGCTCGCCTCGCCTGCCTCATAGACAGCTTCCACAACGTCCAGGCCCAGCGCCGTGCCGGTGGGGTTGTTCGGCGTGCACAGGAACACAATGTTCGGCTTCGCGGCACGGACCTGATCTGCCGCAGATGAAGCGCTGAGCGTGAAGTCCGCATTCCGGGTGCCGGTGATGTACTCGGTACCCGTACCGCTAGAGAGCAGCGGGTACATGGAGTATGTGGGAGGGAAGCTCATGGCAGTGCGTCCAGGGCCGCCGAAGGCCTGCAGGATGTGCTGGAGCACTTCGTTGGAACCGTTGGCCGCCCAGATGTTTTCAACGGCCAGTCCGTGGCCCAGGTAAGCGGCCAGGCGTTCGCGCAGTTTCGTGAACTCGCGGTCGGGGTAGCGGTTCAGGCCGGAGACGGCTTGGCGGACCGACTCCGTGATGGCGTCTGCGACTTCCTGCGGGAGCCCGTGGGTGTTCTCGTTGACGTTCAGCAGGATCGGTACTTCCAGCTGCGGCGCCCCGTAGGGGGTCTGGCCCCTCAGGTCATCTCGCAGGGGAAGGCGGTTGAGTTTTTCCAGCTGTTCGTTCACCCGTACAGCTTAAGGCGCTGCCCGCCGGGGCGCAGAATCGGCCGTAAAGGTGACGGCGCGTTTGTCCCGGTGATTGCTGCAGACAGGCTAGCCGGCTACCGGGATGTAGAGCTGCACGCCGGCGGGAACTACGTCGTCTGCGAGGTTGTTCAGTTCCATAATGTCCGCCACCACGGCACGCGGATCCCGCTCGGGGGCGTACTGGCCGGCGAGGCTCCACAGGCTGTCTCCGGCGCCCACACTGACCTGCTGGGTCCGCGTCACCTCCGGGCTGCCGCTGGAAGCCAGGGCCGGCGCCGTGAAGAAGCCAATGAAGGTCAGCAGCGCCGCTCCGCCGAGCAGGACCGGAGCACCAATCAGCAGGAGGCGGCCGCGGCGGGTTAACTTGAGCGGACCTGCCGGTGCGGGACGGCGCTCGGCAGCCGGGCGGGCCGCCGCGGACTGCTCGGCATCGGGGCGTCCCACGGAGCGGTGAGGAGCGGGAATGAAGCGAATGGAGCCCAGTGAAGTACGGGCTGCCGCAAACTGAACGGACATGGCTAAAACCTTTCCGGCCCGAGTCCCATCCGTACCGGCACGTCCCCGGCTTCGAAAGTGGATTCGAACTGTTGGCATCCTTGAATCGAACATGTATTCGATTCCTGCTGTTCCTTTTCTAGCATCTATCTACGAACGCTGTCGAGACTCACTCGAACAAATGTTTGAAAATGACCTCCCGCTCCCCTAGCGTGGGTAGCGGCGGGAAACCAACGGATTACTGCGTCCGGACTAAAGGAAAACACCCGCCACTGACATTGCCGCCTCTCCGGGTTGTCCGGAACGCTTGAAGGGAAGCCGAAGTGCCCCGTAGGACTGACTCCGAAGGCCGCCCGGCTGCCGCTGCTGCGGCCGATTCCCCGCGCCCCCGGGCACTGACCCCGCGGCAGAAGAAGATCCTGGAAACCATCCAGGCATCCGTCAGCGCCAACGGCTATCCGCCGTCAATGCGCGAGATCGGTGACACGGTTGGGCTCGCCAGCCTCTCCAGCGTCACTCACCAGCTCAGCCAGCTGGAGAAGATGGGCTACATCCGCCGCGATCCCAAGCGTCCCCGCGCCATGGAGATCCTGGTGCCGCTGCTGATGCATAAGGAACAGAAGGATTCAGCGGATACGCCGGCAGCCACCGGAACGCCCGCGACCGTTACGGAACTGACTACGGCAGTGGACACGGCAATGGTTCCGCTGGTGGGACGCATTGCTGCAGGCGGACCGATCCTGGCGGACCAGGTCGTAGAGGAAATGGTGCCGCTTCCCCGCCAGCTCGTGGGCCACGGGGAGCTCTTTATGCTCCGCGTCTCCGGTGATTCGATGGTCGATGCCGCGATCTGCGACGGTGACTGGGTAGTGGTCCGCCGGCAGCAGACGGCAGAGAACGGGGACATTGTTGCCGCCCTGCTGGACGAGGAAGCCACGGTCAAGACCTTCCGGCAGCGCAATGGGCATACCTGGCTGCTGCCGCAGAACACCCGCTACGAACCCATCATGGGAGACCACGCCACCATCATGGGCAAAGTCGTATCGGTAATGCGCTCCCTGTAGACGCCCGTTTATCCGGCTTCCACCGGCCCGGGCATCAGCCCAAGCCGGGCCGGTCTTCCGGGGAACGGGTTTAGGCTCCCGCGCGCTGTCCGGCGTTGAGCCGTTCGAGGATGCCCAGCGCCACGGATCTGTCGGTCGTCGACCAGAACGGCGGCAGCGCCGCGCGCAGGAACCCGCCGTACCGCGCGGTCGCGAGCCGGGAATCAAGCACGGCCACCATGCCGCGGTCCCCCGCAGCGCGGATCAGCCGGCCGGCGCCCTGGGCCAGCCGGACGGCGGCGTGCGTTGCAGAAACGCTCATAAACCCGTTGCCGCCGGCCTTTGCCACAGCCCTGGTCCGCGCCGTCATCAGCGGATCATCGGGGCGCGGGAACGGAATGCGGTCGATGACCACCAGCCGGCAGGCTTCGCCCGGAACATCTACGCCCTGCCACAGGGACATGGTCCCGAACAGGCAGGTCGCGTCGTCCTCAGCGAATTCCTTTACCAGCGCGGACATGGAGGACTCGCCCTGGCACAGAATGGGGAAGTCCACCTTGTCCCGCAGCGCTGCCGCGGCTTCTTCCGCAGCGCGCCGTGAGGAGAACAGCCCCAGCGCTGCACCGCCGGACGCCTTGAGCAGCGCTTCCAGTTCGGCCAGCTGGGCCGGCGAGGTGCCCCGGTCGGGTTTGGGCAGGTCCTTGGCTACATACAGGACACCCTGCCGGGGATAGTCAAAGGGACTGCCGACGTCGGTGCCCGTCCAGGCCGGTGCGCCGGCACCGGCGAGGCCCAGTCCTCCTGCCACCGGCCCGAACTCGGAACCGATCGCCAGGGTGGCTGAGGTAAGCACCACGGTGTGTCCGTCAAAAAGCCCGTCCCGGAGCCGTCCGGCTACGGAGATCGGCGCGACGTTCAGGGTCGCGGGAGCTGAATCATCCGGCGGGGAGTAGCCCTCCCCCGGTAAGAACGTGCTCGGCCTGGAGGACCAGAGCACTTCCCCGGAATCCGGTGCCTCGAGCAGCCGTTCACAGAGTTCCAGCACTGCGAGCAGCCGGGATCGGGCCATCTGCCGTCCGCCGTCGCCGGCGTCACCGCCCTCCGGTTTGGAATCGGACAGCGCCACCCGGCAGGCTTCGCGCACCCGGGAGACTGCCAGCTGCTGCTCTTCGTTGAGGCCGGAGGGCATCAGGCCAGCGGGCAGGCCTTCAACTGAGGCGTCAAACGCACGGCCGGCAGCTGCCAGTTCCTCCACCGAGGCGGAGGTGTGCTTGCGGGCCGCCGTAACTGCTGCGCTGATAACCGTGCCGGAAAGCTGTCCGGTCACCGCACCGGTGACGCGGTCCTGCAGTTCGTGCGCTTCGTCAATAACGACGACGTCGTAGTCCGGCAGCACGGCCAGACCTTCGAAGGCGCTGATGGCCAGCATCGCATGGTTGGTGATGACCAGGTCGGCGACTGCTGCCTTGGCGCGGGCCTGTTCACTGAAGCAGTGTTCGGCCACCGGGCAGCGCTGGGCACCCAGGCATTCCATCGCCGTCACGGATACCTGCCGCCAGGCGCGGTCGCTGACTCCGGGCAGCAGTTCATCCCGGTCGCCGGTTTCGGTTTCCTCCGCCCAGTCGCGCAGGCGGACGACTTCACGGCCCAGCGCCGACGTCGGCCCCGCCGCCGGGGCCGGATGGGAGACAGCCTTTTCCTCACCAAGAGTGAAGAGCGCGCCGGGATCATCGTCGTCGGGGAACCCGCCGCCGGTCTTGTGCACACAGACATAGTTGCTGCGGCCCTTCAGGAGGGCGACGTCTACTTCGCGCGGCAGTTTGGGCTTGAGTGCGGCCAGCAGGCGCGGAACATCGCGCCCGACGATCTGAGCCTGCAGCGCAAGCGTGGCCGTGGACACCAGCGCGGGCTTGCTGCTCTCCAGAGCGTGGTGGATAAGCGGCACCAGGTACGCCAGTGACTTACCGGTACCGGTTCCGGCCTGGACAAGCAGATGCCGGTTGGACTCGATGGACTCGGCGACTTCACGTGCCATTTGCTGCTGTCCGGGACGCTGCTGGCCGCCCATGGCTGAAACAGCCGTCTCCAGCAGGTCCAGGACCTCAGCGGCGGTGTCTTTCTTAGGCATGGCTGAGGAACGGCTCCAGCTCCGGAGCCAGCGAATCACGGACCTTCACCCGCATCCGGGTTCCGCTTTCCTCATGATCCAGACGCAGGATCTCAGCGTCCTGGCTGTGCAGCCGGGAGACGACGTCGCCGCGCTCGTACGGAACCAGCAGCTCCAGTTCAACGCCCGGCCGCGGAATGCCCTCGGAGATGGCCTGCAGCAGTTCATCGATGCCTTCGCCCGTGCGGGCAGAGACGACGACGGTGCGGGGCTCGCGCTGGCGCAGCCGCTCAATCACAAACGGGTCCGCTGCGTCGGCCTTGTTCAGCACGATGATCTCCGGGATCCGGCGGGCATCGACATCGGCCAGCACGGAGCGGACTGCTGCGATCTGCCCTTCAGGGTCCGGGTGGGAGGCGTCCACTACGTGCAGGATCAGGTCCGAGTCCGCAACTTCCTCCAGCGTGGAACGGAAGGCCTCGACCAGCTGGGTGGGCAGGGACCGCACAAAACCAACGGTATCGGCCAGCGTGTAGCCCAGGCCGTCCGGAGTCTCGGCACGTCGGATGGTCGGATCCAGGGTGGCGAAGAGGGCGTTCTCCACCAGCACGCCGGCGTCGGTCAGCCGGTTCAGCAGCGAGGACTTTCCGGCGTTGGTGTAGCCGGCGATCGCCACGGAGGGAATCTCGTTGCGCTGGCGGTTGGCGCGCTTGGTTTCGCGGGCAGGCTTCATCCCGGCGATCTCTCGGCGCAGCTTGGCCATGCGGGTGCGGATCTTCCGGCGGTCCAGCTCGATCTTGGTTTCACCGGGGCCTCGCGAGCCCATGCCTGCTCCGGCGCTGCCAACCTGTCCGCCGGCCTGGCGGGACATGGATTCGCCCCAG
Source organism: Arthrobacter sp. (assembly GCA_040274025.1). Classification (GTDB taxonomy): domain Bacteria; phylum Actinomycetota; class Actinomycetes; order Actinomycetales; family Micrococcaceae; genus Arthrobacter_B. The sequence continues at coordinate 15,447 of JBELZL010000030.1, read as the reverse complement.
CCGCGCAGGCGGGGAAGCAGATACTCAAGCTGCGCCAGTTCAACCTGGGCCTTGCCCTCGCGGGACTTGGCATGCTGGGCGAAGATGTCCAGGATCAGCGCGGTGCGGTCAATGACCTTGACCTTGACGATGTCTTCCAGTCCTCGGCGCTGGGACGGCGAGAGCTCGCTGTCCACAATGACGGTGTCCGCGCCGGTAGCCATCACAACATCCTTGAGCTCCTGCGCCTTGCCGGAGCCGAGGAAGGTTCCGGGGTCCGGCTTCAGGCGCCGCTGGATCATTCCGTCCAGCACCTCGGAGCCGGCGGTTTCGGCAAGCGCAGCAAGTTCACGCAGGGAGTTCTCGGCGTCGGCGGCCGTACCCTCGGTCCATAGTCCGGCCAGGACGACCCGCTCCAGCCGGAGCTGCCGGTACTCAACCTCGGTGACGTCTTCAAGTTCCGTGGACAGTCCAGCCACACGGCGCAGGGCACGGCGGTCCGCCAGGTCCTGCTGATCCCCGTCGTAGTCAGAGTGCTCCGCTTGCTGTGCGGACAAGGCCTGTGCCTGACCGCGGAATCCGCCGGCGGGGTTCACGCTCTGCTTGGCAGCAGCTGCGTCCTCCTTGGCCAGGATCCGGTCGATCACGCCCTGGATCTCTTCGGGCGCGAGATCTGTGGGCTCTGAGCCGGCAGCGGGACGGGAATTGTTGATGGTCATAATCTCCTTAGACGCGGTGTTAACCATGGTAGGCCAGTGGACCCACATTGTGGCGGGGATCCGGAGGGTTGTGCAATAAGTGCATTCCCGGGCTGCGGAGGCGAATGGGTCCGAAAGCCGCGCAGCCACTAATCTTGGTAGTTATGGGTTCAGAGCATTACTTCAGTTCGCAGCCGGCAACGCCGGAGGTCCGCAGGCCGCTGCGTGTCACCTTGGCAGGACGCGAGGTCACCCTCGCAACTTCCGGGGGGATCTTCTCCCCCGACGGCATTGATAAGGGAACGCAGGTACTGCTCTCCGGTATTCCCGATCCGGCCACTTCCGGCAACCTGCTCGACATTGGCTGCGGCTGGGGGCCGATCGCGCTCACCATGGCCCTGAAGTCTCCGCAGGCGCAGGTGTACGCCGTGGACGTCAATGAGAGGTCCCTGGGCCTGACCCGGGACAACGCGGCCACCTTGGGACTGGGAAATGTCCACGCGTCCCTGCCCGGCGACGTCGACCCGTCCCTGCGGTTTGAGACCATCTGGTCCAACCCGCCCATCCGGATCGGCAAGGATGAGCTGCACGCGCTGCTGCTGCTGTGGCTGCCGCGGCTGGCTCCGGGCGGCACCGCGTGGCTGGTAGTGCAGAAGAACCTGGGCTCGGATTCGCTCCAGCGCTGGCTGAACGAAAACCTGGGTTCGGACTTTGACGTCACCCGGCACAGCACGGCAAAGTCCTTCCGTATCCTGAAGGTCCGGCGCAGCGCCTAAGCAGCCGCCGGGTTCCCTCCAGGCAGTACCTGGACTAGAGCAGGGTCCCGCGGGCCACCAGCACTGCAGGTCCGCTGAGTTCCACGTGCTCGCGCCCTTCCGGCCCGGCCAGGAACCGGATACCAAGGACTCCCCCCGGCACCGCAACGCTCCAGCTGTTCGGGGCTCCGGCACCGGCCCAGAAACGGGTGGCGGCGGCCGCCGCGCAGGCTCCGGTGCCGCAGGACAGGGTTTCCCCCACCCCGCGTTCGTGCACGCGCATGGTCAGCTGCCCCACGCCCTCGAGAACCAGCGGTTCGGCGGGAACCACAAACTCGACGTTGGTGCCCTCTTCCGGGACGGGTTCGACGGACGGCGCTTTGGTCAGGTCTGTAGCGGCCAGTTCGGTCAATTCCGCCAGCGCAACCACGGTGTGCGGGTTGCCCATGCTGACGGAAAGCCCCGGCCGGGGTACTTCCAGGCCGCCCGCATTGACCACAGTATCCATGGCCTTGGCAGCAGCGTGGTCCGGGAAGATGAACTCCCAGGGGCCCATGTCCACGGCGTAGCCGTTCTCCGTACGGGTTACGGTCTTCAGGCCGCCGCGGGTGCCGATCGGCAGCGCCTGGCCTTCAGCGAGCTGCACGAGTCCCTCTTCCAGCAGGAAGTGCACGAACACGCGCACCCCGTTGCCGCACATCTCCGAGATACTGCCGTCCCCGTTGCGGTAATCCATGAACCATTCCGCATCGGGGTTGGTCTGCAGCAGTGCCTGGCCTTCGGGCAGGTGTTCTGAACGCACAGCGCGGATGAAGCCGTCAGCGCCGATGCCGTTGTGGCGGTCGCAGACTGCGGCTACCTCAGCGGCGTCGTAGTCCCGCAGTCCGTCCGGGTCGGCGACCAGGACAAAGTCGTTGCCGGTACCGTGTCCCTTCGCGAAGGCAAGACCGGCGAGGCCGGACGGCAGGCCGGAGGCGGACAGGGCGGCGGGGGAAGTTGTGCTCACTGATCCAGAATAGCGGTGAGCGCCGACTGAAGCAGGTTGGGATCTTTGGCATCCAGCCACGTGACGCGCGGATCGGCACGGAACCAGGTGAGCTGACGGCGTGCAAACTGGCGGGTGGCCACAACAGTGTCTTCGACGGCCTGTTCCGTACTCCAGAGCCCGTCGAGGACTTTCAGGAACTGGGCGTAGCCCAGGGCACGCGAGGCGGTCCGTCCGGTGCGCAGCCCGGCAGCGTCCAGTGCGCGGACTTCCTTGAGCAGGCCAAGCCGGACCATCCGGTCCACGCGCAGGGCCAGGCGTTCATGCAGCAGGGGACGCTCGACGTCGAGCCCCAGCTGGATGGCGGGCTGGTGGTAGGTGCGCTCGGGCATAAACGAACTGAAGGGCCGCCCGGTGAGTTCGTAGACTTCCAGCGCCCGCACCACCCGCCGGGCGTCGCCCAGCCGGCCGGCGGAGACGGCGTCGACTCTCCGCAGCTGCTCGCGCAGTGCTTCGAAGCCCTCGCTCTCCAGTTCCGCTTCGATCCGCTGCCGGAGCTGCGGATCCGTGCCCGGGAATTCAAGCACGTCCAGTGCCGCACGGATGTAGAGTCCGGACCCGCCCACCAGGATGGGATATTTGCCGCGCGAGCGGATCTCGTCCATGGCCTCCCGCGCCTGGGCCTGGAACGCGGAGACACTGGCCTCTTCCGTCACGTCCAGAATGTCCAGCAGGTGGTGTGGGATACCGCCGCGTTCGGCTTCGGGCAGTTTGGCGGTGCCAATGTCCATCCCGCGGTAGAACTGCATTGAATCGGCATTGATGATTTCCCCGCCCAGGTGCCGGGCCAGGGCCACGCCGAGGTCCGACTTCCCGGTTCCGGTGGGACCGACGACGGCGAGAACGGGCAGCGGTGCGCCGGTCACCGGCGCGGCGGCAGGGCAGGCATGCCGAGCGAAACGCCTGCGCGGACAGCGCCGTTGGCCGCGGGAGCCGGAACGCCGCAGGATTCTGCCTGTGAGCGGTCCCAGGCATCCCCGGCGCGGGAACGGCGAAGCGAGTAATCGGCGGCTGTCGCCGGATCCGCTACCAGGTGGAAGGCCGCTGCGGACGTGACCGGAACGGTGACAAGGTCTCCCGGACGGGGAGCCGGGGCGCCTTCGGGCACGGAGAAGTGCACCAGGCGCTGGTCGCGGGACCGTCCGGAAAGCCGTCCGGTTTCCTCGGACTTGCGGCCTGCTGCGGCGGTGACCATGACTTCAACCGTGGTGCCGACCTGCTTGGCGTTCTCTTCCGCGGCGATGCGGTCCTGCAGCGCAGTGAGCCGCTCGAAGCGCTCCTGCACTATGGCCTTTGGGAGCTGGTCCGGCAGCTCGGCGGCGGGGGTGCCGGGACGCTTGGAGTACTGGAAGGTGAAGGCGGTGGCGAACCGGGCCTGCTCAACGACGTCGAGCGTTGCCTGGAAGTCCTCCTCCGTCTCCCCCGGGAACCCGACGATGATGTCCGTGGAAATGGCGGCGTGCGGCATCTGCCGGCGGACCTTCTCCAGGATGCCGAGGAACTTTTTGGACCGGTAGGACCGGCGCATGTCCTTAAGGACTTTGTCCGACCCGGACTGCAGCGGCATGTGCAGCTGGGGCATCACGTTGGGGGTCTCGGCCATAGCGTCAATGACGTCGTCGGTGAAGGCCGCCGGGTGCGGGCTGGTGAAGCGGACCCGCTCGAGTCCCTCAATGGACCCGCAGGCACGCAGCAGCTTCGCGAAGGCACCCCGGTCGCCGAATTCCACACCGTAGGAGTTCACGTTCTGGCCCAGCAGGGTGACTTCGATGGCGCCGTCGTCCACCAGTGCCTGGACTTCCGCGAGGATCTCCCCCGGCCGCCGGTCGCGTTCCTTGCCGCGAAGGGACGGGACAATGCAAAACGTGCAGGTGTTGTTGCAGCCGACGGAGATGGAAACCCAGCCCGAGTAGACCGAGTCACGCTTTGTGGGCAGCGTGGAGGGAAAGACCTCCAGGGATTCAAGGATTTCCAGCTGCGCGGCGTCATTGTGCCGGGCCCGCTCCAGCAGGGCGGGCAGGGCACCGATGTTGTGGGTGCCAAAGACGGCGTCGACGAACGGGGCCTTGGCCAGGATGGTGTCGCGGTCCTTCTGGGCCAGGCAGCCGCCGACGGCGATCTGCATGCCGGGGCGGGACTCCTTGACCCGGGCCAGCTGTCCGAGGTTGCCGTACAGCTTGTTGTCCGCATTCTCGCGCACGGCGCAGGTATTAAAGACGACGACGTCGGCGTCGCCCTCCTGGGCCGGAACATAGCCGGCTCCTTCGAGGAGGCCGGAAATCCGTTCGGAATCGTGGACGTTCATCTGGCAGCCGAAGGTCCGCACCTGATAGGTGCGCTGGTGCTCTTCAGCGGCCGGGCCGGCTAGCGGTTCGGGCGCGGGACGGGATACAGACAGGCTCACCCTACAAGGGTACGTCCCGCCGGCGTCCGCTCCGCAATTCCCCCCGAGAGGCCAGTTGCGGCTCTTTTCAGCGCTGGGAAGAGCCGCAAGTGGCCTCTCGGCGGTTCGGGGTTAGTACCAGTTGTTGGCGTAGTGGAAGTTCAGCGCCGAGCAGGGGCTCCCGTAGCGGGACTCAATGTAGGACAGGCCCCAGTTGATCTGGGTGCGGTAGTTGGTCTGCCAGTCACCGCCGGCGGTGGCGAGCTTGGTGCCGGGCAGCGCCTGCGGGATGCCGTACGCTCCGGAGCTTGCATTCGTGGCGCTGGTCAGCCACTCGGATTCCTTGTTCCACAGGGTGTCCAGGCAGGTCATCTGGGATGCTTCCCAGCCGTGGCTGCCCAGGACAGAAGCGGCATAGGCCTTGGCTCCGGCCGGATCATCCACGGGAACCGAAGCGGCAGCAACCCGAGCGGCTTCCTCTGCCGCTGCCTGCTCAGCAGCTGCCTTCTCCGCCGCAGCCCGCTCGGCGGCAGCCTGCTCGGCGGCAGCGGCAGCAGCTTCTGCTTCACGGGCTGCGGCGGCCTGCGCCTCTGTCTCTGCGGCTGCAGCGGCGGCCGCGGCCTGCCCTGCATCCGAGGCCTGTGCGCCAGGCGCCTGCTGCCCGGCGTCGCGAGCCGGTGCGGTTTCCGCAGCGGTATCGGCACCCCCGGCGGCCGGTGCCGCTGACGGCGAAGGATTGGCGGCCGGCACAGGCGCATCCGTGAACAGCGGAAGGGCAAGGCTGGCAAGCTGGATGCCTGCAGTGGCCCGCAGGTCCTCCTCGCCTACCGCGGTGCCCGCGGTTCCGAGCACCATGATGCCGCCGAGGGCAGCTACGGCCCCAGCTTTCATTCGGTTCCGGCGGCGCTGGAAAGCGCGCTGCTGCCGCTGTTCACGACGTCCCTGTGAGTTCTCCATAGGTCCGGGACTCTACACAGCAATTCTGGGACAGATTGCGAAACGGTAACGGCCGTGTTGCAATACGGTAACGGAACCGCTTTAATACCAGCCCTTCAGTTCCGAGTGCGCCCAGGCCCCACATGGAGCCTTGTAACGCTGGCTGATGTAGCTCAGTCCCCAGTGAATCTGCGTGCGGTAGTTGGTACGCCAGTCGCTGCCGGCCGCTGCCATCTTGTCCCCCGGCAGCGACTGCGGAATTCCGTAGGCCCCGCTGTAGGGATTCATGGCGCTGGTCAGCCAGTTTGATTCCCGGTTCCACAAATCCACGAGGCATCGGAACTCACCGCTTCCCCAGCCGTAGCCGGCCATAAGCGAGGACGCGTAAGCTTGGGCACCGGCCGGATCATTCACCGGGGCGGCCGGCGGCGGCGGCGGAGCAGGTGCCGGAGAAGGGGGCTGCGGGGCAGGAGCGGGCGGGCTCGAAGGACCGGGAGCGGGACCCGGAATGGGTGCAGGAGCCGGAACCAGCGGCGCTTCCGGAGCCGCAGGCCGGTTAGGATCTATGGGATTATTCACTGGATCAGCCCCGCGCGGGGGCGTTTTTTCAGCCGCCCGCCGTGCCTCCTCTGCCTGCTGTCGAACGGATTCCTCCAGTCTGTCGGCTTGGAGGCGGGCAAGTTCGGCATCCACGCTTGTGCTGCGCAGGTCGGCTAGCTGCGCTGCCAGAACTGCCGTGCGTTCTTCCTGCTGGCGCACGGCTTCCTCCGCCGCAGCTGTAGCCGACTGGGCATCCTCGTACTGCGTCTGGGCCGAGGCTGCGAGTTCTTCCCGGACCTGGCGTTCGGCCAGTTCAGCTTCCTCCAGCGAGGCCGCTGCCTGCTCGGCAGCTTCAGCCTCATCAAAGAGCCGTGAGGTCCGCTCAGTGACCAGGGAAAGCGTTGCGATCCGGTCAAGATGCGCGGCACCCTCTTCAGCATCAAGAAGGAACAGCACAGTGCTGTCCATGCCACCGGTCTTGTAGGTTTGTGCAGCCATGGCTCCGACCTGGCTCCGCAGCCCATCCGCGCGGGCTGAGGCGGCGCTGCGCTGGGCGGCCAGTGCAGCCAGCCGTGCATCGCTGGCTTCCAGTTCGGACCGCATTTCCTCGTAGCGGCTGGACGCCGCTACGGCCGCGTTCCCTAGGCTGCCAGCCTCGTCATAAAGGCGCTCCAGCAGGCCTTCGAGCTCCCGGACCTGGTCTTCGGTGGCTGACGCATTCGCCTTCGCGGCGGCGATGTCTTCCCAGGACGGATACTCATCTGCCACAGCCGGCGGGGCGCCAACCAGCAGCGCGGCAGCCAGCACACCGGCCAAAGCCGCCGACGTCAGGGCAGGGGCAGGTAACTTTCGTCCCTTCAGCCTCACAGTAAACATAGTGATGACAGCATACGGCACTCCCCCGCAGGGCCTTCGGGGATGTTACCGGACGGGTTATCCTTCGCCGTTACGGCGTGCCGCGAGGGCGTCGTTGACCACGGTGAAACCCATCGAAGGCGAATATCCCTTGCGGGCCAGCATTGAAACAAGGCGCCGAACGAGCTTGTCCCGCTCCTTGGCATCTTCGGGCAGGGACGCACGGCGGAGTTTCCGCTCCACCAGATCCCTGGCTGTCTCTGTTTCGTCATCCGAGCTGATTTGTTCCAGGGCTTCTTCGGCCAGCTGCGGGTCAATGCCCTTTCCCGCGAGTTCCCTGCGGATCGCAGACCGGGCCAGGGAGCGGGTCTGGGAGCGGCTCCGAACCCACATGTGGGCAAACTCCGCGTCATCGATCAGCTGGACTTCTTCGAACCGGTCCAGCACCGCCTCGGCGACATCCTTGGGGACGTCCCGTTCTGCCAGTTTGTCAGCGAGCTGCTGCCGGCTCTTTGCGGAGCTGGTCAGCTGGCGCAGGATAATTGCGCGGGCAACAGAGTGCGGATCTGCCTCCGGTGTTGAATCAGCCATGGAACCGGGGGTGGGGCCGTCTTGGCCTTCCACCCCCGGCTTGCGGCGGCGCTGCTGCATTGGCGCTGACTACGCGCCGGCTGCTGCCGCGCTGGCTTTGCCCTCAGTGGCTTGTTCTTCGGGCTCGGCGTCAACGCCGAGCTTGACGCGCAGCCGCCGTTCGATCTCGTCTGCCAGTTCCGGATTGTCCCGGAGGAAGCGGCGGGAGTTTTCCTTGCCCTGGCCCAGCTGGTCTCCGTCGTAAGTGAACCAGGCACCGGACTTCTTGACGATGCCGTGCTCCACACCCATGTCGATCAGACCGCCTTCACGGGAAATGCCCTGCCCGTAAATGATGTCGAACTCGGCCTGCTTGAAGGGCGGGGCCATCTTGTTCTTGACGATCTTGGCCCGGGTGCGGTTACCAACCGGGTTGGTGCCTTCCTTCAGCGTCTCGATGCGGCGGACGTCGATGCGGACCGAGGCGTAGAACTTCAGCGCCTTGCCGCCGGTGGTGGTCTCCGGGCTGCCGAAGAACACACCGATCTTCTCGCGCAGCTGGTTGATGAAGATGGCAGTGGTCTTGGTCTGGCTCAGGCGTCCGGTGATCTTTCGGAGCGCCTGGCTCATCAGGCGGGCCTGCAGGCCTACGTGGCTGTCGCCCATCTCGCCTTCGATTTCGGCGCGCGGAACGAGAGCTGCCACGGAGTCGATGACCACAATGTCCAGCGAGCCGGAGCCAACCAGCATGTCCATGATTTCCAGCGCCTGCTCACCGGTGTCCGGCTGGGAGACCAGCAGTGCGTCGGTGTCCACGCCGAGCTTCTTGGCGTACTCCGGGTCCAGTGCGTGCTCGGCGTCGATGAACGCCGCAATGCCGCCGTTCTTCTGCGCGTTGGCTACCGCGTGGAGCGCCACAGTGGTCTTACCGGAAGATTCGGGTCCGTAGATCTCCACGACTCGGCCGCGGGGAAGCCCGCCAATACCCAAGGCGATGTCCAGCGCGATGGAGCTGGTGGAGATCGTTTCGATCGGGGCGCGGGTCTCGTCGCCCAGCCGCATGATCGAGCCCTTGCCGAACTGCTTGTCGATCTGGGCCAGTGCTGCTTCGAGTGCTTTGGCGCGGTCTGGAGCGGCCATTCTTCACCTCTGTTGTTGTGGCTGTTGCTGTTGTTCCCGGCCCGTGGGCCGGCTGTCATTGCTCATTGGAAACCGTATGCGACGGCACTGACATTGCCGTGGCGGTCAGGTGCCGGTGTGGACAGCCGGAGCGGGGCGGACCAGTTGCTGCCCCTGTGTAGGAGCATATCCGGATCCGAACAGATATTCGAATAAGGCCTCCCGCGTGTCTAGGCCTCTTTGGGTTTTACGTCCCGTCCAAGCCTGCGCTCAACGGGCACTTCCTGCATCTCACAGACCTCCAGCCAGACGCGCTTGGGCTCGGTTCCGCTCTCCAGGGCCTGCAGTGCTGTCCGTCCGCTGAGTCCAGTCAGCACGAGGTCGGCTGCCAGCACGCGGGAGTAGGCAGACCCGAATTCGTCGTCCATAAGCCGCCAGAAATCACTGATTCGCATCAATTTATCCTCTCACGGCTGCCCGCCCGCCCGCTCCCGGCAGCACATGTTCGCCCACAGCGCCAAGACCGCGGGCGTGTGGCCTGCGCCGCCTAGAATAGGGTCCATGACCGATAAGCCGCCGGCAGCCGTTCCCGTTCCGAACCAGGCCATAGAGAACCTCGAACAGGAGCTGAGCGTCCTGTGGCGCCGGGCGCGGGCTGCATCCCAGCGGGTGGCTCGGGCCGTTCATCCCGATCTTGAACCGGCTGCCTACGGCCTGCTGGTCCTGCTGCAGCGCCGCGGCCCGCTTCGCCTGACGGATGTGGCTGCGGCTATCGGCGTCGGAAAGCCTTCCGTGAGCCGGCAGATCGTCATGCTGGAGTCTCTTGGCCTGGTGCAGAAGCAGGCCGATCCGGAAGACGGCCGGGCCCAGACGATCAGCCTGACGGAATCCGGCAGCGAGCAGCTGGCAAGGACCCAGCGGGCGCGGGAAAAGCATTTCCGTTCACTGCTCTCCTCCTGGGACGAAGAAGAAGTTCATACGCTCAGCGTGCTGCTCCACAAACTCAACGCCTCTGAAGTCCCCGGCGCCGGCAGCTGACACTTCCTGGCGGACAAACAAAAGACCCCGCCTTCGGGCGGGGTCTTTTGGTGTGTCTTGGGCGGGCAGCTTAGGGCAGCTGCCCGGGGGTTGTTACGGCGTGCGGGCCAGGTCCCGAGCCAGGTCCTCCGGGAGTTCGCGGGCAAACTCGCGCGAGAACTCCGTCGGAACAGTATCAGGAATGGAAACGCCTTCGGCACTGGCCACACGGTCACTGACCTCACGAAGCATCAGGGACAGAGGTACATCGAGAGCACTGCAGATTGAAGACAGGAGTTCAGAAGAAGCTTCCTTCTGGCCCCGCTCAACTTCGCTCAGGTAACCGAGCGAAACCCGGGCACTGTGCGACACCTCACGCAGGGTACGGCCCTGGCGCTGGCGTACGTCGCGGAGTACATCACCAATCTCGTGGCGTAGAACTACCATTTTGCGCTCCTTAGGCTCCCGGTGTGCATCTTCCGCCAACCCTACATCCCGCCAGCGAATGACGCCGTTCACGGACACGGGTTGCTTTACCATGTGTATGTCCTGCTCCCTTATCGATCCGTCCGCGGTGGAAACCGCGGAATGTCTACGATCCTAAACCGGAAACCTTGGTGGTTCCTGATACTAACAACTGACACCCGCAGGGATTTGTTCCCCGGCCCGTTCAGGAGCTTTCCGGACCGGAAGTTTTCCGGATTCAGGCAGGCTCCAGCTGGCCGGCAAGCAGTTCAAGGGCCGCAGCGCAGGCCTGCGACCGGATTGATGCGCGGTCCCCGCGGAAGCTGAATTCACACGAAGTCACACCGCCGGGCCCGGCGAGTCCAATGAACACTGTGCCGACTTCCTTGCCGTCGTGGGGATCCGGTCCTGCAACGCCGGTGGTGGACAGCCCGTAATCTGCGTTCAGAAGAGTGCGCACGCCTGCTGCCATTTCCTCGGCCACCCGCGCATCGACCGAACCCGCTGACGCCAGCAGTGCTCCGTCCACGCCCAGGATGTGTTCCTTCACGGTGTTCTGGTACGCAACAACGCCGCCCTGCAGCACCGCTGAAGCACCGGCAACACCGCCCAGCTCCGCTGCGACCATCCCGGCGGTCAGCGATTCAGCGGTGGCTACCCGTTTCCCGGCAGCTGCGGCGTTGGCGATGATCCGTTCGGGGACAGTCTTCATGCCGTGCGGCCTGTGTTCCCGCGGGCTCCGGCACGCAGTTTCACTGCCTGGACCACGTAGTCCAGTCCGGTCACCACGGTGACGACGACGGCGGCGGCCATTACGGTGGCGCTGATCCACCAGGCCCAGTCCCCCAGCCACGAAGTAAGCGGAAGCAGGAAGAGGAAGATGGCAAAGGTCTGGATAACGGTCTTGAGCTTCCCGCCGCGGGAGGCTGCCATGACCCCGTAGCGGATCACCACGAAGCGCATCACGGTGATGCCGATTTCCCGGACCAGGATCACGATGGTCACCCACCACCAAAGCTCACCCAGGACAGAGAGCATCACCAGGGCCGAGCCGATCAGCAGTTTGTCCGCGATCGGATCGGCGATCTTGCCGAAGTCGGTAATCAGTCCGCGGCTGCGGGCCAGGTCGCCGTCGAGCTTGTCGGTGTAGATGGCGACTGCGAAGGTCGCCACCGCCAGCCAGCGGAAGAGTCCGTCCCTGCCGTCGTCGGCCACAAGAAACCAGATAAACAGGGGCACCATGACGATGCGGATGACCGTCAGGACGTTGGCGATATTGAGGGTGGGTACCCGTTCGGTTCCAGAATTGCTCACGAAACCAGCGTAACCGGATTCAGCGGCCGGTGAGGTTCCACGCGTCCTCTGAACCGTCGCCGTCGTCCCCGGATCCCTCGGCGCCGTCGTAGTAATCCTGCGCCTGCGGCCGCGAGTCCAGGTCCTGGGCTACCAGGTCCACCGGCCCGTCAGTCTCGAAGCCATGGTTGACGTTGGCGTTCTCCGCCAGTGCTGCCGTCTCAGCGGCATCCGGCCCGGCCAGTGCCTCGCCGCCCTGGATGGCGGCAAGGGTTGCCGCCAGATCGTCCGGCTTGACCAGCACGTCGCGGGCCTTTGAGCCCTCGGACGGGCCCACCACGCCGCGGGATTCGAGCAGGTCCATCAGGCGTCCGGCCTTGGCGAACCCGACCCGGAGCTTGCGCTGAAGCATGGAGGTGGAGCCGAACTGGGTAGTGACCACCAGCTCCGTGGCCTGCAGCAGCACATCGAGGTCGTCTCCGATGTCATCGTCGATCTGCTTCTTCGGCGCTGTGACCGTGACGTCCTCGCGGTACGTGGCCTGCAGCTGGTTCTTGACGTGCTCCACCACACGGTGGATCTCCGATTCCGTAACCCAGGCGCCCTGGACTCGGATCGGCTTGTTGGACCCCATGGGCAGGAACAGTGCGTCGCCCTGGCCCAGCAGTTTCTCTGCGCCCGGCTGGTCCAGGACCACGCGGGAGTCGGTGACCGAGGACGTTGCGAAGGCCATGCGGGAGGGCACGTTGGCTTTGATCAGGCCGGTAACGACGTCGACGGACGGGCGCTGCGTGGCCAGGACCAGGTGGATGCCGGCGGCACGGGCCAGCTGCGTGATGCGCACGATCGAGTCTTCAACGTCCCGCGGGGCGACCATCATGAGGTCGGCTAGCTCGTCCACGATCACCAGCAGGTACGGGTACGGCTTCAGGACTCGCTTGGAGCCGGCCGGCGGCACCACCTTGCCGTTGCGGACGGCTTTGTTGAAGTCGTCAATGTGCTTGTAGCCGAAGTTCGCCAGGTCGTCATAGCGGGTGTCCATCTCGCGGACCACCCACTGCAGCGCCTCTGCAGCCTTCTTCGGGTTGGTGATGATGGGGGTGATCAGGTGCGGAACGCCTTCATAGGCGGTGAGTTCCACGCGCTTGGGGTCCACCATGACCATGCGGACCTCGTCCGGGGTGGAGCGCATCAGGATCGAGGTGATCATCGAGTTCACGAAGGAGGACTTACCGGCGCCGGTAGCACCGGCAACGAGGAGGTGGGGCATCTTGGCCAGGTTAGCGACGACGAACCCGCCTTCAACGTCCTTGCCCACGCCCATGACCATGGGGTGCTCCGTTTTGCGGGCGGCGTTGGAGCGCAGCACGTCGCCGAGCGCAACGACTTCCTTGTCCGCGTTTGGAATCTCGATGCCAATGGCGGACTTGCCCGGAATCGGCGAGAGGATGCGTACGTCGGAGCTGGCGACGGCGTAGGAGATGTTCTTGGACAGCGCTGTGACGCGCTCAACCTTGGTGCCTTCGCCGAGTTCAATCTCGTACCGGGTGACCGTCGGTCCGCGGGAGAACCCGGTGACCTTGGCATCGACGTTGAACTGCTCAAGGGTACGGGTCAGCGCGGCGACGACGGCGTCATTGGCTTCGGAGCGTTCCTTGGCGGGCGGCCCGGAAGGCAGGAACTCTGAGGGCGGCAGGGTGTAGGTGACATCCCCGGAGAGCTGCAGCTGTTCGGTGCGCTGCGGGATGGGGGCCGACGGCGGCACGTGGGCCACGGGGCGCGACGGTACCGGCGGAACGGGCGGAGCAGCCACGAGGGAGGCTGCCGCCTCGGGAACCAGTGAAATCGCTTCCGTGGGCGGCTCCGAGTCTTCCAGGCCCTGGTCGCGGCGCAGTTTCTGGGTGGCCAGCTCAGACTTAGTGGGCCGGCGCACTCCCGGCGGAACCTGCGGCTCGGCCGCGGCAGCGGCTTCCTGGCGTTCTTCCTCGTCCCGCAGCAGCGCTGCTTCGAAGGCTTCGTCTCCGGCGAACCCGTCGCTGTGTTCTTCTTCGGCTTCCTTGCGGGCACGGCCGAAGCGGCGTTCCTTCTTGGGCTTCGCAGGGCGGTCCGTGGCGTAAAGGTAGCTCTGGTCGTGGGCCTGCGGATCGTCCTCGGCCAGATCCTGTCCCATGAGGTGTTCGTACAGGGCGCGCAGGCGCAGCGGAATGTGCCGGAACGGGGTGGCCGTGACGATCAGGACGGAAATAAAGACCAGCAGGGAGAGCAGGATGATGACCGGCCAGGCGGTGATGGCCGCAGAGAGCGGTCCGGCAACCAGGAAACCGACGATGCCTCCGGAGACCCAGAGCCGGTCGAAACCGTCGGAGAGGGCCGGGGCTCCGCCGATCAGGTGGGTGATGCCGGCACCGGAGCACAGCATGATGGTCAGCCCGATGCTGATGCGCCCGTTGGCGCGGTGCCGTTCGGGATACCGGAACAGCCGCACGGAGGCCGTCAGGAGCATAAAGGGCAGCACCACGGCCATCCAGCCGAAGGTGCCTGCGGCGCCGGCGTGGATGACGTCTGCCACGGGACCGCGCAGTGCCCACCATTCAACCGTGGCGACCAGCAGGGCCGTGAGGATCAGGAAGAAACCGGTTCCGTCCCGGCGGATCTCCCGGTCCGGTACGACGTCGGTGCCCAGCTTGCGGACTCCGGCGCCGACGATGCGGGCAATGCCCATCCAGGCTCCCTGGATGGCCCGCAGGGGAAGCGGAAGAGTTTCCTCGGGCTGGACCTTGGCTGCCGGGCGGCTGGCTGACTTCCCGCGCTGCGCGGACTTCCCGCCGCCGCGGGCTGGAGTCCGGCTGGAGGAACTGCCGCGCGAGGCAGGGGAAGTACGAGTCGCCATACGTGCCACGCTACCGGACGGCGGGGACAAACCGCCGAATATACGCGCCAAACGGGCGCTCTCCTTCCCCGGAGCAGAGCGCCTCCGGGGAAGGCATCGGCGTGCAGCCTACGCTTCGAGGACTACCGGAACGATCATCGGCCGGCGGCGCAGCCTGCGGTTGACCCAGGTTCCCACCACGCGGCGGACAACCTGCTGCAGCTGGTAGGCCGTGTGGTCCCGGTTGGAGGTCACAGCCTCTTCCAGGGCCTTGCTGATCTTGGGCTTGATCTCGTCGAATACGGCATCGTCTTCGGCGAAGCCGCGGGCGTGGATCTCCGGACCGGACACGATGGTGCCGGTGCTCCGGTTCACCACGGTGATGACGGAGATGAAGCCTTCCTCGCCCAGGATCCTGCGGTCCTTGAGGTCGGTGTCAGTGATTTCGCCGACGCTGGAGCCGTCTACGTAGACGAAGCCGCACTCGATGGCGCCGACAACCTTCGCCTTGCCGTCCACCAGGTCAACCACGGTGCCGTCGTCGGCCAGGATGATGTTCTGCTCCGGGACGCCGGTCTGGACTGCCAGCTTGCCGTTGGCGATCAGGTGCCGGGTCTCGCCGTGCACCGGCATCGCGTTCTTCGGCTTGAGGATGTTGTACGTGTAAAGCAGCTCCCCGGCGGAGGCGTGGCCGGAAACGTGGATCTTGGCAGTGCCCTTGTGCACCACGTCCGCGCCGAGCTTCATCAGGCCGTTGATCACGCGGAAGACCGCGTTCTCGTTCCCCGGGATCAGCGAGGAAGCCAGGATGACGGTGTCGCCCTTGCCGATGCTGATGCGGTGGTCGCCGTTGGCCATGCGGGACAGGGCTGCCATCGGCTCGCCCTGCGAACCGGTGGACATCAGGACCAGCTTGTGGTCCG
>JBELZL010000029.1:0-46036 GCA_040274025.1 Arthrobacter sp. | reverse complement strand
TGCGGTGGATCCTGCTGCTGTTCCTGGCTGCCGTCCTGCTCAGCTACGCGGTCTCGAACCTGCAGGGCATGCCGCCGAGCGAATCCTCGCCGGCAGACAGCGGCATGCTGCGCGTTGCCGGCTGGGTTGGCATAGCGCTGCTGGCCAATGACGGGATCGCGTCCCCTGACAGGTGGCTGGCCCTGATCCGCCGGCTGGTCTACATCAGCGGACTGGCCGGTTTGCTGGGACTGGCGCAGTTCCTCACCAGCCAGACCCTGCTTGACTGGGTATCCCTTCCCGGCTTCAGCGCCGAGGGCGGACACGAGGTCTCCAGCCGCGGAGATTTCATCCGCCCCTCCGGCACGGCAACACAGCCGCTTGAATACGCCGTTGTGCTGTCCATGGCCCTGCCCCTGTCCCTGACGCTGGCCCTGTCGGATAAAGGCCGCAGCCTGGCGGCGCGCTGGTGGCCCGCATTGGCGCTGACGCTGGCCTGCATTATGTCCGGCTCCCGCTCGGCCTTCATCGGAGCCGCAGTGGGGGTACTGGTACTTATTCCCACCTGGCCGTCTGCGGTACGGATCCGGATGCTCGGTGCGTTCGCGGTGCTGCTGGGCCTGGTGTACGTGAGCGTCCCCGGCATTGCCGGAACTGTCCGCGGGATGTTCCAGACCCTGGGCAACGATTCCAGTTCCCTGTCCCGGACCGAGAGCTACGTCGTGGCCGCGGAGATCGCCGTCCGCAACCTCTTCTTCGGGCGCGGCTTTGGAACGTTCCTGCCCAACTACCGCATCTTCGACAACGGGTACCTCACCGCCCTGGTGGAGGTGGGGATCATCGGCCTGGCCCTGCTTCTGCTGCTCCTCTCCAGCGGGATCTGGGCCGCGCTGTCCACCGCCTACACCCGGTTGCCGGCAGGCAGCCTGTCCCGGGCGCTGGGCGGAGGACTTGCCGCCGCCATCCTGGCCGGGGCCGTGCTGCTGTCCTTTTTCGACGGGTTGAACTTCCCCATTTCCGCTGCCCTGCTGTTCCTTGCCGTGGGACTGGGCGGAGCCTACCGCGGACTGGCGCGGGCGGCTCCGGACGGCCCCGGTTTCCACCAGCCGCCGGACGCAGACGGGAGCCAGGCCTGATGCCGGCCGGGAAGCGCCGCTCTGCGGCAGCTCTGGCGGCTGCGCTGGCAGCGGCCTCGCTGGCCGGCTGCAGCGGGGACGCCCGCCCAGACCCGGTTGAACCGACGCCGCCGGCGCTGGACCTGCCCCGAATTCCCTGGGAGGGCGGGCCGGGGTACTGGGCGTCCTTCCCCAACGCCGAAGCGGCCGGATGGACGGACCCTGCGTTCTTTCCGGTTGTCGCCTGGCACAACGGCATCAGCACCGATGAAGAGGTGCAGTATGACAAATCCCTGGGCATCAACACCTACATCGGAATGTCCGCGGAGACTCCGTTCAGCCTGTTCGAGGACAACGCCGTGTACTGGATCGGGGACCGGCTCAACGACTCCTTCAACCCGGAGAGTCCCAACTGGGTGGGCACGTTCCTGGACGATGAAGTGGACGGACGCTTCAGCCCTGCGGACGGCCTGCGCCAGCTCGAGGCCCGGGCCGCGCAGGCACCGCCGGGAACCTTCCGCATGGCTAACTTCACCCAGATGATCATCAGCAGCGACTTTCCCGCCGCGGAGGCTGAGGCACTGGTGAACGGTCCCACCGACGTCGTGTCCATGGACATGTACTGGTACACCGTTCCGCACTGTTCGCTCCAGCCGTACCGCAGTCCCTACCTGGTGGAGATTCCCCGGCCCGCCTGCCGCACCGCGTCCAGCTACGGCCGTGCTGTGCAGGCCCTGCGGATCCGGGACGCCGCCGACGGTGATCTGCAGCAGCTCTGGCACTTCGTGGAGAACCTAAACGGCGGACCGGCAGAGGGCACCTACAGCGGTTATGTCCAGCCGGGCCAGGTCCAGGGAGCGGTGATGAGCGCCGTGATCAATGAAGCCCGCGGGATCCTGTACTTCAACCAGAGTTTCTCCGGGAACTGTGTAACCTCCAACGTCTTCCGTGCCTCCCAGCTGGACCCTGGGTTCTGCGGACAGGAGCAGGTGCAGGCGGTGGGGGAGGTGAACCGGAAGATCCACGAACTGGCACCGGTGATCAACACCCAGTCCTACGGGTATTCCTTCGGGCCCGGGCTGGACACCATCAAGGTCCAGGACGGCTACGCCTACGTGTTTGCCATGCTCGACGGCGGAACGGAGCCGGGCCGGCGGAGTTTCGTCCTGCCCGAAGGAACCGGGGCCGGGGAGATCGAGGTCCTCTTTGAAGACCGTGCCATTGCCGCGGACAGCGACGGAACCTTCGAGGACAGCTTCGAGAACGAGTACACCTTCCACATCTACCGGCTGCCGCTGGACGGGTAGTTCCGGCACGTATTACCCGGTACCGCCTCAGCTCCGCTGCGCCGGGACAGGCGAAAAGTCCGGTGTTGCAGGGCGGAATGCACGCAGGGCACCGGTAACCACCACTTGAGCGGTTTTCCTCCCGGGCTTCTACCGTGGGGAACCCGGCAGGCTAGGAAAGAAACAGGTCACCGCACCCCATGAAGCGCACATCCCAAGACACTCGTGCCCGCCGCAGGCACCCGGCCCGGACGGCGCTGGCGCTGGCGGCCCTCCTGGCCGTGGCGCAGCTGGTTCTCCCGGGGGCGCAGCCGTCCCCGGCAGCAGCAGCGGTGGACTGTTCCGCCGCAGCCAGCCCGGTGGTGTGTGAGAACGCGAAACCCGGAGCGGACCCGGACGAATGGGACATCGAAAAAGCCGGGGACCCCAGCATCCAGGGTTTCTCCACGGACATCAGCGTCAACGCCGGGGACAGCCTGGACTTCAAGATCGATACGGACGCCTCCGCCTACACCATCGATATCTACCGCACCGGCTGGTACCAGGGACTCGGGGCGCGGCACATTGACTCCGTAACGCCGTCGGCCGCTTTGCCGCAAACCCAGCCCGAATGCCTCCGCGACGTCCGCACAGAACTCACGGACTGCGGCACCTGGCACCGCTCGGCCACCTGGCACGTCCCCGCCAACGCCGTCTCCGGAGTGTATGTGGCGCTGCTGAAACGCACGGACACCGGAGGGGCCAGCCACGTCACCTTTATTGTGCGCAGCGACGCGTCCACGGCCGACGTCGTTTTCCAGACGTCGGATCCCACCTGGCAGGCCTACAACACCTACGGCGGGTCCGATTTCTACCGCGGCGCGGCCAACGGGCGCGCCTACAAACTCAGCTACAACCGGCCGGTGACCACCCGGGCAGACAACGACGGCCGGGACTTCTACTTCAGCGCCGAATATCCGCTGGTGCGCTTTCTTGAAAAGAACGGCTACGACGTCACCTACATCTCCGGTGTGGACACGGACCGCCACGGCGAGCGGCTGCTGAACCACAAGGTGTTCCTCTCCGTGGGCCACGACGAGTACTGGTCCGGCGAGCAGCGCAGCAACGTGGAAGCAGCGCGCGACGCCGGTGTGAACCTGCAGTTCCTCTCCGGCAACGAGGTCTACTGGCGCACCCGGTATGAACCCTCAACTACCGACGGCGGCGCGCACCGGACGCTGGTCAGCTACAAGGAGACTTGGGCCAACACCAAGATCGACCCGGCGCCGGAATGGACCGGCACCTGGCGCGATCCCCGGTTCGCCGCGCAGAACCAGGGCGGCGGCGTGCCCGAAAACGGCCTCACCGGCACCGCCTACGTCGCGAACTTCTCAGACCTGCCCGTCACCGTCAGCGCAGAAGAGGGCAGGTTCCGGCTCTGGCGCCACACCGAACTGGCAGCGCAGAATCCCGGCACCCGGACCGAGCTGGCCCCGCACACCGTGGGCTACGAATCCAACGAGGACCTGGACAACGGGTTCCGTCCGCCCGGGCTCGCCCGGCTTTCAACCACCACCGGCCCCACACCCCAGTACCTGCGCGACTTCGGCAACACGGTCACTGAGGGCACCACCACCCATCACGTCACCCAGTACCGGGTGCCCAGCGGAGCACTGGTCTTCTCCGCCGGCAGCGTGCAGTGGACGTGGGGCCTGGACCGGGAACACGACGGCTGGGGAGCTCCGGCGGACCGCAGGATGCAGCAGGCGCAGGTGAACCTGCTCGCGGACATGGACGCGCAGCCGGCCACGCTGGACGCCGGCCTGACCCGCGCTTCCAAAAGCACGGACACCGCCGCGCCGTCCACGGCCATTACATCTCTGTCGCCCGGCAGCACGGTGGCCAACGGGCAGGCCGTCACAGTCTCCGGCACCGCTGCGGACGCCGGCGGCGGGCAGGTTGCCGGTGTGGAGGTCTCCACGGACGACGGCGAAACGTGGTCCGCGGCCGAGGGCACCACCGCCTGGCGGTATACCTACACCCAGCACGGCATGGATACCCAGATGATCCGGGCCCGTGCCATCGATGACAGCGGGAACTTCAACGCCGCCGGTGTTTCCGCTCCCGTGACCGTCCAGGGACCGTTCACCGTCTTCGGCGCCGAGGAACCGCAGACGGCGGACGGACTGGACCGGTCCGCGGTGGAGCTGGGTATGCGGTTCACCCCGTCAGTGTCCGGTTACATCAGCGGCGTGCGCTTCTACAAGTCGGCTGCCAACACCGGCCAGCACACCGGAACCCTGTGGGACGCCACCGGGAATTCCCTGGCCACGGCCGTGTTCACCGGCGAAAGTGCAGCAGGCTGGCAGCAGGCACTGTTCGCAGAACCCGTCGCCGTCACTGCAGGGCAGGGGTACGTGATCTCCTACAGCACCCAGACCGGCCACTATGCCACCGCCCCGGATTACTGGTCAGCCCGCGGCAGCACAGCCGCCCCGCTGCTCATTGCAGGCGGCTTCGGTGCCCCGCCTGCCGGGGTCTTCAACACCACGCCGGGCCGGTTCCCGGCAGACAGCTACCGCAACACCAACTACTATGTGGACGCTGTCTTCGAGACCACCAGCAACGCTCCGCTCTCCGCCTCCTCCCACACCCCGGCCGACGGTGCCACCGGAGTCCAGGCCACCACCCGGATCAGCGCCGTGCTGTCCAGGGAAGTGATTCGCGAAAGCGTCAGCATGGTGCTCCGGGACGCTGAGGGAAATCCGGCAGCGGGCACCACCCGCTACTCAGCGGCCAGCCGCACCGCAGAGTTCGTGCCCCAGGAACCCCTCGCGGAGGGCACCCGCTACACCGTCCAGCTCACCGCCGCGGATAGCGAGGGCAGGGCGCTGGTGTCCGGCGGAACCTGGTCCTTCACCACCGCCCGGAACGTGGCGGAGGGCGAGTGTCCGTGCAGCCTCTTCAATGAGGACACGATTCCGTCCCTGCCGCAGCTTTCCGACGGGATTCCGCTGAGCCTCGGCGTCGCGTTCCGTCCGGACGTTGCAGGCACGGTGACCGGCATCCGCTTCTACAAGGGGCCGGGGAACACCGGTGTCCATACCGGGCGGCTGTTCGGCCCCGGCGGTACTGAGCTCGCCGCGGTGACGTTCAGCGGTGAATCCTCCTCCGGCTGGCAGAGCGCGTCCTTCGACGTTCCGGTTCCGGTGCAGGCCGGCTTGGAATACGTGGCCGCCTACAGCTCGCCGACCGGAGGCTACTCGGCCAACCCGGGGCAGTTCTCCGGCAGCTACACGTTCGGGCCGCTTTCGGTTCCGGCTGAGGGCGGCCGGTACGTTTACGGCGGAACCTATCCGGACCGGACTTCCACCTCCGGCTACCTGGTGGACGTGGTCTTTGAACGCAGCGGGCCGGCCCTGGGCGTGCACGCGAAGACACCGGCCGACGGCGCCACGGGCGTTGCCACGGATACCCGAGTCTCAGGAGTGTTTTCCCATGACGTGCTGCCGGGATCCGTTGCCTTTGAACTCCGCGGTCCGGACGGAGAAACGGTCCAGGGCCGAACTGCGTACGACGCCGGAACCCGCACCGCCACGTTCACCCCGGCCGCCCGGCTGGCAGGTGGTGCCGCGTACACGGTGCAGCTGGGCGCCACGGCCGCCGGGGGCCTTCCCGCGGACGGCAGCGGCACCTGGACGTTCACCACGGCGGAACCTCCTCCGGAGACCGAGTGCTGCAGCCTGTTCCCGCCGGATACCGTTCCGGCCGTGGCGGTGGTCGCGGACGGCTCACCGGTGGTCCTGGGCACTGCGTTCCGGACTTCCACGGACGGCCTGCTCCGCGGCGTGAAGTTCTATAAGGGGCCCGGCAACACCGGCACCCACACCGGGCAGCTGTTTAAAGCCGACGGCACCATCCTGGCCTCAGCGACGTTCACTGCGGAATCCGGGACCGGCTGGCAGAGCGTCCGTTTCTCCACTCCGGTTCCGGTCCGGGCAGGGGAGCAGTATGTGGCCGGGTACACCTCGCCCTCGGGTACGTATTCCGTTACCCCGGGACAGTTCGCTGCCGCTTACGAGTACGGCCCGCTCACGGTGGATCCCTCCGGCGGACGGTTCACCTACTCGGGCGGTTATCCCGCCAGCACGTCGGCGGCCAGTTACCTGGTGGATGTCCTGTTTGAACCCGGGGAACTTCCGCCCGAACCGGAAGTCCCGGACACCGGCTGCCCCTGCAGCCTGTACGCGCAGACGGACGTCCCGCTCATTGACCGGGTCCTGGACGGAACGCCGGTGACGCTGGGCACTGCGTTCACCGTTGCCGCGGCCGGCGAGATCAGCGCGCTGCGCTTCTACCGCGGGCAGGGAAACACCGGCCCGCACACCGGGTACCTCTACGACGCCGGCGGCACGGAACTCGGCCGGGTCACCTTCCCGGCCGGCGGCGGTTCCGGCTGGCAGTCTGCGCTGCTGGCGGCACCGGTCCGGCTGGTACCGGGCACTGAGTACACGGTGGCGTACACCGCACCGGCCGGCGTGTACTCCGCTACACCGGGCGGGTTCGCCTCCGGACGGGACCGGACGCCGCTGCTCGTTCCCGCGGGCGGCGGACGCTACTCCTACACCGGGACGTTCCCCACCACGCAGACCGGGGCAGCGTACCTGGTGGACGTGGTGTTCAGCCGGGATCCGGACTAGGACTGCCGCACGACGGCGGGGGACCAGGCATGTTCAATGAACAGCTGCGGTTCCCCGCCGGTCCGCTTCAGCGCCCAGATGTCCGAGTCACCGGGGGATCCCTCACGCGGCAGCCCGTAGAGCACCGTGTTTTCGTCGAGCCACTCAACCTGGTCATCCACACTGCGGGTTTCAGCCAGGACCGTCTCCGTGAGGGTATCCAGCTCAAGCACCGCCACCCGCCAGTGCGGAACGGCGGACCCGGAGACCTCCTTTTTGTAGGCGATCCGCAGCCCGTCCGGTGAGAGGGAAGGGCATTCAACACCGTCCCTGAGCACGGTGAGGGTACGTGCGGAAAGGCTGCCGCGCACCAGCCATCTGGAGGAACCGCTGGCCGCGGTGGCATAGAAGGTATCCCCGTCCGTGCCGAACGTAATGCCCCAGATGTTACGGTCCGCGGCAGTGACCTCCGCGCCGTCGAGCACCAGGGTGAAGTCCTGGACGTTGCCGTGCTGGGTCCCGTCCACCCCGGTGATCCGGGTTTCCGTGGAGAACCCGCCGCCGGCGTAGGAATGTCCGGTCACGAACGCCGTGGACGCGACCAGGGTGCCGTCCGGGGAGACCCGGGTGCGGCTCGGAATTCCGGCCAGCGGCCAGGACGTGAGGGTGTTGCCGTCCGCGTCGAGGAGCACATCGGAGAACGCCGCCAGGGCTCCCGCGGTGGTCTGCAGGCAGGAACGCACCGCGGCGGCGGCATAGATCCGCTCGCACACCGTGTCCTCGATGCGGCGCGGACCGGCGGGGTCCGTCACGGGCACCGTGGCAAGGTGCCCGTACCCGGCTCCCGCAGCCGTGTTGCGGAACACCAGGTGGGCTCCCGCCGGCAGCGGACGGGAGGCGTCCACGGCTACCTGCGGCACCGCAGCCGAGCGCTCGCGGTAATCCTGGAAGGCGTTGAACCCGTACAGGGCACTGCCGGCGACGACGGCGGCAGTCACCATTGCGAGCACCCGCCACCGGGCGGCGGAAGCCGGGAGCACGGACGCCGGTATCCGGGACACCGCGGCGATCCCGGACGCCGGTGGCACACCGGGGGACGCCGAATCCGCCAGCGGCGGGGAAGTGGCTCCGTCCGGCACCGTCATGGTGTGTCCGCCGCGGCGGCGGGCACCGGGGGCCGGGCCACTGGCCGGATGAGCCACGCTGCGGCGGGCAGCGCCAGGGCAAGGGCCGCGGCCGTGAGCCACAGCGCGGTCTGCGGTCCGAGCGTGTACCAGAGGACACCGAACAGGCTGGAAGCCACCAGCCGGCCCAGGGCAACCACGGTCTGGGCTGCGGCAATACCGGTCGCGCGGACCCGTTCGGGCACCAGGCCGCCGGCCAGCGCGGCGAGCACCCCGTCCGTTGCCGCGTAGAACGCGCCGAGGGCCAGCAGGCACAGCAGGGTAGCGGCCGGCCCGCCGAAACCGGCGCAGATGTAGGCGGCCAGCAGGCCGGCGTGGCCCAGCAGGAATACGCGGTGCCTGCCCCAGCGGTCTGCAGCACGGCCCAGCGGAATCGCCAGGAGCAGGTACGCCGCGTTGGTGCCCACGAACAGCAGCGGGAACCACACCGGGCTGAACCCTCCGGAGGTCAGCAGCAGCAGGTAGAGGAAACCGTCGCCCACGCTCAGCAGGGAAAGCAGGCCGGCAGCGAACAGCAGGCGCCGGAGCAGGGGAGTGTTCAGGGTCCGCAGGGCGCGGCGTCCGCCCATCCGTTCCCGGACCGGCTGCCCACCGCCCGCCCGGGACGCCGTTCCCGCCTGGTTTGCGCTGCCTGCCCCGGGCAGCTGGGCGGCCTGGTTCAGGCTGCCGGACTGGAACTCCCGGCTGCGCTGGGGACGCAGGTTCGGAACCAGCAGCACCAGCACGGCAACGCCCAGGACAGCTGCGCCAAGGGAGAAAACGAACACGGTTGAGTAGCCCTGCGGAATGGCCAGCAGCACCGCGAACGCCAGCAGCGGTCCGGCAGTGGCTCCCACCGTGTCCAGCATCCGGTGCACACCGAAGGAACGGGCCAGGTGTTCCGGCTGCGCTGCGGTGGTGATCAGCGCATCCCGGGGTGCTGTCCGGATGCCCTTGCCGATCCGGTCCAGGGCGATCACCGAGGCGACGGCACCCACGGATGCCGAGACGAGCAGGCCGGCGCGCGCTGCCATGGACAGTCCGTAGCCGGCGGCCGCCACCCATTTGGGCCGGTCCACCGCGTCCGACGTCCAGCCAGCACCAATCCGCACCACCGCGCTGATGCCCTGCTGCAGCCCGTCCAGGAAACCGTACGCCAGGATTGAAAGCCCCAGCGCCCCGGTGAGGTAGACCGGCAGCACCGCTGCGACGGCTTCGGAGGATATGTCGGTGAGCAGGCTGACGATGCCCAGCCAGATGATCACCGGTGAGAGGCGGAACGGCACCCCGGGTGCGGCAGCCCGGCTGAGCCGGCGGGCCCGCTGGTCGGCAAATGAAAGGTACACAGCACTCCTACCGGCCGGCGCGGAGCACCGCGAAGACGAAATACTCCGGGTCAGCTCCCGGCGTGGTCTCTGGCAGCGTACTGACCGTCACGGAACTGCTGCCGTAGGAGAACACCAAGGTGGTGACCCCGCCTGCGGTATTCCGGGCACCGGGCTGGAACCCCAGGGCTGCAAAGTGCCGGTCATAGAACTCCAGCACGGCTGCCGGATCCGCGGCTGCGCGCAGCCCGGCCTGCAGCGTGTTCCCGGAGGATGCCACTGAGGAAGAAAGGACCGTGGACGCAGGCACCGGGGGCACCAGGTCCTGCGGGAAGGCGTCCACCAGCCGGCCCTCGGCGGCGTCCGGCTCCGGGAGGGGCAGGGACAGCAAAGTCCGCGGTTCGGGCAGTTCACGCGACGCCGGCAGGGAACCTTCCGGCTGCCCGGCAGCTCCCGGCGGAACTTCGAGCGGACGCTCGGGGTCCGGGGCGGGAGCCGGTGGAAGTGTATTGGGCGCGGCTGCAGTTGCCAGCGGTACGGAACCTCCTGGGATCTGGTCAGCGGCGGCGCCGGTCTGCCAGGCTTCCCCTTCCGGAACAGGACCGGCGCCGCTGCCGGGCAGCCGAGCCAGCACCAGGCCTCCGGCCACCAGCAGGACGGAAAGGACCAGCCCGAGCAGCACAACCGTCCGGCTGCCGGGCCGGGGGAGCTTCCCGCCTGGCGGCAGTTCTTCCGGCGGCAGTGTTTTGGGGTCCGGGGTCTTAGGAAGCAACGGTCCGCTGCTGCTTTCCGGTGCGGGTGCTTTCGTCCCGCTCCCAGCCGGCGTCCGGGCCCGCTGCAGCAGCGAGTCTCCGGCCGGCAACCGTGAACGCAGTGTAGACAGCGGCGTCGAACGCGCTGCGGGGCCCGCGTACGGCCCCGAGGATCCCGGCCGCACTCGCCAGGGTGGTGCTGCCCAGGGCCCCCTGTTCTGCGTTGCCCCGGTAGGTGCGCCGCAGCACGGCCAGCAGTCCGGGAACATCCCGCGGCAGCCGCACCAGTACAGGAGGGCAGTCCAGGACGGTTTTCTCCTCGGCGGGGAAGAACCGTTCCACGTACAGATCGTCGGCGACGACGGCGGGCAGCAGGCCCAGCCGCTCACCGGCTTCGGCGCTGAGGGCGTAGGCACCGGCACCCCAGAGCGCCTGCCGGGTCCCGGGAAGATGCCGGCGTGCCCGGTAGTAGGACCGGACCAGGGCTCCGGCGCCGTCGAGGTCGTAATCCACGGCCGGCCGCACTGCCAGCGACCCGCTGGACAGCGCTTCGAAGACCGCACGGACGGTCTCCGGACGGACACGGATGTCCGCATCCAGGTACAGCCGGGGCCACCGGGAGGCAGCGGCGTTTCCGGCGTTGATGGCAGCCGTCTTGGAGGCTTCGGCCAGTTCCAGCACCCGCACACCGTTCCGCGAACGGGCCTGCCCGGCGGAATCGTCGGTGCAGCCGTTGCACACCACGATCACTTCGGTTCCGGCTTCAATGACCGGCGCCAGGGCATCCAGGGTGAGCCCGATAACGTGGTCCTCGTTGTGGCAGGGAATGATGATGGTGCCCGCGGGAAACGGGGCACTGGCCTCCGTCCGGATTTCTGACGTGGCCGAAGCGGCCGGCTCGGCCGCCGGGCGCTGCGCCCGGGGAAGCCTGCTGCGCCGGCCCGGCAGCAGCAGCGCCGGAACCGCCTTGTGGTGCCCGGACCTTCCGGTCCGCAGCACTTCGGAGAGCAGCACCGCCGCGCGGAACGCCGCCACGTAGCCGCGGCCGCGGTGCAGCTGCGCGTAGCGGACCCGGTTCACGGCCATCAGGGCCGCAAGGTCATCCGATGAGCCGGAGCCGCCGCGCCGGTGCACCATGGCAGCGGCCGGTTCGAACCAGACCTGGGCGCCGGCTCCCC
The DNA here is from genome assembly GCA_040274025.1 of Arthrobacter sp. Classification (GTDB taxonomy): domain Bacteria; phylum Actinomycetota; class Actinomycetes; order Actinomycetales; family Micrococcaceae; genus Arthrobacter_B. The sequence goes on along the minus strand of JBELZL010000029.1, from coordinate 34,580 downwards.
GCGCCCGGCGGAAGTACTCCGTTTCCTCCGAGTAGAGGAAAAAAGACTCGTTCCAGCCGCCCAGCCGGCGTGCCAGGGGCATGTCCACCAGCAGTGCCGCGCCCGTCGCCCAGTCCACGGGATGCGCGTAAAGGTAGGCTTCGGCGTCGTACTCGATTTCCGAGAGCCAGCCCGCACGCCGGGACAGGCGCCGGCCGGCGAGAGCGTCGCCCAGGGCGCGGGTGATGCTCGGTTCGCGCCGGAGGGAGTGGTAGGTACTGCCGTCCTCGTCAGCGAGCAGCGGGACCACAATGCCGGTGCCGGGCTGGCGCAGCCGCTCCAGCATGGTGAGCAGGGCACCGCGGCGCACGCGCAGGTCCGGATTGAGTACCAGCACCGCGCCGGCGTCCCCGGCAAGCTGCGCGGCGGCATTGATCCCGCCCGCGTAGCCAAGGTTCCCTCCGGTCCGGACCACCAGCACGTCGGGGTGGGCAGCCAGTTCCGCGAGCGTGGCGTCCGCGGAGGAGTTGTCCGCGACGACCACCCGGACGGCAAGGTCCTCGGTTTCGGCCCGGAGCGAGGCGATCAGCTCCGGGATGTCTGGGGCGTTGTTGTGGGTTACTGCCAGGACGCAGACATCGGCATACCCGTCGGCCGGGACGAAGCGGTGCGGCACGGAGGCCGGGGCGGGCGCTGCGGGGGGCGGCACCTCGCGCAGCGGAACTGCCGGGGCGGCTTCGCCGGCGGGACGCTGCAGCCGGACGTAGGCGGGCGGTCCCTGGACCAGGTAGCGCCGTGTCAGCCGGCGCGGTTCAAGGGCCAGCCGCCAGGCCCATTCGAGGCTGTTGGCCGCGGCCCAGTCCGGTGCCCGCCGGATGCGTCCGGCCAGGAAGTCCACCACGGCCCCGAAGGCCAGCAGCACCGGGGCACCGGTGGCAGCACCGTTCTCCGCGATCCACAGTTCCTGCCTCGGTTTGCCCAGCCCCACCACCAGCACATCCACGCGGGAACGGGCTATCTCCGCGGTCAGCTTCCGGTTCGCCGCGGGGTCCCCAAGCGCTCCCCGGTCCGGTGCCCAGCATCCGGCGATGCGCAGCATCGGGCGCAGCTGTGGCAGCACCTGCAGGAGCCGTTCGTGGGTCTGCGGCGCCCCGCCCAGGAAACCGACGCTCAGTTCCTGTTCTTCGCACTGGTCCAGCAGCGGGTTGATCAGGTCGCTGCCGGCAAGGCGCGGCCACTGGCGCTGGGTGAGGGCGCTGGCCCGGGCGGCGATCGGCGCACCGTCCACCATGTTCAGCCACTCCACCGGCCCGGAGCGGCCGCAGCCGTCCAGCGCGCCGACCCAGCGTCCGCCGGTGCCGAAGTAATGCAGGTGGTCCAGGTTTACCGAGGCCACGGCCAATGGCGGCTGCGCCGCGCGGCGTGCCCGGTCCACAATGGTGCTGACCGCCTCCGCGCCTGTCAGCAGGTCAATCTGCATGTCCGCCAGCACAAGCCGGTTGCTGCAGAGGTTGGAGTTGGAATTCTGCCCTGTGGGTACAGCGGTGCCCGTTGTTCTGCCCAGCTTTGCCAAGTCCCTCTCCTCCGCCTCGTTGCTACCGCCAGCGAGAATAGGAGCGGGCCCATACGGGGCACCGGGTATCGGTTACTGGTCTCTGCGCGGGCCGCTCCGGCGGGGGACAGTAATTCTGCTAGGTCATACGCGGGTAGCGGCCCTGGTCAGGAAAAACCCTGCCGGTCCGGGCCAGGAGGTTCAGTCCGGAACGGCTGCCGTGTCCGCGGTCCGGTCCGGAAGCGGCACCAGTGCACCGTCCTGGAGCCGGAAGCCCGCCTGGGTTACCGGACAGCTGAATTCATCCGCGCCGGGACCGGCCACCAGGGGATGCCCGGCCGGGCCCACCCAGCCCACCTGCCGGGCAGGGACACCGGCGACGACGGCGTAGGCCGGGACATCGCGGGTCACCACCGCCCCGGCGGCGACCGTGGCCCAGGCGCCGATCCGTACCGGAGCAATGCACACTGCCCGGGCACCGATCGCCGCTCCCTCCTCGACCTCGACCCCCACCGGATGCCAGTCCGTGGCGCTCTTCAGGGATCCGTCCGGGTTCACCGCACGCGGGTAGGTGTCATTGGTGAACACCACGGCAGGTCCTACGAACACGCCGTCGCCCAGCACCGCCGGCTCGTAGACCAGCGCATGGTTCTGGATCTTGCAGTTGTTTCCCACCCGGACCCCGGGACCGATGTAGGCGCCGCGGCCGATTACGCAGTTTGCTCCGATCACCGCGTCCTCCCGTACCTGGGCCAGGTGCCAGATGAGGGTTCCTGCTCCCACCGCCGCCCCGGCTGCGATGTCAGCTGATGCTTCGATCCTGTTTCCCATGGCAGGTGTCCTTTCATGCCCGGCGGACCTGTTGACCGCCGTGCCTGCCACACCCTACCGCTGCGGCGCGGGGGACGGGTATCAGTGGTCCCCGGCCAAGTAGTCGGGGCACGCGGGGCACCGTGCCGGGCGGACCAAGTGGTGCAAAGCCAGTAGTAACTACGTGTAGGCGGGACTTATCCGCCTACCTACGCTCTTGCTCGGGCCACAGACCACGAGGCAGGAATTCAATGCGCGTTGCACCCCCACAGCTGTACCCCGGCCGTGCCGCCGGGGGAACGCAGACCAGGCTCATCGGCCGGGCCGAGGAACTCAGCGCCGCCGTCTCTTCCGTAGAGTCCAACGGCGGCGCCGTCATTGTCGGACCCGAGGGGATCGGAAAGACGGCACTGGCAAACGCAGCCGCCAGGGCCGTGCAGGAGGGATTCCACGTAGTTCATATCCGCGGAAGCAGCTTCTCCTCCGGCACCGCCTACGGCGCGCTGGGCTGGCTGCTCAGCGAGATGCCGGACACTCCGCTGGGGAACCCGGTGCAGGTACTGCGGGCGCTGAAGGAGCACCTGGCGGAACGGGCCCGGGGCCGGCGGACGCTGCTGGTGGTGGACAACGTCCACGAACTTGATGTGCTGAGCCAGACGGTAACCGTCCAGCTGCTGCGGCAATCCTCTGCCGCTCTGCTCGCCACCACGCCGGACCTGCTGCGCTGCGGTGAGGAACTGGTGCGGCTGTGGGCTGAGGGCATGATCCGCAGGATCGACCTTGGGCCGCTCGACCCGGCGGATTCCCTGGCCCTGATGGAACAGATCGCCGGGGGCCGGCTGTCGGCGCTGGCCGCGCATGCCATCTGGCGCCAGACCCGGGGGAACCCGCTGTTCACGTCGCTGCTCTGCCGGGACCAGGTCACTGCCGGCAGGCTCCTGGAACGGGGCGGAATCTGGACGCTGGCGGGTCCGATCGCCTTCAACGGTGAGATATCCGACTGGCTGGAGTCCTGGTTCCGCCGCATCGGCCCGTCCGAACGCCGGATCGTGGACCTGGTGTCCCTCTGCCCGGGCATCCCGCTGCAGGTGCTCCTGGAAACGGCTGACGCCCAGGCCGCGGAGACCCTGGAAGAACAGGGCCTGCTGGAAGTCAGCCACGGGGACGGGTCCGTGCGGCTGCGGAATCCGCTCTACGCACGGCTGGTGGCGGAACGGGTTCCGCTGGGCCATTTCTTTGAGCTTTGGCAGGAGGTGCTGGGGGCACGCCTGGACACGGCCTCCTGGGCGGACGGGCCCGCCAGGGCCTTCGCTGCCTGGTCGGCCACGGCCGGAAACGCGGTGGATCCGGAGCTCGCGGCGCGGGCCTGCGCGACAGCCAACCGTGACGGTGAACCCGACGCCGCCCTGAAGATCGCCGCGGCGGTCCAGGAACCCGGGCCGCACCCGCGCCTGCTGCTGGAACGGGCCCGTGCACTGCGCGCCCTGCATCAGGCGCCGGCGGCAGAAGCGCAACTGCGGGCCCTGCTCGAGCTGGGCGACCCGGAGACGGAAGTGCCGGCCCTGCTGGAGCTGGCCCAGACGGCGCGCTTACTGCCCAAGCCCCAGCTGAGCCCGCTGCAGGCGCTGAGCCGGGCTGAGGCAGCGGCGTCGTCCGGTCCGGAACCGGAGCGCACCGAGCTGCTCCAGCAGGTCACCGCAGTCCGCGCCTCCCTGGCAGTGCTCGACGCCGCCCCCGGAACCGCGCCGCCTGAACTCGGGGCACTGTGCCTCGACTGGAGCGCACCTTCGGCCCTGGTCCTGCCTGCGCGTGCAAGCCGGTGCCAGCTGCTGGCGCTCGCCGGCAGGACCCAGGAGGCCCATCAGGAAGCGGCCGACCTGTGGGAAAGCCTGCAGCAGGCACAGGATCTTCCCCTCGCCGCGGGGGCTGAGATCCTGGACGGCATTCTCTGCACCTACATCATGTGCGCCGAACCCGTCCGGGCCCTGGCACTGCTGGACGAGGCCAGGCGGGTCCGGTACCTGGAAACCCACCTAAGTGCCTGGTCAGAGCTGCCCGCCGGAATTATCCACGCGTTCTCCGGCCGGGCGGACGCCGCACTGGACTGCCTGCTTCCGGCGCACCGCCAGCTGGAGGTAGAGGACCCGCGGGACCTGCTTCCGCTGGCGCTCGCAGCCATGGCCTACTGCTATGCACAGCGCAGGCAGTGGGACCGGATGAGTGAACACCTCGCGGCGGTGCCGGAGTTCAGGTCAGCGCCGGCCGCTCAAGTGCTGACCGCCACCCGCTATTTCCAGCTGACCGCCGCACTGTGCTTCAGCACCGACTCAGACCTGCCGGTGCAGCTGACCACCCAAGGCCACCGGGCCGCCGGGAACGGAAACTTTCCTGCTGCGGTCCTTTGCCTCTCCACGGCTGCCCTGGCCGGTGATGCCCCGGCCGCAAAACTGCTTGAATCCACAGCGGCCGCAGGAGACGGTCCGGCTGCCCGCATGTGGGAACGTCTTGGAGCAGGGTTGTGGCAGGGATCGGGGAAGGCACTGTTCGAGGCCGCTGAAGGGCTGCTGGCGCGCGGACTCTACGGCCACGGCTATAAGGCTGCGGTGGCCGCACAGGAGGCGGCGGAGTCCGCCAACCAGCGGGAGCTGGCACGCCAGGCCCGCATGACAGCCAACGAGTGCTACCGCATGCTCGCCGATGCCAACAGCCTTGAAAGCCGCCTTGCCGACCTGTCCGACTTTGAACGGGACCTTGCCGCACGGGCAGCTTCGGGTGCCAGCAGCGCCCGGCTCGGCAGCGCGCTGCACCTCTCACCGCGGACGGTGGACTGGCACCTGGGGCGCATCTTCCAGAAACTCCACGTGTCCGGGCGTGCCGAACTCCGCCGCCTCGTGGGGGACGGCCCGGGTAAGCGGGAGGGGGAGCCGGGCCAGTATTTCAAGTAGCGCATGCACCCCGGGAGTTTTCCAACCAAGTAGCGAACTGGAATAACACCGGTGTAACCCGAGTACGTATTGCTGATTACTGGTGATTCCTACTCAGGCAGTGCCTACTGGCTCTACCTAGTCTGTTGAGCGCCTGCTGTCGCGGGCAAATGGCTTGCTAGGAAGAGGTCTCACTGTGGAGAAGCATCATTCGTCCGGCGCCTACGCACTTATGGCGCACCACCCTGTGCCCCATGACGCTGCCCCCGGACCCCAGGGACAGGAATCTCCGTTCCTTGGCCGTGCCGGGCTGATCCAGGCCATGGCTGAGCGGCTGCATTCAGATTCCCCGGCCCCAGGCTGCCTGATTATCGGCGAAGCCGGCAGCGGAAAGAGCGCACTGATGCGCCATGTCCTGGCCGTACACGGACAGGACGCCTACATCGTCAACGTCCGGGGCTCTGCCTTCGCAGGCCGGACGGCCTTTGGCGCCCTGACCTTTATGCTCTCCGAACTGGAACCCGAAGCGGCCTCCCACCCCGTGCTGATCCTGCGCGGCCTCACCGACCTCATCCGGGAACGGGCCGCCGGACGGCAGGTCATCCTGGCCGTGGACAACGCGGAGGAACTCGACGAGTTCTCCGCCATGGTCCTGAGCCAGATGGTGGTGAACCGTTCGGCCCACATGTTTGCCGCCTTCCGCGATTTCAGCGCCGCACCGGCGGAGTTCATGGGCCTGTGGCGGGAAGGGCTGCTCACCCGGCTGGACCTTGAACCGATGCTGCCCTCCGAATGTGCCCACCTGCTCGAAGCAGAACTGCGCGGCCCCATCAGCCGGGCCGCGGCGGAAGACCTCACCCGGGTCAGCGGCGGCAACCCGAACATGCTCCTTGCCGCAGCCGAGGACTACCGGGAGACCGGCCGGGTGCGGTGCATCGACGGCGTCTGGGTACTGGACGACTCGCGGCCCTGTGCCTTTCCCCGGCTTTATGCGGCGATGGGTGCCCGGCTCTCCGGGCTCAGCGAGGACCAGAGGGAACTGCTTGACCTGCTCGCCCTCGCCGGAGCGCTGCCGCTCACCCAGGTCCTGGAACAGCTGGACAGCCGGGAAGTCGACGCGCTGCAGGAGGCCGGCCTGCTGCAGCTGGAGCACTCGGCGGCACCTGCCCTGACTCTGGTAGACCCCGGCCTGGGCACCGTCCTGAGGGGACAGCTCGACGTCCGCCGGCGCCGTGAACTCCTCGACGCACTGCCGCCGCACCCGGAGGTTTCCTGGCCCGTCAACGCTGCCGGATGGCTGCTTTCCGCCGGTGCCAAGGTTCCGCCGGCGCAGGCGCTCGCAGCGGGCCGGGCGGCCAACGCGGCCGGGAACCACGCCGCAGCGGAAGAGTTCATTCTGGCCGATCCCGGTTACCTTTCCTCTCCGCCGGCCGTGCTGGAACTGGCCCGCGCCCTCCTGGGACGCGGCGATGCCGCCGGCGCGGCTGACGCCGTCGCCCGGCACCGTGCCTTCGATGAGAGGGGGGAGCTTTCCCCGGACACCGTGCGCCTGCTGCTGGTGGAGGCCGCGGCCGGGTGCCGGGCCTCCGCGGTGCAGCAGTTCGTATACAGCGGTCCGGCGGACGGCCACGGTGCGCGCCTTGACGACGCCGAACGGATCCTCGCCACGCTCAATGCCCGCGGCCTGCCGCGCGGCGAGGCTGCACAGCTGGGCCGGGAACTGGTCCTGGCCCGGGCGCGCTGCCTGGCACAGCACGGACAGTACCGCCAGGCAGCCGCCTTCCTGGCCGGTGTGTACGCCCGCGGAGATGAAAACGGCCGCGGCTTCCGGGCCGTGGTGGGTTCCTGGCTCTGCGTGGCCTGGGGAATGACCGACCGGCAGTCAGATGCACTTGAACTGGCTGCCGCGCTGTGGCCCATGGTCGCCGACGGAGGCCAGCCGGACCTGGGCGAGGCCGAGGCAGCCGAAGCCCAGGCCCGGATACTGCACGTCCTGATGGTCACCGGGTCCCTGGACACCGCGGCGGAGTTCCTCTCCCGGGGGGCCGGGCTGGAAGGTGCGGGAAGCTTCGGGGGAACGCTGCATGAAGTCTGCGAAGGCGTGCTGCATGCCTTCGCCGGACGGGGAGCCGCGGCCACCGCCCGGCTGCTGCCCGCGGCCAGGCAGCTGGCCACTTCGGACCCGGGCGGGCTGCTGCACACGGTCAGTGCAGTGGCAGCCTATGCCGCCGCGCTGCAGGGCCAGCGTGAGCGCGCCGAGGGGCACCTGCTGACCGCCGACACGGCGCCCGCGACGCCGTCGTGGGCCCTGCAGCGCACGGCAGCCCACTTCACTGTCCTGGCCCGCAACCTGCTCGGTTCCGAGGACTCCGGCGAGGCGCTGGCCGAGCTCGCGGCCCGCGACGAGGAGCGCGGAGCCTTCGCCTACGCCCTGCTCAGCCTCCTCAGCGCCGTCCGGCTGGGGGACACTGCGGCCGCCCAGCAGCTCCTGGATGTTGCCTCCGGCCTGCAGGGACGCTTCGCCAGGCTGTGCGAGGACTATGCCAAGGGGGCGGCAGGCTGCGATCCGCAGCAGCTGCTCCTGGCCGCCGATGCCGCCGGGGCGCTTGGCCATGAACTGTTCTCCCGGGAAACGGGGGAGCGCGCCCTGCAGATCGCAGCGGGCTCGGGGGACCGGGCCACGGTGCGCTTCATCCACCGTACCCGCCGGCTGCAGTCCGGCGAGACGGAGGCCGACGCCGAGGTGGAGGACTGCCTGCGCGGGCTCACCGCCCGTGAACGAGTGATCGCCCGGCAGGCCGCTGGAGGAACGAGCAACAAGACCATTGCCGCGGAACTGTCCATCTCGGTCCGTACGGTGGAGGGCCATCTCTACCAGATTTACTCGAAGCTGCATGTGGGCAGCCGCAGGGAACTGGCAAGGCTGCTAAGCGCCAGCCAGGCCCGAGGCGCGAACACGTCCGGCACTGTACAGGGGGCACGGTAATGCAGGTCCAGGCAGTAAAAACAGCCGCGATGCTCAGGGGCGCGGAAGCCGAGGCGGTGGCGAACCACCTGCTGGATCCCATGCTGCGCGGATCGATAGTGCTGGCACCGGAAGGAATGGGTAAGAGCGCGCTGGCTGAGGAGGTGCTGCGCCGGCTGGAAGGCATCGTGACGCCGTACCGGATCCACAGCAGCCCGGTACTGGCCCGCATTCCGTATGGTGCGCTGACGCCCTTTATGGAGCGCGCCATGGCCGAAGACCTGGATTCGCCGCTGGTGGTGCTGCGCAATATCCGCAAGTGGTTCCGCGTCCGCGCCGAAGCCGGGCACCCCCAGGCGCTGCTGGTGGTCGACGACGCCCATCACCTGGACGAGGCCTCCAGCCATGTCCTGGTGCAGCTGGTCATGTCCGGCGAACTGCGTCTGCTGGTCCTCTCCCGCAGCCGCAGCGCGAATATCCAGGAACTGCTGTCCATGGCCCGCGACGGCCTGCTCGCCCGGGTGGACCTGGAACCGCTGTCCCGGGACGCGGTGCACCGGCAGTGTGTGCTCGAACTCGGCGGGCCGGTGCTGCGCGCCTCGACCGCCGTCCTGGCCCGCGTTGCCGGAGGCAACCCGCTGTATGTCAAAGCGCTGGTCGCCGGGGCACGCAGGCGGGGTGAGCTGCTGCAGCGCAACGAATCCTGGTACCTCCGCGCCATGCCCGGGGTCCTGGAACCCACGGTGCAGGACCTCGCCAAGCGGCTGCTGGCCAGCCGCGCGGAGCAGGAGCGGGCAGTGCTGGAGATGGTGGCCCTGGCAGGGTTCCTGCCGCGCCCGGTGCTGGTCTCCTTCGCGGGCCAGGCCTCGGTCCAGGCCCTGATTGACGACGGCTACCTGGTCCCGGCCGCGGACGCACCGGACCAGCTGGGAATGGCCCAGCCCCTGCACGCAGCTGCCATCCGCTCACTGGTGCCGCCCATGCGAAGCATCGAAATCCGCCGGCAGCTGGTGGAGACCGGCGGCCCCGCCCTCCAGGCACAGCAGGATCCCCGCCATGCGGCCTGGGCGCTGGACTGCGGCGGTGCGCCCGCAGATGAGGTGCTGCTGCAGGGAGCCCAGGCCGCCAACGCCGACGGCGATGCGGAGCTCGCGCTGCGCCTGGCCCTCGCTGTCCAGCCCGGTCCGCTCGCAGCCAGGGCCCGGATGGAGGCCGCCACGGCACAGCTGGCACTGGGCAGCCTGTCCGAGGCGCGGGCCGGCCTCGAAGAAGCCGTTGCCGCGGCACCGGACCTCGAAACCCTTGAAAAGGCCGTGGTGGCCACGGCCCAGCTGGCGGCCTGCTCCGACCGGGCCGGGGACCGGCTCCGCGCACTGGCAGCTGACTGGGCGGCCCGTGACACCCGGCTGGGCGCGGCGGATCCGAACGGCCACCGGCACACCTGGCTGGCTGCCGGCGCCGGCGTGCTGGCACTGTGGGCCCGGCTGGCGGACGGGAATCTCTCGGTTCCCGCCGGATCAGCAGCAGCGGTCATGGAGCTGCTGGAAGCCGATGCGGCGAACCCAAAGACGTCAACGGCCCGGCATGAGCTCCGTGCCCTGGGTTATGCCCTGGTCTGCGAAGCGCAGACGGCGGCCGGAGCGATCAGCGAAGCACTGCGCGCCGCCGGCGAAGCCCAGAAAGAACTGCAGCGTACCCCGCTGGTCCAGAGCAGGGTGCGCGGAAGCGTCTGGCTCCGCCGGGCCTTCGCGCTGCTCCACGGAGGCCACTTCGAGAAGCTCGGTGAGCTGCTCAGCACCGAGCTCGGTGCCCCTGCGTCCCATCTGCTCGCGCACGGAGGCACCATTGGGGTGCTCGAAGGTGCCCTGGAGATCCACCAGGGACGGTTCCGGGAAGGGCTGCTCCGCCTCCGCCCGTCGGTGGAGGCGCTGCGGGTCCGTGATCCCGAACAGCTGCTTCCGTATGCCCTGGCGGTAGCCGGGTACACGGCGGCAGTCGTTGACGACACGTCCCCGGCCACCCGCTACGCGTCAGAACTGCGCGGCCTGGGCTACTCAGGACCGCACGCGCTGGAGCTGACGGCCCGTGCCTTTGCCGCGGCGGCCCTGGCTCCCCAGCGCAGCGAAGAGCCGCCGCCTCCGGAGATCCGGGCGCTGGCAGAGGAAGCGCGCGCGCTTGGCCAGTTCGCAGCGGAAAAGGACATCCTGGAACTGGCGCTGGCCGTAGGGGACCTGAAACAAGCAAAGCGGCTGGTGGAGCTCACCGAGGGTTTCGAGGGCGGGGAAGCAGCTGCACTGCATGTCTACGCAGCGGCTGTCGCGGCGGATAACCCGGAACGGATGGTCGCCGCAGCGGACGAGGCCGTGCGCCGCCGCAAGTACCTGGTGGCGGTGGAATGCATAGGGCACGCCATCCGCTACTACGGCGCGCATAACAACCTGCGCCGGCAGCGGGCGCTGATCCAGCAGCTGCGCCGGCGCCGGGAGGAACTGGCAGGGGTCACGGTGTCCTATCTGAGCCCCAGCGTGCACCAGGTCCGGCTGACCAAAAGGGAACATGAGATCGTCGAGCTCCTGCTTGAAGGCGCCGGAACCAAGGACATTGCCTCGAAGTTCACCCTCTCGCAGCGGACAGTGGAAGGGCACGTCTACCGGATTTACGTGAAGCTTGGCATCAGCAAGCGCACTGAACTGGAGGCCGTCTACCGGGCGCTGGAGGCCGAACCGAAGGTTCAGGCCGGCCACTAGCAGCACCGGAGAGAATATCCGCGCGTTCCGGTTCGGGTAGCGGGGCTGCACCGACGGGGCCCTGTGTCCCCGGTCCCAAGTAGCACGCCCGCGGCATAGGGTACGGAATTCCAGTGATCGAGTGAAGACCGGGCTTTTTGAAGTGGGAACTACTGGTGTGCGGCCCGGTCCGCTGCCGTTGAATCTTTCTTGTCAGCGCGGGAGTGAGCAGCAGGTTTCGCTGCATCGCCAGGTTCGCCGGGATTACAGTCCTTTACCGGACGGCCGGCCTCCCGCTCCGGCACTCAGGACCGCACCAAAAGTATGTGCGCGGGCCTCCCGAAGCGGAGCCGGCGGCGTCGAAGTCTGCTGAGACCCAGACTTCCCCCCAGCCGTCGCCGGCTCCCCCTCTTCGCTGCTTACGGCGCATTCCCCAAGGGGCGCTCTGCCCCGTGTGTAACCCCCTGCCCGGCTTCCAGGCCGGGCATTTTTGTGCCCGGATCCCGGCGGTAAAAACCGCCGCCGAGGCAACCGGGTAGCCGTGCAGGTACCTGATTCCGTGAGGGCGAGTTTGGTCCGTTCAGGCGAGTATTCGGTACTCGTGCTGCCGCTGCTGGCCGCTTCTAGATTGTTGGCCGTTGGCAAGCGTTCCATACGAAGGATGACGGTCTCTTTATGAGCGCAGATACACATCGGCTGCTGCCGGGCAATTTCCTGGAGGGGGAATCAAGAGGTGCTGCGGAGGCCCAGGCTGAGCCCGGCGTCCGGCACCACCTGCTCGCCGGCCGGCACGGCGGCAATGAGGCACACCTGCAGGCAGCGGGTCGGCAGGGACCCCAGCAGAGCGAGTTCACGCGAACCCCTGCAGCGGCCGCCGGCGGCACTCCGCTAGCCGCGGGCGCCGGCGGAGCACCGGCCGCCCTGCCTGTGCAGCCCTTCGTTTTTCCGACCTTCATTACCAAGCCGTCCGCGGCATCCCGCCGGTCGAAGACATCCGCAGTGGCCTGGAACCGGAAGTACGAACGGATCCTGACCCTCACGGACGCCGCGGTGGTGTTCGCCGCTGTCCTCATCGGAACGGTAGCCAGGTTCGGTACGCAGGCAGGGGAACTGCGCGTGGGGCCGCTGGCCACCACGTACTGGGTCTTCTCCCTGCTGCTCGGCGCCGGCTGGATGCTGGCACTGCACACCTACCGCAGCCGCGACCCGAAGATCGCCGGCATGGGAACGGACGAGTACAAGCGGGTAATTAACGCGACCTTCGCCGTTACGGCCGGAATGGTCTTTGCCTCCTTTGTCCTGCAGTTCGACATTGCCCGGGGCTACTTCGCTTTTGTTCTTCCGGCAGGTACCGCCGGGCTCATCTGCTCCCGCTGGGTGCTGCGGCAATGGCTGAAGCGCCAGCGGCAGCGCGGACGCTTCCTCTCGCGGGTGGTGGTGCTGGGCCGTCCCAAGGACGTGCGGTACGTGGCCCACCAGATCGGTGCGAAGGCTGGAGCCGCGTACAAGGTCGTGGGCGTGGCGCTCACCGGCAAATCCCGGCCCAGCCTGGAAGTGGACGGAGTCAGCCTTCCGGTGGTCTCGGACACCGAGCACGTGGTGGACGCCGTGGGCAGGCTCGGCGCGGACGCCGTCATCGTTGCCGGGCCCACCAAGGGAGGCAGCGGGTACGTCCAGGAACTGGGCTGGAAGCTGGAGGAATCCGCGGTCCAGCTGATCCTCACCACGGGGCTGACCAACGTCGCGGGCCCCCGCATCCACTCCCGGCCGGTCGAAGGCCTGCCCCTGATGCATGTTGAACTGCCCCAGTACGCGGGCGGAAAACACCTGCTCAAACGGGGCATGGACATCGTCCTGTCCGGGCTGGCGCTGCTCGCCCTGGTCCCGGTCTTCCTGTGCCTGGCGCTGCTGGTCCGCCGGGACAGCCCCGGCCCGGTCCTGTTCCGCCAGGAACGCGTGGGCCGCGGCGGGGAAGTGTTCGAGATGCTCAAGTTCCGCTCCATGGTGCAGACCGCGGAGGACGACCTCGCCGGGCTGCTGGACCGCAACGAGGGCTCCGGGCTGCTGTTCAAGATGCAGCACGACCCGCGGGTCACGAACGTCGGCCGCTGGATGCGCAAGTACTCCCTGGACGAGCTGCCCCAGCTCTGGAACGTCTTCCTGGGGCACATGTCCCTGGTCGGTCCCCGTCCTCCGCTGCCGCGCGAAGTGGCCCAGTACGGCAACCGGGTGCACCGCCGGCTGTACATCAAGCCGGGGCTCACGGGCATGTGGCAGATCAACGGGCGTTCGGAACTGAACTGGAAAGACGGCGTCCGGCTGGACCTCTACTACGTGGAGAACTGGTCCGTTGCGGGCGACCTCATCATTCTCTGGCGCACGGCAAAGATGCTGCTGCGTCCGGTCGGTGCCTACTAACCCAAACCCACCGGCATTTGCTGGTCTCACATTAAGGAATCCAAGTTATGAAAAGTCTCGTTACCGGAGCCGGCGGCTTCATCGGGGGACACCTGGTTGCCAAGCTGGTCAGCGAAGGGCACGAAGTCCGTGCCGTTGACTGCAAGCCGCTTCACGAGTGGTACCAGGTCCACGACGGCGCGGAGAACATCCAGGGGGATTGCTCGCTGCTGGAAACGGCCCAGCAGGTGACCCGCGGCATGCAGCACGTCTACAACCTTGCGGCAGACATGGGCGGCATGGGGTTCATTGAGAACAACAAGGCCGCCTGCATGCTGACGGTGCTCACCAGCACCCACATGCTGGTCGCTGCCCGGGACCAGGGCGTGGAACGCTTCTTCTACTCCAGCTCCGCCTGCGTCTACGCTGCCGAGCACCAGACCACCTCCAACGTGACCGCCCTGAAGGAAGAGGACGCCTACCCGGCACAGCCCGAAGACGGCTACGGCTGGGAAAAGCTCTTTACCGAACGTATGTGCAGGCACTTCCAGGAGGACTACGGACTGCAGACCCGGGTGGCCCGGTTCCACAACGTCTACGGACCCGAAGGCACGTGGGAAGGCGGCCGGGAGAAGGCTCCGGCAGCACTCTGCCGCAAGTTCGCGACGGCGGCGCTCACCGGCGAGCCGGACCTGGAGATCTGGGGCGACGGCGAACAGACCCGCAGCTTTATGTACATCGACGACTGCGTGCGCGGCATCCTGGAGATCATGAACGGGGACTCCGCGGAACCGGTCAACCTGGGCTCGGCGGAACTTGTCTCGATCAACCAGATGGCGGACCTGCTGGAGCAGATTTCCGGCACGGTGGTGAACCGGCAGTACAAGCTGGATGCCCCGCAGGGTGTCCGCGGGCGCAACAGTGACAACACCCTTTTCAAATCCACCTACGGCTGGGAGCCCTCCATCTCGCTGCAGGAAGGCTTGGAACGCACCTACGAATGGATCCTGGGTGAGATCAAGGCACAGAGGGGGCTGGTTGATGCGACTCCAGCTGCATGATTTTTCCGGCCATCCGTTTCAGGCTGAGCTTTCCCGGGAACTGGCGGCGCGGGGCCACAGAGTGGACCACGTGTATTCCGCCCAGTACAGCAGCGGCAAGGGGGTCCTGGAGCGCACCGCAGGGGACTCGGACCTGCTGAGCTTTTCGCCGCTGGATTCCGGTGCACCGTTCCAGAAGTACAGTGCGCTGGGCCGGCTGCGGTTCGAGCAGGCCTACGCCCGCACCTGGCTGGAACACAACCGGCGCACCGCCCCGGAGTGCATCGTGGCGTGCAACGTTCCGCTGTTCGCCCTGGACCAGTTCCGCCGTGCCGCTTCGCGCAGCAGGCAGCCCTGGCTGCTGTGGCACCAGGACCTGTTCAGCAATGCGATCTCGGAGGAACTGACCCGCCGGCTTCCGGCTCCTGCAGCAGCAGGGGGCAGTTCCGTCGTCCGCCGGATCGAGGCAGGCATAGTCCGCAGCGCCTCGCAGGTGGTGGCCATTGGGGAGGAGTTCCGGCTCGCCTACCGACGCTGGGGTCTGGACACCGGGCATGTTTCGATCATTCCCAACTGGGCGCCGCTGGAAGAGATCGTGCCACGGCCAAGAAGCAATGCCTGGACTGCGTCGAACCTGCCGGCAGGTCCTGAGCTGAGGCTGCTCTACGCGGGCACTCTGGGCCGCAAGCACAATCCGCTCCTGCTCTCCGACCTGCTCCGCTCGGCGCGGGCGGCCGGGCTTCCGGCACGGCTGATCGTCGCCTCCGAAGGAGAAGGCATCGACATGCTCCGCGCGGACCTGCAGCAGGATCCGGACCTTCCGGTGACGCTGCTGCCCTTCCAGCCGGCGGCAGACCTGCCGGACATGCTCGGGTCCGCGGACGTGCTGGTCACCATCCTGGAACCGGAGGCCTCGCGGTTCTCCATTCCCAGCAAGGTGCTCTCCTCGCTCGCCGCGGGGCGGCCGCTGCTGGGACTTATGCCGGAGGACAACCCGGCCGCCGCGGACATCCTTGCGGCGGACGGATATGTTGGCCCGCCGACCGAGTTCGGTGTTGCCGGTGCGGTTGCCTGGCTCCGGTCCCTGAACCGGGACCCGGCGGCCGCGGAAGCACTGGGTGCCAAGGGCCGGGCACTGGCCGAAAGCCGGTTCGGGATTGTTCCGATCGCTGACCGGTT
This sequence comes from Arthrobacter sp., assembly GCA_040274025.1. Lineage (GTDB taxonomy): Bacteria > Actinomycetota > Actinomycetes > Actinomycetales > Micrococcaceae > Arthrobacter_B. The sequence goes on along the minus strand of JBELZL010000029.1, from coordinate 19,008 downwards.
CGAGGCAGTGCTGCGGCGGGCAGTGCCCGGCGCGGACCGGGCTGATGATTTCCGCTCCCGCCCGGCACATGCAGGGTCATCAAGGTTCCGGCGGAGGCAGCAGGATGCTGCGGCCTAAACCGGGAACGGCAAAAGGGAACGGCGGCTCTGCCCGGCAGAGCCGCCGCCCGGCTGTCATCGATTTGTCCAAGGCACCCGGGTCCGGCGAGTCCTGGGGCAAGCCCAAGCCGGTGGTGTACCTGTGGTCCGCCTGTGAGTTGGTCTTTGTCACCAACCCCTGGCAGATCTCCTCGCGCCTGCGCGTCGCGGTGCTCCGTGCCTTTGGCGCGGAGATCGCCGACGGCGTGATCTTCCGTCCCCGGACCCGGGTCAAGGCTCCGTGGAAACTGCACATCGGGCCCCGCTCATGGATCGGAGAGGGTGTGTGGTTCCACAACCAGGACCACGTGTGGATCGGGGCGGACGTTGTCATCTCCCAGGAGAGTTTCCTGACTACCGGCAGCCACCGGGTGCGCACCGACATGGGGCTGATCACCAGTCCCATCCGGATTGACGACGGCGCCTGGGTTACGTCCCGCTGCATGGTCCTGGGCGGTTCCCGGATTGGACGCTCAGCTGTCATCCAGCCGATGACCGTGGTCAAGGGAACAGTAGGGGAGAACCGTGTCTACGGTGCTGCTGTCCCGCCGGAGGAGCTGGGGGACCGGTTCCCCGATGAGGCAGGCGGCTCCGCGGCCGGGGACCAGTCGTGAACCCGGCAAGGTTACCGGGCCAGTCCCGCTACCGTCTCTGCCAGGATCGGGTAGATCTTGTCCGCAAGGTACGCGTGCCCGGCGTTGGTGGGGTGGACTCCGTCCGTCCCGATCAGCGTGCTGTCACTGCCGGCGAACCACCCTTCGGCCAGCGCATCCACGTAGCGGACCTTGGCGTCCGCCGCGGCACGGGCCATGGCCTGGTTGTTGGCGGAAATGGAAGACGGAACGTTGGCATCAACCCAGACCGGGCCCACCACAATGATCTCTGCCTTCGGGGCGAGGGTCTGCAGGTCCATGTACAGGCTGCGGGCCGCCTCGTACATGGCGGCGTCACTTTGGCGGCCATCATTGCGGCTGCCGAAGACCAGCACGACGTCGGCTTCCGGACTCAGGAACTGGTTGGCGGCTTCGCCGAAGACCAGGCCGGTAGCGCCGCGGGTGATGTAACCGGAACCCGGCTGCGCAACCGGGTTGAGTTCCACCGGGTTGCCGTCCTCATAGAACCGGGTCCCTGTCAGGCTGGTCCAGTTGGACAGGCCTTTGCCTCCCTCATCGGAGCCGGCCACGTAGGAATCACCGAGGACATCGATCCTTGCGGGCGTTTCCTCCAGTGCGCCGGCAGTGGATACCGGCGTCTGCTGCTCCTGTGCCTGGCCCGTCCCGGACTGGGCCAGTGCATAAGCGGAGATCAGTCCCGCGAGCACTGCAAGGAGGAGAAGCAGCAGGCTCCTGGGGGCACGCGGCCTTTTGGAGCGGGCGCTGGCTGTGTGGTTACCGCGTCGTGTAGGCATTCCTGAATTGTAATCGAACGGTCTCCTAAATGAACACCAATTTTGAGAAATTATTACTCGCTTCAGGGGGGAAGTGCATGAATAAAATACTTGTTTTCGTTCCGGCGGAAAAATGTAATGGGGGAAAGGTCTCTGCCCTTGCGGCCGGTGTCAGGATAAGGGGCGGATGGACGCGCCATCCTCTATGTTCCGGACACCCTGCGGGCCTGCAGGCACAAGGAAAGGCCCTGCGGGGCGGCGTGGTCCGGCATCGGAGGTATTTCACCAAATACCGGCCTGCGTCATTTGGGCCACAGGGTGGAGTAGCGGCCAATCCGCTCTTCTTCCGGTATTTCGCGGGAATGGGAATAAACCTTCTTTCCCGGCGGGAGGCCGGCTCATTAACGCCTTTCAGGGCAGCTCCACAACGGCTGTTGTTCAAATGTGGCGGGGTGGGCAGGTGACCGCCCCGCTGAGGGGAGCGCTCGGTGCCGGCAACGGCGTCGTACCTGCTGTGGAGACTGGCCCGGTGCCGGTGCCGGCGTCGAAGCGAACGGGCAGGCGCCGGATCCTTCCGGGATGGACCCCGGCAGTCCTTCAGGTGGGCGGGCTGGCCGGTCCCGGGGCAGCGGCCGGCGGTGTCTGGGTGGTCGCGCGGATGCAGAGCGACGCCCTGTCCGCGGCCGGCGCGGAAGTCGAGCTGGTTGGCGGATGGCTGGGCACCCTGCCGCAGGAGGATCCGGAACCTGCACGGCCGCTGCACAGTGATGGGGGAAGCAACGGGGAAGGAAAACGGGCTGTAGCTGCACGGCTGTTCCGGATGCGCCGTCCGGTTCCGGGCGCCGGACTTCGGGCACCAGTCAGCTTTGCGTTCCCCCGGCACGTGCGCAAAAGTGCGCCTGCGGCTGATGTGGCGCATGTTCATCTTTGCAGGGACTTCGTGACCTGTATTTCGACTCTTTTGCTCGGGCGCGCCGGCACGCCGGTGGTGGCTCAGACTCATGGAATGCTCCTGCCGTCGGACCGTCGGGCACTGCGTATGTTTGACCGGCTGATTACCCGCAGGGTTCTGCAGATACCGGCGCTCTGGCTGACCCTCACGGAAGACGAGGAACGCGGACTGGCCCGGCTGGGCGTTGACCCCGGACGGTTCCGCCGCGTGGTGAACGCAACGCCCGAGCCAGGGCAGGCCTGGTCAGACCCGGAGAAACCGGTTTTCCTGTTCGCAGCCCGGCTCGCACCGCGCAAACAGCCCGGGGTTTTTGTGCAGGCGGCGCTGGAGGCGCTGGCCGCCGGACTGGACGCACGGTTTGTAGTGGCCGGGCCTGACCAGGGTGAAGCGGCGAAGGTCCAGGCGCTGGTAGAAGGTTCCGGATACGCAGACCGGTTCGAACTGGTCGGCGAGCTGGGGCCTGCAGAGGTGCGCCAGCGGATGGCCGGCTGCACAGCCTACGTGCTGCCCGCGCTGTCCGAGCCGTATCCCATGACAGTGCTGGAGGCAGCCGCTCTGGGTGCACCGGTGATCCTGACTGAGCAGTGCGGTCTTGCTGCGCTGATGGACAGGCAGGAGGCTGCTGTGGTGGTGGAGCCCAGTGTCCCTGCCGTGCGGGATGCGATGCTCAGGCTGGCGGGGGACCGCGCGGAACGTGAGCGGATCGGCCGCAACGCACTCCTGGTTCACTGGGAGAACTGGTCCACCGAGGCACTGGCGCAGGACCTGCTGGACGCTTACCGCGGCGCAGCGGGACTGCGGGGCGGGCAGCCATGAGTTCCTCCCTGCTGCCGGCGCTTGGAGGGGCTAACGGGACGAAGCCGCGCGCCGGTTCCCGGTCGGCCGCCGCCCTGGCAGCGTTCGTGGTGTTTGCACTGGTAATTCCCCTGCTCATGCGTGCTTCCAGCGCAGTGTTCTATACGGACACTGACTTCCTGATCCGCTATGCCGTGGTTCTCTATGCTGCGGTGAAACTGTCGCTGCTGCTTGGCCAGCCTGCGGTCCGGCCGGTCTCCGGGGTCTTTTGGATCTTCATCTACACCTGCATGGGCGCGGCGCCGCTGGCCCAGCTCACAACCGGCCGGACTACGGCCCTGGCAATTCAGGTTGATGAGCGGATGCTGACCGGTGCCAGCCTGCTGACGCTGCTGGGATGCGCCTGTTTCGACGCGGCCTACCACCTGCGGCTGCGCCGGCCGTCAGCTCAGGCTCCGCGTCTGCGCTTCCGTGAGCTGCGCAGCCTGAGGACGTTGCGCATCTTTTCCGTCGCTGCCCTGGCCGCAGGCCTGGTGTACATAGTCCAGGTGGGCGGCCCTGCTGTGTTTTTCCTCAGCCGCCAGGAAACCGGCGAAGCGCTGGACGCAATCAATCCGGAGAGCGGCGACGCCCTGCGGGCGATCATCTCGGGCGCCGGTACGGTGGCCTGCCTCTGCGCGCTGATCTTCTATCTCCATGTTATCCGTGCCAGGCAGTACCGGCTGGCCCTCCAGGACATAGCGCTCATCGTGGCCCTCGTGGGGCTGAACGTCATCGTAAACAACCCGATTTCCAACTCCCGCTACTGGACCCTGGCCGTGCTGTTCGGGCTGGTCCTGCCCCTGATCCGCGGACGCAAGGTGCTCTTCAACGTCGCCATAGTCGCCGGGACCCTGGCCTCGATCCTCGTCTTCCCGATGGCGGACATCTCCCGGCGGGCCGCCGGTACCCAGGCGCCGTTGGAGGTTGATTCGGTCTGGACCATGATCGCAACGAAGGACTATGACCAGTTCACCATGCTGGCCAACACGCTGGGCTACACGGCAGACCACGGACTGTCCTGGGGGATGCAGGCCCTGGGCCCGCTGCTGTTCTGGGTGCCCAGGGTGCTCTGGCCGCAGAAGCCTTTCGACACCGGCGTGGAAGTCGGGATGTGGATGAACAACTCCAACCTCAATCTTTCGGCGCCGCTCTGGGCCGAAGCCTGGATCAACTTCGGCCTGGTGGGAGTGGTGGTCGCCTTTGTGGGACTGGGGATCCTTGCCCAGCGGCTGGATGCGGGGTTCCGGATGGACGTGCTGGGTATGGGCTCAGCCGGCTACCTGGGGATCGCCATTTTTGCCGGCTACCTCTTTATCCTGCTCCGCGGATCCCTGCTCCAGTCCACGGGACGGCTGATGATCCTGATACTCTCCATTCTTATTCTTACCGCCGTGGCCAAGAGCCGCGAAAGGAGCGCAGCATGAGCGCACCCCTGTCCAAGACGCGCCCGCAGCCCGGTTTCCGGGAGTCCTTCGACCAGCTGAAGCGGGCACAAAAAACCCGTAAGGGAGCTCCCCTGTATTTGCTCTACGTCAACCGGCCAGCCGGGCGGACCATAGCCGCCGCTCTTCGGTTCACCCGGGTGGCACCCAACCACGTAACCTGGGCCGGAGCTGCCCTGACCTACGGGACGCTGCTGTGGGTGGCACTGTGGGCACAGCCGACGCCTGCCGCTGCGCTGGCCGGTGTGCTGCTCGCTGTGGGCTATGCGCTGGATTCTGCGGACGGGCAGCTGGCCCGGCTCCAGGGCAGCAGCTCGGCCTACGGGGAATGGCTGGACCACCTGCTGGACAACGGCAGAATCACGGTAATGCATGTGGCCGCCTTCTGTTTCCTGGCCAGGACCACTGAGTACGACGTCGTGCTGCTGGCGTTGGGCTGCGGAGCGTTCCTTCTGGCCAGCTCCGTCATTTTCTTCGGCGGAATCCTCTTTGACCAGCTGGCCAAACACTCGGGAACCGGCGGTGGACCTGAACCTGTCCGGGACGACCGGCGCCTGTTTGTCCGTTCCGTGGTGATGCTGCCGGTGGACTACGGGGTCACCTGCCTTGCCTTCCTGCTGTTGCCCGGTCCTGTGGTGTTCCTGGCTGCCTACCTCACCCTCGCTGCGGCCCACGTCCTGATCGGGGCCGCCTTTGTACTGCACTGGCGCGGCAAGCTCCTTCGGCTGCGCTGATGGGAGGCCTGCGCCGCTTCGTCACCTTCGCTGACCAGGGTGTCTCCAGCGTGTCCAACTTCGTGGCCGTTGCCGTGGCCGCGAACGTGGCCGGCACGGGGGAGTTCGGCCAGTTTTCGCTCGCGTACGCGGGCCTGCTCCTGTTCCTTGGGGCCCAGCGGGCGTTTGTGGGAGAGACGCTGCTGGTGCGGTACTCCCGCACCGGCGCGCTCACGGCCCGGGTGGCGGCCGCCAGCCTGGGCGGTTCCCTTCTGGTGGCTGTCCCCGCGGCCCTGTTCCTCCTGGCCGGGGCAGCCCTGGCCGGGGAGCGGAATGCGCTGCTGTGGGCGGTCATGGCAGCCGCCGCTCCGCTGATCCTGCTGCAGGACGGCCTGCGGTATCTGTTCATCTGCGAGGGACGGCCCGGGCGGGCCCTGGCCATAGACGGTCTTTGGGCGGCACTGTCCATTCCTGCCATGGTGCTGGCTGCCGGGGAGGGCTGGTCCCTGGCGGCAGTGCTCGGATGGTGGATTGCGGGTGCGGGCGCTGCCCTGGCTGTGGGACTGATACTGGCCCGGGCTGTGCCCGCAGTGCGGGCCGGAGGCCGCTGGCTCTGGCTGAACCGGGACTGCTCCTTCCGTTATCTGGCGGAGTTCGCTGCCCTGAACGCTTCGAGTTTCGCAGTGCTGTACCTGCTGGTGTTTCCACTCGGCCCGGCCGGTGTTGGCGCGCTGCGCGCTGCGCAGCTGCTGTTTTCGCCGCTGAATACGGTTTTCGCTGCGCTGCGAACTGCCATCATCCCGGAGCTTGTGCGCGCCCGTGGAACGGTGGTGTTCAGGCGCCGGCTGACGGAAGCCACGGCCGTGGTGCTGGGGCTCGCCCTGTGCTGGGGTGCTGCCGTGCTGATGCTGCCGCAGGGCGCCGGCGAATTTGTGCTGGGGGACACCTGGTCCAATGCCTCAGATCTGCGGTGGCCCTCTGCTTTCCAGTACCTGGCGATGGTCCCGTACACCATTCTGCTGGCCTACTTCCGTGCTTCCGAGGCCAACCGGCTCTCCACCCTCGTGCGGGGGATCCTGGCAGGGGCAACGCTTGTTCTTCCGCTGGGTTTCGCCCTGACCGGATCCACCGCAGCTTCCGCATGGGGCTTCACTGCCGCCGTCGGCCTGGCAGCGGTCTGCGGGCTCCTTGCAGTTCGGGCCGGGCGAGGACGCGTCCCCTCCGGCCCGAACCACGAACAGCCGCAGCGGGTCCACGGCCGGTAGGGCAGACGGACCCGGTGCCACGTGCACAGACCGTTCGCTGCGGGGACAGCAGATGTGAGTCTGAACGAAAAGGACCCGGCGCCCTGGTTGGGGTGCCGGGTCCTAGCTGTGACCAAAGAGCAGCGTTAGTTCTTTACCGCCTGTTTGCGCCGGGAGTTGCGCCCCCGGTCGCCGTTCACAACCTCTGCTGCCTCAGCGATGGGGGAGGAGGGCCGGCCGCTGTGCTGCTCCCCGTCCAGGGGAGATGCCGGAACTGCACCGTAGTCCGTGAGGTAGGCGGAGTTCGCGTCCGGGCCGCTGCGGGGAATACCGTTCAGGACCACGCCAATCACATTGGCCTTCACCAAATTCAACTGTTCAACGGCCTTGGACAGGTTGTGCTGGCTGACCTTCTTGGCGCCCACCACCAGGAGCAGACTGTCCGTATGCCGGGTCAGGATCGTGGCGTCCGCTACCGGCAGCACCGGGGGAGCATCAAAAATCACGACGTCGTAAGCGGCTTCCATCTCTCCTATCAGTTTCTGCATGGTGGAGGAGGCGAGCAGCTCCGTGGGATTCGGCGGCAGCGGACCTGAAGTCAGGACAGACAGACCTGCGTTGCCCCAGTGCTGCGTGGCATCGGAGAGGTTCGTACGTCCAACCAGCACCGTGGTCAGTCCCACGGAAGGTTCCAGCCCGGTGGCGTCGGCTACTGACGGAAGCCGTAAATCAGCATCAACCAGAAGAACCCGGCGGCCGCTCTGTGCCATGCTCAGCGCCAGGTTCAGCGAGACGGTGCTCTTGCCTTCGCCGGCCTGGGCGGAGGTGACCAGCAGGGACTTCATCTCATGGCCCACTGCCGCGAATTCCAGGTTGGTCCGCAGCTGCCGGAATGCGTCGGTTCCCGACCCGCCCAGCACAAACGGTGCAGAGGATGCTTTCGGTGCTTCCGATTCGGTGATGCCGCCAAGCAATGCGAGGGAGGTTGACCGGCGAAGGTCTGCTTCGGTACGAACATGCCGGTCCAGGACGTTCCTCAGGACGGCAACTGCAAGCCCTGCGGCCATGCCGTAGAGCAGGCCAAGTACCAGGTTCAGGGACGTCTTGGGACTGGAAGGGGCGCTGGGTGCCTGGGCAGTGTCCACGGAGGTCAACCGCACTGGTGAAGGCGTCCCGTTGGTGGGACGCTCGACGTCGGCCACGGCCAGGATCAGGCTTGATACCACGCCGTTGGCGATGTCCGCGGCCCGCTGGGGGTCCGGGTCGACTGCCTTAATCTCAATGATGACGGTGTTGCGCGAGGTGGAGGCCTTTACGTTCTTGGCCAGCTCGGCGGAGCTGGTGTTAAGTTCGAGCTCCTCGATGACCGGGTCCAGGACCTGGGGTTTGCTGGCCAGGTTCACATAGGACTGCACGCGGGCCAGCGCAAAGGCGCTGCCCTGCTGCAGTTCGGCTGAGGTGTCTACGTTCTGGGTGGAGACAAAAAGACTGCTGCTTGCGGTGTAGGCCTTTGGCATGGCGACGGAGACGACGGCAGCGGCGATGAGGCCGATGAGAGCGAATGAAACTATGAGCATCCAATTGCGTCGCAGGACGAGGATCTGTTCGCGCATATCCATTGGTTACCCCTTCCCTTGGATAAGACGTGTGGCTGCTGGCAGTGCGTAGCGCTTCCCGGGGCTCATGTACGGAGCCATGAATAGCACTGGCTGGATTCCACTCGGGCCGCATCGGAACCGATGGTTACCGGCGCGGAGCCGTCGTAAGTTCCGAGCACGGTGCCCGAAGCGGCGTAAACCGAGAGGGTGCAGCCCTCGGTGACCGTGTACGGGCGGTAGGTCCCGGGCGCGATCGAGGGGTTCTCGGCCTGCGGTGCAGCTTCTCCGACGGCAAACTCGCCGTCCGGGAATCCGAGTGCAGCTGCCTCGAGTTCAGGCAGGAGGTCAGTGCACAGAACCGTGATGGCCTCGCTTATTTCGGCCGAGGGACTGGTAATGAGCTCGCTGACCACGGCTTCAGGGTCGGCAGCTTTGGCAGTCAGCAGCAGATCACAGCGTTCCTGGCCAACCTGAAGTACCGCATTCGGGTCGATCCCCTCCGGAACCTTGCCCTCCAGGAAGCCCTGCTCGGTTTCGTTGAAGGTGGGAACCGGTGCAGGCTGCGGCGACTGGCCGGCGCCGTCCTGCTCCTGAGCAGCAGCCGGCGGTTGATCCGGCGCCGGACTGCTGGCGGCACCCGCCTTGGGCTTGGCTGGTGAGGTTGAGGGGAATGATGTTGCAGCTGCCTTCGGTGTGCCCTGCGGTTCGGGATCGGAAGCAGTGCAGGCTGTGGCCGTCCCCAGCAACGGGACCAGCAGCCCCGCGGCCAGCACTCGTGCTGCCGCGGATTTTCTGAGACCAGGCTTCATGCTCTGTGCTTTCTGTTCGGGCGGAACCGGATGCTCCGCGAAACGAAATTTGAATGGTCAGGGGGTAAATACCAGGGCCAGGACGGGCCGGCGTACAGCAGACGCTTCCTTGGTGTAGAACCAGGCGTTGTCCGTGCTGGCGCTGGTGATGCCCAGGTCCACGGCGCCGGAGAGCATGGTGGATACAGCCGCAGGGTCCAGGTCCACCGTGTATACGGTGTTCAGTGCGGGCGGCGCGATGGTGCCAAGAAGTGAGGACGCCAGAGCCGGACGCGTATTCCAGGTGACAGCAGTCTCCGCCCAGGGACCAGTTACGGGGTGGACCGTGTGCGGATCCACCGACCCCGCGAAGGACTCAGACGTGGTTTGGAGCCGCAGGGTGGCCGACTGCAGGGTCATTCCATCAGGGACGTCACTGCCCGGCAGGAACCGCAGGTAAGAGACGTAGCCGAGGTTGCCGCGGGATGCCATGGTGACGGAGGAGCCGTACGCTGCGTTCGGGGCGCCCTGGTTCACATAGGTGTCCTCGGAGGGCAGCAGCGTAAGCGTGACCGGCTCCGCCGGCACTTCGGCAGCAGCGATAGTGGCTGATGCCTGAGCCGATGCCGGTCCGGTGTTCCCTGCGGCGTCGACTGCCAGTACCCGGTAGTGCCAGGTCCCGGGAGGCAGATCCTTGTCTTCGTAGGAGAGCGCCGTGGCGGGAACAGGCGCCAGCAGGGTTTCGGCCGAGGGCGTGAATCCGTCTGCGTCGGAGCGGTGGACCTGGTAGCCGGTGACCTCCACGTTGTCCGTGGCTGCGCTCCAGCCCAGGTTCACGGTGGTCCCGGCACCTGTGGCAGTCAGGCCGTCCACGGCCGACGGCGGCGCGGTGTCCGGTTCCGGGGCCGGTGCGGTGCCGGCTCCAATGTGGTAGTGCGCCTGCACCGACTCTGCACTGAGCGCCGTCGGGTAGACGGCGAATTCATCAATGCTGCCCTTGAAGTAGCGGCTGGTGGGCATCTGCGGCCAGGACATGCTCAGGTTGTCACCGCCGATCCGCCAGGAGCCGGACATGGCTTCGTTGCCGGTGACGTTGCTGGCCGCCACCCTCTCGCCGTCGACGTAGAGCGCCGTGCCGCCCGGACCCTGAGTGGCCACCGCGTGGTGCCAGGCGCCGTCGTTGTATGCTCCGGGCGAGGTCACCGTCCGGGCCTGGCCGGTCCAGGTTCCAAAGACCAGGTTCCCGGCGTTGGTCATGTACAGGTGCCGGTCATAGCTGCTGCTCTGACCGGCGGACTTGCCGTCCCGGCTCGGCTGGCCGGAGCCGAAGCCGAAGACCTTTCCGCCGGCCGTCGTATCGGTGCGGAACCAGACCTCGGCGCTGTACACCGAGGGCGCGGCCGTCTTCTGCGGGATGTAGATGTAGTCGTCAACGCCGTCGAAGGAGGTGGCCTTGTTCAGGTCCGCAGCCAGCGCCCCGTCAGCGGTTCCGAAAACCGGCGCGCCGTAGGGCAGGCCCATGCGGTTGCTGTCGGAAGAATCGGCCGCAGCGGCGACCGAATCGCCGAGGCGCCAGTAAGTATCGGCGCCGTCGGCGCGGACTGCGGCCGGGTAGGCGTCCGTGGCAGTCGCCGTGCGGATCTGCACCTGGCCGGAGAGCGGGCCAACGTTTCCGTCGGGGTCGGAAGCCCGGATCCGGTAGGAATATGTGGTGCCCGGAACCGCGGTGGTGTCAGTGAAGGTCGCCTGCGGCAGGTTCCACCAGAGCGAGGACGCCTGGACGGTACCGAGCGGTGTGGAGGAATTGCTGCGGTAGACGCTGTAGGTCAGTTCGGAATCATCCGGATCCGAGGTGGTCTGCCAGCGGAGGGTGTTGTGACCGGCCGCCCGGGATTCAGCAGTTACCAGCCGGGGCGCGGCCGGACCGGCGGTGCCGGGGCCGGGTCCGAACCGGGTCAGGCTCTGCTGGTAGACGCCGTTGACCTTGGTGAACTCTCCGCCAACCCACAGCACGTCGTTTGACCCCTTGGTGGTGTGGGCCAGGGTGCGCGGCCCGATTTTCTCTCCGTTGCCGTCGTTCAGCATGGGGTTCCACTGCAGCAGGGGGCCGGGCTTGTCCAGGTCCTGGGCGCTCAGGTAGATGCGGCTGCCGTCGTTGAAGGAGCCCATGCTCCCGCAGTCGTGGATATGGTGCGCCGCGTAGAGCTTCGCCTGGTAGACGGTGACTGCCTGGGTAGCGCCAAGGCAGGTGTCCCGCCAGACCTGGTCAAGCGTCCCCAGATCCAGCCGGGCGCGGCCGTCGAAGACACCTCCGCCGGTTCCTTCGTTGCCGATATAGAAACTGGTTTCATCCGAGGTGATGCTCTTGACCACAGACGTTTTGGGAATGAAGAAGTTCGGATAGGTTTTTATGTTGCTGCCGGACACCGGATCAACCACGGCCAGGGCCTTCGAATCGGCGCCGTTCACGGTGGTGAAGTCACCGCCGGCCATCACCACATTCCGGGCGGCCGGGGCGTGCAGGGCGCGGACCGGAAGATCAGCGGACGGCGCCCAGGGCAGCAGCTCGCCGGCGGGCGTGACCGCAGCGAGCCGGTTGCGGGTAACGTTCTGGACGAGCTTGAAATCTCCGCCAAAGTACACGGCGTCGGCAGTGGCTTCGATGGCGCGGACCGTGGCCGCGACGGCGGCCTGCCTGAAGTCCGTCTTCACGGTGCAGCTGGGGATGTTGATGGCGGCCAGACGGTTGGCGGTGACTCCGTTGACCGTGCCGAACTGGCCCCCGGCGTAGAGGGTGTTTCCATCCGGGGAAACTTCCAAGGCCCGCACCGTCGCGGAGGTGCCGGTGAAGGAGATGTTGCAGTCGACCGGCTCGCCGGTGTAGGCGTCAAAAGCCGCGAAGTTCACGGCGCTGCGGCTCCCGGCGGCGCCGGCAACAGTGCCCGGCGGGCGGATCGCCGTGAAAGTGCCGCCTACGTAGACAATTCCGTTGGACTCAGCCATGGACCAGACAATGCCGTTGGTCTGCCATGTGGGCAGGTCACTTGCCGAAAAAGCTACGCCGGGGACCAGCGCCGTTGCCGGAGCTGCGCCCCCGGCCAAAACAGTGGCTGCCACAGCCACAGCGGTTCCAAGAGCCGCAAAAATCCTCCGCACGAACAACCGCCTCTGCAATGTGGACGGGACAAACTGACCCGAGACTGAGGGCATCGTAGCGGCGCAGCAAACACGCTTTGCACGGTGGCCCGTACCCGACTTGTGGATGCTGCTACCCGCCGCTCTACGGGGCTTACCCGTGTTTACGGGGACGCTACTTGAATCCGGAGATTTCCCTTTACCCCGGGTTCTGCGAACTGGAACATGATGCTGAAATTACTGTCTCAGCTGGGGGTCCACACACATCATGCCCATCAAAATCGGCTACGCCTCGGGCGTCTTTGATCTTTTCCATATTGGCCACCTGAACCTGCTGCGGAATGCACGGGAAAGGTGTGACTACCTCATCGCCGGTGTTTCAACGCCGGATATGGCATTTGAGGTCAAAGGCACAACACCGGTGGTTCCGCTGGACGAGCGCATCGAAATCGTCCGCAGCTGCCGGTACGTGGACCAGGCGGTGGTTGATAAGCACATCGACAAGACCGGAGCCTGGCACGAACACGGATTCGACGTCTACTTCAAAGGCTCTGACTGGATCGGAACGCAAAAGGGCACCGACCTGCAACAGGGGATGGCAGAACTCGGTGTGGAGGTGGTGTTCCTTCCTTACACGCCCACTACCTCGTCCACGGAGCTGCGCCGCGCGTTGAGCCGGCTGACCATCGTCACCGGGGACGCAGCCATCATTGCCGGAGACACCGCGGCTACCGCCTAAACCGCCAATACCCTGCGGCGGCGGGGCAGCAGGCCTTCGCGTTCATCCTGCGGGGCTCCCCGGTTATGGCGTCCGCCGCACAGCGAATGCCAGCAGAGCCGCCAGCCCCACGCCGGCCAGCGCACCGGAAGCGTTGAGCAGCACGTCCTGCGCGTTGGCGTTCCGGGCCGGCAGGAACAATTCCTGGGCCAGTTCGCCGGTTCCGGAGAGCACTATGCACAGCACCAGGGCCAGGCCCCACCGGCGCGGGGCAAGCAGCCGGGCGGCCAGAAAACCTACGGGGACAAAGAGAGCGACGTTGGCAGCTGCCTCCACCGAGGCATAGCTGATAACGGGGAACCCCGCGTCATGGAGCCAGGCCAGGCCGCGTACCACCCTGCCGTACAGCGGGCGGTCCACCGGAGCGGGCCAGAGGAGCACGGCGAGTACGCCGGCACACAGCAGCAGGGCAGCTGCTGCCTCGGCCGCCCACAGTGCACGGCGCCGGCGGGAGCGCTGCTGACCTGCTTCAGCCCTCACCCGCGGCCCAGCTGGTTGTGCCGGGATACCTGGGCCGGCGAGAGAACCAGATGGTAGGCCGCGAATTCGTCGATGGATCCTTTGAAGTAGCGGCTGCTTGGAGCCTCCGGCCAAGAGGCAGTCAGCTGGTCGCCGCCCACCCGCCAGGATCCGGTGACCGCCTGCGTGGCGGTGACAGTGTTGGCAGCCACCCTGGCCCCGTCCACATACAGGGCCATACCGGCAGGGCCCTGGGTGGCCACCACGTGGTGCCATGCGCCGTCGTTGTATCTGGCCGGGGACTTCACGGTGCGTGCGCTGCCGCTCCATTCCCCGAAGATCAAGTTTCCTGCGTTGGTCATGTACACGTGCTTTCCGTTGTTGCCGCTCAAGCCGGGGCCTGCTCCGTCGCGCCGCGGGATGCCGTTGCCGAAGCCGAAGATTTTCCCGCCCGTCGTGGTGGTGGTGCGGAACCAGGCCTCCGCACTGTAGGTGGTGGGCGACGCCGCGCGCTGCGGGCCGTAGATGAAGTCGTCCACGCCGTCGAACGTGGTAGCCCGGTTACTGTCCCCGGCCAGGGCACCGGCGGAGCTTGACAGCGCCGGTCCGCCGTAGGGCAGGCCCATCCGGTTGCCGGTGGAGGAGTCTGCTGCGGCGGCGAACGGGTCCCCGAGCCGCCAGTAGGCCACCGCGCCGTCCGCCCGGACGGCCCCGGGATAGGCCTGCGCGGAGCTGGCAGTGGTGACCCGCACCTCGCCGGAGAGCGGTCCGGCGTGGCCGTCCGGATCGGTCGCGCGGACCCGGTAGGTGTAGGCCGTGCCCGGCACAGCGGTACTGTCGGTAAAGGAAGCCTGCGGCAGGTCCCACCAGAGTGAGGACGCCTGCACTGTCCCCAGCGGCGTCGCGGAACCGTTGCGGTAGATGCTGTAAGTGAGACCGGAATCGTCGGGGTCTGACGTGCTCTGCCACCGGATGGTGTTTTGTCCGGAGGCCCGCGATTCGGCGCTGAGGAACTTGACGGCGGCCGGGCCGGCGGTGCCGGGGCCGGGGCCGAACCGGGTCAGGCCCTGCTGGAGTTTGCCGTTCACCTTGGTGAACTCTCCGCCCACCCACAGGACATCGCGGGTACCGGTGGTGGTGTGGGCCAGGGTGCGAGGGCCGATGCCCTCCCCAATGCCCTCATTGGTGGTCGGGTTCCACTGGAGCATGGGCGAGGGCTTGACGAGGTCCTGGGCGCTGAGGTGGATCCTGCTTCCGTCCGTGAAGGCGCCCATGCTGCCGCAGTCATGCGCGTGATGCGCGGAATAGAGTTTTTCCTTGTAGAGGTTCACGGCCTGGGTGGCGCCCAGACAGGTATCCCGCCAGATCTGGTTGAAGTTGTTGAGGTCAAAGCGGGCCCTGCCGTCAAAGACGCCGCCGCCGGTTCCTTCGTTGCCGATGTAGAAGCTGGTGCCATCCGAATCAATGGACTTCACCACGGAGGTGCGGGGAATGAAGAAGTTGGGATAGGTGCGCAGATTGGCTCCGGAGGCACGGTCCAGCACAGCCAGGGCCTTCGAATCCGCTCCGTTCATGGTGGTGAAATCACCGCCGGCAATCACCGCGTTCCTGCCGGCGGGGGCGTGGATGGCGCGGATGGACAGGTCTGCCACCGGGGCCCAGGGCAGCAGGGTTCCCGTGGGCGTGACCGCTGCGAGCCGGTTGCGGGTGACGTTCTGGACGAGTTTGAAGTCTCCGCCGAAGTACACGGCGTCGGCAGTGGCTTCGATGGCGCGGACGGTGGCGGAGACGGCTGCCTGCTTGAAGTTTGTTTTCACCGTGCAGCTGGGGATATTGATGGCGGCCAGACGGTTCGCGGTGACCCCGTTGACCGCGCTGAAGTAGCCGCCTGCATAGAGAGTGCGGCCGTCAGGGGAGATTTCCAGTGCCCGCACCGTGGCGGAGGTACCGGTGAAGGACAGATTGCAGCCGGTGGGATTGCCGGTATAGGCATCGAAGGCCACGAAGTTCACCGCGCTGCGTGTTCCGGCACCGCCGGCTGCCACTCCGGGCGGGCGGATGGAGCTGAACGTGCCGCCCACGTACACCACGCCCTGCGACTCGGCCATGGCCCAGACAATGCCGTTGGTCTGCCAGGTAGGCAGATCCGTGGCGGAAAAGGCGACACCGGGGCTGATGGCTGTTGCGGGCGGGCTAACGCCAACCAGGAAGGCTGCGCCCAGAACGGCGCCGGTCAGCCAAGCGGTGATTTTCCGTCGCATAGTCCTCACCCACAATTTCCCAGCTGTCCAAAGGATTGGCTGGCAAAGCTACCGAGCGGGCGGGCAAACGTTAATACCGGTGCGTACGCGCCTTTTCTGCGGCGAGTACCTAGGCGGGCATTGAACCAAGTCAGGCCGCCGTCGTACTTGAACCGGGCTAGCCCAGCACGAACATGCCGAGGAAAATCGCGGTGCCGACTCCCAGGAGAAAGACTCCAAGAACCTGCAGCCGCTGTGCCTGAGTGGTGTGGCGCCGCCAGCGGCGAACGCGTCGTTTAATGCCCATGTGACGAATATTACGGACCAAACTGCTAACGAAACCCGTTGTGACACACCGTGACCGCTACTCGAGTTTCCGCGGCGTGATTTGTGGTAGTTCGCGCAGGGAGAACTGGAACTTAGGCCAGACTCAGATGCCTTAGCACCAGCACCGTGGGATGATTAGGGAAGATTTGTCTTGCGTAATGCCCGCGCAGGACGCCGCCAGCTCAAGGAGTAACAGACGTGCCCGTGGTGACTACCCCCGCAACGCTGCGCCCGTCCGCCGGGCCGATCGACAACGCCGAGGTGCTGCGGATCCGCAACGACTTCCCGATCCTGGACCAGCAGGTCAACGGCGCTCCGCTGGTGTACCTGGATTCAGGTGCCACATCGCAGAACCCGCTGAGCGTGATCGAGGCCGAGCAGGAGTTCTACGAACAGCGCAACTCTGCCGTGCACCGCGGTGCGCATACCCTGGCCGTGGCCGCCACGGACGTCTTCGAGGACGCCCGCACCACGATCGCCGGCTTTGTGAACGCTGCTCCGGATGAGATCGTCTGGACCTCCAACGCCACCGAGGCACTGAACCTGCTCACCTACTCCTTCTCCAACGCCACCGCCGGCCGCGGCGGAGCAGCCTCCCGCCGCTTCGCGCTGGCCGAGGGCGACGAAATCGTGGTCACCGAGATGGAGCACCACGCCAACCTGATTCCCTGGCAGGAACTCGCGGCCCGCACCGGTGCCACGCTGCGCTGGATTCCGGTGGACGACGCCGGTGCGCTGCGCCTTGACGAGGCCGAGCAGATCATCGGCCCGCGCACCCGGATCCTCTCCTTCACCCACGCCTCCAACGTGCTGGGCACCATCAACCCGGTGGACAAACTGGTGGCCATGGCCCGCCGGCACGGTGCGCTGGTGGTGCTGGACGCCTGCCAGTCCGTGCC
This sequence comes from Arthrobacter sp., assembly GCA_040274025.1. Lineage (GTDB taxonomy): Bacteria > Actinomycetota > Actinomycetes > Actinomycetales > Micrococcaceae > Arthrobacter_B. Next base: position 2,071 of record JBELZL010000029.1, on the reverse strand, counting down.
GCACCTGCCCGTGGACGTGAAGGCGCTGGACCTGGACTTCGCGGCGTTCTCCGGACACAAGATGCTGGGCCCTACCGGCATTGGCGTGCTCTACGGCAAGTCCGAGCTGCTCAACGCCATGCCGCCGTTCCTGACCGGCGGTTCCATGATCACCACCGTCACCATGGACGGTGCCGAGTACCTGCCTGCCCCGCAGCGCTTTGAAGCCGGCACCCAGCGGATCTCCCAGGCCATGGCGCTGGGCGCAGCCGCCAACTACCTGCAGGAAACCGGCATGGACCGCATCCACGCGTGGGAGATGGAGCTGGGCCAGCGCCTGGTCTCCGGGCTGGAAGCCATTGAGGGCATCCGTGTGGTGGGTCCGCCGTCGGGCGTTGAGCGCATTGGCCTGGCCGCGTTCGACGTCGCCGGCGTGCACTCCCACGACGTGGGCCAGTTCCTGGATGACAAGGGAATCGCGGTGCGGGTGGGCCACCACTGCGCGCAGCCGCTGCACCGCCGGCTGGGTCTGGTGTCCACCACCCGGGCGAGCACCTACCTGTACAACACCACTGACGACGTCGACGCGTTCCTGGACGCGGTAGCCGGCGTGCGTCCGTTCTTTGGAGTGTAGTAGCCATGAGCTCGGATTTGGAACAGCTGTACCAGCAGATCATCCTGGACCACGCCAAGACCCGGCACGGCGAAGGCCTGCAGGATGCGCCGGCCGGTGCGGCGGCGGGGGAGTCCCACCAGCTGAACCCCACCTGCGGGGATGAGATCACCCTGCGCGCGGTGCTGGGCGGGGAGACGCTGGAGGGAGTGAGCTGGGAGGGGCAGGGCTGCTCCATCTCCATGGCGTCGGCCTCGGTGCTCACGGACCTGATGGCCGGGATGCCCCGGAAGGAGGCGCTGAGCCTGGTGGAGAACTTCCGTGAGGTGATGCGTTCGCGCGGAACCGTGGAGGCCGATGAGGAAGTGCTTGGCGACGCCGCTGCCTTCTCCGGAGTTTCGCGCTATCCGGCGCGGGTCAAGTGCGCCATGCTCGCTTGGGTTGCGCTGGAAGAAGCTGTGCTCGCCGCACAGTAGGAGCGGATATACGAAAGGCGGCCGGTGGTTTACCGGCCGCCTTTGGCGTGTCAGAGCCTAGGCCTGCTGCTTGCGGCGTATCACGGCGATTGAGACGACGCCCGCCCCGAGGGCGAGTGCGCCTGCAGCGCCCAGAAGCAGCGTGGTGTTGTCTGCGCCGGTAGTGGCGAGGCCCGAGCCTGTGCCCGCGGCTTGGGTGGTGGCGCCGCCGGTGCCGTTCATCTCGCACGGGGACGGGGCAGCAGCCGGATCTGCCGTGACCGTTGCGGTGTAGGTGCGGCCGGAATCCCGGCCAACACCGGTCAGCGCGTAGGTGCCCGCCTCGCCCAGCCGGATGTCGGCGGCAAACGTGCCGTCAGCTGCCGCGGTTGCGGTCAGGTCTGCTAGGCGCTGGTTGAGGATGATGAGGCCGTTGACGCCGGAGCCGCTGACGGTGTTGGGGTTGTTGGAGAACACGATCGAGATGTCGACGATTTCACCGGGGGTGGCGCCGCCTCCGCTGAAATCAACCAGATCTCCGGGCTGTGCGACTGCAGCGCAGACCGTACCGGTGATTGATACCGGCGGAGCGGGGTAATCGTTTGCGGTTGCCGCCGTTGCGCCGGCAAAGGTCAGTGCTCCGGCGAGGGCCAGGGCGGATGCCGTTCTTTTCATCTGAGACTCCCCATGCGATTGATAAACGTCTGGCTCCATAACCACCACGTGCCCGCAAACTACAAGGGAGAACGGCCCTGCACCATAAGTGGTGAGGGTCGGAGAAGTCGAGTATCCACGTGGCGGGCACGCGAAAATACTCAGTCGCAAAAGGGAAAACACTCACTGGCTAGAAGCCGTGAGCGCGGACTTGGAACAGGCGCATCCAGCCCGGAGGAGGCCGACGACGCCGCCGGGCTGGATGCCCGCGCGGATCCGGTTTGGGTAGGGAAACGTAAGAGTGGCCGGGCAGCGGTTTGTGTGCGGCCACCCCGATTTATGGAGGGTTGGGGTTCGGGGGGCGGGGGTG
>JBELZL010000028.1:0-46163 GCA_040274025.1 Arthrobacter sp. | reverse complement strand
GGATCCGGCCGTGTCACCAAGATCATCAAGTAATTTGATGTTCTGACGCGGGACCATACGGTTCAGCATTGAAGGGCCCCGCTGCTACGGCAGCGGGGCCCTTCTGCGTCCCCGGGGCGCGGGCGAGCAGCGCGGCTGCTACGGCCGTGCCGGCCTCCAGCCCCTGGGCGAAGGCACGGGCGGCGTTCAGCCCGGCACCGATGCGGCTCCGCCAATCACAGTGCGGGGGATGCCGGCTGCTGTGAGTTGGTCGCTGCAGTACGGTGTTTTCCACCTGTCCTGCGGCCATCACAACGGTGTCGGCCGCAACCAGCTCAGCACCGCCCGGCCCTTCGATGACCCGCCAGGCCTTCGCTGTCCCCGCCGAGCCGGTTGGCTAGCGGCAGATGCGCTGCTGTGTTCCCACCGAAAGATGCATGGCGTACAGGCCCTTCCACCGGCTGTCCTTCTCTGAGGCGGCCACCGTCGGAGCCGACGTTACCAGTTGCCCTCAGGGGCTGACTGTCAGGCCCGGATCGAGCTGGGCCTGACAGGACGCAGCGTGCTCCGATAGGCTCGGGGGATGGAACTTCTCATCTTCTTGGCCGTTGCCGCAGCCGTTGTGGGCGGGCTGGCCTGGGGCCGCCGGCACTTCTCGCACGAGATTGACCGGGCCAGGCGCATCCGCCGGGCCAACCGGAACGAACCCTAGGCAGCCGCACAACGGTCCGGCCTGATTTCGGCTCGGAACAGGGCTGGGCTAGACTGGGAGAAAATGACGCGCCACGAATCGGTCAATTCCGGCTCGCGGCGAATCCATATGCTAGGAGCCAGAGCCTGGTGCCGGACGCTGATTCGCGTTCTGCGCATACTTCTGGCAGACTAGAGAAGTTGTTCAAGCGCTTTTGTGCCCGCACGCGCTTCAGCAGGCCGCGAAAACGGCACTGTGTGCGTGATGAGATTGCGTCCCGGTCAGGATAATGCCTGGCGCAGGGTCGGATCCTTCAGGAGAAAAGCCCATATATAACCCGCCCCCATTCTTGAACGGGTGTTGCCAGTTTCGAATCTGCGACACGCCCGAGCGCGGGGGTCGGAGCCTCGGCAGGTTGAGGAACCCGGAGCTTCCGGATTCAGCTTGTTGGAGGAGCGCCGGGGCCGACATGGCCGCCAGGGGCAAAAACTGTACAGAGAGCAATACTCGAAGAAAGAGGCACGACGCCATGGCGGGACAAAAAATCCGCATCCGGCTGAAGTCGTATGACCACGAGGTCATCGACGTATCAGCACGGAAGATCGTTGAGACGGTCACGCGTGCAGGCGCAACGGTAGTAGGCCCCGTGCCGCTGCCCACGGAAAAGAACGTGTACTGCGTTATCCGTTCGCCGCACAAGTACAAGGACAGCCGCGAGCACTTTGAAATGCGCACGCACAAGCGTCTGATCGACATCATTGACCCCACGCCTAAGGCCGTTGACTCGCTGATGCGTCTTGACCTGCCTGCAGACGTGAACATCGAAATCAAGCTGTAGGGGGGAGCAGATAATTATGTCTTCTTCACTTACCCGCCAGGTTAAGGGCCTCCTGGGCACCAAGCTGGGCATGACCCAGGTCTGGGACGAGAACAACAAGCTCATCCCCGTCACCGTGGTCCAGGCTGATTCCAACGTCATCACCCAGCTGCGCAATGCGGAGAAGGACGGCTACACCGCCGTTCAGATCGGCTACGGCCAGATCGATCCCCGCAAGGTCACCAAGCCGCTGGCCGGCCACTTCGAGAAGGCCGGCGTTACGCCGCGCCGTCACGTTGTTGAGCTGCGCACCGCTGACGCTGACACCTACGAGCTCGGCCAGGAACTCTCCGTTGAGATGTTCGAAGCCGGCCAGAAGGTCGACGTCGTCGGTACCTCCAAGGGCAAGGGCTTCGCCGGTGTTATGAAGCGTCACGGCTTCCACGGCGTTGGCGCTTCCCACGGTGCCCACAAGAACCACCGCAAGCCCGGCTCCATCGGTGGCGCATCCACCCCCGGCCGCGTCTTCAAGGGTCTGAGGATGGCCGGCCGCATGGGCGCCGTCCGCCACACCACGATGAACCTCACCGTCCACGCTGTGGATACCGAGAAGTCGCTGCTGCTGATCAAGGGTGCCGTTCCCGGCGCCCGCGGCCAGGTCGTCCTCGTACGCACCGCCGTGAAGGGAGCTTAGTCTCATGGCTAACAAAGCAACTGTTGAATTCCCCGCAGCAATCTTCGACGTTCAGACGAACGTTCCGCTGCTGCACCAGGTAGTTGTGGCTCAGCTTGCTGCTGCCCGCCAGGGTACGCACAAGACGAAGACCCGCGCCGAGGTTTCCGGTGCAGGCCGCAAGCCGTTCAAGCAGAAGGGCACCGGCCGCGCCCGTCAGGGTTCCATCCGTGCTCCGCACATGACCGGTGGCGGCGTTGTCCACGGACCGACGCCCCGCGACTACAGCCAGCGCACCCCCAAGAAGATGATTGCCGCCGCACTTCGCGGAGCTCTCTCTGACCGGGCACGCAACGGCCGCATCCACGTGCTGGAAACCCTGGTAGCCGGCGAAACGCCGTCCACCAAGGCTGCACGCGAAGCGCTGCGTTCACTTACCGACCGCAAGAACATGCTCGTTGTTATCGAGCGCGCCAACGATGTTGCTGCACTGTCCGTGCGCAACCTCACCGATGTTCACGTGATCTACGTAGATCAGCTGAACACCTACGACGTGCTCGTTGCTGACGACGTGGTCTTCACCCAGGCCGCCTACGACGAGTTCGTCGGCAAGAACACTGTCAAGGAGGACGCCAAGTGAGCGCGACCACCGCAAAGGACCCTCGCGACGTGGTGCTTGCACCCGTCGTCTCGGAAAAGAGCTACGGCCTGATCGACGAAGGTAAGTACACCTTCCTGGTCGACCCCCGCTCGAACAAGACCGAGATCAAGCTGGCCGTGGAGAAGATTTTCTCCGTCAAGGTCGACTCGATCAACACCATCAACCGTGCCGGTAAGCGCAAGCGCACCAAATTCGGATGGGGACAGCGCAAGAGCACCAAGCGTGCGATTGTCACCCTGAAGGAAGGCACAATCGACATCTTCGGCGGTCCGCTCAGCTAGAGCGGAGACCACTTTAACGAGGAATAAATAATGGGAATCCGTAAATACAAGCCGACTACCCCGGGCCGCCGCGGCTCGAGCGTAGCCGACTTCACCGAAATCACGCGGTCGACGCCGGAAAAGTCGCTGGTACGTCCGCTGCCCAAAAAGGGCGGCCGTAACAACACCGGCAAGATCACGACCAGGCACAAGGGTGGCGGACACAAGCGCCAGTACCGCCTGATCGACTTCCGCCGGCACGACAAGGACGGCGTCAACGCTCGCGTTGCCGAGATCGAATACGATCCGAACCGCACCGCCCGCATTGCGCTGCTGCACTACGTTGATGGCACCAAGCGTTACATCATTGCGCCGAACAAGCTCAAGCAGGGCGACTTCGTCGAGGCCGGCGCCGGGGCTGACATCAAGCCCGGCAACAACCTGCCGCTGCGCAACATCCCCGTGGGTACCGTTATCCACGCCGTTGAACTGCGTCCGGGCGGCGGTGCCAAGATGGCCCGCTCCGCCGGTGCATCGGTTCAGCTGGTTGCAAAGGAAGGCCGCTTCGCCCAGCTGCGTCTGCCTTCCGGTGAAATCCGCAACGTCGACGTCCGCTGCCGCGCCACCATTGGCGAGGTCGGCAACGCCGAGCAGTCCAACATCAACTGGGGCAAGGCCGGCCGTATGCGCTGGAAGGGCGTTCGCCCGACCGTCCGCGGTGTCGCCATGAACCCGGTTGACCACCCGCATGGTGGTGGCGAAGGCAAGACCAGTGGTGGACGCCACCCGGTCAACCCGAACGGTAAGCCCGAGGGCCGTACCCGCCGCCCCAACAAAGAGAGCGACAAGCTTATTGTGCGTCGCCGTCGTTCCGGCAAGAACAAGCGATAGGAGCCTGGAAACATGCCACGCAGCCTGAAGAAAGGCCCCTTCGTCGACCAGCACCTCTTCCTTAAGGTGCAGGCCGAAAACGAGAAGGGCACCAAGAACGTCATCAAGACGTGGTCCCGCCGCTCGATGATCATCCCCGACATGCTCGGGCACACGATCGCCGTGCACGACGGACGCAAGCACATTCCGGTGTTTGTCACCGAGTCGATGGTCGGGCACAAGCTCGGCGAATTCGCTCTGACGCGTACATTCCGCGGCCATGTGAAGGACGACCGCAAGGGCAAGCGCCGCTAGGCGCTGCTCTTTGTGGCAGAAGACGAGAGAAGGAAAGCAATGGAAGCCAAGGCAATTGCGCGTCATATCCGCGTAACGCCTATGAAGGCCCGGCGCGTCGTCAACCTTGTTCGTGGCAAGCAAGCGAATGAGGCATTGGCAATTCTGAAGTTTGCCCCCCAGGCAGCTTCGGAGCCGGTATTCAAGGTAGTTCAGTCGGCAATGGCCAACGCACGTGTCCTCGCGGACCGCGACGGCGTGGCCTTCGACGAAGGTGACCTCTACATCAGCGAAGCATTCGTTGATGAAGGACCCACCATGAAGCGGTTCCAGCCGCGGGCCCAGGGCCGCGCCTACCGCATCAACAAGCGGACCAGCCACGTCACCGTGGTTGTCGCAACCCCCGAGAACGAGGAGGACCGTTAAGTGGGACAGAAGGTAAACCCGCACGGGTTCCGACTCGGCATCACCACTGACCACGTTTCGCACTGGTTTGCTGACAGCAACAAGCCGGGCCAGCGTTACAAGGACTTCGTCCGCGAGGACATCAAGATCCGTCAGCTGATGTCCACCGGCATGGACCGCGCCGGCATCGCCAAGGTTGAGATCGAGCGCACCCGCGACCGTGTCCGTGTGGATATCCACACCGCACGTCCGGGCATCGTGATCGGCCGCCGCGGCGCCGAAGCAGACCGCATCCGCGGCGAGCTCGAGAAGCTCACCGGCAAGCAGGTCCAGCTGAACATCCTCGAGGTCAAGAACCCCGAGATGGAAGCACAGCTGGTTGCCCAGGGTGTTGCAGAGCAGCTCTCTTCCCGCGTGGCTTTCCGCCGTGCGATGAAGAAGGCCATCCAGTCCGCACAGCGTGCAGGTGCAAAGGGTATCCGTATCCAGTGCTCCGGCCGTCTGGGCGGCGCTGAAATGAGCCGTTCGGAGTTCTACCGCGAAGGCCGTGTGCCCCTGCACACCCTCCGCGCGAACATCGACTACGGCTTCTTCGAAGCCAAGACCACCTTCGGCCGCATCGGCGTGAAGGTCTGGATTTACAAGGGCGACGTCACTTCCAAGGAACTGGCTGCACAGCAGGCTGCTGCACCGTCCCGCGGACGTTCCAACGACCGTCCGGGCCGCGGCCCGGCCGACCGTGGGGACCGTCGTCGTCGTAACGACCGCGGCGACAAGGCCGCCGCGCCTGCTGCAGAGGCTCCGGCCGCTGAGGCAGCTGCCCCCGCAGCAGAAGGAGGACAGGCTTAAATGCTTATCCCACGTCGAGTCAAGTACCGCAAGCAGCACCACCCGGGTCGTTCCGGCGCTGCAACCGGTGGCACCGCTGTCAGCTTCGGTGAATGGGGTATCCAGGCTCTTACGCCTGCATACGTGACCAACCGCCAGATTGAAGCTGCACGTATTGCCATGACGCGCCACATCAAGCGCGGCGGCAAGGTCTGGATCAACATCTATCCGGACCGTCCGCTGACCAAGAAGCCGGCCGAAACCCGCATGGGTTCCGGTAAGGGTTCGCCGGAGTGGTGGGTTGCAAACGTCAAGCCGGGGCGGGTTCTGTTCGAACTCTCCGGTGTTTCCGAAGAGGTAGCTCGCGAGGCACTGCGCCTGGCGATCCATAAGCTGCCGTTGAAGGCACGCATTGTGCGTCGCGAGGGTGGTGAATAGCAATGGCTATCGGTTCAAAGGAACTTGCAACTGATCAGCTGGACGGGTTCGACAACGAGCGTCTCGTTGAAGAACTGCGCAAGGCTAAGGAGGAGCTGTTCAACCTCCGCTTCCAGTCCGCCACCGGGCAGCTGGAGAACAACGGACGGCTCCGTGCCGTAAAGCGCGACATCGCCCGCATCTACACGGTGCTGCGTGAGCGTGAACTGGGAATTCGTCCCGAGGCAGTTGCTCCCGTTGAGGAAGCAGCTCCCGAGAAGAAGAAGTCCAAGAAGAAGGCTGCGGAGTCCGAAGCTGCGGTTGCCGAGGATGATGCCAAGTGAGCGAAAACAAGAATGAGGCAGCAGTGACAACTGACGCAAACGGAGCCGATGCCCGCGGGTACCGGAAGACCGCTCGCGGCTACGTGGTCTCCGACAAGATGGACAAGACCATCGTCGTCGAGGTCGAAGACCGCGTAAAGCACGCACTGTACGGCAAGGTTCTTCGCCGCACCGAGAAGCGCAAGGCCCATGACGAGCAGAACTCTGCCGGCATTGGTGACCTGGTGCTGATCGCCGAGACCCGGCCGCTCTCCGCTACCAAGCGGTGGCGCCTGGTCGAGATCATCGAAAAGGCCAAGTAGCCACAAGCCGTAAGGCACAGTAGCTGCAAAGCACATAACAGGCCGGAGCGTGTGCCGGGGGAGAGGCTGCGAAGCAGCTCCTTCGGCACACAGGCGCCGTCCACAGCGTCAGGGCCCCGGCGGCGGAATCATACGATTTCGTTTCCGGGGCCCTTTCGCGGTAAACTTGAAATCTTGTCTGTGTGGTGCGGAAGCATGTCCTCTTTCGGACGCCCTTCCTCACCGCCGAATAAGACAAAAGCCCGATAATCTTGTTCAGCATGGTGCTGCGGCTTGCGCTGCAGAGCGGCCCGTAGGGGCCGGTGCTGAGTACCAGTATTACGGGGTCCACCCATATCCGTTCCGCAAGGCTCAGAAGCACTGAGAACCGGCGCGACGACAGGAGTAATAAGTGATTCAGCAGGAGTCGCGACTGAAGGTCGCCGACAACACGGGTGCCAAGGAAATCTTGACCATCCGCGTTCTCGGTGGATCCGGCCGTCGCTACGCAGGCATTGGCGACACCATTGTTGCCACCGTCAAGGATGCAATCCCCGGCGGCAACGTCAAGAAGGGCGATGTGGTCAAGGCCGTCATCGTCCGTACCAAGAAGGAACGCCGCCGCCAGGACGGTTCCTACATCAAGTTCGATGAGAACGCTGCAGTGATCTTGAAGAACGACGGCGACCCCCGCGGTACCCGTATCTTCGGCCCGGTCGGCCGCGAACTTCGCGACAAGAAGTTCATGAAGATCATTTCGCTGGCTCCGGAGGTGCTGTAGATCATGGCAAAGATCAAGAAGGGTGACCTGGTTCAGGTCATCACCGGTGCCAAGGCTGAGCGCGGCGGAGACCGCGGCAAGCAGGGCAAGGTTCTGAAGGTTTTCCCGGAGACCAACCGCGTGCTCGTTGAGGGCATCAACCGCGTCACCAAGCACACCAAGGTTGGCCAGTCCTCCCGTGGTTCCAAGACCGGCGGCATCGAGGTTGTTGAAGCCCCGATCCACGTTTCCAACGTGGCCGTCGTGGATCCCGAGACGAAGAAGCCCACCCGTGTTGGCTACCGCACCGAAATCGTCGAAAAAGACGGCCGGACCCGCACCGTGCGCATCCGCGTCGCCAAGGGCTCTGGGAAGGACCTCTAATGACTGAGACTGTCACCAAGATCGTTCCCCGTCTGAAGACCCGCTACGCAGCGGAAATCAAGCAGACTCTGCAGGACGAATTCAACTACGCAAACGTCAACCAGGTTCCGCGCCTCGTCAAGGTCGTTGTGAACATGGGTGTTGGAGATGCCGCCAAGGACTCCAAGCTCATTGATGGTGCTGTACGCGACCTGACGGCCATCACCGGCCAGAAGCCGCAGATCACCAAGGCACGCAAGTCGATCGCACAGTTCAAGCTGCGCGAAGGCATGCCGATCGGTGCGCACGCTACGCTGCGCGGCGACCGCATGTGGGAATTCGTGGACCGCCTGGTCACCCTGGCGCTCCCGCGTATCCGCGACTTCCGCGGCCTGAGCGGCAAGCAGTTCGACGGCAACGGCAACTACACGTTCGGTCTGACCGAGCAGTCGATGTTCCACGAAATCGATCAGGACAAGATCGACCGCGTACGCGGCATGGACATCACCGTGGTTACCACCGCCAAGACCGATGACGAGGGACGCGCGCTGCTGAAGGCGCTCGGCTTCCCGTTCAAATCCGAAGATTAATTACTACGTAAAAGGTCTGCAGCCTAACGCGGGGCACACTCCGCGCCGAGCAGCAGAAACCGTTACGAGGGAGGGCTAGAGCCCACATGACAATGACAGATCCTGTCGCAGACATGCTCACGCGTCTGCGCAACGCAAACTCGGCATACCACGATTCCGTGTCCATGCCGTACAGCAAGCTGAAGGCACGCGTTGCCGACATCCTGAAGGCCGAAGGCTACATCGCCGGCTGGAAGGAAGAAGAGGCTGAGGTTGGCAAGACGCTGACCCTGGACCTCAAGTTCGGTCCGAACCGCGAGCGTTCAATCGCCGGTGTTCGCCGCATCTCCAAGCCGGGCCTGCGTGTATACGCAAAGTCCACCAACCTGCCGCACGTGCTGGGCGGGCTGGGTATCGCCATCCTGTCGACGTCGTCAGGTCTGCTGACCGACCGCCAGGCCGCCAAGAAGGGTGTGGGTGGGGAAGTCCTCGCCTACGTCTGGTAGCAGGGAAGGGAAAGAATAATGTCACGTATTGGACGTCTGCCCATCTCTGTCCCCGCCGGTGTCGACGTTGCCATTGATGGCAGCACCGTCACGGTCAAGGGTTCCAAGGGCGAGCTGAGCCACGTTGTGCCCAGCCCGATCTCGGTTTCCATGGACGAGAACACCATCACCGTCGCCCGTCCGAACGACGAGCGCGAATCCCGTTCCCTTCACGGCCTGACCCGCACCCTGATCTCCAACATGATCACCGGTGTGACCGAGGGCTACAAGAAGGACCTGGAAATTGTTGGCACCGGTTACCGTGTGCAGGCCAAGGGCTCGGACCTCGAGTTCGCCCTGGGCTACAGCCACCCGGTTTCCGTGAAGGCTCCGGAGGGCATCACCCTCACCGTCACGGGCCCCACGAAGCTCACCGTTTCCGGCATCGACAAGCAGCAGGTCGGCGAGGTTTCCGCCAACATCCGCAAGCTGCGCAAGCCTGACCCCTACAAGGGCAAGGGCATTCGTTACGCCGGCGAGATTGTCCGCCGCAAGGTCGGAAAGGCTGGTAAGTAATCATGGCCATCAGCATCAATAAGAAGCGCAATTCCAAGAGCAAGTCCGCTTCCCGGAGCCGCCGCCAGCTGCGGATCCGCAAGCGCATTGCCGGCACCGCGGCCCGTCCGCGCCTGGTCGTCAACCGCTCTGCCCGCCACGTATTCGTCCAGGTTGTCGATGACAGCCGCGGCGTAACCGTTGCATCCGCGTCCACCATGGAAGCAGACCTGCGTTCCATGGAGGGTGACAAGACTGCCAAGTCCAAGCGCGTCGGCGAGCTCGTTGCCGAACGTGCCAAGGCTGCTGGCGTCGAAGCCGTGGTGTTTGACCGCGGCGGCAACCGCTACCACGGCCGCATTGCGGCTGTCGCAGACGGCGCACGCGAAGGTGGGCTGGCACTGTGACCGAGGCAAACAAGGAAAAGGAAAATCAGGTGACTGAAGCTACATCTGCTGAGGCAACTGAGACCAAGGAAACCGCTGCCGCAGGCAACGACGACCGCCGCGGCGGCCGCCGGGGCGAGCAGCGCTCTGACCGTGGAGGCCGTGACCGCGGCGGACGCGGCGGACGCGACGGCGGACGCAATGATGACAAGGACAAGTTCATTGAACGCGTCGTGACCATCAACCGCGTCGCCAAGGTGGTCAAGGGTGGTCGTCGCTTCAGCTTCACCGCCCTGGTTGTTGTCGGCGACGGCAACGGCATGGTCGGCGTTGGCTACGGCAAGGCAAAGGAAGTTCCCTCGGCTATCGCCAAGGCAGTCGAGGAAGCGAAGAAGTCCTTCTTCCGCGTTCCGCGCATTGCCGGCACCGTCCCGCACCTGGTGCAGGGCGAAGCAGCCGCAGGCGTGGTCCTGCTCCGTCCGGCTTCCCCGGGTACCGGCGTTATCGCCGGTGGTCCGGTCCGAGCCATCCTCGAGTGCGCCGGCATCCACGACGTGCTTTCCAAGTCGCTGGGTTCCTCCAACGCGATCAACATCGTGCACGCCACGGTTGACGCGCTGAAGCGCCTCGAAGAGCCGCAGGCTGTGGCTGCCCGCCGTGGCCTGCCGCTGGACGAAGTTGCTCCCGCAGCGATGATCCGCAACATGCAGAAGGCTGGTGCATGATGACTACTCCGAAGCGCGTTGCCGTCAGCTCGGCACAGCTGGAAATCACCCAGATTAAGTCCACCATCGGTGGTAAGCAGAATCAGCGCGACACGCTGCGTTCACTCGGCCTCAAGCACATCGGCGACACCGTCGTCCGCAGTGCAGATGCCGTGACCGTTGGCATGATCAACACGGTTCCGCACCTCGTGAAGGTTGAGGAGGCGAAGTAACATGGCCGAAGATAACAAAGCTCTGAAGGTCCACCACCTGCGTCCTGCTCCGGGTGCCAAGACGGCTAAGACCCGTGTTGGCCGCGGTGAAGGTTCCAAGGGTAAGACCGCTGGCCGCGGTACCAAGGGTACTGCCGCCCGCTACCAGGTCAAGGCCGGTTTCGCAGGCGGGCAGCTCCCGCTGCACATGCGCCTGCCGAAGCTGCGCGGCTTCAAGAACCCGTTCAAGGTCGAGTTCCAGGTTGTAAACCTGGACAAGATCTCTGAGCTGTTCCCCGAAGGAGGCGAGGTCACCGTAGAGGCCCTCGTTGCCAAGGGTGCCGTGCGCAAGAACCAGCCCGTCAAGGTGCTGGGCACCGGCGACATCACCGTCAAGGTTGATGTCAAGGCGGATGCGTTCTCTGCAAGCGCCGCTGAAAAGATCGCTGCAGCAGGCGGATCGACCACGGCGCTCTAAGCACCGTGTTCCTGAACGCGCACTCCCGCTGCCGGCCCCGGGTTTCCCGGGTGCCGGCGGCGGGTTGTGCGCTTTCCTGCATGCAACTAAGCTCCCGGAAGGCCGTCATGCGGCCAGCCGGGGGCTTGGTGCCTTTAACGCTCCCGCCGCTGCTATGTTCGATAACGCAACAGCGGCCCTGAGCGGATAGACTCAGGTTTTGTTCGAGTCCCGCCGGGACTCATTTCCACACTTTTCTTCAGGAGGACGCTTGCTTAGCGCTATTGGCCGGGCTTTCCGGACGCCAGACCTGCGACGCAAGCTGTTGTTTACGCTGGGAATCATCACTATCTTCCGCATGGGTGCTTTTATCCCGGCCCCGGGTGTTGACTACGGCAATGTGCAGCAGTGCTTGGCTCTTGGCGCCACCTCGGGTGGTCTCTACGAGTTCGTAAACCTCTTCAGCGGCGGCGCCCTGCTGCAGGTCTCAGTCTTTGCCCTCGGCATCATGCCGTACATCACCGCCAGCATCATCGTGCAGCTGCTGCGCGTGGTCATCCCGCACTTCCAGGCGCTGTATGAGGAAGGCCAGCAGGGACAGTCCACGCTCACGCAGTACACCCGCTACCTGACCATCGCCCTGGGCCTGCTGAATGCAACCACCGTGGTCTCGCTGGCCCGTTCCGGCGCGCTGTTCAACAACCAGTGCTCGGTGCCGATCATTCCGGATGACAACATCATCACCATTCTGCTGCTGATCATCACCCTGACCGCAGGCACCGGCCTGATCATGTGGATGGGTGAACTGGTTACGGAAAAGGGCGTCGGCAACGGCATGTCCCTGCTCATCTTCACCTCGATCGTGGCCAGCTTCCCCAGCGCGCTGGGCGCCATCCTGACCGCACAGGGCTGGACCATCTTCCTCGGCGTGATCGCGATCGGCATCGTCACCGTTGCCCTCGTGATCTTCGTGGAGCAGTCCCAGCGCCGTGTCCCGGTCCAGTACGCCAAGCGCATGGTCGGACGCCGCACGGTCGGCGGCACGAACACCTACATCCCCATCAAGGTCAACATGGCCGGCGTGATCCCCGTGATCTTCGCGTCCTCCATGCTGTACCTGCCGTCCCTGCTGGCCCAGTTCAACACGCCTACTGACGGTTCAGCTCCGCCGGAGTGGGTTGTCTGGATCAACAACTACCTGACCTCCGGGGACCACCCGCTGTACATGGCCGTGTACTTCCTGATGATCGTGTTCTTCACGTACTTCTACGTGTCGATCACCTTCAACCCCGAGGAAGTCTCGGAAAACATGAAGAAGTACGGCGGCTTCATTCCCGGCATCCGTGCCGGCCGCCCCACCGCCGAATACCTGCAGTACGTGCTTTCCCGCATCACCCTGCCCGGCGCCATGTATTTGGGCATTGTTGCCCTTATTCCGCTGATTGCCCTGGTGCTGGTCGGGGCAAACCAGAACTTCCCGTTCGGCGGAACCTCGATCCTCATCATGGTTGGTGTGGGACTCGAGACGGTCAAACAAATTGACGCACAGCTCCAGCAGCGTCACTACGAAGGGTTATTGCGATGACACGTCTGCTCATTATTGGGCCTCCCGGTGCCGGCAAGGGGACACAGGCAACACGTATCTCCGAACGCCTCGGTGTCACTGCCATTTCCACCGGAGACATCTTCCGCTCCAACGTGAAGAACCTGACCCCGCTCGGCATCGAAGCCAAGAAGTACATCGACGCCGGCAACTTCGTTCCGGATGAAGTCACCAACAACATGGTGCGTTCCCGCCTGCAGGAAGAGGACGTCCAGGAGGGCTTCCTCCTTGACGGCTACCCGCGCACCACTGCGCAGGTCGAGGAGCTCGACGACATCCTCGCTGCCGGAGGCGACAGCCTCGACGCAGTTCTGCTGCTGACCGCCGACGACGAAGAGCTGGTTAAGCGACTGCTTCGCCGCGCGGAGATTGAGGGCCGGACGGACGACAACGAAGAAGTCATCCGGCACCGCCTCGAGCTGTACAAGCAGCAGACAGCTGACGTCGTCGACGCCTACGAGAAGCGCGGAATTGTTACCCGCGTTGACGGCCTGGGCGACATCGACGAAGTCACCGAGCGTGTCATGCAGGCACTTAAGCAGACCAGCTAGTTAGAAGGCGAGACGTTGGCCCAGCCACGGATCCAGTACAAAACCAATGCGCAGATGCGCACCATGCGCCAGGCAGGCCTGGTATTGATCAGGGCCCTGGACGCGGCAGTCGCAGCCGCCCGCCCCGGCGTCACCACGGCGGAGATCGACAAGGTCTTCGCCGGGGTGCTCGCCGAGGCGGGAGCGACGTCGAACTTCCTGGGGTACTACGATTTCCCGGCCACCATCTGCACCTCGGTGAACGAAGAAGTAGTCCACGGTATCCCGGGCAACCGGGTGCTTGCGGACGGGGACATCATCTCGATCGACGGCGGCGCCGTCGTGGACGGCTGGCACTCCGATTCAGCCCGTACCGTGATTGTCGGTACGGCTGATCCCGAAGACCAGCGGCTCTCCGACGTGACCGAGAACGCTATGTGGCACGGCATCGCCGCCGCTGCCAAGGGCCGGTTCGTCGGTGACATCGGTGCCGCGATCGATGACTACGTCAGCTCCGTTCCGGGTAAGCCCCTGGGCATCCTGGAGGACTACGTGGGCCACGGCATCGGTTCGGAAATGCACCAGGCCCCGGATGTGCTGAACTACCGGACCAGCCACCGCGGTCCCAAGCTGAAGCCAGGCATGTGCCTGGCGATCGAACCCATGCTGGTTCGAGGCGGCATTGAGACCGTCACGCTGGAAGACGACTGGACCGTTGTCACCACCGACGGCGCCCGCTCCTGCCAGTGGGAGCACACCGTAGCGATCCATGAGAAGGGGATCTGGGTGCTTACGGCTCCCGACGGCGGTGCCTCACGGCTCGCGCCGCTGGGTGTCACGCCGGTGCCCGTTCCCTAGCCGCCGGATTGCTGCCGGTCAGTTCGCCGGATTCCTGAGCCGAAGGCCCGTTCCGCCCACCGCGGAGCGGGCCTTTTGCATCCTGAATTCAGCTGCAGTTCCTGCGGACGGGCGGTCCGGTGCCGCTCTCCGGTACCACTGCAGGCAGAGGATCGTCATTACCGCTATCTCCACGGCCCCGCCGGCGTAGTACATAGCCATGGCGCCGGCTTCGCCGGCAGCTGCCGGAACACCCTCCGGAGGATCCGCATACAGGGACTTTGCCAGGATATTGTGTGCTGCCGCGGTTGCCACCAGCACGGCGGCCCGCAGCCGCAGCCCTGCCCGGTGCGGATTCGGGTCGCGCCCAACCAGTGCCGCGGTCCAGAGATAGCCGGCGGCAACCAGATGGAACGTCACCAGCCAGTGCACCGGGGCCTGCGTGTTCATCGCCTCAAAGAGCGGGGTCCGAAACATCAGGATCATTCCCCCAACGTTCAGGACCGCAGCCGTGACCGGATGCGAAAGGAACCGGGCCGGGGCGCTCCGGAGCAGCCGCACCGTGCGCCGCGCCGGCGTTTTGTCCATGACCCGCAGCGCCAGGGTCACGGGCTTGGACAGGACCAGCAGCAGCGGCGCCAGCATGCCTGCGGCCACGTGGGAGAGCGCAAGCCAGGTGAAGTCGGTGTGGGCCAGGGCGGGAAGGGGGCCCAAAACGGTCAGCAGCGCCAGGGCCAGGCCGAGGAGGAACCCAGCGGTCCGGTGTGCGGGCCAGCCTGCGGCCCTGACCGAGCAGGCACCGGCCACGTAGGCTCCCGCAGCTGCGAAGGCCGGGACCAGGAAGAGGACCTCGGCGGGAAAAGCGCCTGCGGAATGGTGCATCAGCTCTCGGGGCCGCGTGCGGCAGCTTCCCGGGTGCGGACTAATAGGAAGATCCCGGCGCCGAGCATCAGCACGGCCGCGGTGTTCCAGGCCAAATCATAGGGCAGCAGCTCAACCTCGTAGCGGATTTGGTGCAGGTTCAGCAGCTTGTGCTGAACGGTTCCGTCGTAGAGCTGGAAGGCGCCGGTACCCAGCAGGACGGCGCCGCCCCAGCGGGCGGGGATCAGGATGCCGTGGCGGCGGAGGTCGGCGAACAGGAACAGGCCCGCAACGACGGCGAACCAGCCAAATGCGTGGAACAGGCCGTCGGAGAACAGGCCGGCGGCTGCGGTGGACCGGTCATAGAAGTGGTGCCACTGCAGCAGCTGGTGGAAGACCACCTCGTCGATGAAGGCGGCGACGCCGATTCCCACCAGGACTCCGGAGAGGACGTTCCTGCGGTGTGGCCTAAGTGCAGCTGTGCCGGGAGAACTCATGGGCACGAGACTAGCAAACCTCCTGACTGTGGCAGCAGGGCGCCGGGAGGACCGGCGCCGCAGCAGGCCGCCGGACGTTGCGCGGGAAGCGACAGGCATGCACCATGCCGGCGCCGGCTGAACCGCAGCTAACCGGTTCCGCGTCACAAAATGAACGCGCTCTTAACGCCGCCTGAAAGCACTTCCAACGCACGCTGAAGTCTTCTTCGAATGCCCTGTTCCGGCCGGTTTTGCCGTCCTCCAAAACCTACGCTGAAGGCGTCAAATCGCTCTCGACGAAGGTTCAAGCCGAAATGTCATCCACCACTTTGTCTCCGCCGGAGCAGGCCGGACCCCCTGCGGCGGGGGCCGGAACTGTTATGGACGGCGCCCCTCCCGGCCGCAGCCGGACCAGCCCTGCTGCCCGGCGCCGAAACAAGTCCTCCAACTGGCTGCTGTTCGCACTGTTTGCCGGGCCCAACATCGCCCTGTTGCTGCTCTTTACCTACAAACCGCTGCTTCAGTCCCTATATTTCTCCACGCTCCAGTGGAACATCGGCTCGGCTATCGCCCGTCCGGTTGGGCTGCGGAACTACACCGACTGGCTGACCGCTCCCGGCACCCCGCAGGTCATCGCCGTCACCCTTGTCTTCACGCTGGCCACCGTGGGCGGGGGCATGGTCATTGGACTCGCCCTGGCCCTGCTGCTGAACAGCAGGCTGAAACTCAGGGGAGCGGCCCGGACCATCATCGTGGCTCCGTACGTGCTCTCCGGTGTTGCCGTGGGACTGCTGTGGCTCTTTGTCTTCGATCCGAACTTCGGCGTCACGTCCGCGCTGCTGCAGGCGCTCGGCCTGTCCTCACCGGACTGGTACAACGATCCGGGTTACTCGCTGGCCATGGTCATCATCGTCTACCTCTGGAAAAACGTGGGCTACGTGGCCCTCATATATCTGGCGGGCCTGCAGGCAATTCCCAGGGACCTGCTCGAGGCCGCGTCCCTGGACGGGGCCGGACGGCTGAGGATCCTGGCGGGAATCACCCTTCCGCTGCTCGGGCCAACCACCTTCTTCCTTTCGGTGACGACCCTGCTCAGTTCCCTGCAGTCCTTCGACATCATCCAGGCGATGACCAGGGGCGGCCCCCTGGAGGGCACCACCACCATGATGTACCAGATCTACCAGCAGGGCTTCGTGGCAGGAACTGCGGGATACTCATCCGCGATTGCCACCATCCTGTTCCTGGTGCTCCTGGCGATTACCCTCCTGCAGCTGAAATTCGTTGAACGGAAGGTGCATTACTCGTGAGCGCCGTATTGCCCGCTGTTCCTTCGGCGACAGCCCCTTCCATAACTGCCCGGCCGGGCCCCGGCACCCGGGCAAAAACCCGGTTCGGCGGCTACGCAGCCATGGCTGCCGCGGTGGCTGTCATGATCCTGCCGCTTATCTGGATGACGCTGGCCAGCTTCAAGGAACCGGATGAGATCTACACGGTACCGATCCAGTGGCTGCCTGCCGGCTGGGACTTCTCCAACTACGCCGCAGCCCTGGAGCGCGTTCCGTTCGGTTCCTTCTTTGCCAATTCACTGCTGGTGACTGTCATCGGAGCCGGCCTGAAGATCTTCCTGGGCCTGACGACCGCCTATGCGCTGGTCTTCGTGGATGTGCCGTTCAAGAAGGTGTTCTTCGCCGTCGTGATTTTTGCCCTGCTTATTCCGCAGCAGATCGTGATCATCCCGAACTACACGCTGGTAGCCGAACTCGGCTGGCTGAACACCTACCAGGGCATCATCGTGCCCGGGCTGGCCAGTGCCTTTGGAACCTTCCTGTTCCGCCAGCACTTCCTGTCCCTGCCGCCCTCGGTGATGGAAGCCGCGGTGCTCGACGGCGCAGGCCACTTCCGCAGACTGTTCCAGTTTGTGGTCCCCATGTCCGCGCCGACCATCGCCGCCGTCGCACTGGTTTCCGTTGTCAACGAATGGAACGAATACCTCTGGCCGCTGCTGGTGGTTGACCGTGCAGGGATGATGACGCTGCCGGTTGGCCTGACCCTTCTGCAGAACAACGACGGCGTCACGAACTGGGGCGTGCTGATGGCCGGAACGGTGCTGGTCACTGTGCCAGTCCTTGCCCTGTTCTTTATCCTCCAGCGCCGCATCGTCTCCGGCCTGACCGCAGGCGCCGTGACCGGCTGAGTCCGGTCCCGCACCTCACACCCCAAAACCCTGTTTCTAACTGCATCCCGCAGCGAATCCCGAAGGAAATCATGAACAAGCGTCTTGCCCCCGCCGTTTCCGCAGCAGCTCCCGCCAGCCTGACCCGCCGCAATATCCTCGCCCTCGCAGGCATCCTGGGCGGCGCTGCCGCTCTGGCCGCCTGCGGCGGACCGTCCACGGCCGGCACACCGGGAGCGGTGGAAACCCCGGGAACCGACTGGGCCTCCGTCACTCCCGCGAACAAAATCACCTGGTGGTCCAACCACCCCGGCGCCTCAAAGCCCATCGAGGAAGAACTCATCCGCCGGTTCACCGCGGAAACCGGAATCGAGGTTGAACTGGTGACCGCCGGAGCCAACTATGACGAGGTTGCACAGCGCTTCCAGGCCTCTGCCGGTACCACCAACGTTCCGGACCTCGTAGGCGCTTCCGACGTCTGGTGGTTCCGTTACATGATCAACGGCCAGATCCTCCCCGTCGATGAGGTGGCAGCCCACCTGGGCATCGACACCGCGGACTACAACACCGGCCTGTACAACGACTACGAGTTCAACGGAAACCACTGGGCCTTCCCCTATGCCCGGTCCACGCCGCTCTTCTACTACAACCGGGACCTGTTCAAGGCAGCCGGCCTTCCCGACCGCGCCCCGAAAACGTGGGACGAGTACAACTCATGGGCACCGGCGTTGGCTGCAGCCAACGGCGGGGCCGTCCCCATGGCACTTGGATCGGACACCTCATGGTCAGCCTGGTGGTTCTGCAACATCATGTGGGGCCTGGGCGGCCAATACTCCCGGGAATGGACCATCACTCTCGATGATCCCAAGACACTGGAGGCCGGAGAGCTCCTGCGCCGGATGGTCCACCGGGACAGGAGCGTTGCGGTCTCCGCTGCCGACTACGTTGCCGACTTCACCGCCGGCGTAAGCACCTGCACCATCGCCTCAACGGGCTCGCTGAGCGGCATCATGGAGGCCGCAAAGTTCGAGGTCGGAACAGGTTTCCTGCCTGAAGGCCCGGCGGGGCCGGCCTGCCCCACCGGCGGCACCGGGATTGCCATCCCGGCCGCGAAGTCTCCCGAGCAGCAGCTGGCAGCAGCCATGTTCCTGAAGTTCATTGGCGAGCCGGAGCAGACGGCGTACTTCTCCGCTAACACCGGTTACATGCCGGTACGGACCTCTGCCGCGGACGGCGCCGAGATGCAGGCCGTCTACGCCAAAGCTCCCCAGTTCCGCACCGCCGTCGACCAGCTGGCGACCACCCGGGTGCAGGACTGGGCACGCTCCTTCGTTCCCTCCGGGGACCAGCACTTGACCACGGCACTGGAGAAGATCATGCTTCAGGACACCCCCGCAGCGGACGCCTTTGCGGCTGCCGCGGATGCCATTGCCAAGTCCTTCGAGCAGAACGTTGAGCCGTACCTGTGAACCTGGTGAACATCGCCCACCGAGGCAACTCTGCGCACGCCCCCGAAAACACCCTGGCCGCCTTCGCCTCCGCGGCGGCGGCCGGGGCCGGGATGATCGAGACCGACCTGCAGCTCTGTGCGGACGGGAGCGTGGTGCTGATCCACGATGACACCCTGGACCGCACCGGCGGGCGGAGCGGCCGCGTAGCGGAGCTCTCCGTGCCCGAACTGCGGCGCGCAGATGCCGGGTCCTGGTTCGCTCCCGACTACGCGGGGGAGCGCATTCCAACTTTGGAAGACCTGGTGGACTTCGCCACCGGGCATACGGAGACGGGCTGGCTGCTGGAATTCAAAGGCGAGTGGGCGCCGGACCAGGTTGCAGGAGCAACCGGGCTCCTGCGGAACGCCGGTCTGGCGGAACGCTGTGTGCTGCAGGGGTTCTCGCCGCGGACAGTACGGAGCCTGCATGCTGCCGCGCCGGACCTGCACCGGGGACTGCTGATTATGATGCAGCCAGCACCGGGGGAGGAGGAGCAGCTGCTGGATTTCCTCGCTGAAACCGGAACCGGGTACTGCAATCCCCATGGCGGAGTCCTGCGCTCTTCCCCGCAGCTGGTTTCCGCGCTGCAGGACGAAGGCGTGAAAGTCTTCACCTGGACGCTGAACGAACCGGCCCAGTGGGAAGCGGCAGCGGCTGCGGGAGTGGACGGCATCATCACGGACCGGCCCGCGGAGCTGGCCGCGTGGTCCGGGCTGGCCCATAGCTCCGGCTGAAGAACCACAGCGGACAGGGGGATTTAACATATCCGGGGCTGTGCCGTAGAGTTATCTGTTGGTTGTCTCTACATTCGTGCCCTTTTCCAACCGGCCTGCGCCGGCTGGCGGGGTACGCACAGGAGAGACCATCAAACACCAAAAACCGCTGCCTAAGGCAATTAAGGGCGGCACAGACGTTAGCGGAGGATATGGCCAAGAAAGACGGCGTCATAGAGATTGAGGGCTCGGTCAACGAAGCCCTGCCCAATGCGATGTTCCGCGTTGAGCTGGCCAATGGCCACATTGTGCTCGCACACATCTCGGGAAAGATGCGTCAACACTACATTCGCATCCTCCCCGGAGACCGCGTTGTGGTGGAACTTAGCCCGTACGACCTCACCCGGGGCCGTATCGTCTACCGCTACAAGTAACAACCAAGGCTCCGGTTCACTCCCAGGAGGGGGCCGGAGTTCAACCCTGCAACCACGCAAAGGAAAACCATGAAGGTCCAGCCGAGCGTCAAGCAGATCTGCGATAAGTGCAAGGTGATTCGCCGTAACGGCCGAGTCATGGTGATCTGCGAGAACCCGCGCCACAAGCAGCGCCAGGGCTAACAAGCGGCTACTGTTCCGGCCCCAAAGCCGGAGCGCGCTAAGCCCACGCGTAGTAATTGAATATGGCAGTACAGCGTCTGATACGCGTGACGCATACCCCCGGTACGGAGGCCGGGGACCTGGGAACAGGGACGTACTGCTTCAGACCTCCGGTAACACCAAAGGAGAACCGCCAATATGGCACGTCTCGCCGGCGTAGACATTCCCCGCGAAAAGCGGGTTGTCATTGCGCTTACCTACATCTACGGCGTGGGCAAGACCCGTGCAGAGCAGACCCTGGCAGAGACCGGCATCAGCCCGGACACTCGCGTCAAGGACCTCACCGATGCTGAACTCGTTCAGCTGCGTGACTACATCGAGGGCAACTTCAAGGTTGAGGGTGACCTCCGCCGCGAGGTAGCAGCCGACATCCGCCGCAAGGTCGAGATTGGCAGCTACCAGGGCATCCGCCACCGCCGCGGCATGCCTGTCCACGGCCAGCGCACCAAGACCAACGCTCGTACCCGCAAGGGCCCGAAGCGCACCGTTGCCGGTAAGAAGAAGGCCGGCCGCTAAATAACGCGGTCCAGGCCATGACCTGCACAGCCAGGTCACCTAAACCAAACTCTTTGTAGGAGAAGTAATGCCCCCCAAGACTCGTGGAGCGGTACGCAAGCCGCGTCGCAAGGATAAGAAGAATATCGCGCTGGGCCAGGCGCATATCAAGAGCACTTTCAACAACACCATCGTGTCCATCACGGACCCGACCGGTGCTGTTATCTCATGGGCTTCCGCCGGTGAGGTTGGCTTCAAGGGCTCCCGTAAGTCCACCCCGTTCGCTGCGCAGATGGCTGCTGAAGCCGCTGCCAAGCGTGCACAGGAGCACGGCGTCCGCAAGGTCGACGTCTTCGTGAAGGGTCCGGGATCCGGGCGCGAGACCGCGATCCGTTCGCTGCAGGCCACCGGCCTGGAAGTTGGCACCATTCAGGATGTCACCCCGAGCGCACACAACGGCTGCCGCCCCCCGAAGCGCCGCCGCGTCTAATTCGCATTCGTTGCCGGTGCCTGTGCCGCGAACGTTTTCCCTGCCAAGCAGGGGAGCCGGACGCGGCACAGGCCCGGGTGCGAGGCTGCTAGCCGTCCAAGACGCGCGCGGGGGTGTCCCCGTCGTCGTCGTTTCCACCATTTGTGTTGCGTCATATAGCGGACGCTCGCTGAAAGGAAATGCAAGTGCTCATTGCACAGCGCCCCACCCTCACTGAAGAAGTAGTAGCCGACAACCGCTCCCGGTTCATCATCGAACCGCTGGAGCCGGGCTTCGGTTACACGCTTGGCAACTCGCTCCGCCGTACGCTCCTTTCCTCCATCCCCGGTGCAGCTGTAACCAGCATCCGGATCGACGGAGTTCTGCATGAGTTCACCACCGTTCCCGGTGTTAAGGAAGATGTCACTGAGATCATCCTGAACGTCAAGAACCTCTCGGTGTCCTCCGAGCACGACGAGCCCGTCGTGGCTTACCTGCGCAAGCAGGGACCCGGCGTCGTCACTGCCGCGGATATTGCTCCGCCGGCCGGTGTCGAGTTCCACAACCCGGATCTGCACATCGCCACCCTGAACTCGAAGGGCAAGTTCGAACTCGAACTGACCATCGAGCGTGGACGTGGCTACGTTTCCGCAAGCCAGAACAAGTCCGGCGACCAGGAGATTGGCCGTATTCCGGTTGACTCCATCTACTCGCCGGTCCTGAAGGTGACCTTCCGCGTGGAAGCCACCCGTGTCGAGCAGCGCACCGACTTCGACCGCCTGATTGTCGACGTCGAAACCAAGGATGCCATTGCACCGCGCGACGCCGTCGCCTCTGCAGGCACCACCCTGGTTGAGCTCTTCGGCCTGGCCCGCGAACTGAACACCGCAGCTGAAGGCATCGAAATCGGTCCGAGCCCCACGGATGCCGCACTGGCAGCCGACATGGCTCTGCCGATCGAAGACCTTGAGCTGACCGTGCGCTCCTACAACTGCCTCAAGCGCGAAGGCATCCACACCGTGGGTGAACTCGTAGCCCGCTCCGAGGCTGACCTGATGGACATTCGCAACTTCGGTGCGAAGTCCATCGACGAGGTGAAGGCGAAGCTGGTTGAACTGGGTCTGTCCCTGAAGGATTCTCCTCCCGGGTTTGATCTGGCCGCCCGCGCCGCAGCCATCGAAGAGGACGAGTCCGAGTTCTCGGACGACGAGCTCTAAACACGCAAAATCTTGCCGTTAGTGCCAAGGAGTACTGCACGGCACCGTTTGAGGAGAAAATGTAATGCCTACACCCACCAAGGGTAAGCGCCTCGGAGGCAGCCCGGCTCACCAGCGCCTGATGCTGGCGAACCTGGCAGCCCAGCTGTTCGAGCACAAGCAGATCACCACCACGGTGACCAAGGCCAAGCGCCTGCGCCCGTACGCCGAGCGCCTGATCACCTTCGCAAAGCGTGGAGACCTGTCTTCCCGCCGCCGCGTCCTGGCCCTGATCTCTGACAAGGGTCTCGTTCACGAGCTCTTCACCGAGATCGCACCGGCCGTTGCCCAGCGCGACGGCGGCTACACCCGCATCACCAAGATCGGCAACCGCAAGGGCGACAACGCTCCCATGGCCGTCATCGAACTGGTGCTGGAACCGCTTTCCGCCAAGCAGTCCGTCGTCGCAGAGGCTTCCACTGCTGCTGCAGCCGCTGCTCCGGCTCCCGTTGCTGAGTCTGCCGATTCGGCCGACTCCAGCGATTCCGCTGATTCTGCCGAGTCTGCCGACTCCGCAGAGTCCGCTGAATCCGCAGAGTCTGCAGACTCCGCTGACGAAGCTGCTGAGGAAACCGAAGAGAAGAAGTAATTCTCTGATTTCCACGCCGTGCCCTTAATATTGAGGGTATGACGATCGAGAGGCCCGCTGTCCCTAACCCGGACGGCGGGCCTCTTCGTATTCGGCTGGACCTCTCTTACGACGGCGCCCCATTCGCCGGCTGGGCTGTCCAGCCGGGGCTGTCCACCGTGCAGGGAACCCTGGAAGCCGCTCTGGCTGTCCTCTTCCGTCATCCTGTCCGCGTCACGGTTGCCGGCAGGACCGACGCCGGTGTGCATGCACGCGGCCAGGTGGTCCACTTCGACATCACACCGGAGCAGTGGACCGCGCAGGCCCGCAGCACGGACCTTCAGCCCGCCGAGGCATTCCGCCGCCGCCTGCGCGGCGTGCTGAACCGGGAGCTGACCGTCCCGCTGAAGGAAGCTGGCCAGTCCCGCCGCGCCGTGGAGGCCAGAGCCGGGGCGATCGAAGTCCACCAGGCCTCCATTGCCCCCGCCGGTTTCGATGCCCGCTTCTCTGCGCTGTGGCGCCGCTACAGCTACCGCATCGCGGACCGCTCGCAGGACTGGGATCCACTGCAGCGCAGCGTGACCCTCTGGCACAAGACAGCCCTGGACGAAGCAGCGATGAACGCCGCGGGCGCAGGTGTGCTGGGAGTCCAGGACTTCCTGTCCTTCTGCAAGCCACGCGAAGGCGCCACGACGATCCGCGAACTGCAGGAGTTCACTTTCATCCGCCGTCCGGATGGAATCCTCGAAGCCCGCCTGAAGGCAGACGCCTTCTGCCACAACATGGTGCGGTCCCTGATTGGGGGAGCCCTGCTGGTAGGAAGCGGGGAGAGGCGGCCGGGCTGGCTGGCTGAACGTATGTTCGCCCGGGTAAGGGACTCGAACTCAAAACTGGCACCGCCCCATCCGCTGGTGCTGGAAGAAGTGAAGTATCCCGGGGCCGAGGAACTGCGCGCCAGGGCGGAAACTACAAGGGCGCTCAGGGAATAGAATAGACTCAGGCAACAGCATGCCTGCCGGGACTTTTGACCTGACCCGGTAAGCAGGCTATTGTTTATAGTCGTTGTGCGTGTCCTACCTCGATAGGCCTATGCCCACGGGAGCGGCTCAGTTGCAGAGCCACCTGGCCCCGGGGAGATAGCCGAGATCTCAGGACCACTGGTTAATTCAGTCCTCACCTGACCATCCGGTAACGCATAGAGAAGCTGCACTGCGTATGGCATCCATACGCGGCGCGCCACCTAAGAAGAAGAAACGAAGGCAAAAACCGTGCGTACGTACACCCCGAAGCCCGGCGACATCAACCGCCAGTGGCACGTCATTGACGCCACCGACGTTGTCCTAGGCCGTCTTGCCAGCCAGACCGCAACACTGCTGCGCGGAAAGCACAAGCCGACCTTTGCTCCCCACATGGACATGGGCGATTTCGTCATCATCATCAACGCTGAGAAGGTTGCCCTGACCGGCGCCAAGCTCGAACAGAAGCGTGCCTACCGCCACTCCGGTTTCCCGGGCGGCCTGTCCTCCGTCAACTATGCCGAACTGCTGGAAAAGAACCCGGTGCGCGCAGTTGAGAAGGCCATCCGCGGCATGCTGCCCAAGAACTCCCTCGCTGCACAGCAGATGGGCAAGCTCAAGGTTTACAAGGGTGCCGAGCACCCCCACGCCGCCCAGCAGCCCAAGACCTTCGAAATCACCCAGGTCGCCCAGTAGTTCTGGCCCGCCAACTAAGAAATTAATTCAAGGAGAATCGTGGCTCAGAACACTGAAGAGCTGAATGAAAACACCGAGGAGCTCACCAGCTACACCTCGGAAACCCCTGACGCTGCCGAGTCGGCCGTCAAGGAACGCCCGGCCCTGACAGTTGCAGGTTCCGCTGTTGGCCGCCGCAAGGAAGCAATCGCCCGCGTGCGCGTTGTTCCGGGCACCGGCAAGTGGATCGTCAACGGCCGCGAACTGGCTGACTACTTCCCGAACAAGCTGCACCAGCAGGAAGTCAACGAGCCGTTCAAGCTCCTGGACCTCGACGGCGCCTACGACGTCATCGCCCGCATCCACGGTGGCGGCCCCTCCGGCCAGGCCGGCGCGCTGCGCCTGGGCGTTGCCCGCTCGCTGAACGAGATCGACCGCGAGAACAACCGCCCGGCCCTGAAGAAGGCCGGCTTCCTGACTCGTGACGCCCGCGTCATCGAGCGCAAGAAGGCTGGTCTCAAGAAGGCCCGCAAGGCGCCTCAGTACTCCAAGCGCTAATTCAGCGCTACCCAAAGGGCAGGCGCTGGAGCGCCTGCCCTTTGGGGCCCTCGCGCTGAATTGGCGCTTGGCTCCACAAGCGCTGATTCAGCACAGTTGGAGTTTGGCTCCGCACGCGTTGGTTCAGTGGTTATTGAGCCAGAGGGTTATGCAGAAGGCCCCCGGCATTTTCCGGGGGCCGTCTGCATGCCCACAGAACCACAGGACCAGAGAACAAACCAGAGAGCCACAGAGACCCGGCAGCGGGCCGAACAAGGGTGCGAACCGCCGCACTGGAGGGAAAAACCGGCCCTGTGCGGCATCGGACACGGGTACACCGAAGTCCCAAGCCAGCGCAGGGTTCCCCGGTCAGTGCCGGGCGAAATTCAGCGCTTCCGCCCGGCCCGCCGACGCCCGCGTTTCGCCGGAGCTGTTCTTCTGGTGGCAGAATAGGCGCGGGGGTTGCGCCTGTTCCCCGACCGGCCAGTGCCGTTTCCCGGCATTTCCGGCCTTCCCGGCGACCACATGCTTTAAGGACACTTCTATGACACGACTGTTTGGTACCGACGGCGTTCGGGGCCTGGCCAACGGACTGATCACGGCCGAGGTGGCCCTCGGACTGGCCCAGGCGGCAGCAGTGGTGCTCGGGCACCGTCAGGTGCCGGCCGGCAAGCGTCCGGTTGCAGTGGTGGCGCGGGATCCCCGCATCAGCGGCGACTTCATCTCCGCTGCAGTGGAGGCAGGCCTGGCGAGCTCCGGCGTCGACGTCTATGACGCGGGCATCCTGCCCACGCCCGCGGCCGCGTTTTTGGTAGCCGATCTCGACGCTGACTTCGGCGTCATGATCTCCGCCTCGCACAATGCCGCCCCGGACAACGGGATCAAGTTCCTCGCCCGCGGCGGCCAGAAGCTCGATGATGCCCTCGAGGACGCCATCGAAGCAGAAATGGAAGTACCAAGCCTGCGCCCGACCGGTGCCGGTGTGGGCCGGATTAAACGCTTCGCGGACGCTGAGGACCGCTACGTCGTACACCTTCTGCAGACCCTCCCCAACCGCCTCGACGGGCTCAAGGTGGTCCTCGACTGCGCGCACGGCGCTGCCAGCGGCTGCTCGCCCCAGGTCTTCGCGGATGCCGGCGCCGAAGTGATCGTCATCGGCGCCGATCCGGACGGCATTAACATCAACGACGGCTACGGTTCGACTCACCTGGGCCCGCTCCAGGCCGCCGTCGTGGAACACGGTGCAGACCTCGGGATCGCCCATGACGGCGACGCCGACCGGTGCCTGGCCGTGGATGCTGAAGGCGGGATCGTGGACGGTGACCAGATCATGGCCATCATGGCCGTAGCCATGAAAGCGTCGGGTGAACTGAAGGACGACGCCCTCGTAGCCACAGTCATGAGCAACCTCGGCCTCAAGCTGGCTCTTCGTGAGGCCGGGATCGCGATCCGGGAGACCGGGGTAGGGGACCGGTACGTCCTCGAAGCAATGCGCGAAGGCGGTTACAGCCTGGGCGGGGAACAGTCCGGCCACGTCATTTTCTCCAAGTACGCCACCACCGGTGACGGTGTGCTCACCGGCCTGCAGCTTGCCGCACAGGTAGCCAAGACCGGACGCAGCCTCAAGCAGCTTGCCAGCATCATGGACAAGCTTCCCCAGGTGCTCATTAACGTCAAGAACGTGGACAAGACGGCAGCGGCCACCAACGAAGCGGTCCGCCAGGCGGTAATCGATGCCCAGGAGAAGCTCGGGGAAACC
The DNA here is from genome assembly GCA_040274025.1 of Arthrobacter sp. GTDB lineage: Bacteria > Actinomycetota > Actinomycetes > Actinomycetales > Micrococcaceae > Arthrobacter_B. The sequence continues at coordinate 19,038 of JBELZL010000028.1, read as the reverse complement.
GGCCGTGTCCTGCTGCGTCCCTCGGGAACCGAACCCCTGGTGCGCGTGATGGTCGAGGCCGCGGACATGGAGACAGCGCAGAACGTTGCTGCCAGGCTGGCAGCGGTAGTGGAAACGAACCTGTCGCTGAAAGCTTCCGAGGGCGCAGCAGTCTAATCCCGGGCGTGCCGGGCACGGGTTAGTGCTTCGGCCCGCCCTGCGGCTGTGGTGGCCCGCCCTGGGACTGTGAGGTAAGGGCATCGCGGATCTCGGTCAGCAGCATGACCTGCGGATCCGCGTTCTGCTCCGGGGTGATCCCCAGCCTGCGGTTCCGGCGTTCAATCATCTTGTTCATCGGCAGCACGATCGCGAAGTACACGGCCGCTGCCACGAGCAGGAAGTTGACGACGGCGGTCAGCAGGACGCCGAACTGGATCTGGTTCCCGTTGAAGTCGACCACCGCGAAGCTGTCGAAGTTCGGCGAACCGACGAGCCCGGAGATGAACGGCATAAGCACCGAGTTGACCAGGGCATTCACGACGGTGGTAAAGGCAGCGCCGATGATTACCGCCACTGCCAGGTCCAGGACGTTGCCCTTCATGATGAAGTCTTTGAATCCCTTTAGCATCTCGCCAGAGTAACCGCCGCAGGACCCGCAGCGCCGCCCCGGCCGAACATTTCAGGTCTTGCGAAGCAGCATGCGCCTAACCGAGTGGTCGGCGTCCTTCGTGAGCACCAGCTGCGCCCGTCCGCGCGTGGGCAGGACATTGGTGACCAGGTTGGGTTCGTTGATGCGCTTCCAGATGTCCAGCGCGGTCTGGCGCGCTTCATGGTCCGTGAGGGCTGCGTAGCGGTGGAAATAGGACGCAGGATTCGCGAATGCCCCGCTGCGCAGTGACTGGAACCGCTGCACGTACCACTCCTCGATGTAGGAGGTCCGGGCATCGACGTAGATCGAGAAGTCGAAGAAGTCGCTCAGCGCCAGCCCGGACCTGCCGTCCGGACGGGTGCGGGCCGGGGCCAGCACGTTCAGCCCTTCCACGATCAGGACATCCGGACGCCGGACGACGATTTCCGAGTCCGGAACAATGTCGTAGGTGAGGTGGGAGTAACGCGGCGCACGGACTTCCTCGGCGCCGGACTTCACGGCGCTGACAAAGCGCAGCAGCCGGCGGCGGTCGTAGCTCTCCGGAAAACCCTTGCGTTCCATCAGGCCGCGCCGCTTGAGCTCCGCGTTCGGGTACAGGAAGCCGTCCGTTGTTATCAGCTCAACGTTTGGGGTATCCGGCCAGCGGCGAAGCATCTCGCGCAGTACGCGGGCGGTGGTGGACTTACCGACAGCGACCGAACCGGCGACGCCGATGACGAACGGCGTACGGGTGGTTTGTTCGCCGAGGAAGGTTGTTGTGGCGCTGTGCAGCTTGCCGGCTGCGGCGACATAAAGGTTCAGCAGCCTTGAGAGCGGAAGATAAACCTCCCGTACCTCGTCCAGGTTCAGCTGGTCCCCGAGTCCGCGCAGGCGGGTGATGTCTTCCTGGTTCAGGGGAGACTCGATCTCGTGGGACAGGCGCGACCAGGTCTGCCGGTCCAGCTCAACGAACGGAGTGAAGTTTGTCTCTTGGCCGTTGCTGGAGGATGGCTTTGGGGTTGGTTCGGTCACTCTAGGAATTGTGCACTGCCCTGCCGGTCTATCCAAACGGTGAAGGACCGGGGCCCCGCGCGCCGCCGGGCGGCGTTTACTGCCTCGGCTGCTGCTGCCGGTACTCTTAGAGGCATGTGTGGAATCGTAGGTTATACCGGCCGCCCGGGCGCAGCCGCAGCAGTTGGACACAGCGCCCTGGACGTTGTCATGGAGGGCCTGAAGCGCCTTGAATACCGGGGCTATGACTCGGCGGGTGTCGCCGTGCTGACTCCCGGCGGCGTCGAGTCCCGGAAGAAGTCCGGCAAGCTGGCGAACCTGGTGGCCGAGCTGGAAGCCGCACCGCTGCCCGAGGCAACCACCGGCATCGGCCACACCCGCTGGGCCACCCACGGCGGTCCGACCGACGGCAACGCCCACCCGCATCTGGCAGACAACGACCGCCTGGCGCTGATCCACAACGGCATCATCGAGAACTTCGCCGAGCTCAAAGAAGAGCTCCTGGCTGCCGGTACCGTGTTCCGTTCTGAAACCGACACCGAAGTGGCTGCAGCGCTGCTTGGCCGTATTTACGCCGGCGACGGCGGCAGGGACCTTGCGCTGAGCATGCAGCTTGCCTGCCAGCGGCTTGAAGGTGCGTTCACCCTGCTCGCTGTCCACGCCGACTCCCCGGACACCGTGGTGGCTGCGCGCCGGAACTCCCCGCTCGTCGTCGGCCTGGGCGACGGCGAGAACTTCCTCGGTTCCGACGTTTCCGGTTTCATCGACTTCACCCGCCGTGCCGTGGAACTGGGCCAGGACCAGATTGTCACCATTACCCCGGATTCGGTGGAGATCACGGACTTTTACGGGGCGCCCGCCAAGGGCACCGAGTTCGACGTGAACTGGGACGCCGCTGCTGCGGAGAAGGGCGGCTACGACTCCTTTATGGAAAAGGAGATCAACGACCAGCCGCAGGCCGTGGCGGACACGCTGCTGGGGCGGTCGGACGCCGACGGCCGGCTGACCCTGGACGAGCTCCGGGTCAGCCCGGAAGAACTGAAGTCGATCAACAAGATCATGGTCCTGGCCTGCGGCACTTCCGCGTACGCCGGCCAGGTGGCCAAGTACGCCATTGAGCACTGGTGCCGCATTCCTGTGGAGGTGGAACTCAGCCACGAGTTCCGTTACCGGGACCCGATTGTTGACGCCAACACGCTGATCGTGGCGATCTCCCAGTCGGGAGAGACGATGGATACCCTCATGGCTGTCCGGTACGCCAAGGAGCAGGGCGCCAAGGTACTGGCCATCTGCAACACCAACGGTTCCACCATTCCGCGTGAGGCAGACGCCGTCCTGTACACCCACGCCGGTCCGGAAATCGCGGTGGCATCGACCAAGGCCTTCCTGGCGCAGATCACCGCGACCTACCTGCTGGGCCTTTACCTGGCACAGATCCGCGGCAACAAGTTCCAGGGCGAGATCAAGGACATCCTGGCCGACCTGGCCAAGGTTCCTGCGAAGATCCAGCACGTGCTGGACAGTGCAGCGGAGATCAAGGAACTGGGCAACCTGATGTCCGGCACCTCCTCCGTCCTGTTCCTGGGCCGCCACGTCGGTTTCCCGGTCGCCATGGAAGGCGCCCTGAAGCTGAAGGAACTGGCCTACATCCATGCCGAAGGCTTCGCCGCCGGTGAACTCAAGCACGGACCGATCGCGCTGATCGAAGAAGGCCAGCCGGTCTTCGTTGTGGTGCCTTCCCCGCGCGGCCGCGATTCGCTGCACGCCAAGGTGGTTTCCAACATCCAGGAGATCCGCGCCCGCGGTGCCAAGACCATCGTGATTGCCGAAGAGGGCGACGACGCCGTGAAGGCCTACGCGGAGCACGTCTTCTACGTGCCGGAGACGCCCACGCTGCTGGCGCCGCTGCTGACCACGGTTCCGCTGCAGATCTTCGCCTGTGCCCTGGCCACTGCCAAGGGATATGACGTGGACCAGCCGCGCAACCTGGCCAAGTCCGTCACCGTCGAATAATCGAAGTCAGCCGTCAGCCAAGGGACCAGGGGGAGCACCATGATTGTCGGTATTGGAGTGGACGTGGTGGACGTCCCGAGGTTCGGCCGCCAGCTGGAGAGGACCCCCGGGCTGCGTGCCCGGCTGTTTGTCCCCGCTGAGCGCGAACTGAACCTGCGTTCGCTCGCTGCCCGGTTCGCTGCCAAGGAAGCGGTGGCCAAGGCCCTCGGCGCACCCGCGGGCATGAACTGGCAGCACTGCCAGATTGAACTGGACTCCGCCGGAGCACCCCGGGTGCGGGTCGAGGGCACAGTGGCTGCCGCTGCCCAGGCCCGCGGCGTACGGGTCTGGCACCTGTCCCTGAGCCATGACGGCGATCTTGCCACTGCCATGGTGGTCGCTGAAGGCTAGTCTGTACGCATGATCAGTGCGTACTCCGGGACCGCGGTCCGGGCTGCTGAGCGTCCGCTGCTGGACGAAGGCGCCGGGGCGGAACTTATGCAGCTGGCAGCCCACGGGCTCTACACAGCTGCGGCACATCTGGTGAAGCAGCGGCGGAGCCGCCTCTACGGTTCCCGGTGCGTGGTCCTTGCCGGGGCCGGCAACAACGGCGGCGATGCGCTCTATGCCGCTGTTCGGCTGCTGCGGCGGGGTTGCGCCGCGACCGCGGTCCTCACCTCATCCTCCGCACACCCCGAGGCCCTGGCAGTGTTCCGGGCCGGCGGCGGACGGATCCTGGCCCTGGCCGAGGAGAACACCACCGAAATCCTGCGGCTCTGCCAAAACGCAGACCTGGTACTGGACGGCATCCTTGGGACCGGCGGCAAAGGGGGCCTGCGCGGCCCCGCCGCCGGCCTTGCCGCGCTGGCACCGGCGCGGCTGCGCCGCGGCCAGGCACCCGCCGTCGTCGCCTGCGACCTGCCCAGCGGCATCGACGCGGACACGGGGCAGGCACCGGGGCCGCACCTGAGCGCGGACCTGACTGTCACCTTCGGTGCGCTGAAGACCGGGCTTACCGCCGGTCCCGGAGCCGCGGCATCGGGCCGCCTGCAGCTCGTGGACATCGGTCTTTCTCCCTACCTTGGCACTCCCGCCGTCCAGCGGCTCCTGACCTCGGATATTGCCGAACTGCTGCCGCAGCCCGCCCCCGGGGACCAGAAGTACAGCAGGGGCGTGCTGGGCATAGCGGCTGGATCGGACACCTATCCCGGGGCGGCCGTACTGGCTACGGGTGCGGCTCTGGCCACCGGCACCGGCATGGTGAGGTATCTCGGGCCGGAGCCGGTCCGCAGGCTGATCAACCAGGCGCACCCGGAAGCGGTCTGCGCGGACAGCACGGTCTCGCTGACCCATGTCCAGGCCTGGCTGGCCGGGCCCGGAGCCGGAACGGACGAAGCGCAGCGGCGCCGCGCGGTGGACGCGATGGCATCCGGGCTGCCGTGCGTGATCGACGCCGATGCCCTCTCCGCCGTCGAACCGGGCCTGGGCCCGCAGGTCATCCTGACTCCGCACGCCGGCGAGCTGTCCGCACTGCTGGGCAGGCTGGGGGAGCCTGCAGAACGGCAGGCGATTGAGGCCGATCCGCTGGCCTGGGTGCAGAAAGCTGCCGCGCTGACAGGGGCGACCGTCCTCCTGAAGGGATGGGCAACACTGGTCGCCTCCCCGGACGGACGGGTCTACAGCCAGGCCGAAGCAACACCCTGGCTTGCTGCTGCCGGCAGCGGAGACACCCTCTCCGGCATCCTCGGTGCCCTGCTCTCCACCAGCCGGGAGCCGGCACCTGAACCCGGCCACTACGCCCGTGTTGCGGCCGCGGCGGCCAGTATCCACGGCCGGGCCGGAAAGCTCGCCGCAGCGCAGGGGCCGGTGCAGCCCTCGCTCCTGCCCGACGCCGTCCGCCGGGTGATCTCCGCCATCACGCAGCGGCGTGCCGTGCCCGGGGAAGCTGGCATACTGTAGAAAAGTAAGCAGGCATAGTATTCGCCTGCCAACCACCGCAGTCAGGAGCTTTGAATGGAAGTGTGGCCCGGAGATGCCTACCCGTTGGGAGCAACCTACGACGGAAACGGTACGAATTTCGCCCTCTACAGCGAAGTCGCGGACTCCGTAACTCTCTGCCTGTTCGACGACGACGGAACCGAAACCCGTATTCCGCTGACCGAAGTCGACGGTTACGTGTGGCATTGCTATCTGCCGCATGTAGTTCCCGGGCAGAAGTACGGCTACCGGGTGGACGGACCGAACGATCCCGGGCAGGGGAACCGCTGCAACCCCAACAAGCTGCTGCTGGACCCCTATGCCAAGGCCGTTGCCGGCCAGGTTGAGTGGGACCAGTCCCTGTTCGGCTACAACTTCGGCGACGAGGATTCCCGCAATGACGAGGACTCCGCTGCGCACATGATGAAGGCCGTGGTGGTCAACCCCTTCTTCGACTGGGACGGCGACCGGCGTCCGCGCACCGAGTACCACCAGTCGGTGATCTACGAGGCGCACGTCAAGGGCCTCACCGAGCAGCACCCTGACGTTCCCGAGGAACAGCGCGGCACCTACGCCGGCATTGCCCACCCTGCCGTGATCGCACACCTGCAGAAGCTTGGCGTCACCGCCCTGGAGCTTATGCCGGTGCACCAGTTCGTGAATGACTCAACGCTGCAGGACAAGGGCCTGTCCAACTACTGGGGCTATAACACCATCGGCTTCTTCGCTCCGCAGAACACCTACGGTTCCAGCGGGGATGACGGCCAGCAGGTCCAGGAGTTCAAGGCCATGGTGAAGGCCCTGCACGCGGCCGGCATCGAAGTGATCCTGGACGTGGTCTACAACCACACCGCCGAGGGCAACCACATGGGACCCACGCTGTCCTTCCGCGGCATCGACAACGCTGCCTACTACCGGCTGGTCGAGGACGACAAGCGCTACTACATGGACTACACCGGTACCGGCAACTCCTTGAATGTGCGAAACCCGCATTCGCTGCAGCTGATCATGGATTCCCTGCGCTACTGGGTTACCGAGATGCATGTTGACGGGTTCCGGTTCGATCTCGCCTCGGCGCTGGCCCGTGAGTTCTACGACGTCGACCGTCTCTCCAGCTTCTTCGAACTTGTCCAGCAGGATCCGGTGGTCTCGCAGGTGAAGCTGATCGCTGAGCCCTGGGACATTGGCCCCGGCGGCTACCAGGTAGGCAACTTCCCGCCGCAGTGGACGGAATGGAACGGCAAGTACCGGGACACCGTGCGGGATTTCTGGCGCGGAGAGCCTTCCACCCTGGGCGAATTCGCTTCCCGCATCACCGGTTCCGCCGATCTCTATGAATCCTCAGGGCGGCGCCCGGTTGCCTCAATCAACTTCGTAACGGCCCACGACGGGTTCACCCTGCGGGACCTTGTCTCCTACAACGAGAAGCACAACGAGGCCAACGGGGAAGACAACAACGACGGTGAGTCCCACAACCGTTCATGGAACTGCGGGGCCGAAGGTCCCACAGACGACCCGGAGGTCCTGTCCCTGCGGGCGCGCCAGCAGCGCAACTTCCTGGCCACGCTGCTGCTGTCCCAGGGCGTTCCGATGATCTCCCACGGCGATGAACTGGGCCGGACCCAGAACGGCAACAACAACGGCTACGCCCAGGATTCCGAACTGACCTGGATCAACTGGGAAAACATGGATGCGCCGCTGATGGAGTTCACCGCTGCGGTGAACAAGCTGCGCGCCGAGCACCCCACGTTCCGGCGGCTCAAGTTCTTTGACGGGCGGCCGGTGGAACGCGGGGAAGAAGATGTTCTCCCGGACATTGTCTGGCTCAATGACGACGGCACGCCCATGAAGCCCGAAGACTGGGACAGCCAGCTGGGCCGCTCCCTGGGTGTGTTCCTGAACGGGCAGGGCATCCGCGGCAACGACCGCCGCGGCCAGCCCATTACTGACGCCAGCTTCCTGTTGTACTTCAACGCCGACGACGACGCCGTGACCGTCACGCTGCCGCCGCAGGAGTACGGGGACCTCTGGGACCAGGTCATCGACACCGCAGGGGAGGGAGCTGACACGGATCCCGTGAGCAGCGACGGCAAGCTGCAGGTCGCGGCGAAGTCCATGATCGTGCTGCGCGCCCACCCGCAGGAAGAAGAGGTCCACGACCACTCCGTCGCAGCATCCCTCGCAGCACTCGCGGGAGCAAAGACCCGGGAGAGCACCGTATGAGGGCCCCCCGCTCCACCTACCGGCTGCAGCTGCATGAGGGGTTCACCCTGCACGACGCCGCTGCCCTGGTCCCGTATCTCGCGGACCTCGGCGCGGACTGGGTTTACCTCTCGCCGCTGCTGACCGCGGAGCAGGGCTCAACCCACGGCTACGACGTTACGGATCCATCCGCCGTCGATCCCGCCCGCGGCGGGCCCGAGGGCCTGAAGGCGCTGGCCGACGCCGCGCACCAGGCCGGCCTGGGCGTGCTCGCGGACATTGTTCCCAACCACATGGGCGTTGCCACGCCGGCGGCCAACCGGTGGTGGTATTCGGTGCTGCAGGAAGGCCGCGGCTCACGGTATGCCGAGGCCTTCGACATTGACTGGGACGCCGGTGCGGGACGGCTGCGGCTGCCCGTGCTGGGGGAGAACAGCGATGCGCTGGAGGACCTGCGGATCCAGGACGGTGAGCTGCGCTACTACGAGCAGGCTTTTCCCATCGCAGCAGGAACCTTCAAGCCCGGCGACACAGCCCGTCAGGTCCATGACCGCCAGCACTATGAACTGGTCAGCTGGCGCCGCGCCGACGACGAGCTCAACTACCGGCGGTTCTTCGGCGTGAACACGCTCGCCGGTGTGCGGGTGGAAATCCCGTGGGTCTTTGACGAAACCCACGCTGAGATAGGGCGCTGGTTCCGCGAAGGCCTTGTGGACGGACTGCGCGTTGACCACCCGGACGGGCTGGCAGACCCAGCCGGTTACCTGGAGCAGCTCAGTGAGCTTACCGGCGGCGCCTACGTCCTGGTGGAAAAGATTCTTGAACCCGGCGAAAAGCTTCCCGAACGCTGGCCCGTGGCCGGAACCACCGGTTACGACGCGCTCGCCGAGGTGGACCGCCTGTTCGTGGACCCGCAGGCCGCCGCGCTGCTCACCGATGCGTCCGACGCCGAGCCCTACCGGCACATGATCCACGACACCAAGCGGGCCGTTGCGGACGGCCTGCTGCACTCCGAAGTCCAGCGGCTGGTGCGGCTGCTGCCGGAAGACTCCGGACTGGACGCGGCCACTGCTGCGGATGCCATTGCCGAACTGCTGGCCTGCTTCCCGGTCTACCGGAGCTACCTTCCCGACGGCGCTGCCTACCTGGAAGAGGCAGGGCTGAATGCCAGGGTGCGGCGGCCCGATCTGGAACCCGCCTTCGAGGTGCTGCTGCCGCTGCTGCGCGCAGAAGGGGCCGGCTCCTCCGGCGAACTGGAGGAGCTGCCCATCCGGTTCCAGCAGACCTCCGGCATGGTCATGGCCAAGGGCGTGGAGGACACGGCCTTCTACCGGTACTCCCGGCTCACCTCCCTCAACGAGGTAGGGGCCGATCCTTCCCTCTTTGCACTTGAACCGCATGACCTGCACCTGGCCATGCTGATGAGACAGCAGGACGCGCCGCTTGCCATGACCACGCTCAGCACCCACGACACCAAGCGCAGTGAAGACACCCGGGCACGGATCAGTGTGCTCTCCGAGATCCCGCAGCAGTGGTCTGAAGCCGTCACCGAGCTGGAAGAGCTGCTGCCCCTGGGGGACCGTCCGCTGGCGGACCTGCTGTGGCAGGCACTGGCCGGAACCTGGCCGCTTGAACGCGAACGCGCCCACGCCTACGCGGAGAAGGCCGCCCGGGAAGCCGGGCAGAGCACTACCTGGACAGCTCCGGACGAGGCGTTCGAAAAACAGCTTCATGCCCTGGTCGACGGCGCCTACGACCATCCGGAAGCCAACGCGATCCTGACCTCCGTGGCCGAACGCATCAGCGCCGCCGGCTGGTCCAATGCCCTTGGCGCCAAACTGGTGCAGCTGACCATGCCTGGTGTCCCCGATGTCTATCAGGGGACCGAACTGTGGGACCACTCCCTGGTGGACCCGGACAACCGGCGCCCGGTGGACTACTCCCTCCGAACGGCTGCGGCCGCTGCGGAAGCGGGCACACCGGTACCCGTGGACGCATCAGGAACTGCCAAGTTCCACGTCACCCGCGAGGCCCTGCGCCTGCGACGGGACCGGCCCGAGCTGTTCACCGGTTACTCCGCAGTGGGAACCGAAGGACCGGCTGCACAGCATGTATTCGGCTTTGACCGCGGCGGTGCGCTCACCCTGGTGACCCGTCTTCCCCTGGGGCTCGAGGCTGCCGGAGGCTGGAGGGACACGCTGGTCCAGCTGCCTCCGGGCACCTATACCGACAGGCTGAGCGGTATCAGCCACCACGGCGGCGGTGTGAAAGCGGAAGACCTGTTCAAGCACTATCCCGTGGCGCTGCTGATCCGTCAGGAGGCAATGTGAGCTCTTTATTCAGCGCATGGGCACCGCAGGCCCAGTCCATGCGGCTGCTGGCCGGCGGGCAGGAACTGTCCATGGACCCCGGCGAAGAGGGCTGGTGGCACGCCGCCCCTGCCGCTTTGGAACCCGCCGGAGCGGAAATCGATTACGGCTACCTGATCGACGAAGCGACAACTCCGGTGCCGGATCCGCGCTCCCGCTGGCAGCCGGAAGGGGTCCACGGTCTTTCACGGACTTTTGACCCGTCCGGTTTTCAGTGGACGGACTCGGACTGGGTCTCTCCCGGCATGGCCGGCGGAGCCATCTACGAACTGCACATCGGAACGTTTACTCCCGAAGGCACGCTGGATGCCGCTGCCGCGAAGCTCGGCTACCTGGCCGACCTGGGCGTTGAGTATGTGGAACTGATGCCGGTCAACGCCTTCAACGGCACCCACAACTGGGGTTACGACGGCGTGCTCTGGTATGCCGTCCATGAGCCCTACGGCGGTCCCCGGGCATACCAGCGCTTCGTTGATGCCGCCCACGCGGCCGGGATCGGCGTGATCCAGGACGTGGTCTACAACCACCTGGGTCCCAGCGGCAACTATCTGCCGCTGTTCGGTCCTTACCTGCAGCAGGGCAGCGCCACCACGTGGGGGGACTCGCTGAACCTGGACGGGCCCATGTCCGACCACGTGCGCCAGTACATCCTGGACAACCTGGAGATGTGGTTCCGGGATTACCATGTGGACGGCCTCCGGCTGGATGCGGTGCATGCCCTGCGGGATGAGCGGGCCCTCCACATCCTGGAGGAAATGGCAACGCTGACGGACAGTCTCTCAGCAGACCTTGGCGGAACACTGTTCCTGATCGCTGAGTCGGATCTGAACAATCCTCGGATGATCACCCCGCGGGAGCTGAACGGCTACGGCATCGCGGGGCAGTGGTCGGATGACTTCCACCATGCTGTGCACAGCAATCTCACGGGGGAAACCCAGGGCTACTATGCGGACTTTGATTCGCTGGATGCCATCGCGAAGGTCGTCACCAACGGATACTTCCACGACGGCAGCTTCTCCTCCTTCCGGCAGCGCACCCATGGCCGCCCGCTGGACAAGGCCGTGATCACTCCCCGGCAACTGGTGGTTGCGGTGCAGAACCACGACCAGATCGGCAACCGGGCCGCCGGTGACCGGAACACCGCTGTTCTGGGCTACGACCAGCTGGCCCTCGCAGCCGTGCTGAATCTGGCGTCGTCGAACACTCCCATGATCTTTATGGGCGAAGAATTCGGTGCCTCAACCCCGTGGCAGTTCTTCACCTCCCATCCGGAGGAAGCACTGGGCAAGGCTACGGCCGAGGGGCGGCTGGCGGAATTCGCGAGGATGGGCTGGGACCCGTCCCTGGTTCCCGACCCACAGCACCCGGATACGTTTACCCGTTCCAAGCTTGACTGGTCCGAACTGGGCAATGACGGCCATGCCAGGCTGTACCGGCTCTACCGGGACCTGCTGGCGCTTCGCCGCACGGTACCGGAGCTGACCGAACCCGATTTCCGGAACATCAGCGTGGACTTTGATGAAGTCTCACGCTGGCTGACCATCCACCGGGGAGACGTCATCGTCGCATTGAACTTCGCGGATTCAGCGAGGGAGCTTCCCGTGCCCCTGCCCGGCGAGATCCAGGTCCTGCTGGAGACGGCACCGGTCCTGACGTATGACGGCGCTGTGGAACTTCCCGGCTACGGTGCAGCCATTCTCTCCGGCAGCCGGAACAGCCAGGACTGACATGACGGCTTCCTCGATTAGCCGGGTCACCGATGGCAGGATGGAGCCATGACGTACACTCCCGCAGAAGACCGCTACGAATCCATGCCCTACCGCCGCGTTGGCCGCAGCGGACTGCAGCTGCCTGCCGTCTCGCTGGGACTGTGGCACAACTTCGGGGACGACGTCCCGTTCGAAACCCAGCGTTCCATCCTGTGCCGGGCCTTCGACCTGGGAGTCACGCATTTTGACCTGGCCAACAACTACGGCCCGCCTTACGGCAGCGCTGAAACCAATTTCGGCCGGCATATGAAAGATGACTTCCGGCCGTTCCGGGACGAACTCATCATCTCCAGCAAGGCCGGGTACGACATGTGGCCGGGCCCATACGGCAACTGGGGTTCCCGCAAGTACCTGCTTGCAAGCCTGGACCAGTCGCTGGAACGAATGGGACTGGACTACGTGGATATTTTCTACAGCCACCGTCCGGACCCGGAAACTCCGCTCGAAGAGACCATGGGTGCGCTGGACACTGCCGTGCGTTCCGGCCGGGCGCTGTATGCGGGCATCTCCTCGTACTCTGCCGAGAAGACCATCGAGGCTGCGCGCATCCTTCGGGAGATGGGCACGCCCCTGCTCATCCACCAGCCCTCCTACTCCATGCTGAACCGCTGGGTGGAACAGGGCGATCCGAACCTCTTCCAGGCACTCGAACAGACCGGCGCAGGATCCATTGCCTTCTCACCGCTCGCCCAGGGCCTGCTAACCAACAAGTACCTCGGTGGAGTTCCGGAAAACTCCCGTGCTGCTGCCGGAAAGTCGCTGGACCCGTCCCAGCTTTCGGAAGAGAATCTGGACCGGGTGCGCGGCCTGAACCACATTGCCGAGTCCCGCGGTCAGACCCTTGCCCAGATGGCGATCGCCTGGGTGCTGCGCACCCAGCGCAACGGCACGTCCATCACCTCGGCGCTGGTGGGCGCTTCCAGCGTCCGGCAGCTCGAAGACAGCCTCGCAGCGGTTCAGAACCTGGACTTCACTGACCAGGAACTCGCGGCTATCGACACCTTTGCCCAGGACTCGGACATCAACCTCTGGGCTGCTGCCCTGGACGCCTGAGCACAGCGTTGGGGATAAGGATCCGGGAAGCTGCCGCAGCGGACTGGGCGCAGATCTGGCACCTGATGGAGCCGATTGTCCGTGCCGGTGAAACATACTGCTGGGACCGGGGAATGGGTGAGGACGAGGCACGGAATGTGTGGCTGGAGCCGCGTCCCGCGTACGTCTACGTTGCGGAGGAAGCCGGGCAGATTCTGGGCACGGCCCAGCTCCATCCCAACCGTGCCGGGGGCGGGAGCCATGTGGCCAACGCGTCATTCATGACTGCTGCCCCGGCCAGCGGCCGCGGTGTTGCCCGAGCGCTCGCCGCCCATGTGCTGGAGCAGGCCGCCGTGCAGGGTTACCGGTCCATGCAGTTCAACGCGGTGGTCCAGACAAATGAGCGGGCGGTGGCGTTGTGGGAGTCCCTGGGGTTTAAGATCCTGGCCACAGTTCCGGACGCCTTCCGGCACCCGGTACACGGATTTACCGGCCTGCATATCATGCACAAGGACCTCGCGAAGACCGGCCGGTGATTCCGTGCCGGGTCCGCAGTGAAAGAATGGACCAGTGAATTACCTCGAAACTGTCCCCGCGGCGGAGCGCAGCGCCGTCGTCGATCTCGCCGCAATCAGGCACAACATCCGCCACCTTGCCGAAATTGCCAAGCCCGCCCGCGTGATGGCGGTAGTGAAGGCTGACGCCTACGGCCACGGTGCATTGGAGGTGGCCCGCGCAGCGGTCGACGCCGGGGCCGCCTGGCTCGGGACAGCGCATATTTCCGAGGCCCTGGCCCTGCGCGCGGCGGGAATCTCAGCACCGGTGATGGCGTGGCTGCACACCTCGGACAGTGACTTCTCGGCTGCGATTGCCGCAAACATCGACATTGGTGTTTCCGGCTGGGAGCTTGAGGCGGTGGTGGCCGCTGCCCGCGAACTTGAAGTTCCAGCCCGGGTGCACCTGAAGATCGACACCGGGCTGGGCCGCAACGGCTGCCCGGAAGCGCTCTGGGAATCCTTCGTGGGCCAGGCCCTGGCCTACCAGGAGGACGGCCTGCTGCGGGTGGTTGGCATCTTCTCCCATCTGGCAGTGGCAGATGAGCCCCGCCGGATGGAAACCGACGAGCAGCTGCAGAAGTTCCGTGACGCAGTGGCTGTGGCCGAAGACGCCGGCGTGGACCACGAGGTGCGGCATATCGCCAACACGCCTGCCGTCCTGTCCCGGCCCGATTCGCACTTCGACCTGGTGCGGGTGGGACTGGGCATGTACGGACTGTCCCCGTTCGCGGGACAAAGTGCTGAAGAACTGGGCCTCATCCCGGCCATGACGCTGAAGACTACGATTGCCAACTGCAAGGAAGTACCTGCAGGCCAGGGGGTTTCCTACGGCCTGCACTACCGCACCGCCGAACCCACGACGCTTGCGCTCGTTCCCGTTGGCTACGCCGACGGCATTCCCCGCGTCGCCACCGGCGGGCCGGTAATGGTCAACGGTGAGGTTTTCCCTGTGGTGGGCCGCATTGCCATGGACCAGATGGTTATTGATCTGGGCCGTACCGGCGTGGCTGGAACCCCGGATTCCTTCCTGGGCAGGGAAGCCGTGCTCTTCGGACCTGCCGGGTTCCCGAGCGTGGATGAGTGGGCCCAGGCCAGCGGTTCCATCAACTATGAAATCATCACCCGGATCAGCGGCCGTGTGACCCGCAGCTATGTCGACTCCAGTGACAGTGCGAGTGCCGGTGACAGTGCGAGTGCCAGTGCGGCTGACCCCGAAATGGACGTTTCGCTGGACGTCGATCCTGCCGCGGTGCTGCCGTGACCGCGGATGGTGCGGCTCCGTGCTGGGAGCTTGAATACCGCACGGCCAGTGCTGCCCAGACCCAGGACCTGGCGCAGAAACTCGGTGCTGGCCTGAGAGCCGGCGACCTGCTGCTGCTGACCGGTGAACTGGGGGCCGGGAAAACGACGTTCACCCAGGGTTTGGGGGAGGGGCTCGGTGTCCGTCCGGGGATTATTTCCCCGACGTTTGTCCTGGTGCGTATCCACCCGTCGCTGGGCAGCGGTCCGGACCTTGTGCATGTTGATGCCTACCGGCTGGAATCGTCCGGGGAAATCGACGACATTGACCTGGAGAACACCATGGACACCTCGGTGACTGTGGTGGAGTGGGGGCACGGGCTGGTGGAGCATCTGTCTGAGAGCCGCCTTGAAGTGACGCTGCTGCGTGCCACCGGTGGAGGAGCGGGCGGTTCCGGGGAACTGGTCACCGATTTCTCAGCGGAGGACGACGACGAGGAACGCGCCATTCGGATCTCCGGCTACGGTCCGCGCTGGGAGCAGCCTCCGGCGCTGGGTTAGTGCGGTGCGCTGGGAGCCGCGTCCGGGGCTGGGGTCCTGGGGTGCGCTGGTAGCAGCACAATTAACGGGGGCGATATCCCGTCCAGCGCCCAGGGAGGCAGTGGGCGCGTAATCCGGGTGCTGGTCTCTGGCCTGTGAGACTGGGGCCGGGGTGCTCTGGGTTTCATGTGCCTCCGGCATGGCGGCGTAAGCGGAGCTTGGTCGGCCTGGCGTCCGGTCAGCCTGCGGGGTCAGCGTAGAGGCCCTCCGTCAAGGCCCTGCCGCGGAACTGCGTAAAATAGAAACCGTGCTTATCCTCGCCATCGACACCTCCGCCATAGCCAGCGCGGCCCTGCTCACCGGTGAGGGAGAAATCCTCGCAGAGTTCGCCACGGAAGACACCCGCTCCCATGCGGAGGTCCTGGCTCCCGGAGTTTCAAAGCTCCTGGAAGAAGCCGGCGTAAGCGGCGCGCAGATCGATGCGCTGGTTGTCGGCGTCGGGCCCGGGCCTTTTACTGGTCTCCGCTCAGGCATCGCGACCGCCCGGACCCTGGCCTTCGCCTGGCACAAACCGCTGCACGGGGTCATGAGCCTGGATGCCATCGCCATTGATGCGGCCCTGGACGCCTGGCGTGCCGGAGTGGACGAGTTTGTTGTCGCGACGGATGCCCGGCGCAAAGAGGTTTACTGGGCGCACTACCGCAGCACCGGCGGAACTCCGGAGCTGCTGGACGGGCCGCATGTAAGCTCACCGTCTGAGGTTCCCGGGCTGCCGGCCTATGGTGCCGGTGCCGGTCTTTATCCGGATGTCCTTCCTGCGGTGCAGGACTTTGCCGGCGCCCAGCCGACAGCTGCAGCGCTGGGCCGCACCGCCGTCGTACGTCTTGTCCGTGGTTTGGACCTGCTTCCGGATCTGCCCCTTTACCTCCGTGAATCCGATGCCAAGGTTCCGGGCCCGCGGAAGCGTGCCCTGTGAGTGGGCAGCCTCCGGTGATCCGGGCCATGACGGAGGAAGATATTCCTGCGGTGGACGCGCTTGAAAAGGCGATGTTCCCCGTTGATGCCTGGCCTACCGAGATGTTCCATGACGAACTCCGGCAGCGCGATACCCGGTCCTACTATGTGGCTGAGGCTCCGGACGGCACGGTTATTGGGTATGCGGGGCTGATGTGTGTGCTGCCGATCGCGGACGTGCAGACTATCGCCGTCGATGCCGCCCATGAAGGCGCGGGTACCGGTTCCCGGCTGCTCGCCACTCTTCTGGATGAGGCGAAAGGCCGCGGAGCCGATGATGTGCTGCTGGAAGTGCGAGCCGATAATCCCCGTGCGCAGCGGCTTTACCGCTGGTTCGGGTTTGAACAGATTCATGTCCGTCCGCGCTATTACCGGGACGGAGCGGATGCGCTGATTATGCGTCTTGAGCTTTCCTCCTGGCATGGCGCTCCGGAGCGCGGAACCAACCCTGTGAAGGACGTCCAATGAACCGCACCGAACCTCTGGTGCTTGGCATCGAATCCTCCTGTGACGAGACCGGTGTCGGTATTGTCCGCGGAGATACTCTGCTGACCAATGCCGTGTCATCCTCCATGGAGGAGCATGTCCGCTTTGGCGGCGTCATTCCTGAGATTGCTTCGCGTGCGCATTTGGATGCCTTTGTTCCCACGCTGCGCCAGGCCCTTGATGAGGCTGGTGTAACGCTCGACGACGTCGATGCGATTTCCGTGACATCGGGCCCTGGCCTTGCCGGCGCCTTGATGGTTGGTGTTTGTGCTGCCAAGGCTCTTGCCGTGGCTACCGGCAAACCCCTGTATGCGATTAACCATCTGGTTGCCCATGTGGGTGTTGGTGTTCTCGATGGCGGCAAGCTTCCGGAGAATCTTGGCGCCTTGCTGGTTTCGGGCGGGCATACCGAGATTCTTCGGGTTGGCTCGTTGACCTCGGATGTCCGGCTTTTGGGTTCCACCATTGATGATGCTGCCGGTGAGGCCTATGACAAGGTTGCCCGCATTCTGGGTCTGGGTTATCCGGGTGGTCCTGCTATCGACCGGCTTGCTCGCCAGGGCGATCCGAAGGCTATCCGCTTTCCCCGTGGTCTGACCCAGCCGAAGTACATGGGAACTGCTGAGGTTCCTGGTCCGCACCGGTATGACTGGTCTTTTTCTGGTTTGAAGACTGCTGTTGCCCGTTGTGTAGAGCAGTATGAGGCTGCCGGCCAGGAGCTTCCGGTTGCGGATATTGCTGCATCTTTCCAGGAAGCAGTAGTGGATGTGATTACGTCCAAGGCAGTTCTTGCCTGTACTGAGCAGGGGATTACAAATCTTTTGCTTGGCGGTGGTGTTGCTGCGAATTCCCGGCTTCGTGAACTTACTGCTGAGCGTTGTGCTGCTGCCGGAATATCGCTTCGTGTTCCTCCTATCCGTCTGTGTACTGACAACGGTGCCATGGTCGCTGCTTTGGGTGCGCAGATTGTTATGGCGGGTGGCGAGCCTTCCGGTGTGGAGTTCACTCCCGATCCGTCTCAGCCTGTGACCAGCATTCACTTGCCTGCCGCGTAGGGGGTATGGGGGTGGCGGGGACGCGGGGTCCGGGATGGGACGCTGAGCCAGTACGCTCCACGCACGGTCGTTAGTTTTATCGCCACCTGTCTGCCCGTCTGTCTGTCTGCCGGTTGACTGCGCGCGTTGACTGCGCCTCTGCCGGCTGGCCGTCTGTCTGTCGATTGACCGCGCGTCCGCCGGTTGACCGATGACATGTGCCCCGTCCGGCTACCGCCTAGCCGCCCGTCTGTCGCCTCGCCCTTCTGTCGGTTGACCGTGCGTCTGCCGCCAGCCGCCCGTCTGTCGCCTGACCGATGACATGTGCCCCGTCCGGCAACTTAAACCCTGTCCTCAGGAAACGCCCATTGAACTAACACCGCCGGAGCCCAGAGCTAACTCGTGTGCTTCGACCCGAGTCGCAGCCGCCGGCATCCATGACCGCGTCGCTCATCCTTTTGGAGGCCCCTCATGCAGGCCGTCCATTGGTGTGGCCGGCGCCTAGAAGGGCGGTGGGTCGTCGTCCACCTGTTGCATTCTCTGCGTGCCGCGCTCTGCAGGCTGCGCCGGTTGGCTGGGCAGGTAGCCCAATGCGGCATCTGTTGTGTAGGTGCGGCCGGTGGGTGAGTTCCATTCGATGGTTCCGGCCTGCGGTTGGCGTGCTTTCCAGTGACCGAGGGTCTTGAACCGGTGGTGTTTTGGGCAGAGGTGTTCCAGGTTCGCGTGGTCTGTTGGTCCGCCGTGGGAGAAGGGTGTGGTGTGGTCGATCTCGGCGTGGGTGACGCTCACTGAGCAGCCGGGGAACCTGCAGGTTCCGTCACGTGCCTGCAGCCAGCGTTTGAGCCCGGCGGGGATGCGTCGTGTTCGTCCGACGTTCAGAATCTCTCCGGTGGCTGGGTCCTGGAGCAGGGGGGTCCAGTGCAGAGCGTCGAGGAACATGGTCCGTGCGGTCTCTGCGCTGATGGGTCCGTAGCCGTTGAGTTCAGCAGGATTCTCGTCGAGTCCGGCAAGGGTATCCGCGTCGATCAGGACCATGACCTCGGTGCGGACCTTGGACCGGTTTTGGTTTCGATGCCGTTCTGCCCGGCGCGGACGCTTGCTCGTACGGGCGCCGGTGCGTGAAGCCGCTGGGTTATCCGTGGTCTTTACTCGTCCAGAGCCAGAGCCAGAGCCAGAGCCAGAGCCAGAGCCAGAGCCAGAGCCAGAGCC
>JBELZL010000027.1:0-48589 GCA_040274025.1 Arthrobacter sp. | reverse complement strand
TCAGGACCTTCTTGCCGTTCTCCACGGTCATCAGCTTGTCGCCGTCGTAGTGGTCGGTGGTGGGCAGCACACGCTTGGCAATCCGGATGATGAAGTTGTTCGCCTCATCCTTTTCGCTGTCTTCGGGCTTGAGCAGGTTACCGGCGGTGATCAGCAGGATCAGGCCGAACAGGTAGAAGACCCAGGAGAAGGAGTTAATGAGTGCTGCGCCCAGGAAGATGAATCCGGTACGGGCGATCAGAGCGAAGACGATGCCGAAGAGCAGGACTTTCTGCTGGTCCTCGCGGGGCACCCGGAAGGAAGCCATGATGATCAGGAAGACAAACAGGTTGTCCACGGAGAGAGCCTTCTCCGTGATGTAGCCGGCGAAGTACTCACCGCCCATGGTGACCCCGCCGAAGACCAGCACCAGGATGCCGAAGATGATGGCCAGTCCCACGTAGATGGAGGACCAGATGGCCGCTTCCTTCAGCGTGGGAATGTGTGCCTTGCGAATGTGGAAGAAGTAATCGAAGGCCAGCAGGCCGAGGATGACGACGATCGTCACGCCCCAGATGAGGGGGGAAACAGTCATGGAGTCTCTGCTTTCGTAGGGTACGCCAAGGGACCGCAAGTCTCTCCGGCAGCCTCTGGCTGCCCGCTGGCCCCGGCCGGGCGTCGGTGCCCTACGTGTTGACGAGGTTCAGCGTGGGTGGATACTCCCCTACGAACCGTCCACTCTACCTGATCTTTCCTGTTGACTTCGACTGACACGGCTTATCCCTCCGCTCCGGTGGTCCGCCCGGATTCCAGCAGTTCCAGGTCCGACGGGGTATCGATGTCCCGTCCATCGCCTTTCAGCATTCAACCCCGGCTGGTCGCCCAGGGCCACAAGTACCGCCTCCCCGGCGCCAGCGCCGTGGCCTCAGCAATGCCGGCCCTGAAGGAGGACCCCATGTCAGTCCCCCAGTCAGGGTTGATGACCACGTGTGATGCGGCAAGGCCTGCCTCGGCCCGGATCAGTGTGGACCCTGCCTCCGCTGCCAAGAGGACTGCGCTGACCATGCACCGAACAAAACCACACCGCCGGCCTTAACCACAACCGCCGCCCCCGGATTCATCGGGTGCGGCGGTTGTGGTTAAGGCGTTTGGGCGACCGGAGCTGCTTAGCCCTCGCAGTCCTTGCAGTACTTGGCGCCGTTCTTCTCCACGGCAAACTGGGACCGGTGGCGGACCAGGAAACAGGATCCGCAGGTGAACTCATCTTCCTGCGCGGGGACAACCCGGACCAGCAGTTCCTCGCTGGAGAGATCCGCGCCGGGAAGTTCAAAGGCTTCAGCGGCCTCCGACTCGTCAACGTCCACTACGGCTGACTGCTTGTCGCTCCGCCGGGCCTGAAGCTCTTCGATTGAGGCGGTTCCGGCATCCTCTTCGACCTTGCGCGGTGCGTCGTAATCAGTAGCCATACTCAGGCTCACTCTCCAATGCTTGGTGGGGGGGGGTCTGGATCGGGACAGTGCACCCCGATGGTAACCGGTACTGTCTGCTGTGCAGGTCAGAGGCGCAACAAGTGTGACATATTTCGGCTCATCGTCCAGCCGAAGCAAGCTCCTGCTCCGCTTTGCCTGCCTCAGCAGCCTGCGTCCGGCCCAGCAGCCTGGCCCCTTCAACATCCACGTCGGGCAGGATCCGGTCCAGCCATTTGGGAATCCACCAGGCGGACTTGCCGAGCAGGTGCAGCACTGCCGGAATGAGGGTCATGCGGATAACAAAGGCGTCCAGCAGCACGCCGATGGCCAGCGCAAAGCCGATCGGACGGACCATCGTCAGGTGGGCGAAGATAAAGCCTGCGAACACGGAGACCATGATGATCGCCGCCGCCGTGACCACCCGGGACGCATGGTCGAAGCCGCTCCGGACAGCTTGGCGCGGATCTTCGCCGTGCACGTACGCTTCGCGCATGCCGGAGACCAGGAACATCTGGTAATCCATCGCCAGGCCAAAGAGCACACCGATCAGGATGATTGGCAGGAAGCTCAGCACCGCTCCGGGGTTGTGCACGTCGAAGATGCCGCCCAGCCAGCCCCACTGGTAGATCGCCACGACGGCGCCGAAGCTGGCCGCCAGGGAGAGCAGGAACCCTCCGGTGGCGATCAGCGGCACCAGGACGGAGCGGAAGACCAGCAGCAGCAGGACCAGGGAAAGCCCAACCACGATCAGCAGGTAGACCGGCATGGCGTCCATCAGCTTGTCCGAGACGTCAATGTTGATCCCGGTCTGCCCGGTGATGGCGATTTCGACGCCGGTTTCGTCCTTGATCTGGCCCGCGTCGTCGCGGATGGTGTGCACCAGGTCCTCGGTGCCTTCGGCGGCGGGACCGCCTTCGGGAATGACCTGGAAAACGACCATGGTTCCGTCATCGCTGGTGGAAGCGGGCACAACCGTGGCGACGTTATCCAGCTTCCGCAGCGAATCCGCTACCTCGTACGTCATGTCCGATGCTTCAGCTTCAGACAGCCCGTCAGGCAGGTAACCCACCACAATCACCGGACCATTGATGCCTTCACCGAAGCTGTCCCCGAGCTTCTGGTACGCCTGGTAGGCGGTGGAGTCCACCGGCTCCGATCCGCCGTCGGGCAGGCCCACGCGCAGCGAGCCGGCCGGTATGGCCATGGTGCCCAGCAGCAGGACGCTGAGGATCACGGTGATCACCGGATGGTTGGTGACCAGCCTGCCCCAGCGCCGCGGGCTGCCGTTTTCCTTGTGTTCCGCTGCTGCAGCCTGGTCCCCGGGCGTCAGTGCGGCGTGCGCGGCCGGAGGGGTAATGCCGGCTTTGGCCCAGGACTTCTTCGAGAGAATGCGGTTGCCGATGAACCCCAGGAAGGCGGGGGTCAGAGTGAGGGCGACGAGGATGGCCATGGCCACGGTACCGGCTGCCGCAAGTCCCATCACGCTGAGGAACGGCAGACCGGGGACGGCGAGCGCGGCCAGCGCGATCACCACGGTCAGGCCGGCGAAGAGCACTGCGTTGCCGCTGGTGCCGGTGGCCACGCCGGCGGATTCTTCCAGCTCCATTCCGTGCAGCAGCTGGGTGCGGTGCCGGTTGATGATGAACAGGGAGTAGTCGATCCCCACGGCAAGTCCGAGCATCAGCGCCAGCATCGGGGAGATGGACGTCATTTCGACGACGCCGGTGAGGGCCATGGTGGTGCCGACTCCGGCGACCACTCCGACGATCGCCATCAGCAGCGGCAGTCCGGCGGCTACCAGGGTGCCAAGCATAAGAATAAGCACGACGGCGGCAACGGCAACGCCTACTGCTTCGGAGGGGCCGAAGAGGGAGGAGACATCCTCCACGATTTCCTTGCTGTAGAAGACCTGAACACCGGAGTCCGTGATCCGGTTGGCGGTGTCCTGGACTTCCTGGCGCTGTTCGGGGGTGACGGAGTAGGGCTGTTCCTGGAACTGGACCTCGGAGAAAGCGGTGACGCCGTCCTCGGAAACGAACCGCAGCCCGTCCGTTGCCTCTGCCATGCGCTGCGCGTCCGTCAGCTCCTGCTCTCCCTCAGCCAGCTGGGCGAGGCCGTCGTCGTAGGCTTCCTGCTGCTCGGCAAGCTGCGCTTCTCCCGCGCTGAGCTGTTCTTCCTGCACGCTGAGCTGGGTCCGCAGGGCTTCGGCCTGCTGCACCTGCCCGGCGGCTTCAAGCTGATCAGCCTGCATCTGTGCCAGCGAAAGCTGCTCGCGCCCCGCAGCGAGCTGCGCCGCGGCGGCGTCGAGCTGCGGCTTGCCCGTTTCCAGCTGTGCACGCGCTGCCTCCAGCTCTGCCTGTCCCGCAGCCAGCTGCTCTTCGCTGCCGTCCAGCTGGGCCTGCATTTCAAAGGGATCGCTGACCGACTTCAGGAAGTCCAGGCCGTTGAGTTCCGCCACGGTCTCCGTGACGGCCTGGCGCTCAGCCTCGGTGAAGGCCTGTCCCGATTCGGTTTCGAAGACAATGCGGCCGGAACCGCCGGCGGCATCCGGTACCCGCTCACGCAGCTCGTCCAGGACCCGCTGGCTTTCCGAACCGGGGATGGTGAAGTTGTTCGACGTCGGCGCGCTGAAGGCTGCAAACGCTCCGCCGATGCCGAGCAGCAGCACGAGCCAGGAACTCAGGAACCACCAGCGGTGCCGGAAGCTGAATTTACCGAGCCGGTAAAGCAGGGATGCCATGGAGTGTCTTTCTTCGAGGATTGGGTTGCTGTCTAGCGGCTGAAGCCGTCACGGAGGAATCCGATGGCTTCGGTAAAGAGTTCTTCGAGCAGCTTCAGGGTCTGCGGATTGATCTCTCCCTGGGTGCGGCGCTGCCATTCGGCAAACGCGCTGCGCCCGCAGGCGAGGACGGCGGCGACGAGGGTGCCCGTGTAGAACGGATCTGTGTCCTGGCCCAGGCGGGTGCGAAGGGAGTCCACGATGCGGTGTTCGGCGTGGTCCCACGCTTCGAGATGGACCCGGGCCATGTCCGGATGCTTTTCGGCAAGCCCGTGGAGTTCGGCCATGACGGCCAGGTTCGCCGGATCCGCGGGCTGGGAGAGGGCCTTGAGCATCGAGTCAACGATGTTTTCGTTGTGCGGACGGGCCTGGAAGTGTCCCAGCACTCCGTCAAGGAAGTCCTCCATGGCGACGTTGAGGGCCGCGGAGGTGCTGGGGAAGTAGTTGAAGAAGGTGCGCCGGGAGATTCCGGCGGCGTCCGCAATGTCATCGATGGTGAACTGGCCGGCACCCCTGGTGCGGACCAGTTCCAGTGTTGCGTCGGCGATCGCCCGGCGGGTCGCCGTCTTGTTCTGCTCCCGGCGGGAGATCTGCTGCTCGGTCACGCCGCTACACTATGTGCAACTTTGCACGAAGGGCAAATCGTGGCCGGACCGGGGAATCCGGGCAGCAAAATGCCCGCCCCGGCTGGGGCGGGCATTTTCGCTGGATAGGGAGCAGCGGCTCCCGTGTGCGTACTAGTGGCCGTCGGGCTGCGGGCGTGCCGGATCCATCGTGGAGCCGCCGCCGGAAGTGTGCGAGCGGTCCGCCGGATTGGCGGTCCCCGCCACCGTTGACGAGCCGTTGGAGCTGCCCGTCGACGTTGCTCCCGAGCTGCTGCCGGCAACATTGTCCTTTGCCTCAGCAGCGGCGTCCTTGGCCGAGGAAGCAGCGTCCTTGGCTGCGCCGGCGACCTTGTCCTGCAGTCCCGGCACCTTTTCCTTGGCCCACTCAGTGCCCTGGTTTACGGTGTCCTGAACCTTCGGGTCGTTCCACAGGGACATAATCTTCTCCCGGCCGGCCTTGGAACCAATCAGGTAGCCGACACCGATTCCTGCCAGAAAAGTCATCTTCTTAACCATGGTGTTCCTCATTCCCGCCCCGCTCGAGGCATCATGATGTACCGTCCAATCCTTCCCAGCCGGCGGCCGAAAAGGAATTAAACAGCAACCTTACTACCTGATGGCTATCCGGGCACATCCAGCAGCCTCGAGCGGATCAGGAAACGTTTTCCCTCCGGAGCTTCGAGGGAGAAACCGCTCCCCCGTCCGGCCACGACGTCGACCGTCAGGTGCGTGTGCTTCCAGTACTCGAACTGTTCGGCGGACATCCAGAATCCGATGTCCTCTCCGTCCAGGTCGAAGACGCCCAGCAGTACGTCCGCTTCGGAGGTGATGAAGTCCCCTTCCGGGTAGCACATGGGAGAGGAGCCGTCGCAGCATCCGCCGGACTGATGGAACATCAGGGGTCCGTGCTGCTGTTTCAAGCTCCTGAGCAGTTCCTGCGCGGCGGCCGTCAGCCCCACCCGGGAAGATGTCTCCCCGGGCAGGGCCGGCGCAGCGTCCAGGACCTGTGCGTTCAACCGGTCCATCAGTACCGGACCACTACCCGGCCGCCGCGGATATCGGCTTCTTCTACGGTGAGCGGTTCGCCCGGGGCGTTTACGACGGCGGCCTGCATGTGTTCCATGTGGTTCTCCTTTTGTTGGCTGGCGGAGCTGGGCTGGCAGCTGGAACCGGACTCTCTAGAAGAAGCCCTGCTTGGATTCGGCGTAGCTGACCAGCAGGTTCTTGGTCTGCTGGTAGTGGTCCAGCATCATGGCGTGGTTCTCGCGCCCGATGCCGGAGGACTTGTACCCGCCGAACGCCGCGTGGGCGGGGTAGGCGTGGTAGTTGTTCACCCAGACACGGCCGGCCTGGATGTCCCGCCCGGCGCGGTAGGCCGTGTTGCCGTCCCGGGACCAGACGCCGGCGCCCAGGCCGTAGAGGGTGTCATTGGCGATCGCCATGGCCTCTCCGTAGTCGGAGAAGCGGGTCACTGATACCACCGGTCCGAAGATCTCCTCCTGGAAAATGCGCATATTGTTGGTGCCCTCAAAGACCGTGGGCTCCACGTAGAAGCCGCCGGCCAGGTCGCCGTCGAGCATGTTGCGCTTGCCGCCGGCCAGGATCTTGGCGCCTTCCTGCCCGGCAATGTCCATGTAGGAGAGGATCTTCTCCAGCTGGTCATTGGATGCCTGGGCCCCCACCATGGTGTTGGTGTCCAGGGGGTTGCCCTGCACCATGGCGGCGGTGCGGGCCAGGGCATCAGACATAAAGGAGTCGTAGATGGATTCCTGGATCAGTGCCCGCGACGGGCAGGTGCAGACTTCGCCCTGGTTCAGGGCGAACATATTGAAGCCCTCCAGCGCCTTGTCGTAGAACGCGTCGTCCCGGGCAGCTACGTCGCCGAAGAAGATGTTCGGGCTCTTGCCGCCCAGTTCCAGCGTCACCGGTATCAGGTTCTGGCTGGCATACTGCATGATCAGGCGCCCGGTAGTGGTTTCGCCGGTGAACGCGATCTTGCGGATCCGTTTGGAGGAAGCCAGCGGCTTGCCGGCCTCTACGCCGAAGCCGTTGACGATGTTCAGCACGCCGGCCGGCAGCAGGTCCGCAATCAGTTCCGCCAGCACCAGAATGGATGCGGGCGTCTGTTCCGCAGGCTTGAGTACGACGGCGTTGCCGGCTGCGAGCGCGGGCGCCAGCTTCCACGTGGCCATCAGGATGGGGAAGTTCCATGGGATGATCTGCCCCACCACACCCAGCGGCTCGTGGAAGTGGTAGGCCGTGGTGTTGTCATCAATCTGGGAGAGGGTGCCTTCCTGGGCACGGACGGCGCCGGCGAAGTACCGGAAGTGGTCCACGGCCAGCGGCATGTCCGCTGCCAGCGTTTCCCGGACCGGCTTGCCGTTGTCCCAGGTCTCGGCGACAGCGAGCATCTCGAGGTTTTCCTCGATCCGGTCGGCGATGCGGTTCAGGATGTTGGCCCGCTCCGCCACGGACGTCTTGCCCCACGACGGCGCTGCCTTGTGCGCTGCATCCAGGGCCAGGTCGATGTCCTCGGAGGTGCCGCGGGCAACTTCACAGAAGACCTTGCCCGTCACTGGTGAAACGTTCTCAAAGTATCCGCCCTTGACCGGGGCGACCCATTCTCCGCCGATCCAGTTCTCATAGCGGGGCTTGAATGAAACAAGTGCCTCGCCCTGGCCGGGCTGCGCGTAAACGGTCATGACTTGTTTGCTCCTCATTTTCGAGCGGTGGGACACGACCTCGGTGTCGTGTCCGCCGGTGCGCCGAACACTACGCAGGCAGACGTAGCATCCGCGTAGCAGGGAGGTTTGCGAACCGTCTGGCGGCTCCCCGCCAGCAGGATTATTGTTACCTGGGGCAATTTCTTAGGAATCGAGATACAAGGAACGCTAATGACTTCCGAACTCAGTGGCAGCGGTACCGCGCCACACTCCAGCCGCTATGTCCGTTACCGCTGGTGGGGCCTGCTGGCCATCAGCCTCGGGGTGGCAATAATCATCATGGACGCGACCATCGTGTCCGTGTCCGTGCCGTCGATCGTCGGGGATCTGGGCATTTCCAGCACCGAGATCCAGTGGGTGCAGGAGATCTACACCCTGCTGTTCGCGGCGCTGCTGCTAACCTGGGGCCGGATCGCGGACCGGGTGGGCCGGCGGCGGATCATGCTGACCGGCGTCGTGCTGTTTGTGGCGGCATCGGTGCTGTGCGCCGTCGCAGAGTCCGGGGGTGTCCTGATCCTAGGCCGCGCGCTGCAGGGCCTGGGCGGCTCGATGATCCTGCCCACCACCCTGGCGCTGCTGAATGCGAACTTCCAGGGCCGGGACCGCGGCATTGCCTTCGCAGTCTGGGGTTCCACTATCGGCGGCATGGCGGCGATCGGTCCGCTGCTGGGCGGTTGGCTGACCGAGAACGCCAGCTGGCGCTGGGCGTTCGGTATCAACATTCCGGTGGGTGTGCTGGTGGTAGCCGGACTGCTGCTGTTCGTGGCGGAATCCTCCGAGGCCGTTACCGGCGCGGCCCAGCGCCTGGACCTTGGCGGCGCCGCGCTGTCCATCCTGGGCTTCGGTGCACTGGTCTTCGGCCTGATCGAGGGCCGAAGCTACGGCTGGTGGAACGCCGCCGAGGACGCACCGTTCCAGGTTGGGCCCCTCTCCCCCGTGCCGGTGGCCTTTGCAGTGGCCGTGGCGGCACTGGTGGGCTTTGTACTGCTTGAGCGGTCGCGGACCGCAGCCGGCAAAGGCGTCATCCTGGACCTCTCCCTGTTCCGCATCCCGTCCTTTGCCAACGGCAACGTGACTGCCCTGATTGTGAGCTTCGGCGAATTCGGCCTGATCCTGTCCCTTCCGCTGTGGTTCCAGAACGTGCTGGGCTACACCGCTTTCGAAGCCGGCCTTGCCCTGCTTCCCCTGGCGGCCGGCTCCTTCCTCGCCTCCGGCGGCGTTGCGTCACTGGCACGGAAGTACAGCCCGGTCGTGGTGGTACGGATGGGCCTGGCCCTGGAAATCCTCTCCATTGCCGCGCTTGCCCTGCTGATCCGCCCGGACAGCACCGCCTGGCTCACCTCCCCGATCCTGCTCTTCTACGGCATCGGCGTCGGCCTGGCCACCGCCCAGCTAACCTCGGTGATCCTGGCCGAAGTCCCGCTCGCCAAGAGCGGCCAGGGTTCCGCCACGCAGAGCACCGCCCGGCAGACCGGTTCGGCGCTGGGCATCGCAGTCCTGGGAACGGCGTTCTTCACGACGCTGCGCACCGGAACCGAGAACCAGGTCGCAGACGCGGTGGCCGGCGCGCCCCAGCTGGCCGGTGCCGTTGATTCGGTCAACGCCACTTCCGGCGGCAGCATCGCCGCACTGGCCGCCGATCCACAGACTGCGTTTATCGCCGAGGCCGCCCGGGACGCCATGACCAGCGGTGCCTCGCTGGCCGGCTGGATCGCGGCCGGCGCCCTGCTCATCGGATTCCTGACCAGCCTGCGGATCAAACCCGTCATCGGACCGCAGGCCGGCGAGCCGGCCGGTGTGCGGGCCCCGGAGCAGGGCGGCCGCGCCTAGGCCAGGTCCCGCTCAATCCGCTGCAGCGCCGCGACTATCCCCGCCCGGCGCGGGGAACGGGGCGGAAGCAGCTGCAGTGCCAGGCGCCACGCTTCGGCGTCGTCCGCTGCTTCTTCGAGCCGAAGGTACTGCAGCACCGTCTCGATCCCGGCTTCGGCCAGAACCGCCTCGCGCAGTTCGGCGCTCAGGCTCCGCCGCAGTTCCACGATGCCCGGAGCCTGGGAATGCGGCAGCACCGGCCCTTTGTAGATGTTCAAAGCCAGGCGGTGGGCTCCGCGGGACAGACAGGCACGGACCTGCCCGGCGTCGAGCACCAGGTCCGCGGGCAGGCGGTACGGCCGTGACTCGGGCACAATCCGTGCTGAGACCGAGCGGGAGAGAAGTTTGCGCAGCCGCAGCATCTCGGCACGGACGCTGCCTACCGAGGCTTCCTCCGGATACGCAAGCACTGCCAGTTCGTCGGCGGTCAGCCCGCGCGGGTGCAGGGCCAGCAGGGTCATCAGCTCGGAATGGCGCTGGCTGAGCTGCACCCGGATTCCGTCCACGCACAGGTCCGCTGTATCCGCCCCCAGGACCTGCAGGCTGTCCTGGTACAGGCTGGGGCGGGGAGTCCGGGCGGCGGCGCCGCGGCGGGCGGGGCGGGCTTCGCTGAGCTGGAGGCGTTCGACGCGCAGCTGGGCGGTGGCTGCCGCTACGGCCGCCTGGACCAGGGCCAGGGTGTGGACGGCAACCGCTTCTTCCTTACCCGTTATGTCCACCACGCCCAGCACACTCCCGGATTCCGGATCCTGGACCGGGACCGCGGTGCAGGACCATGGATGCACCAGGGGACTGAAGTGCTCCGCCCCGGCGATCTGCACACTGCGGCCCGTCGCCAGAGCGGTGCCGGGAGCGCTGGTGCCCACTGCGTTTTCCGACCAGTCCGCGCCCGGCATGAACATCATGCTCTCCGCCCGCCTCAGCAGCTCCGGATCTCCATCCACCCAGAGCAGGCGGCCCAGCTGGTCCCCCACGGCAACCAGCAGTCCGGTGTCCCTGCCGGGTTCCACCAGGAGCCGCTGGATCACCGGCATGATCGCGGCCAGCGGGTGGGACTCACGGTAAGCGTTTAGTTCCGTGCCTTCGAGTACCAGTGCAGAGCGGGCTGCATCGGGATCGGGGTGATGCCGGAGGGACCGCTGCCAGGATTCGCGGACCCCTGGGCGCAGCATGTCCAGCAGCTCTCCGGAGCGCAGGCTCTCATGCGCCCGCCAGGCATCACGCTGCAGGGTTTCGGGGCTGCGGAAACTCCGCCCCTGCAATGCACTGGAAGACTGCTGCACCGTCCAACCTATCCGCGTTGATAAGGAGACCGTCCTAGCCGGCCCTGGGCGCTTGTCCTGCGTCCTGTTCCGGGCAGCCCGCGGCTGCCCGTCCATAGTGACATGGCCCACGCCCCAGTTCCAGAGTGGCTCAGTTCCGGAGCAGCTGCGTTCCCGCGGCAGCACCGTTCCGGGCAGTCCGCCGGGAGCATACGGTTAACGCACCGAAGCCAGGTCCGCAGTGCGGGCCTGGCTTCGGTGCGGGCTCAGGCGCTAGCTGGCACCTTCGCGGGAAATACGGGTCATCTCTTCTCGGTCAACAACCTTGACGCGTTCGCGGACCAAGTCACCGATGCCCGGATCGCCGTGGACATAAGCGGCACCGAGGGACTTCTCATAGGCATCGAGGCGCTTCCACCCTTCCCAGGTGGTGTACTCGACGCCGCGTTCCTCGAGCAGGCGAATGATGGCTTCGGGCTCCGGCTCTTCGGCGGCAGGCAGGGTGCGGCGGTCCTCGAGCAGGTAGCCGATGGTCTCCAGGGCGTCACCCTTGGTGTGGCCGATCAGGCCCACCGGTCCACGCTTGATCCAGCCCGTGGTGTAAATGCCGGGAACCGGTTCGCCGCTGGTGTCCACGACGCGGCCTCCCTCATTGGGGATTACACCGCGGCGGGAGTCGTAGCCGACTTCCGGCAGTTCGGAACCGAAGTAGCCCACGGCGCGGTAGACAGCCTGGACCGGGTAGTCAATAACTTCCCCGGTGCCCCGCGCGTTGCCGGTGCCGTCCAGTTCTGTGCGCTCCATCTTGATGCCTGCAACCTTGCCGGGAGTGGCGGGATCGTCGTGGATCTCAACCGGGGAGTGCAGGAAGTGCAGGTGCAGCCGGCGCGAGGCCCCGGTGTCCTGTTCCTCGACCAGCCAGTTCGTCAGGGTGTTGACCATGGTCTTGGTCTGGTTGTTGGTACGGATCTGCTCATCCGAGGCTTCGTCGAATTCGAAGTCCTCCGGGTAGAGCACAATGTCTACGTCACGGGAGTGCGAAAGCTCGCGCAGTTCCAGCGGCGTGAACTTCACCTGCGCCGGGCCGCGGCGGCCGAAGACGTGGACATCCGTGACCGGGGACTTCTTGAGCCCCTCGTAGACGTTGGACGGGATTTCCGTGGTCAGCAGGTCATCGGCGTGCTTTGAGAGGATACGGGCGACGTCGAGAGCCACGTTTCCGTTGCCGATGACGGCGATTTCCCTGGCGTCCAGGGGCCAGTCGCGGGGCACGTCCGGGTTACCGTCATACCAGGAGACGAAGTCGGCGCCGCCGAATGAACCTTCGAGGTCAATGCCCGGGATATCCAGCGGGGCGTCCTTCAGGGCGCCGGTCGCGAAGATAATCGCGTCGTAGAAGTGCCGGAAATCCTTTAGCGTAAGGTCGCGGCCGTAGTTCACGTTGCCCAGGAAACGGATGTCACCGCGGTCCAGCACCTTTTCCAGTGCATTGACAATGCCCTTAATGCGGGGATGGTCCGGGGCCACACCGTAGCGGATCAGGCCGTAGGGTGCCGGGTACTGATCAAAGAGATCAATGCTGACTTCGAAGTCGCGGTCCGCTTTGGTCAGGATGTCTGCGGCGTAAACGCCGGCCGGACCAGCACCGATAATTGCGACTCGCATGGGACGCTGCGAGCTGTCCGGAGCTGAGTTAGACACTTAGAGTCCTTCTACTTGGGAGTCGTGGCACGCAAATGGCGCACGTTTTTATATTCTAATTGTCCGCTCCCGCAGCGTCTAAACGGATGCGCTCCAACGGACGGGAATACGCCCACGGCGTAGCCGGTTGCACCCCACATGGCCAATGAGAATTCTTCCGGCACTTCCCTGCCCGGATCCGGTGTGCATTCCGGACCGCAGGGTTCCACGGGAACCGCGTCCCGTGTTCCTGCCCCGTCCCCGTCCGGCGCGGATGAGAAGCCGAGCGGGTCCGGACTGCTCTTCGGGATCGGTGCCTACGGCATCTGGGGCGTACTGCCCCTTTACTTCCTGCTTCTGGAGCCTGCCGGGCCGGTCGAAATCGTCGCTGCCCGCGTGGTCTTCTCGCTGGTCTTCTGTGTGGCCCTCCTGACGGTCATGCGCTCCTGGCGGCTGGCCCTCACTGCGGTGCGGGACCGGAGGGCTGTGGTTACCCTGACCGCCGCCGCTGTGCTGATCGCGGTCAACTGGCTCGTGTTCGCCTGGGCAGTCCTGAACGGCCACGCCGTGGAAGCCGCCCTGGGCTACTTCATCAATCCCCTCATTTCAGTCCTGCTGGGCGTCCTGGTTCTGAAGGAACGGCTGCGCCCGCTCCAGTGGACTGCGATGGCCGTTGGATTCATTGCCGTGCTCGTGCTGGCATTCGGTTACGGGACGGTGCCCTGGGTGGCGCTGGCCCTCGCCTTCAGCTTCGGCCTCTACGGACTGGTGAAGAAGAACGTTGGCGGGAAGGTGGACGCAGTCTCCAGCCTCACCATCGAAACCGCCGTGCTCACGCCCGTGGCCGCCGTCGTACTGGTGGTCCTGGCAGCAACCGGGAGCGGAACCCTGCTGACCGAGGGGCCGGCGCATTTCTGGCTGCTGGCTGCCTCCGGCATTGCCACTGCTGTTCCGCTGGTTTTCTTCGGCGCTGCGGCACGGCGCCTGCCGCTGAGCACAGTGGGCCTGCTGCAGTACCTCGCCCCGATCCTGCAGTTCACCCTGGCCCTGCTGGTGTTCAAGGAAGCCATGCCGCCCGAGCGCTGGGCCGGATTCGGCCTGGTCTGGCTGGCGCTGCTGCTCCTGAGCATCGACATGCTGGGTTCGCCGCGGCGTGCCCGTCTCCGCCGGGCCGCTGCCGTCTGAATCCGGCAGATCCTGGCTGGATCACCAGCGGTCTAAACACCGGACGGTGAGGGGAACTCCCCTCACCGTCCGGTGTTTGCCGTCTCCCGGCTTAGCTCGCG
This sequence comes from Arthrobacter sp., assembly GCA_040274025.1. Lineage (GTDB taxonomy): Bacteria > Actinomycetota > Actinomycetes > Actinomycetales > Micrococcaceae > Arthrobacter_B. The sequence continues at coordinate 34,937 of JBELZL010000027.1, read as the reverse complement.
GCTTGAACGGGTGCAGGCTGCTGGCGGCTGCGCAGGCGCAGCGAATACAAGGCAACCGCTCCGGAAAGCACCATCAGGGCTCCGGCTGCGGCGACCAGCAGCTGGGCAGGCGTGACGCCGGTGTTGGGCAGGGTTGCCGCTGCTGTCTGCACGCTGGCCGCCGGAGCGCCCATGACCGTCACCGCCGGCTGGATGGAGAAGGACTGCCAGCCGGCCAGTGAGCCGTCCATGTTGTACAGGGCCACCCGGTGGTCCCCGGCTTCAAGCTGTGCCGGAATGGTCAGCGCCAGGGTTCCGCTGCTGTCCGCCGTGAGGGTTCCCACTTTGACCGGGGTCGAGTGCAGGAACGCCTGGTACTGCTGGCCCGGGACAAGCCCGGAGACTACCAGGAGACTGCCCGTGGCCTTGGCAGCAAAGGTCCCCCTGGCTTCAGGAGTCAGCAGAGCCGGATCGCTGGCAGCGAGTTCAACCACCTTGGGAGCGACCATTTCTTCGGTCGCGGCGGGTGACTCGCCGTCCTTCGGTTCGGTGCCTTCGGGTTCCTGCGGCCGTGCTTCGCTGGGAGACGGCGAAGGCTTAGGTTCCTGGGCCGGCTCGGGAGCAGGTTCCGGTGCCGGGGCCGGAGCAGGTGCAGGTTCCGTTGCGGGTTCGGGTGCAGGCGCGGGTTCCGGTGCCGGAGCAGGCTCAGGTGCTGGTTCCGGCTCAGGTGCCGGTGCCGGAGCAGGTTCGGGCTCAGGCGCCGGCGCGGGAGCAGGCTCAGGTGCCGGTGCCGGAGCAGGTTCGGGCTCAGGTGCGGGTGCTGGTGCCGGTGCCGGTGCCGGTGCAGGCTCAGGTTCCGGTGCGGGAGCCGGCTGAGGTGCCGGCTCAGGTGCAGGTGCAGGAGCAGGCTCGGGAGCAGGGGCCACCGGCGCGGGAGCCGGTGTGTTGTATTCGCCGAAGTTCACCGTGGCCAGGTAAACGCCCTTGTTGGGTCCTTCGGTGAGCTGCACGACGCCGATGCCCAGATCTGTATCTGCAGCGCGGAGCATGTTGGCCCGGTGCGGAGCGGAACCAACCCACCACTGGAAGGCCTGGTCAACGCTCATGTTCCAGGCAATATTCTCGGAGGCGTGCTTGGCGCCCGCCGGATACTGTGACGCGAAGGCGGGGTTGTGCAGGAAGGTTCCTGCACCCGAGACCCGGGCGGTCTCCGCAGAACGCATGGTCCAGTCCTGTGCCACCCCGGCTATGCCGGGATTCCAGGCCAGGGGTTTGAGCGCGTGGACCGCGCGGTAGTCATTGATAAGGGAGTGGAGCCGGGCCGCAGCGTGCCCGTCGAGTGATGTGGCCGATGCCGGAGGCAACGCCACCGCCGTCGCCCCCAATGCCAGCGCGAGCGCAGCGAAAGCGCCCGCGAGTTTCCTCAGTCGCATTTTTAGTCCTTTTGTGCCTCGAGACCCATGGGGGTACCCCCGTTGAGGCCTTCATTGAGCGGCCGTCCCCAAACGGCCGCGACACGCCGCATGCGCGCGGAGCTTGACACTCAACTTAGCTCAAGGCGGCTTTGTTCACAACGGCAACAGTGTTCACATAAGCCACAGCACCGTCATGTGCCTGCCAAAAGGTAAGGCCCGCTCCGCCGAAGCGGGGCGGGCCTTACCTGATCCAGGGCTAGAGGACCACAGGCTCTTGGTCTTCCGCAGCCGAACGCGAATCTCCGGTCCGGAGCGTTTCGCCCCTGAAGAAGCCGGGATTTCTCCGGTACATGATGAGCATCAGCACAGCGCCCAGGACAATCACGCCCATGCCCAGCACAAACACCAGGCCAACCCCGCCCACGGAGGATCCGGACCCGTAATCGGGATCCATTGAATCGAAGGCGGTCTTGAGGAACATAATGAACAGGATGATTCCGCCCAGAGCGGGGGCCAGGAACTTCAGCAGGAAGGACCGCACGCTGGCAAATGCGTCGCGCCGGAAGTACCAGACGCAGGCCAGTGCCGTAATGCCGTAGTAGAAGCAGATCATCAGGCCAAGGGCCGTGATGGTGTCCCACAGTGCGTTCTCCGAGAGTAACCGCGTGATGACGTAGAACCCCGACGCCGCCACGGCAGCAGCCACTGTGGCGTAGCCCGGGGACTTGTAGGACGGGCTGATCCGCCCAAAGCGCCGGGGCAGCGCCCGGTAATGGCCCATGGCCAGCAGGGTCCGCGCCGGCGAGACGAAGGTGGACTGCAGCGAGGCCGCCGAGCTGGACAGGATGGACAGTGACATCAGAATGGCGAACGGGCCCATCACGGGGGTGGCCAGCACGGCGAAGATGCTCTCCTGGTTCTCCGGGTTGCCGGCTCCTAGCTCGCCCTCACCCACGCCGGCGTAGGAGATCACCGCCAGCGCGATCATCATGTAGATGAGCACGATGACAAAGACCGTAGCCGTGGCGGCACGGCCGGGGGTCTTGTCCGGATCCCGGGTTTCCTCGTTCATGGTCAGGGTGACGTCCCAGCCCCAGTAAACGAAGATCGAGAGTGAAACCCCGGCTGCGAAGGCGGAGAAGGACTCCACCGCGAACGGGTTGAACCAGTCCCAGCTGATCTGCGTGGCATCGAAGGCGGTGCCGCCGGCCACATGCGCGAAAGCTGCGATGGAGAACCACGTCAGCACTATCAGCTGGAACGCCACCAGTACGTACTGGACGGTCTTGGTGGTTTCGACGCCGCGGTAGGAAATCCAGCACGCAATGGCCACGAACACCAAAGTGGTGGCGATGTTCAACGGCAGGTTCAGGGTCAGGTCGGCCAGCGACTCGTTGCCGGTGACCTGCGCGAGCATGAGGTAGAAGAAGTCCACCGCCACCGCGGCGAGGTTGGAGAGCACAATGATGGTCGCGGCGATCAGGCCCCAGCCGCCCATCCAGCCGACCCACGGCCCGAAGGCACGCGTGGCCCAGGTGAAGGACGTGCCCGAGTCCGGCATCGCGTTGTTCAGTTCCCGGTAGCCCAGGGCCACCAGGATCATGGGGATAAAGCCGACCAGGAAGATTGCCGGCAGCTGCACACCCACTTCTGAAACGGTGGGCCCCAGTCCCGAGGTGAGTGTGTAGGCAGGTGCGATGCAGGAGATGCCAATAACGACGGCGCCGATCAGCCCGACCTGCCCGCCCTTCAGACCCTTACTGCTCAGGCCGGTGCCTCCGGCAGCGCTCCTGGCGCGGATGCGGTTATTCACTGCGGGTCTCCTGACGTCCGGGGGCGATGAACGGGTTTGTAGTTCCGGGGCACCACAACCATGGGAACCGGAAGGCTCCGCAGGACCTTTGAGGCAGTGGTTCCCAGGAAGAGCTGGTTGTTCCTGGCCAGCCGGCTGGAGCCGATGATCAGGATTTCGCCGTCGTCGAACGGCAGTTCATCCACGGCGTTCTCGATGGTCCGCCCCTGGGCCACCACGCCGCTGACCTCGCTCCTGCCTCCGGTGAGCTCCTGGGCACGGCGGACCCGGTCGGAAATGTGCAGCTGCGCTTCCTCCACTGCTGCGTCCCCGGGCGCATCCAGCGCCAGCAGCGAGAGCAGGCGCAGGGGAAGGCCGCGGCGGGCCGCCGAGGCGCAGGCAACTTCCAGGACGTCCTCGGCGCCGCGCCGCTCCCCTACTGCGCAGGTGATGCGGGAAAGCGGGTCAAGCCTGCTGTAGCCGCGGGGTGCCAGGGCCACCGGCACGCTCGCGGCGTGCAGCAGGGCGTTCGCCACACTGCCCACCGTGAAGCGTTTGAACAGCCCGTTGCTCCCGGCACCGACCACAATCAGGCCTGCCCCGAATTCTTCTGCGGCCTCGATCAGTCCGCGCGCGTCGGAGTCGGCCGTCCGGATGTGGCCCCTGGCTTCGATATCCGAGGGCACCAGGGCCAGCGCCTCATCCAGCCAGCCCCGAAGCTGGCGGGCCAGCAGCGAGGAGTACGTCCGCTCCGGAGGGTAGACGGCCGTGTAGGGGGATTCCTCGGGGTCCACGATCACCAGGTCCAGCGAGGCACCCTGGCTGCGGGCTATGGCGCAGGCCAGGAACAGGGCATCCCCGCCGCGTTCGGTGGCCGTATAGCCGACTACGTAGCGCACCCGGGCTCAGCCTTTGAACTGCGCGATGATGCGCTCGGCCGTCTTCGCGCCCATGCGGACGGCGCCGTCGACATGCTGGTAGCCCTCAGCGGCAAGGTCAGAGCAGGACCAGTGGATGGGTCCCACGGGGGCCAGCTGGTCGGGACCGTAGCGGTGCAGCCCGCCCAGGTCATAGCTGGCAGCGTAGGCACCGCGGGTCCACTCTTCGGATCCCCAGTCGGATTCGTAGTAGACCTCGGGGGTCAGTGCCTCATCGCCCAGGTAGCCGGCAATCGATTCCAGGATGGCCTGCCTGCGATCCTCGGCGCTCAGCTCGAACATCGCGTCGGCCTTCTCATCGGAGACGAAGCCCACCAGGGTGCCGCGGGTGTCCTGGTGGTTCGTGTTGTCGTAGACCTCCTGGACCAGTTCGTGGGCGCCGAAGCAGGTGCCGGAGAGTCCGGCCGCGCGCCAGAACGGGGTGGAGTACACGGCGTGGACCTTGATGACCAGTCCCAGGGAGACGTGCTGGTGCATCTGGTGCTGGCGGCGCGGCAGGGGCGGGTCGAAGGAGACCCGCGAGTACAGGTTCGGCGGGACGGCCATGACGGCGTAGCGCGCGCGGACAGTGACGCCGTCGGCCTCTGCCGTCACGGACGGGCCCTCCGCGTTCCAGCGCAGCGTGCGGACCGGAGCGCCCAGGACGACGTCGTCGCCCAGTTCAGCGGCCATGCGCTCGGAAACCTGCTGCATGCCCCCCGCCACCCGGCGGTCCAGAATGAAGTTTTCATCCACCAGGTTGGAGAACGATCCCGCAGAGGAGGCCATCAGCAGCGCCTGCAGGGTGGAGAAGGAGTGCGCCGGCTTGGTGAGCATGCCGCCGGCCACGAACAGGCCGATGTTGTTGCAGGCTTCCTCATCGGAGGACTGCTGGCGCAGCCACGCGGAGAAGGAGATGGTGTCCAGCGCCCGGGCATCGGGGTGGGTCCAGGGTGCTGCCGGATCGGTCTTGGCCGTGAGCTCATCCAGGAGCGCGATCAGGCGCTCCATTTCCTGTGCCGTGGACTCGGCCACCGGGAACATGTCCCCGGAGTACCGCACGGCCCGGTGGTCGGCTCCGATGTACACGGATTCGCCCTCGCGGTAACGGGGGAAGGTTTCCAGACCCAGCTCGTCAACCAGTTCGCTCAGTGCTTCCTGGTCCGGGGAGATCCACTGGCCGCCGATCTCAAGGAAGGCTCCGTCGATGGTGTCCGACCAGGTTCGCCCGCCCACCCGGTCCCGCGCTTCGAGCACAGCCACGCTCAGGCCGGCAGCTTTGAGTTTCCGCGCCGCCGTGAGGCCGGAGGGGCCTGCACCGATGATGACGACGTTCCGTTCCAGGGTTCGCACTTTATTTCCTCTCTCCAGCGGCCGACCTCCGGCCGCTCAAACCGAACGCTGTCTTGGTATCCATATAAATGAATAGCGTTCATTTTGTACCGACACTCTAGCCGACCCGCGGTGCAGCGGGGAGAGTCTGTGCGAATATTAATTTTTGGCACCGGCATGCCGCACAACCCTTGGAGGAGCTCGATGGCGGGAACACGCACGCGGCGCAGCGCAGGCCGCCCGTCGCAGCGCGTCCTGACCAGGCAGAACATCACCTCCGCTGCGCTCGAGGTCATCACCGCACGCGGCTACGAAGGCTTCACCATGTCCTCGCTGGCAGCAAAGCTGCAGGTGGCGCCGTCGGCCCTCTACAACCACGCATCGTCCAAGGCGGAAGTGCTGCGCTGGATCCAGGACGACCTCATGGCAGAGGTGGACACCGCCTGCTTCGCAGCACTGGGCTGGGAGGATGCCGTGCGGACCTGGGCACGTTCCTACCGGGACGTGTTTGCGCGGCACACACCGCTGATCGCCGTTATCGCGGTCCTGCAGGTTTCGGGCGCTCCCCGGACACTGGCCATGTACGAAGCAGTCACCGAGGGATTCCTGCGGGCGGGCTGGGACCAGCCGCGGATCATCCCGGCGATCGTGGCCTTGGAATCCTTCATCTTCGGTTCGGCGTTCGACGCCGTGGCGCCCGAGGACATTTTCGACACCGGATCGCTCGCGTCCGAAAGTCCGCTCTTCACCGCGGCCGTTGCGGCTGCGCCCGGGCGGGAAAGCGGCAAGGCCGCCGAGCAGGCCTTCGAGACCGGCCTTGACGCCCTGATCCGCGGGTTCGCGGCCCTCGCCAGCAAGTAGTTTTCGCGTAAAAACGTCCCGTTTGAACTTTCGCTGCCGGCTGCAGCCGGGCAGGGAAAATGTAAAACGGCAGCAAAAAGGGCGGTACCCGGATAAACCGGATACCGCCCTTTGGGCTTAATGAACCAGCTACGCCTGGGCGCGGATGGCTGCTTCGAGCACGTCGAGGCCGTCGGAGAGCAGGTCGTCGCTGATGACCAGCGGCGGGAGCAGGCGGATAACGTTGCCGTAGGTACCACACGTGAGGATGATGACGCCCTCGGCCAGGCAGGCTGCTGCGATTTCCTTGGCAGCGGCGGCGTCGGGGGTCTTGGTTCCCGGCTTCACCAGTTCCAGGGCCAGCATGGCTCCGCGGCCGCGCACCTCGCCGATCACACCGGTCTCCTCGGCCACCTTGCGCAGGCGCGGAACGGTGATTTCCTCGATGCGGCGGGCACGGCCGGCAAGGTCCTGGCTTTCCATGGTCTCGATGGCCGCCAGTGCGGAAGCGCAGGCAACGGGGTTGCCGCCGTAGGTGCCGCCCAGGCCGCCCGGGTGGACGGCGTCGAGCAGTTCGGCGCGGCCGGTGACTGCGGAGAGCGGCATGCCGCCGGCAATGCCCTTGGCCATGGTCATGACGTCCGGGACAACGCCCTCGTGGTTCACGGCGAACCACTCGCCGGTGCGGCAGAAGCCGGACTGGACTTCATCCGCGATGAAGACAATGCCGTTGGCCTTGGCCCACTCGGCCAGACGGGGCAGGAAGCCCTCGGCCGGAACAATGAAGCCGCCTTCGCCCTGGATCGGTTCGATCAGCAGGGCCGCGAGCTGGTCTGCGCCGATCTGCTTTTCGATGGCGAGGATCGCGCGGTCGGCCGCTTCGGTGCCGGTGATTTCCGGGTTCTCTTCTCGGTACGGGTAGCTCATGGGCATTCGGTAGATCTCAGAGGCGAACGGACCGAACCCGGTCTTGTACGGCATGGCCTTGGCGGTCAGGCCCATGGTCAGGTTGGTGCGGCCGTGATACGCGTGGTCGAAGGCGACGACTGCCTGGCGGCCGGTGGCGGAGCGGGCGATCTTGATGGCGTTCTCAACTGCTTCGGCACCGGAATTGAAGAGCACCGTGCGCTTCTCATGGGTTCCGGGGGTGAGCTCGGCGAGCTTTTCCGCAACGGCAACGTAGCCCTCGTACGGGGTGACCATAAAGCAGGTGTGGGTGAAACGGGCAACCTGCTCCTGGGCAGCTGCAACCACGGCCGGGTCGGAGGCGCCGACGCTGGTCACGGCGATGCCGGAGCCCAGGTCAATGAAGGAGTTGCCGTCGACGTCAACGATGATGCCGCCGTCGGCGTCCTGCACGTAAACCGGAACGCTGGAGGCTACGCCCTTGGCAACGACGGCAGCGCGGCGCTCATTCAGGGCGGCTGACTTCGGTCCGGGGAAGGAGCCGGTGATGTTCCGCTTCTGTTCCAGCCGGAAGGCCGGGGCGGTAGCTGAGGTGCTCATGGTGTTGCCTCTTTCGACGGAGATCTCGAATGCGGGAAGTGATGGATTCAATAGGCCGCAGTGATCCAAATTTACGCGCCGCCGGTCCGCTTAGGCACGGTCAGCCGCACAATGACGCAGGCTGGCAGCGGTGCAAGCGTCCAATCGAATGACCCTATAGTTGATCCGTGCCTATCTCGCTGACCGATCTGATCTCCGCCGAAGACCTGAATCTGGCCGTCCGCGGCAGCGCCGCCATCACCCCGGTACCGGTGCAGTGGGTGGCAGTCACTGAACTCGAGGACCCCTCCCCCTTCCTCAGCGGCGGGGAAGTGGTGCTCACCACCGGCATGCGCCAGCGCACGGGCGCGGTGCAGCGCCGGTTCGTTGAAAGCGTGCACCGGGCCGGGGCACTGGCGATCGGCTTTGGCACCGGACTCAGCCTTGACCGGGTACCGGGCCCCCTGCTGGAGGAAGCCAACCGGCTCGGCCTGCCTGTTTTTGAGGTCCCTTACCGCACACCGTTCATTGCCATCGGGAAACTGGTGGCTGATGCCCTGTCCGCAGACCACGTGGAGCAGCTGCACGAGCTGCTTTCCGGCCATCAGGCCCTGGCCAAGGCACTGCTCTCCGGGCGCGGGCTGACCGGCCTGCTGAATGATCTGGCGGAGATCCTGGGCACGGAGGTCGCCCTGCACCAGTACGGCGCCCAGGTCTTTTCAACCGGCACCGCTGCAGCGCATACCGAATGGCACCGCGTACCCATCGCCACCGGCATGCGGGACCGCTGCACCCTCTCCGTGGCCGAACCTTTCGGGCACCCGGACCTGATTGCCTACGCCCAGAGCCTGATCAGCGTTGAACTGAACAACCAGGCGCGGCGGCGGGTCAGTGAGCGCGCGGTCAACGGCCAGCTGCTTGATGACATTGTGGCGGGCAAACTCACCGGCCAGGATGCCGTCCACCGCCTTCGGACGGCCGGAGTCGACGCCGGGCGACGGCAGCTGACGCTGCTGGTGGAGGTTCCCGCCGCGCAGGCCAGGCAGCTGGCTTCGCTGCCGCTGCCGCCCTCATTCCAGGACGCAGTCAGCGCCACCTGCGAGGACCGGCTGGCCGTCTGGATTCCGGACGGCGATCCGGCCGTGCTCGCTGCCGAACTGGGCGGTTACCTGCAGGAGGCGGGCATCCCGGCGAAGGTCGGCGTCGGCGGTTCCTATACGGAACCTGCCGGGCTGCGCTGGGGCTACTACGAAGCGAAGGAAGGGCTGCTTCGCGGGGCCGCAGTGAATGAACCGGACCGGCTCAGCCTTGCCTCCCTGCTGATGGCCAGCCGGGACGTGCCCCTGGCAGACCTCGCCGCCGAGGCACTTGATCCGCTGCTCGCCTTCGACGAGGCGCACGACGCCGAGCTGCTCCCCACACTGGAGAAGTACCTGGCCGTGAACGGCTCGGTAGCGAAAGTCGCCCAGGCACTGGGTCTGCACCGCAACACTGTGCGCTACCGGCTGACTCAGATCGCCGATCTGTCCGGTTATGATCCCGCCGTGACCGCGGACCGGGTGCACCTTTACCTCGCCCTGAACGTGCGCCGCCTCACCGCCTAGGCGCCCTGCTGCCCGCCCCGGCACCGGAGCCGGACACCGCGGTTTTGTGCCGGTTTGAGCCGGACTCTACGCTGTAGGGATGGACTTGCCAGCTCAGCCCGCCAAGACCCTTCACTGGGCGGGCATCGACGACCCCGGACGCCGGGATTCCGCGGTCGTATCCTTTCGCGAAAGCGAGCTGGCAGCCAGCGGCACCTCAACGTGTGATGACTACTGCGCCACCTGGTCCCTGTCCACCTCTCCCGGCTGGGTGACCCGCCGGCTGGAGGTCAAGGTCACCGGCGACGGCTGGACCCGCTCCCTGGAGCTGACACGCTCCGTGGACGGCCGCTGGGACTCCCATGCCACGGCAACCGGCACGGTGGACCTGCCCGCTCCCGGCATCGAGGATCCGCGGTCCCTGGACAACGCCCAGGACTGTGATCTTGGCCTTTGCCCGCTGACCAACACCATGCCGATCCTGCGGCTGGACCTGCTGAACAACGCAGCGCCGCCGGATGAGACCAGACTGACGATGGCGTGGGTGGAGATGCCCAGCCTGCGCGTTGTGGCCAGTGAGCAGGTGTACTCCCAGGTCTCGCCCTACCGCGGGGAACGGGGGAACGCGATTGTGTTGTACAGCTCAGCTACCCGCGGCTTCACCGCCGAGCTCACCGTGGATTCCGACGGCGTGGTGCTGGACTATCCGGGGCTCGCGCACCGCACGGCGTAGGGCCGGCGGATCCTTCCGCAAACCGGACCCGTCAGGGACCGTCCTCCCCCGCGGCTAGGATAGAAGTACGTCCGCCTGCAACGTTGGAGCCCCCGCAATGAGTGATATGTTCCTCGAAAAGTTCCGTGCCCTGGTCCCGAAGTACCTGGAGGACAACTGGCGGCCCGACGACGGGCTGAGCGCCGATGAACTGGACGAGATGCTCGATGAGCACGACTTCCCCATCCCGTTGGTCCTGCGTGAGTTCTACCTCGCGCTGGGCGGCTGCGAGGACCTTATGGAGGCGTACCACTTCTTCTGGGATCCCGATGAGCTTGAACTCGAGGACGGGTTCCTGCTGTTCCTGGAGGATGAAGACGAGAAGTTCACCTGGGGCTTCCGCGCCGACCAGCTGGACGTCCCGGACCCGATCGTCTGGCGGCGCAACAATGCCCGCGGCGAATGGCAAAGCGAAGAGGGAACCTTCAGCGAATACGTCTTCGATATGTTCGAGTGGGTCTTCGAGGACGACGAAGAAGACTAGGTTTTAAAGGAAGGGTGGCTGTCCGGTGCCCCGGACAGCCGCCCTTCCTTTAAAACTTTAAAAAAGCGGACTAGGCTTCGCGCTCCACCACGGCTTCGGCGAACGCAGCCAGGGAAGACTTGACCACGGAGTCCGGCATCGGCTCCAGCGCCGCGACGGCGTCTGCTGCCCACTGGCGGGCAACTTCCCAGGCTTCGGCCGTGGCACGGTTGCCGCGGACGGCCGCCACGGCGGCGGCAAGGGCTTCATCGGAGGTCAGGTCGGAGTCCACCAGCTCCAGCACGGCAGCAGCTTCAACGTCTCCCGCGGCGGCGTTGCGGCGCAGCAGCAGTACGGGCAGCGTGGGAACTCCTTCGCGGAGGTCCGTTCCCGGAGTCTTCCCGGACTTATCCTGCAGCCCGGCGACGTCGATCACGTCATCAGCCAGCTGGAAGGCAACGCCAACCTTTTCACCGTACTCCACCATGATTTCCACGGTCTGCGGATCGGCACCGCCAAACAGGGCGCCAAGCTGGCCCGAGGCAGCGATCAGGGATCCGGTCTTGCCCGCGATCACGGAGAGGTAGTGCTCCAGCGGATCCTCGCCGTCGGCGGGTCCCATGGTTTCCTGCAGCTGGCCCATGACCAGCCGTTCAAAGGTACGGGCCTGGATGCCCAGGGCTTCGGCGCCCAGCACGGAAACCAGTGAGGAGGCCCGGGCGAAGATGAGGTCCCCGGTGAGCACGGCAACGGAGTTGCCCCAGACTTCATGCGCGGTGGGCGCACCGCGGCGCACCGGCGCAGAGTCCATCACGTCGTCGTGATAGAGGGTGGCGAGGTGCGTGAGCTCGACGACGACGGCGGCCATGCGCACCTGTTCGTTGCCGGGGTTCGGGCCCAGGTGGGAGGCCAGCAGGACCAGCAGCGGGCGGACACGCTTGCCGCCGGCTTCCATCAGGTGCCGGGAAGTCGCATCCGCAAACGGGTCGGAGTTGGCGATCGCCTCGCGCAGCTCTTCCTCGACCTTTTCCAGGCCGGACACGATGGCAGGTCCCAGGACGGGATCTTCTGCGAGGGGGGTGAACCCGGGAGGCAGCGCCATCTCGGCGTCCCCGAGGGCATCCGGGCTGGCATTGGTGGATTCAGTCACTGTTCAAGGCTAACTTCTCGTGGGGACGGGTTGGCAGGGGTCAAACTTTGGCATTGCTGCCGGCGCCCCGAACGGGCTGTGGCGCGCCGTCCTGGTTGGAGGCGGCAGGAACCAGCATTTCCATCAACGCAATCACTCTATCCTCGATCCGGCGCGGCGAGGCGTCCGTGAGGTTGGCCAGCATCCGCACCACAAAACGCATCAGCACGGGGATCGGCATGCCGGTGCGCAGTGCCAGCTTCATTATCGCCGGCTTGCCGATCAGGCCGGCGAACACCCGGCCCAGGGTGAAATGGCTGCCCCATTCGGAGCGGACCTTCTCGGCATAACCTGTCAGCGCGGCGTCGTACGCCGCCTGCGGCGCGAGGATGCCCGGGGTCCTGCGCGCCTGTTCGGCGGAGACAATGTAATCCGCAGCGAAGCGGGCGGACTCCATGGCATAGGAGATGCCCTCACCGTTGAACGGGCTGACCATACCCCCGGCGTCGCCGAGCAGGAGCAGTCCGGGAGAGTGATGCGGGGTCCGGTTGAATCCCATGGGAAGCGCCGCGCCGCGGATCTCTCCCACTTGGTTCTCCGGTGTAAAGCCCCAGTCTTCGGGCATGCCGGCAGTCCAGTCGCGCAGCACCTGCCGGTAATCCAGGCGCCCGAACTCCTTGGATGAGTTCAGGATGCCCAGACCCACGTTGGAGGTACCGTCGCCGACGCCGAAGACCCAGCCGTAACCCGGCAGCGGGTTGCCCGCGGCGTCGGGCAGTTCCAGCCAGCCTTCCATCCAGTCGTCGTTGGTCCGCGGGGAGGTGAAGTAGGTGCGCACGGCGACGCCCAGCGGGCGGTCATCGCGCTTTTCCAGCCCCAGGCTCAGCGCGGTGCGGGTGGAGTTGCCGTCGGCGGCCAGAACGACGTCGGCGGTGAAGTTCTGTACTTCACCCGTCTTCCGGCCGTTCTCATCGAGGATGTTGGCGGTGACGCCGCAGATCCGTCCGGCGTCGTCCCGGATGGCTTGGGTGACACTGTGGCGTTCCAGGATGCGGGCACCGGCTGCGCGGGCGTGCCGTGCGAGTTCCTCGTCAAAACCGAGGCGGGTGCGGACCAGCCCATAGGAGGGGAAGTCCTCGAGGTCCGGCCAGGGAAGTTCAATGGTGCGCCCGGCGGCGATCAGGCGGAGGCCTTTGTTCCGCCGCCAGCCGTCGGCTTCCTTATGGGGCAGGCCCAGGAGCTGGATTTCACGGACGGCACGCGGGGTGAGACCGTCACCGCACACCTTTTCCCGCGGGAAGGCAGTCTTCTCCAGGACCGTCACGTCAATTCCGGCCGAGGCCAGGTAATAAGCGGCGGTGGAGCCGGCCGGGCCGGCGCCGACGATGAGGACGCTCACGCTCCGGCGGCCTCCGCAGGCTTCACAGCACGGTGGATAGCAACAATTCCGCCCGAAAGGTTACGGTAGGCGACGTCGCCCCAGCCTTCGGCGGCAATCCAGGCTGCCAGGTCATCCTGGTTCGGCCAGGCACGGATCGATTCGGCGAGGTAAACGTAGGCGTCCGGGTTGGACGCCACCTTGCGTGCGATCGGGGGAAGCGCGCGCATCAGGTATTCGGTGTACATGGTGCGCCACAGCGGAACGACCGGGGAGGAGAACTCGGCGATGACCAGCTTCCCGCCCGGCTTCGTGACGCGGAGCATCTCTGCCAGTGCCTTCTTCGGCTCGTTGACGTTGCGCAGCCCGAAGGAGATCGTAGTTGCGTCGAAGGAGTTGTCCGCGAAGGGCAGGTTGGTTGCATCGCCTGCTACGAAGTCAATGTCCGGACGTCGGCGCTTGCCGACCTTGAGCATGCCGAGGGAGAAGTCACAGGCGACGACGGAAACGCCCGCGTCAGCGTAGGGCTCGCTGGAAGTGCCGGTACCCGCTGCGAGGTCCAGCACCCGGGAGCCCGGGCGGGCGCCCACTGCGTCCACTACCAGGCGGCGCCAGCGGCGGGTCTGGCCCATGGACAGCACATCGTTGACGATGTCGTACTTGGGGGCCACCTCATCGAACATGGCAGCGACTTCATCGGGGCGTTTTTCCAAAGTTGCGCGCTTCACCCGCTCATTGTCTCAAACAATGGTCAGGCCGCCGAACCGGCGGGTACGGGTTTGCTTTTGGCCACATACCCGTGTGTTCCCGAACGCGGACCGTGGTGCGCGGATGTGGGTCTCTCAGGGAGGCGGAGTAGGGTTGGAGGCATTATGACCACCCTGCGTTCCCTAACCGTTCCCTTGGGCGTGCCCTCGGCCGCCATCGGGCTGCTGGAGTATCTGGTCCGCAATGACCAGCTGTGCTGGATCCGCCACGGCGAAGGCCTGGTCGGTTTCGGCGAAGTCCTGCGCCACACCTCTACCGGACCGGACCGCTTTGATGCCGCCCGGGCCTGGTGGAACACCGTCACCGCCGACGCCGATATCCAGGACGAGGTGCAGGTTCCCGGTTCCGGTCTGACCGCCTTCGGGTCCTTCGCCTTCTCCAAGCGCTCTCCCTTCCTCTCCCGTGTAGTGGTGCCGGAGATCATTGTCGGCTCCCGCAACGGCACGGCCTGGGTCACGCAGACCACGCTCGATCCCGATGCAGTACTGGACCGTGAATCCGTGGTCGCTGCACTGGCCGGCTACCTGGAGGAAATCTCCGCGGACTCACTGTCCCTCGGCAGTGACACCATCCTTCCCGGCATGCTCTCTGAATCCGAGTGGAAGAACGCCGTTGCACGTTCCGTGGCACACATTGCCGCCGGCGAGCTGAGCAAGATCGTCCTGGCCCGGGATATTGTGGCCAGCCTGTCCGCCCCCATAGCCACGGCCCAGGTGCTGCGGGAACTGGCGCTGCGGTACGAGAGCTGCTGGACGTACTCCGTGGACGGGCTGATCGGTTCCACCCCGGAGATGCTGATCAAGGTGGAGGACGGCAAGGCCCGCGCCAGGGTACTGGCCGGGACGCTGGACCGTGCAACCGCTCCTCTGGATGACCCGGGCTATGCCAAACGGGTGCTCGCGGGCTCAGAGAAGCAGCAGCACGAACACGCGATCGCCATCGACTCGGTGACCCGCCAGCTGGAACCGTTCACTTCCTCCATGACCTCGCACAGCGAGCCGTTTGTGCTGGAGCTGCCCAACGTCTGGCATCTGGCCTCGGACGTCACCGCCGAGCTCCGAATGGAAGACGGCGGTGTGCCCACCTCCCTGGACCTGGTCGAAGCACTTCATCCCACGGCCGCCGTCTGCGGGTATCCGACCAGCGTTGCCGGGGAACTGATCAGTGAACTTGAACACATGGACCGCGGCCCGTATGCCGGCCCGGTGGGCTGGTTCGATGCCGCGGGGAACGGGGAATGGGGCATCGCCCTGCGCGGTGCCGTGATTGAAGACCCCCAAGCTGTCCGCCTGTATGCGGGCTGCGGGATCGTCTCAGGGTCCAATCCGGCTGCGGAGCTGGAGGAGACCTGGTCCAAGTTCCGCCCCATGCTCGAAGCGCTGGGACTGGACCGGGCACGGGTGCTCTCCGGCCAGCCTTCCTGAGCGGCGCGTACAATTTATTCCCGGAGCGCGGCTGTCTGCCGCCTTTTTCCTGCCCCCAACCGGAGCCGAACGCTCCGTTCCGACCTAAGGTTCTAAACCCATGCACCACAAAGCACGCAAAGCCGTCGCCGCTGTTCTGGCCGTCGGTGCCCTCAGCCTCGCAGCTTGCAGCTCGGGGTCCGATTCAGCTGAGGACTCCGGGCTGGGACTGGTCAACGACGGCACACTGACCGTCTGCTCCAACGTTCCGTTCCAGCCGTTCGAGTATGTGGATGACAACGGTGAGTACACCGGGTTCGACATGGACCTGACCCGGGAGATCGCCGCGGGCATGGACCTGGACTGGGAAATGCAGAATGTGAGTTTTGACGGCCTGCAGAGCGGCACCGTGCTGGCAGCCGGGCAGTGCGACCTCATCGCCGCCGCCATGTCCGTGACGCCCGAGCGTGAAGCAAAGATGACGTTCTCCGAGCCGTACTACGACTCCCTCCAGTCCCTGCTGGTTCCGGCGAACTCCTCCGTGAAGTCCCTTGAGGACCTGGCCGGCAAGAAAATCGGCGTGCAGCAGGGCACCACCGGCGAGTCCTACGCCCGCGAGAACGCCGGGGACACCGAGGTTGTCTCCTTCCAGACCGACGCCGAGCTTTTCCCGGCCCTCCAGGCCGGCGCCATTGACGCCGTTCTCCAGGACCTTCCGGTGAACCTGGACCACACCGACGGCGGCGCCTTCACCATCTCCGCAACCTACGAAACGGATGAAGTCTACGGCTTCGCCATGAAGAAGGACGGCAGCGAAGAACTGGTTGCCGCTGTGAATGAAAAGCTGGCAGAGCTGCGCGAAAACGGCCGCTACCAGGAAATCTACGACACGTACTTCACCGAATAGCCGATCTGCTGCTGCACGGCGGCGCAGGCCTTGATCCGTTGGGCCTGCGCCGTCTGCTGTACAGGGCACGCGCTGCCGCTGTGAGCTGCAGCACCCGTGCGGTGATGGATGCGTACAATCAAGACTGCTTGCCATCAACGTTCGGGGCCCCAGCGGCCCTGCCCAGCACCAAGAGAAGGTACCAATCCATGCCGTACAAAGCACGATCCTCCGTCCTGGCCGCTGCGGCGCTGTCCGCCCTGGCGCTCTCTGCCTGCGGCGGCGGAAGCGACTCCGCCTCAGACTCAGGGATGAACCTGGTTTCCGAGGGCACGCTCACCGTGTGCTCTGATGTTCCTTACGCTCCGTTCGAATTCGTAGGCGATGACGGCGAATACACCGGGTTCGACATGGACCTGGTCAAGGAAATCGCCGCCGGCATGGAGCTGGAACTCTCCGTCCAGGACGTGGGCTTCGACGGCCTGCAGAGCGGCACCTCCCTGGCCGCCGGCCAGTGCGACCTGGTAGCCAGCGCCATGACCATCACCGATGAGCGGAAGCAGAACCTCACGTTCTCCGATCCGTACTACGACTCGCTGCAGTCCATCCTGGTGCCTGAGGGCTCCGACATCACCAGCATCGAAGACCTCGCCGGCAAGAACCTGGGCGTCCAGCAGGGCACCACCGGTGAAGCCTACGCACGGGACAACGCTCCCGAGGCCGAGATCAGCTCCTTCCCCTCCGACGCCGAGCTGTTCCCTGCCCTGCAGGCCGGGCGGGTCGACGCTGTGCTGCAGGATCTGCCGGTTAACCTGGGCCACACCCAGGAAGGCGCGTTCACCATCGCGCAGAAGTTCGAGACAGACGAGTCCTACGGTTTTGCCATGGCCAAGGACGCCAATGAAGAACTGGTCTCCGCCGTCAACGCGCAGCTCGCAGAGCTGCGTGAAAACGGCAAGTACCAGGAGATCTACGACAAGTACTTCACCGAATAGCATCCGACTGACCGATTGCCGTTCCGGGTGGAAGACCCCGCCCGGAACGGCGCCCTAAACTTCCGCGGAAGGCCCTACCCTTGAAACCGTCCACCCGCAGACGCCTCACCCGGGGCATCCTGTATGCCGTCTTCGTCCTGGCCGTTCTTGCCGTAGTCCTGCTCGCGGACTGGAAGGCAATCGGGGTTAACTTCTTCGACCCCGAAGTGGCCCGAAGGGCGTTCCCGGACATCATCACGGTGGCCGTGAAGAATACCGTCGTCTACACCATCATCGCGTTCATCGGCGGCCTGATCCTGGGCCTGATCCTGGCGCTGATGAAGCTCTCACCGGTGGGTCCCTACCGCTGGGCTGCGACGATCTACATCGAAATCTTCCGCGGGCTTCCGGCCCTGCTGGTGATCTTCGCGATTGCCTTCGCCGTGCCGATTGCGTTCAACTGGCGTCCGCCTGGGGGCAGCGCCGGAGCAGGCCTCATCGCCCTGATCATGGTTTCCGGCGCCTACATTGCCGAAACCATCCGTGCCGGTATCCAGGCGGTTCCGGCCGGGCAGACTGAAGCTGCCCGCTCGCTGGGCATGGGCCCGGCCTGGACCATGATCTCTGTGACCCTTCCCCAGGCATTCCGCATCATCACCCCGCCGCTGACAAACGAGCTGGTTATCCTGATCAAGGACACTTCGCTGCTGTTCATCGCCGGGATGGCGCTGCAGGATCGGGAACTGACCACCTTCGCGCGGGACTCCGTCTCCCAGTCCGCCAACGCCACGCCGCTGGTGCTGGCCGCGGTCATGTACCTGATCATCACCCTGCCGCTGACGCAGCTGGTCGCGAAACTCGAACGCCACAACCAGAGAGGCCGGTAACCCAGCGTGAGCACAGCTGCCGCCAATCCGTCCGGGAATGCTCCCGCCATCCAGGTCCGGAACCTGCACAAGTCCTTCGGCGACAATGAGGTTCTCAAGGGAATCGACTTCCACGTGAACCAGGGCGAAGTCGTCTGCGTGATCGGCCCGTCCGGCTCCGGCAAGTCCACGCTGCTGCGCTGCGTGAACCGGCTTGAGGAACCGACGTCCGGCACCATCCTGGTTGAAGGCACCGACATCACTGATCCGGAGACGGACCTGGACGCCGTCCGCACCCGGATCGGCATGGTTTTCCAGCAGTTCAACCTCTTCCCGCACCTGAACGTGCTGCAGAACCTGACCCTGGCCCAGCGCCGGGCCAAGAAGCGCGGCAAGGCCGAGGCTGAGGAAACCGCCATGAAGAACCTGGCCAAGGTGGGCCTGGCGGACCGAGCCAAGGCGTTCCCTTCCCAGCTCTCCGGCGGCCAGCAGCAGCGTGTGGCGATTGCCCGCGCCCTGTCCATGGACCCGGACATGATGCTCTTTGATGAGCCCACCTCCGCCCTGGACCCGGAACTTGTCGGTGACGTCCTTGAGGTCATGCGCCAGCTGGCCCAGGAAGGCATGACCATGATGGTCGTGACCCATGAGATGGGCTTCGCCCGCGAGGTGGGAGACCGCGTGGTGTTTATGGACGGCGGCGTCGTCGTCGAACAGGGCGCACCGGAGGCCGTGCTGGGCAACCCGCAGCACGAGCGGACCCGTTCGTTCCTCTCCAAGGTCCTCTAGCTTTACGCCAAAAAACGGCTGCGGCCTGCACCTTTCCCGGTGCAGGCCGCAGCCGTTTTTGCTGCCGGTTCCAGGAGGTCAGCAGAAACCGGCAGCACAAGTCAGGTGAGCGCGCGGTGCACGGCTGCCTGCACCCGGCGGTGCAGGGCGCGCAGTCCGGAGCGCTCCACCGTTACCTCGATGATTGACCGGCCCTGGACCGGAGCCTGCAGCGCTGCTTCCAGCTCCTGTGCCGTGCGCACCCTCTGGTGCCGCACCCCGTAGCCTGCCGCCAGTGCGGCCAGGTCCGCCCGGTGCGGGGTGCCGAAGAAACGTTCGACGACGTCGCGGTACTCCGCGCGCTCCCCCAGTTCGCCGTGCTCAAGCGTGGTAAAGATGCCGCCGCCCGCGTCATTCAGGACCACCAGCTGCAGGTCCGGCTCTACCTCGCCGTCGCCGAGGAGGAGGCCGCCGGCGTCGTGCAGGAAGGTGAGGTCTCCGAGCAGCAGGCGAGTGGGAATCCCGTGGGACAGGGCAATGCCCGACGCCGTGGAGATGGTTCCGTCAATGCCGGCCAGTCCGCGGTTCGCGTAGACGTCCAGGGGATGCCAGGTGCCGGAGGCCACCAGGTCGACGTCGCGGATGGTGTTGGAGGAGCCGAGCACCAGGTTGGCATCGGAGTTCTGCCATACCAGACCGGCAACCTGCAGGCCGCTCAGCCCAGCCTCGGCTGCCAGCAGGTCCCGGATGGCAGTTTCGGCGGCGTCGGAGGCCTGCTGCCAGGCCTCCAGCCAGCCGGGGGCTCCACGTCCCGCGAAGGCGAGCAGCGAGGCCAGGTCCGAGATGAGGGTTTCCGGCCGTTTGCCCGGCGCAAACCAGTTCACTGGACGCGGCACGTACAGGGCCTTCTTCACATCCGGCCGGGACAGCAGTGCGGTGACCGGCCGGGAGAGCGTCGGCCGGCCGAAAATTACGGCGCGTTCGATCTGCGGACCGAGGTCCGCGAGGATCAGCCGGTAGGCGGTAATGGAGTTCGGGCCAAAGCGGGCGTTGGAGGAGGGCTCCGCAAGGAGCGGGAGTCCCGCCCGGCGGGCGAAGATCGCGGCTGTCTCCCCTGCGCCGTCGCCTGCGATCACGACTGTTCGGTGGATTCCGCCAAGCTCCGCAAGGGACCCGGGTGTTTCCTCGGTCCCCGCAGGCGGAAGTACCTCGAAAGCGTGCTCCGCGGCGGCACCAAGCGCGTCTGCCTCGGTGGGGATGAGCGGATCGCGGAACTGCAGGTTGATGTGCACCGGTCCAGCGGGTGTCTGGCCGTCCAACTTCGCAAACGCAGCCGCAATGGGTCCCGCGGGGTCCATGCCGGCTTCGACATCCGTTGCCACGGCCGGGAAACGGCCGAAGATGCCGTCCTGGACCGTGGTCTGGTTGGCTCCCGTGCCGTGCAGTTCGGCCGGACGGTCCGCGGAGAGGACAACCAGCGGAATGCCGGCGTGATGGGCTTCCATAACGGCCGGCAGCAGTTCACCCACGGCAGTGCCCGACGTCGTGACGACTGCAGCGGGGCGCGACCCGCCGCGGGCAAGTCCCAGGGCGGTGAATCCGGCGACCCGCTCGTCAATGCGGACGTGCACGTGGAGCTGCCCCTGTGCCTGGGCTTCAGCCAGCGCGTAGGCCAGCGGTGCGCTGCGGGAACCGGGAGCAAGCACCACGTCCCGCACTCCGGTGCGTGCCAGCGCCGTGATGGCCGACCGCGCTGCCTGCAGGGAGCTGAGAGCGTTCCCCTCGGCGGCTGCGGAGGGCTTGTTGGAGGACTGGCTGGAGGATAAAGAGGATCCGGTCACATCTCCATCCTAGGGTTCGGCCCCCGCGGGCGAAGCCATCAGGTCCGGTAACGGCGGCTGCATGGCCCAACCCGAAAACGGCCGGTCCGCCTCAGCCGGCGGGTACACGGTTTTCGGACGCTGGTCCGGCCGGGATTACGCCGGCTGGATTACGGCTGCCGGGCGAGCAGCTGCTTGTGCACGCGCGCCAGCCGGTCCAGCCACCACTGCCGGCGCTCGGGTGCAGCCGCGTAGCGCTCCAGCAGCTCCGTGGAAACCGGGACCTCGCGCACTGCCAGGGCACCGCCGTCGGGCAGCAGCGGCTCACCGGTTACGTCGCCCTCCATCAGCGACAGGGTTCCCAGCCCGCAGGCGTAGGGCAGCTCAGGCAGGGAAGCCGCCAGCGCGACTCCGGTGCGGATGCCCACCGAGGTGTCCAGCGCCGAACTGACGACGGCGGGAAGCCCGGCGGCTGCCACCACCTCCAGGGCGCGGCGGACCCCGCCCAGCGGCGCGGCCTTCACCACGATCAGGTCTGCTGCGTCCTCCCGGGCCACCAGCAGCGGATCTGTTTCCTTCCGGACGCTCTCATCCGCGGCGACCAGCACGGGAATGCCGCGGCGGCCCAGTTCCCCGCGCACGGCACGCAGTCCGGGGATGTCGGGAACGGGCTGCTCGGCGTATTCGAGGCCTGCTTCGGCCAGGGATTCCAGGGCGCCGACGGCGGTGGCCACGTCCCAGCCGCCGTTGGCATCGACGCGGATCCCAGCGTTCGGCAGCAGCCGGCGTACCTCTGCCACGCGGGCGAGGTCCTCGGCGACGCTCTGCCCGCGTTCAGCGACTTTGACCTTGACGGCGGGGACGTCCCCGAACCGGGCGAGGACGGTTTCAACCTGTTCCACGCCCACCGCGGGGACGGTGCCGTTGACCGGCACCGAAGTGCGCACAGGTTCCGGGTAACCCTGCCAGGCCGCTTCGATTCCCGCTGCCAGCCAGGGGGCTGCCTCCGTGTCACCGTATTCCGGGAAAGGCGAGAACTCGCCCCACCCGGACGGACCGCGGAAGACGAGTGCTTCCCGGCGGAGGATCCCGCGGAACTTTACGCGCATCGGCAGGGACACTACGTGGGCGTTTTCCTGCAGCTCATTCAGGGAGGGAAAGAGGTTCGGATCCACCCCGCCAGCCTACCGCGCCGAGCCGGGAGGCGGCCGTGACCCGGTGCCGGCCTGCACCCGCCGGCCGCATAGTCTGGCAGCACTGGGCCCTGGACAAGAGCGCGGTGCGGAACAGTTGCGGAAGCCGTCCGGCTCACAGGAAACCTGCACGGACGTATGGCACGCTTGAGGTGATGGATACGAGCAATCTCCTGAACAACCGCCGGCCCGTACGGCGGCCGGCCGGGCACAACCCCGCCCTCTTTCTTTTCGCTGCGCTGCTGGCGGCTGCCGGTGCCGCGGTAACGTATTTGGGCTTCGTGCGGACCACCACGGGCCAGTTTGCCGACGAGTCTGCCTGGCGCGAGGCGGAGCAGGTTGCCCCGGGCACCCGCCTCCCCGCGCTCGAGTTCCTGGACAGTCTGCCGCTGGCTTCGGTGTTCATCGCGCTGGCAGTGATCGTTGCGGTGACCCTGTACCGAAAGCGCTTCTCCCCTGCCGTCATTGCCGTCGCCACGATGGCCGGTGCGAATCTGGCAACGCAGCTGCTGAAGAACCTGCTGCTGGACCGGCCGGACCGCGGCGTGGTCACACTGGCCTTTAATTCCCTGCCTTCCGGCCACACCACCATGGCCGCTTCCGCCATGGCCGCGGTGTTCCTGGTGTCTTCGCCGCGCTGGCGGCCGGCCGTGGCAGCCCTGGGCGGCACCTACGCAGTGCTTGCCGGCTCGGCGACGTTCTTTAATCTCTGGCACAGACCGGCCGATGTCGTTGCCGCTTTCTTCGTCGTCTCGGCCTGCACCCTGGTGGGCGGCCTGATCATGATGCGAACCAACCGGGACTGGAATACCCTGCCCGCGCCCAGCCGCGGGGCGGCCGGGCGGCTTTGGACCGGGCTTTGCTCCGCGGCGGGCGTGCTGGCCCTGGTACTCTCGGCAGCCCTGTACGCCTATGCCCGCTGGGGCGCAGGCGTGGCCGGGCTGGACGAGCGTCCGCTGTACTTCTGGAGCGGACTGTCACTGATCGTTGGCGTGGGCTACGTGCTGGCTGCCCTGGGCTCCTGGCTGTTCACGCAGCAGGCCGGAGACCGCTAGGGGCCGGTCCGGCGCCCTTTCGGCACGTACTTCCACAGCACCGCGGCGCCGGCCAGGCCCATAACGGCCGTGACCGTAATCCCGGCGGAGAGCGACACCGCCGCAGTCACGGCGGAGAGCAGGCCCGGGCCGCTGAGAATTCCGATGTCCGAGAGCAGCCGCCACAGGCCCAGGAACTGCGGCCGGCCTGGCTGCGGGGAGAAATCCGCGCCCAGCGTCATGACTATGCCGGAGCCGATTCCGTTGCCGAATCCGATCAGCAGCGCCGCCAGCAGCAGCTGCAGCGGCGTGGAAGTCAGCGGCAGCAGGCCCAGTCCTGCGGCCATCAGCAGCATGCACGGCACGGCCACGGCACGGCGGCCGCGCAGGTCCATGACCCGCCCGGCGGGGTAGAAGATCAGCATGTCGATGCCCGCAGAGATGCCGTAGATCAGCGCTGTCTGTGCGGGATCGATGCCCAGGTGCTGGGCCCAGAGCGGGATCACCGCCTGGCGGGTGGCCCGCACCGCCGCGATCAGCAGCACCCCGATGCCCACCGTTCCGAACACACGGGAGTGGCTGCGCAGGATGGAGCCAATGGTGGGCGCAGCCGCGGCCTCGACTGCTTCCTCCAGCTGCTCGTCCCTGGCTGACCTCTTTCTCCTCCCGGGTGTCCGCACACTGAGGTCTGGAACGGTCAGGCTCAGCAGGCCGGCGCCGAACGCAGCCACGGCGCCCACCCAGTACGCCCCGGGCGTTCCGGCGAATGACATCACGCCGGCAGCCGCAAACGGTCCGATGAAGACACCAATGCGGTTGGAGCCGCCCAGCGTGGAGAGTGCCCGCGCCCGGAAATGCAGCGGCAGTGCCTCGGTGACATAGCTCTGGCGTGCCAGGCCAAAGACGGCACCGGCCATTCCCACCATAAAAACGGACAGGGCGAAGACCCAGAGCACAGGGACGGAAGCGGCGAGCACCATGGCCAGCGCGCACCAGGCTGCTGCTCCGACCAGGGCCCACTTCTCCCCGAAACGGGTGGTGACCAGCGTGGCTGGAACGTTGGTGAGCAGGGAACCGAAGCCTGTCAGCGTGACGATTGCGGCAGCAAGTGCCACGGTGGCGCCCAGGTCCCGTGCCGTCAGCGCAACGACCGGGAGGATCGCACCGATTGCCGTCCCGTAGAGCACGGTGGGGCCGAAGGCTGGGACGGCGATGCTCCGCAGGCTGAAGGTATCTATTGCTTCAGCCACTTCCAGCGCGCCAGGGTGCGCAGCCGGGTCAGCAGTGCCCTTGACTGCTCGGGGCCGTAGGGCAGGATCGGAATGGCCTTGGTCATGTCCGTTGACGCCTGGTCCATGGCGCTGCGGGTCACGGCGACGGCGGTGCGCATCTTGTTCATCTGGGTGGTCACGAAGGCCATGTCCACCGGCTTGCCGTGGCCCGGCACCACCGTGCTGTACAGATCTTCCAGTGCGATGATCTTGCCCAGCGTGCGGATCCATTCCTTGGGGTAGGAGTCACCGAAATTCGGATCAGCTCCCTGTTCCACCAGGTCGCCGGCGAAGAGCACGTCTGGCGCGCCGACCAGCAGGTCATGGTCGGTATGGCCGCGGCCCAGATGGAACAGCGTCACGGACATTCCGCCCAGATCCAGGTCCACCGGCGCGCCGTCAACCAGTTTCTGCGGCACCACGATTGCCGTGCCCGGCCCGGTGCCGGCGGCCATTGCGGGCTCGACGGCGGCAACGGAGGAGCGCTGCTCCTCGCCCGAGTCGCTGATCGTCCGTGCGCAGTCGCTGGTCGCCCAGATTTCCTCGACGCCGTTGTCCATCAGGTAGGCGTTGCCGAAGAAGTGATCGTAGTGCGCGTGGGTATTCACGGCGATGACGGGCAGATTCGTCAGTTTCCGGACGCCGTCCAGCAGTGCCTTCGCCTGGGCCGGACCGGCTCCGGTGTCCACCAGCAGCGCCCGCTCCTGCCCGATAACCAGGCCGGAGTTCATGCCCCAGCCCGGGCTTGAGCGCACATAGGTGTGCGGTGCCAGCTCGAGCCAGTCATCGGGGGTTTGCGGGGTGGTCTGCGTCATGGCGTCCGTCCTTCTGGTATCTGCGCTAACCAACCTACCGTGTGGCGGCTGCTACAGGTCAGCCAGGACGCTTCCGGGGTTCTCTATTGCATCCGCAACGTAACGAAGGAACCCGCCTGCCGTGCCGCCGTCGCACACCCGATGGTCGAAGACCAGGGTCAGCTCCGTCATTTTGCGCACGGCCAGCTGGCCGTCCACCGCCCAGGGCTTGTCGATAATGCGCCCAATGCCCAGGATCGCCGACTCCGGATAGTTGATGATCGCGGCGCTGCCGTCAACGCCGAAGACGCCGTAGTTGTTCAGGGTGAAGGTTCCGCTGGTCAGTTCTGCCGGGGTGGCGGCACCGGACCGGGCCGACGCCGTCAGCCGCCGGATCTCGGCGTCCAGTTCCCGGGCGCTGAGCTTCTCGGCGTGCCGGATGGAGGGAACCATCAGCCCGCGGTCGGTCTGCGCGGCGAAGCCCAGGTTCACGCCGTCGAAGGCCACCAGTTCGGCGTCGGGGCCGGCACCGGCCACGTACCGGGTGTTCAGTTCCGGGAAGCGGCGCAGGCCGGCCAGGGTGAACCGGGCCAGGAAGGCCATCAGGCCCGGGGTGTTCTCCGGGTCCCGGCGCTTGAGGTCCGCGCGCAGTTCCAGCAGGGCGGTGGCATCCACGTCCACCCAGACGGTGGCCTCCGGGATTTCGCTGCGGCTGGCGCTGAGGTTCGCGGCCACGGTGCGTCGCAGTCCCTTGACCGGGGTGCGGGAGGCAACGCCCAGTCCGGAGCGCGGGTCGGTATCGCCCGCTGCGGGCGCGGCCGGCGAAGCGGGTACGGGGGCCGTTGCAGGCGCGGGCGCAGCCGAAGAGCCGGCGCTGATGGCCAGTTCGACGTCGCGGCGCAGAATCAGGCCGTCCGGCCCGGTGCCGTGCACGGAGCGAAGCGCGATTCCGGATTCGCGGGCCAGGCGGCGCACCAGCGGCGAGATGCACCGCGGTGCCTCCAGCATGGCGGGAGCCGGGTCAGCGACGGCAACTGCTGCTGCCGCTGGTGCGGCCGCGGGAACGGTCTGCGCGGCCGCAGCACGGCGGGGTGCGCGGGTGCGGCGGTTGGTCCCGTGACTGGTCTGATCCGGTGTTCCGTAACCGATCAGCACGTTGCCGGAACCGGCCCGTTCCTCCTGCCGGTAGGCTTCGCCGGCCGGATCGGGGTCGCCCGGGGCTGCGGGTGTGGTTTCACCCGGGGCCGGCGCGTCCGCCGTCGTGCGTACCGAGATAAGCGGCTTGCCGACGTCGATACTCTCTCCGGCGGCGCCATGCAGGGTTTGCACGACTCCCGCGAACGGGGAGGGAACCTCCACCAGTGACTTGGCAGTCTCAACTTCGGCAACGGGCTGGTCAACGGTGATGGTGTCGCCCTCGGCAACGAGCCAGTTCACCAGTTCCGCGTCGGTCAGGCCTTCGCCCAGGTCCGGGAGCAGGAAAGTACGCACGCTCATTTGTCCTCCCACTGCAGTTCATCAACGGCGTCCAGGATCCGGTCCACCCCGGGCAGGAAGAAGTGCTCCAGCTTCGGAGCCGGGTAGGGGATGTCGAAGCCGGTCACCCGCAGCACGGGCGCTGCGAGCGAATGGAAGCAGCGTTCCTGAATACGGGCCACGATTTCAGAGGCGACAGACGCGAAGCCCGGGGCTTCGGAGATCACGACGGCGCGGCCGGTCTTGCGGACGGACGCGCACACGGTTTCGTCGTCAAACGGAACGATGCTGCGCACGTCGATGACCTCCAGGCTGCGGCCCTCGGCGGCTGCGGCTTCGGCGGCGGAGAGCGCCGTGGACACGGACGGCCCGTAGGCGATCAGCGTTGCGTCGGTGCCCTCTCGGGCAACAGCGGCCTTTCCGATCGCAGGGCCGGCGGCCGGGGCGTCTGCTTCGAAGGGGGCGCGCAGGGCTGCGAGGTCAACGTCCTCCTTGGTCCAGTAGAGCTTCTTGGGTTCCAGGAAGACCACCGGGTCCGGGAAGCGGATGGCTTCGCGCAGCATCGTGTAGGCATCCGCCACGGTGGCCGGGGCCAGGACCGTCAGGCCCGGAGTGTGGGCGTAATAGGACTCGGAGGAGTCACAGTGATGCTCCACTCCCCCGATGCCGCCGGCGTACGGAATCCGGATCACCAGGGGCAGCTTGACCTTGCCCCGGGTGCGGTTGGACATCTTGGCTACGTGGCTGACCACCTGCTCAAAGGCCGGGTAGGCGAAGGCGTCGAACTGCATTTCGACCACTGGACGGATTCCGTTCATGGCCATGCCCACGGCCATGCCCATAATGCCGGACTCGGCCAGCGGGGTGTCGAAGCAGCGCTCCTCTCCAAAACGTTCGGTCAGGCCGTCGGTAATGCGGAAAACGCCGCCAAGCGGGCCGACGTCCTCACCGAACATCACCACGGTGGAATCGGCGGCCATTTCGTCCGCCAGCGCGGTGTTCAGTGCCTTCGCGAAGGTCAGGCTGACGCGGGTGTCCTCGGGCGCAGGCGCCTGTGCTGTGACTGTCATTGGTGGCTCCTGTTAGTCCTGCGCCCGGGAAAGCTCATCCGTGAGCAGTGCGGCCTGCTCGGTGAGCTGCGGGGTACGGCGGTCATAGACGAAGTTGAAGAGGTCCATGGGCTCGGGCATGGTGTCCGTGTTCAGGCCGTCGCGGATGCGGGCGGCGGTGGTCTCCGCTGCCGCTGTCATGGTTTCCTCCGCGGCGGCGTCGAGCACCCCGAGGCCGGTGAGGTAGGTGCGCAGCCGGGTCAGCGGATCGCGCGGCACCCACTTGGCGACGTCGTCCTCGGAACGGTACCGGGTGGCGTCGTCGGCGTTGGTGTGGGCCTGCATGCGGTAGGTGTGCGCCTCGACCAGGGCCGGGCCGCCGCCTTCGCGGGCACGCTCGACGGCGGCGCCGAGCACGGCCAGCAGCGCCGCGGCGTCGTTGCCGTCCACCCGCTCACCGGGCATGCCGTAACCGATTGCCTTGTGCGCCAGGGACGGGGCGACGCTCTGGTTCTTCAGCGGCACGGAGATGGCGTATTCATTGTTCTGAACAAAGAAGACCACGGGAACGTGGAAGACGGCGGCGAAGTTCAGCGCCTCGTGGAAGTCGCCTTCGCTGGTGGCACCGTCACCGCACATGGCCAGCACCACGGTGTTCTCGCCGCGGAGCTTGGCTGCGTGCGCAACACCGACGGCGTGCAGCAGCTGGGTGGCCAGCGGGGTCGCCTGGGGCGCAACGTTGTGCTCGTAAGGGTCGTAGCCTGCGTGCCAGTCACCCTTGAGCAGGGTCAGCACCTGCAGCGGGTCCACCCCGCGGTGGATGACGGCAACGGTGTCGCGGTAGGTCGGGAACAGCCAGTCGCCGTCGGCCAGTACCGCAGCCGCGGCGATCTGGCAGGCTTCCTGGCCGTGGGATGAGGGGTAGACAGCCAGGCGGCCCTGCCGGACCAGGGCGTTGGCCTGGTCATTGATGCGCCGTCCAGCCACGAGGCCTTCGAAGACGGACCGAAGGGCATCGCCGTCGGGCAACGGGTACTTGTCGCTGTGCCGGTGGGTGCCGTCAGCGTCGATCAGCTGGACCGGTGCGGCGGAGGGCAGCATGGTCGCGGTGCGGTCCTCGTTGTCCTCCGGCCGTGTGCCCTGCGCGGACCCGGCGCGTGTGTTCCCAGTGGGAATAGTCATTGGAATCTCCGTCTGCCGCGGCGGATGCCGAAGGGCCTTCCGGGCGTCCCGGGTTCCTCCGGCATGGGTGGAATTTCTGTAAGCCCAGTATGCGGAAGCTGACGATTCGCATCTAGCGGGAGCGGAAATCCTAGATTTTTTGTACCCCGTTGCGTATTGTGATGGACAAGTTGCAAACGTGAGCTGGATTACTTTGAAGGACGTAGACACTATGGCCCAGGCGCAGGCGGCATTGGATGACATCGACAAGCGGATCCTGGCAGAACTCACGCGGGACGGCCGGGCCTCCGTCAGTGCCGTGGCTGAAGCCGTCCACATCTCCCGGGCACACGCCTACTCGCGTATCTCCAAGCTGACCGGTTCCGGCGTCCTCACCCGCTTCACCGCACTGGTGGACCCGGTCAAGGCAGGCCTGCGGTCCAGCGCATACGTCACGATGAAGGTCCGCCAGCAGTCCTGGCGGGAGCTGAAGGAAGTCCTGCGCAAGATTCCCGAGGTGCACCACGTGGCCCTGGTCGGCGGGTCCTTCGACGTGATCCTGCTGGTTCGCGCTGAGGACAATCTGCATCTGCGGCAGGTCATCTTTGACCAGCTGCAGTCCGCTCCGGGGGTGCTGGACACCCAGACGTTCCTCGTCTTTGAGGACCTCGACGTCCGCTAGTCCATCGAGATGACAGAAACTGCCCGTTTGGAGCTCCAAACGGGCAGTTTCTGTGATCTCGATACCCAGGGACGGGAGGTCAGTTCTCGTCGTGCCCCTGGTCCATGCTCATCTGATCCTCAGCGGGGGGCGTCTCTCCCGGCGGAACACCGCCGCCGGGCTCCAGGCCGGTGATGTTGCCCTCGGCCGGATCAGGATTCACGCGCCGGCCCTTCTCACCGCTGCCGGCATGGTTTCCGGTGCCCTCCGTCGTATCCGGGCCCTTCTGGGCCTCGGCGTGGTCAGCATCCTTGGGCTTGTCCGGATTGGCTGGATCATTGTTCGGATCGTAGCTTTGCGTCATCGTGGCCTTTCGGTGATGTCCCGCAAGGGAGGAGACTTTTTATCAGCATACTGACGTTTCCAACCTAGCGGGATTACCGGCCCGCGGGCAATCCCTACGTAAAGAGCTCCTCACCCACGAAGCCTCCCTCGCGGGCCCCCGGCGGCACGGCGAATACAGCTGAGCCGATCGGCGTCGTCCATTCGTTGAGCAGGTCCAGTTCGTCCAGGCGCTGCTGGATCGGCACGAACTGCGCTGCGACGTCGGCTTGGAACGCCACGAAGATCTGCCCGGCGTTGGAGACGGGGCCGCCCGGCTCCAGGGCGTCGTCGTAGTTGTAGCCGCGGCGGAAGATCCGCTGGCGCGGATCATCGGGGCGGGCACGGCGCATGTGTGCGTACTCGGGGATGACCTTGAACCCGAGTCCGGTCACGGCGTCGAAATCCGGTTCGTCCCGCTCATTTTCGCCGGTCAGCGGCGCACCGTTGGCGAGCCTGCGTCCCACCGCTTCTTCCCGGCCCCGCCGGTCCAGTTCATCCCAGGTGTCCAGGTTCATCGCGATCCGGCGGACCACCATCGAGGTGCCGCCTTCCAGCCAGGCCGGAATCTCTGCGTCGCCCCACACCACCCGGTCGAATTCGGGGCTTCCGGGCAGCGCGTTCGCGGAACCGTCCACCTGACCGAACAGATTGCGCATGGTGGTGCCGGCAGGTTCGCTGCCGTAGGCATGGCGGAACCCGGGCTGGATCCAGCGCACGACGGCGAACGCACGGCTGTCCTTCAGCAGCATCCGCTGGGCGTGGGCAAGGGTCAGCGGGTCGTCGGCGCACAGCTGGAGCATCATGTCTCCCCCGCTCCAGCGATCTTCGAGTGCATCGATGCTGAAGGAAGGAAGCGGCCCCAGCCAGGCCGGGGCCAGCTTCGGTGCGACGGCAGCCACGAGGCCGGGTCCGAACCCGAAAGTCACCGTCAGCCGTGCCGGATTCCGGGCCAGCTCAGGTTCGGTGTCCGCCAGTGCCGGTTCGCCCTGGGTGAGGGCAGCGGCGTCGTCACTGAGCATCCGCAGCCAGGACCGAATCCGGTCCCCGCCTATGCCCTCGCGCAGGTCAAGGGCAACGAAGGCTGCATAGGCGCCCGGCGGCGTCGCTATCCCCGCCTGGTGCGGACCGTAAAACGGAACTGTCTGCCGGCCGTTGCTGCCGGCCTCATCCAGCCCCGCGCGTTCCAGTTCTGCGCCCCGGCTGCCGACCAAATGGCCGCCGGCCGCAGCGACTGCTCCCAGGCCCGCTGCGGCACCGCCGAAGAGCAGCCGCCGCCGGCCCACTCCCCGGGGTGTGGTTTCGGCGCTCATCAGTGGTCCGCGGTTCCGTGTGATTCAGTTCCGTGTGATTCAGTACTGTGGCTTTCAGTGCCGTGGCCCTCGGCATCGTGGCCTTCGCCGGTGCCGTAGCTTTCGTTGCCGCCGGCGAAGTCCTTGGCCACCGCATCGACGTCCAGCGTGGAACCGTCAGCCAGTTCCAAAGTGATCGTCACGGTATCCCCGGCGAGCAGCCCGTCCGTCAAGCCCATCAGCATCAGGTGGCTGGCTCCAGGCTCCAGCAGGTAAGCGTCTCCGGCCGGAACCACAAACCCGCCTTCGATTTCGCGCATCACCATGGCGCCGTCGTCGTCCATTGCCACCTCATGCAGTTCCACGGCGGAAGCGGCAGGCGAGCTGGCAGCAACGACGGTGAGGTCTTCGCTGCCCGAGTTTTCAAGGGTGCCGAAGGCCCCGGTCATGCCGCCGGCTTCTGCAGCTTTAGCCCAGGCACCGGACATGGACAGGGCTGCGGCGCCGTCTGCGGCCGGGGTGGCTTCTGCTGCGGGGGTGGATGAGCCGCAGCCGGTGAGGGCGGCAGCCGAGACAGCGAGGGAGGCTGCGGCGAGGGCGAACTTTTTCATGGTTTTTCGGTACTCCAAAGGTGTGTTCCGCGCATCGGCGCGGGCAAGGGTAAGGGACGGCTGTGCAGTAGCAGGCCGCGGGTGTTACTGCCGCAGGGCGGCGGTTTTAGGCGTTGGTGCCGCGGCGCTTCCTGGCCAGGGTGACGATCACGTATACCAGTACGGCGACGAGGGCCACGCCCACAGCTGTAAGGACCCAGCCAAGCGGACCAAATGAGGTGCTCTCGGACGTAGTGTTCGCCTCAGGGGACGCGGTGGCTGCGGGCTCGCTGGCTGCCGGAGTGGTGGCTGCGGTTGAGGGAGCGGCGGTCTCCGCGCCTTCTGCTGCGTTCACCGTGAAGCTGAAGGTGCCGGTGATCGGGTGCCCGTCGCTTGAAACAGCACGCCAGTTGACCTTGTAATCTCCGGCCTCGAGGGCGGGAACAGCCTGGACCAGGGTTTCGCGGGTGAGCACCGGCTCGGACTCAGCCACATTATTTCCGGCAGAGTCTTCGACGATTACCTGGTTGCCCAGGTCCATGAGTTCCGAGCTGAAGACCAGTTCGATTTCGGAAGGAGCGGCTTCCAGAACGGCACCGTCCGCCGGGTTGGAGGACACAAGTTCGTCGTGCGCGTGCGCCGGAGGCGCAAGGAAGAGGACCGCAGCGAACGCGGCGAAGAGGACTGCGGCAAGAACCGAGGCGCGCGTGCGGGCCTGGCGGTAGAAAATGGTAGGCATAACTGCTTTCCGTTCCGGAGGGAACTGGGATTCGTGCGGGTGCGCGGATGCGCCTAGCTGGACACGAATACAGCAGGTGGGCCCCGGTGCCGGAACGTCAGCAGCGGAATGCCAAGGCTGCGCAGTCCAAGCGGCCGTTCAGCCAGGACCGCAGCGGCGGGACGGGGAAGGTGCGCGGGCCGGAACAGCGGCAGGAGTGCACCGGGGCGGACGCCGAGGGCCTCGATGAGCCGGACCAGCGTCCGTTCGCCGTGGGCAACGATCCACACTGTGGCGGCGGCGGCCAGCGCGTGGCTGAGCCACATCATCCCGCCGTTTGCCGGCGCAGTGGCCGCAGCCGCTGTGCCGGCCTCAGCCAGGGCAGGCGCCGCATGGTGGGCGTGGGCGGTATGCCCGCCCACGGCGGCCGGGGCGGAGCCGAAGCTGAAGACGAGGTGGAACAGGCCCTGGCTGAACACCACGGCGGCGCCGAGCCGGGGAAGGGAAAGTCCGCGTCCGGCAAGCAGGCAGCTGATCATGCCGGAGACTGCCAGGCAGAAGAGCACAAGGGCCGGCTCGGGAGCGGAGCCGCCGCCGAGCACGTGCGACGCAGCGGCTACGGCTGTGGCCGCGAACGCTCCGGCCCAGCCGCGCACCAAGCGTACGGCACGCGCTGTCATCGGTCCTCCTCAGGCACCGTGTGCCGGGCGGGGTCGCATCCGGCCCTGTAATTCTCCCGAAGTTTCCCGGTGCTGTCGAATATCGGCGCCGCCTCATCCGCCGAGAGGCCAGTTACGGCTCCTTTGACGCCCGAAAAGAGCCGCAACTGGCCTCTCGGCGGATTGAAGGGGGAATGGCGAAGCTAGCCCTTGAACTCGGGCCTGCGCTTTTCCTTGAACGCTGCGAAGCCTTCGGCGTAGTCCTCGGTGCCACAAAGCACACCCTGGGCCTTGTTCTCGTCCTCGACGGATTCCCACAGGCCCAGGCGGGCATCGCGGATCTGCGCAACAAGTTCCTTGGAAGCGCGGAACGCGCCGGTGGCGCCGGAGGCAACGCGGGCGACCGTGGCTCGGGTGGAGTCCAGCAGCTCGTCGGCCGGGAACACCCGGCTGAACAGGCCGGCCGTCACGGCTTCCGTACCGCTCATCAAATCTGCCGTGTAAATGAGGTCCAGCGTCCGGTGGGCCCCCAGTCGTTCGGTGAACAGCCAGTGCCCGCCGGAATCCAGGGTGGCCCCCAGGTTGGCGAACGGGGAGCCGATCTTCGCGCTGTCCGCCACGTAGACCACATCGGTGGCGACCAGCAGGCCCAGCCCGACGCCGAGGCAGGCGCCGTGCGCGGCGGCGAAAGTGGGTGCCGGGAAGGCAGCCATCTTCTTCAGCAGCGGTGTGACCAGCTCGCCCAGGTAGGCGTAGGCGTCGTCTTCGGCCGGTACGACGCCGGAGATGTCGCGTCCGGCGCAGAAGGCGCGGCCCTCTCCGCGCAGCAGCAGCGCGCGCACCCCGGCGGCTGCGGCGTCGTCGTAGGCTTTGGACAGGTCTGCCAGTGCCTGCTCATCCAGGGAGTTGAGCTTGTGCGGGGCGTTGAGGACAACCTCGGCCACGCCGTCGGCAATGTTCAGTTCAATCATGGAGCTCATGTGGTCCTGGACTCCTAGGCGTCGTAGTCGACGGTGACTTCGGGACTGGTGGGGCGGCTCTGGCAGGTCAGGATGTAACCCTTTTCGATTTCATCCGGTTCCAGCGCGTAGTTCTCTTCCATCTCCACCGTGCCGGAGACCACCTTGGCACGGCAGGTGCCGCAGACGCCGCCGGCGCAGGCGAACGGAACGTCCGGGCGCACGCGCAGGGCGGCATTGAGGATCGATTCGCGGGCGTGGGTGGGGCTGGCAACCTTGCCCTGCAGGCCGTCCAGCCGGAAGCTGATCTCGAAGTTGTCTGCGGAGGGGTCCACCTGGATCGGGCGGCCGATCTGGCCCTCCGGCTTTCCGGGCTGGCCGGTGGTGAAGAGTTCGAAGCGGACCTTCTCGGAGTCGACGCCGCGCTCGGCCAGGGTGTCGCGGCACAGCTGCACCAGTTCGAACGGGCCGCAGAGGAACCACTCGTCAACATCGCGGGTGGGCAGCACGGATTCGATCAGTGCCGACAGCTTGTCAGCGTCGATCCGGCCGGAGAGCAGCGGGGAGATGCGCTGTTCGCGGGAGAGGACGTGGTGCAGGGCGAACCGCGCCGGATACTTGTCCTTCAGGTCTGCCAGTTCCTCCAGGAACATTACGTCCATGGCGGCCTTGTTGGCGTAGACCAGGTCGAAGCGCACATTCTCCGAGGCGGCCAGCACGGTGCGGGCAATGGAGATCACCGGGGTGATGCCGGACCCGGCGGCGACGGCAACGAACACGTTCTCGTCGTTGACGTCGATGTCCTCGGGGTGGTTCAGCGCCGTCATGGGGTGCTTGGAGATAAAACCCCCGGTGGGGCTCATGACGTCCAGGACGTCGCCGGCCTTCAGGTTTTCGTTCGCCCAGGTGGAGAACCTGCCGCCGAGGTCGCGCTTGATGGCAACCCGGATTTCTCCCGGCTTGGGCTCGGCGCAGATGGAGTAGCTGCGGCGGATCTCCGCCCCGTCCAGAGTGGTGCGCAGGGCGACGTACTGGCCGGGCAGGTAGTCGAAGGAACCGGTCAGTTCCTCGGGAACCGCGAAGGTGACTTCGATGGCGTCTTCGGTGAGCCGGCGGACAGCACTGACCG